>JAAVEW010000018.1 GCA_014801075.1 Barnesiella sp. | reverse complement strand
TTCCGCCGCTTTTCCCCTCGTCATCAGTCATGTAGCTCGCTACACTCCTTCTTCCTCGTGAAAAATCGTCAGGAAAATCCTTCCGCCATAATATTAAAATAATTTTGAACAGTTACTTACTTGGTAGTTGTAGTTGAAACATTGCGGGGCGGCGGCGTCACTTCTGCTCGATAATCTGCTTGTCGATGCAGTGGTACACCTTGCCCGGAAATTCATCGAGAAAACCGTGGTTGTGGGTAGCCATCACCACGGCGGTGCCGGAGGCCGCGATGGCCTGCAGCGAGTTGACAATCTGGCGCGCCGTGTCGGGGTCGAGGTTGCCGGTAGGCTCGTCGGCAAGTATCAGGCGCGGGCTGTTGAGCAGTGCCCGCGCTATGACGATACGTTGCTGTTCGCCTCCCGAGAGTTCGTGAGGCATCTTGTAGGACTTGTTGAGCATGCCCACCTCTTTGAGCACCTCCTCGATGCGCTTCTCTATGGCGTCGTGGTCCTTCCAGCCGGTGGCGCGGAGCACGAAGAGAAGGTTGTCGTAGACGGTGCGGTCGGTGAGCAGCTGGAAATCCTGAAACACGATGCCTATCTGACGGCGCAGATAGGGGATATCCTTGCGGCGTATTTTACGCAGGTCGTAGCCCATCACTTCAGCTTCGCCGTTCTCGATGCCTATTTCGGAGTAGACGGTCTTGAGCAGGGAGCTCTTGCCGGAGCCGACCTTGCCTATGAGAAACACAAACTGTCCTTCCTCAATTTCGAAACTGACTTTCTTGAGCACAACAAGTTCCTTGCGAAGTATCTCGACGTCATTGTATTTTAATAATGTAGCCATAGCAGTGCTCTTATTTGAAGCGGGTCGACAGGCAGTAACGCCCGATGCCCTGTCGGTTGCGTTTGAAGTTAATTTATAAGTTGCGGTGATCGGAATCAGTTGCCCTGCTCGGAGATGAACTTGATTCTCACGAGGCGTATTTCCTCCTCGGTGTACTCGTTGCCAAGCTCCTTGAAGGCCTCTTCGAGGTCATCGCTCTCGCTCTCGCGGAAGTATTCGTAGATATCCTCCTGACGGTCCTCGTCCATCACTTCGTTGAGGAAGTAGGAAATATTGATTTTGGTGCCGGAGTAGACGATTGCCTCCACTTCGTCGAGGAGTTCGTTAAATTCGAGGCCCTTTGAGCCGGCCAGTTCGTCGAGCGCAATCTTGCGGTCAATAGCCTGGATGATAGAGATTTTGAGCTTGCTCTTATTGGCGACGCTGCGCACTCGCAGGTCCTCGGGGCGCTCAATCTCGTTCTCCTCCACGTGGGCTTTGATTACCTTGATGAAGGCTTCGCCGTAGCGTTTTGCTTTGCCGGCGCCTACGCGGGTGATGTTCTGAAGTTCCTCCATCGTGATGGGGTAGGTAGTGGCCATAGCTTCGAGCGAGGGGTCCTGGAAGATTACGTAGGGGGGCAGGTCATACTGCTTGGCAATCTTCTTACGCAGGTCCTTGAGGATGGAGTAAAGCTCGGGATCGACGGCGCAGGCGCCTCCGCCCTTGACGGTGGGGCCCTCCTCTTCGTCGCTGCCGAACTCGTTGTCCTCCACGACTTTGAACGATGTGGGCTTATGCAGGTATTTCTTACCTTTGGCAGTCACTTTGAGTACGCCGAAGTTTTCAATCTCGCGGTCGAGATAGCCGGCGATTACGGCCTGGCGGATGACGGCGGCGAGCATACGCGGGTCGCCACCCTGTTCGCAACCGAACACTTCGAGCTCGTCGTGACGGTATGACTTGATGTCGGATGTCTCCTTGCCCAGGAGCACATCTATAATATATTCAGCTTTAAATTTTTCTTTAAGTGCGGTGACGGTCTCAATCACGGCACACAATTCTTCTTTAGCTTCCACTTGTTTTTTAGGATTTAAACAATTGTCACAATTTCCGCAGTTGTCACTTGTGTATTCCTCTCCGAAGTAGTGCAGCAGCATTTTGCGGCGGCACATCGACGACTCGGCGTAAGCCGCGGTTTCGACGAGAAGCTGCTTGCCTATTTCCTGCTCCGACACCGGTTTGCCCTGCATGAATTTTTCCATTTTCTGCAGGTCCTTTGCCGAGTAGAAGGTGATGCAGCGGCCGTCGCCACCGTCGCGTCCGGCACGCCCTGTCTCCTGATAGTATCCTTCGAGGCTCTTGGGCATGTCGTAGTGAATCACAAATCGCACGTCGGGCTTGTCGATGCCCATGCCGAAAGCTATCGTGGCCACAATCACGTCGATTTTCTCAAGCAGGAACGCGTCCTGATTGGCCGAGCGGGTGGCGGAGTCCATTCCGGCATGATAGGGTAGAGCCTTTATGTCGTTGAGCACCAGCATTTCGGCAAGCTCTTCGACCTTTTTGCGGCTCAGGCAGTATATGATGCCCGACTGTCCGGGGTTATTCTTGAGATAACGTATTATCTCCTTGTCAATATTGTTGGTCTTTGAACGCACCTCGTAGTAGAGGTTATGGCGGTTGAACGACGACTTGTAAACCGTGGCGTCGGTCATGCCGAGATTCTTCTGTATGTCGTGCTGCACCTTGGGGGTGGCGGTAGCGGTCAGCGCTATCACGGGACGACGTTGGATTTCGTTGATAATGGGGCGTATGCGCCGGTATTCCGGGCGGAAGTCATGACCCCATTCCGATATACAGTGGGCCTCGTCGACGGCGTAGAATGAGATGTCGACCGACTTGAGAAACTCGATGTTCTCCTCCTTGGTGAGCGATTCGGGCGCCACGTAAAGGAGTTTGGTGACATTTGATTTCACGTCGGCTTTCACCTTCTCGATGGCCGTGCGGTTGAGTGACGAGTTGAGGAAATGGGCTATTCCCTCCTCCTCGCTGTAGTTGCGCATGGCGTCGACCTGATTTTTCATCAGCGCTATCAGCGGAGATATGACGATGGCCGTGCCCGGCATCAGCAACGACGGCAACTGATAGCACAGTGATTTGCCTCCACCCGTAGGCATCAGCACAAAGACATCATCACCCTTCATGAGTGACAGGATGATGTCCTCTTGATTCCCCTTGAAGTGGTCAAAGCCGAAGTGGCGTTTGAGAGCTTCGCTCAATTGTTGTTTGCTCACCATGTTTGTTGTCGTGATATTTGATTGCGTCGGCCGCCGGGGTGCGTTGGTTGCGTCGGGCGGCGACGCGGTTGGTTACTTTATTGCCGGTTGTGTATATATCCTATGAAAAATCTTTATGTTTAAAGAGTTATACGATATTGACGGAAGAGACAGAGAGGAGCGGTTGGTCAGTCTAATGTTTTTGAAATGGCGTCGAGGTTGGTCGATGCGAGTCGCTGTTCGACAAACTCTTTCGTCACTTCGAGTGATTTCTTTTTGGTCGAGGGCATCTCGTACATGGGCTCAATCATGACGGTCTCCACGATGGAGCGGAGTCCGCGGGCACCGAGTTTGTACTCGATGGCCTTGTCGACCATGTAGTCGAGAGCTTCGTCGGTGAATGTCAGTTTCACGCCGTCCATGCCGAAAAGTTTCTCATACTGGCGGGTGATGGCATTCTTGGGTTCGGTCAGCACACGGCGCAGGGCGTCGCGGTCGAGGGGGTTGAGGTGGGTCAGGATAGGGAGTCGGCCTATGATTTCGGGGATAAGACCGAATGATTTGAGGTCCTGGGGCGCAACGTATTCGAGATAGTTCTCGCGGTTGACGCGCTCCTTGGCCTTATCGGTCGAGAACCCCACGGCGTGGGTGTTGAGACGGTGGGCTATCTTCTGCTCTATGCCGTCGAAAGCGCCGCCGCATATGAAGAGTATGTTCTTCGTGTCGACCGGAATCATGCGCTGCTCGGGGTGCTTGCGGCCACCTTGCGGGGGCACGTTGACTACGGAGCCTTCGAGCAGTTTGAGCAATCCCTGCTGCACACCCTCGCCCGAAACGTCGCGGGTGATTGACGGGTTGTCGCCCTTGCGCGCTATCTTGTCGATTTCGTCGATGAACACGATGCCGCGCTCGGCTTTCTCCACGTCGTAGTCGGCTTCCTGGAGCAGACGTGTCAGCAGGCTCTCGATATCCTCGCCCACGTATCCGGCCTGAGTCAGCACTGTAGCGTCGACGATGGTGAAGGGCACGTCGAGCATCTTGGCTATCGTCTTGGCAAGCAGCGTCTTGCCCGTACCGGTAGGACCTACGATGATGATGTTGCTCTTTTCGATGTCAACCTCGTCGTCGGTAGGCTGGGCCAGTCGCTTGTAGTGGTTGTAGACAGCCACCGAAAGATACTTCTTGGCCTCCTCCTGCCCGATGACATACTTGTCGAGAAATTCCTTGATTTCCTTGGGCTTGGGGAGCGAAGCGGGCTTGGCGTCTTTCTTGCCGTCGGCCTGCTTGTCATCGAGGCCCGCGAGCTTGCGGAAATCCTCGATGTGGGAGTGAAGCATGTTGACGCACTGGTCGCAGATATACACGTCCTGATAGACGCCCGAGGGGAGCAGTACGCCTGCCTCATTGCCGGTGCGTCCGCAGAACACGCATATATCGTTGTTTTGCTTTTTAGCCATTACAGTGTTGTTATTTCGTTCTTACAAGTACATCATCAATCATGCCGTACTCTTTGGCCTCGTAGGCAGTCATCCAGTAGTCGCGGTCAGAGTCGCGTTCCACCTTGTCGAAGGGCTGGCCCGAGTGGTCGGAGATGATGGTATAGAGTTCCTTTTTGAGTTTCTGGATTTCGCGCGCGGTGATTTCGATATCTGAAGCCTGGCCCTGAGCGCCGCCCATGGGCTGGTGAATCATCACGCGTGAGTGCTTGAGAGCGAAGCGTTTGCCCTTCTCGCCGGCCACGAGGAGCACTGCCGCCATAGAGGCTGCCATGCCGGTGCATATAGTCGATACGTCGCTCTTGATGTACTGCATGGTGTCGTAGATGCCGAGACCTGCGTACACCGAGCCGCCGGGTGAGTTGATGTAGATTGATACATCCTTGCCGGGGTCGGCCGAGTCGAGGTAAAGGAGCTGTGCCTGGATTACGTTGGCGGTGTAATCATTGACATCAGTGCCGAGGAAGATGATGCGGTCCATCATCAGGCGTGAGAACACGTCCATCTGGGCCACGTTGAGCTGACGCTCCTCTATGATGGTGGGAGAGATATAGCTGGCGGCTACCGACTGCGCGTTGCGGCTTGTGGCCGACACGTACTGGTCGAGTGCCAGGCCGTTCATTCCCAAATGTTTTACTGCGTAATTTCTAAAATCGTTATTCATATTTATATTGTATTTACCTTAGATATATCGTTATATGGTCAGGTTGTTGGTTGATGTATTGTTTAAGTTTTGTCTAAATTGTTGAAAATGAAGTCGCGTTTATCGCTTCTTCTTAGAACCAAAGTTAATAAAAAAAAATAAACTGCACAAAAAAATTTTTTTTATTTATGTCAGCTTTGTTGTCGGCCGCGCCGTAATAGCGAGCGGGGACACCGGATATATAACGTTTCGGTGTCCCCGCTTGTTGAGTGGTCGGGTATTTCAGATTTGCTTCCCCGGTATTTGTTGACGCCGGGGATTCAGAATATATGTTCAGAGGTCGAAGTGGAGATTGGTGTAAGAGCCGGCGCCGAGGTTGAGGCGGCGATTTTCGCGCGGTGCCTTTATCTCGATGCTGCAGTCGCGCGGCGAGTAGAGGCGGCAGTCGATACCGTTGGGGCTCCATGACATTGACTCGACTTTGACACCGGTGCGGGTCAGTATGCCGCGGAGCGAACCGGTGCCGAGCGATTCGGGCAGAGCGGGAAGCAGGGTGATGGTGTCGTCGGTTGAGCCTACGAGCATCTCCATCAGTATGGCGGGGAAGGTATTGACCACATCGGTGCAGAATACGCCGCGGTCCTGGAAGTGGGCCGAGGCAAGGCCGTCGTAATAGTAGTCGGTGGCGGCAAGCTGGCGCACCAGTTCGCCGCACGCCTTGGCGTCGCCGAGACAAGCGTATTCAAGTGCGCCCATCAGCACACCGTGGCCTGCATTGTTGCCGAAGCTGTTGGCCTTGCGCAGGTCGAGGGCATGGTGGGCGGCACGCGCTATGGGGCTGCCGTCGGGAGTGATTTCGCGGTAGGGCCACACGCCTACGAGGTGGCTCGTGTGGCGGTGGGGGTAGTAGTCGTCAAGGCCGGGCCATGCCCATTCGGCGAGCGCGCCGTCGCGGTTGATGATGTAGTCGGGCAGGTCGGCTGCAAATTCCTGCCACTGCGACACGTCCTCACCGAGTATCTCGCCCGCCTTGAAGAGAGTGTCGAATATGAAATGCGCTCCGGCAATGTCGATTGATGAGTTGTTGAGGAGCGATACGGGGAGATTGGCGGGCTTGTTCTCGTGGGACACCGAGCCGGTGAATATCCATTTGCCGTCAGCATTCTTGTGGGTGAGGAACTGAGTGTAGAACACGGCCATCTCCTTGAGCAGGGGGAAGAGACGGTTGCGCAGGAAATCCTCGTCGCGGGTCACCAGGTAGTGTTCCCAGTAGGGGTAGAGCAGCCAGGGCTCTTCGCCGGTCGACCAGTGGTAGGGGTAGTCATCGTTGATTGATGCCATGAGTCCGGCACCGGGACCGGGGGTGTTGCCGCAGGCTACGAGGCCGTCGGCTCCGAGCAGGTCCTTGGCGTTGCGGCGGAAGTCGGGAAGCCACGAGTCGTGGAGGTTGAAGTAACCCTCCATCGCTTCGGGCATGTCGCCTATGTTGCCACCGCCTATCTGCAGGTTGAGGTTGGCGTCGAGGTGGTAGAATCCGCCCCAGCCCACGTTGCAGTCGCCGGTCCATATACCGAGCAGGTCGGGCGCTGTCTCGCTCGACGATGACGACAGGAACGCGTAGCGGCCCGCGTCAAAGAGTCGGTTGAGCAACGCTGCGTTGGGCTCCTGCTGCTGTTTTTGGAGCGCTATGAGCGCTTCGTTGGAGAGGTCGGCGTCATTGCCACTGGTGGCAAATGATATGGACGCGCGGTCGAATATCGGGGTGTAGACGGCGCAATGTTTGGCAAAAGCCGAGGCGTAGTCGGTGTCGGCATTGTCGAGAGAGCGGGTGGTGACTATGATGGTGGCGTTGGCGGCGTCGGCGATTTTCAGTTCGTTGCCCTGCGGGGCTACGGCCTTACCGCCGACGATAGCTTTCACGTAGCCGTTGTAGGTGTTGACTCCGTCGGGGTAGGTGACGGTGATGGCGAGGCCGTCGGCGGTTGGAGCTGTCGTCCACTTGGTGCCTTCGGGGAAGTGCATGTCGTCGGTGAGCATGAGCGACACGGTAGCGTTGATGTCGGCGTTGGCGGGCGCTTCGAGGGAGAATACGGAGTAGTCGCCATCCATCGAGGTGAACGCTTTGCGTTGCCAGCGGCCCGCTTCGTCGGCCCAGCTGACGGTGATTTCGCCGGTGGAGTAATCAATGCTGCGCTGATAGTCGGAAACATTGCTGCCGGGATTGTCGTAGTCAATCTTCATCAGGAAACCGGGATGACGGCCACCCTTGCCGCCGTCGGTCCAGCCGGAGGTGGCGACAGCGAGACGGTTGGCCTCGGCGAATCGACCCTCGGCGCAGAGCTGCTTCACTCGGGCTATGGTGTCGGGGTGGACCTTGGCGAAGTTGCGTTCCGCACCCTCGGAGGGGAAGTTGTAGTTGCGGTCACACATTATCACCGTCTCGTCGAGCGGGTTGCCGAGCAGGATGAAGCCGGTGCGGCCGTTGCCCGAGAGCAGGCCGTCGGGCCATTGGTCGTAGCTGCGGGGATAGTTGTCGCAGTGAGCTTCGGCGGCGCGTTCACCCGAGGGGTAGTAGCACGCCTCGGAGAGCGATATGCTGCGGAGCTGGCGCTCAAACTCGTCGCGCGGCAGCGAGGTAGTCACCTTTACGGTAACATCTTCGCCGGGGATGACGTCGAAATAGTTGTCGGAGAAGAAGTTGTCGATACCGTCGATTGAGAGGAACACGGCGCGGGCAAACTTGTCGGCCGACACGGTCACGTTGTAGCCGCCATCGGTCTCCGATACGCGGGTCGTTACCTTGGTCTGCGGGAGGTTGAGCGACTTGAAGTCGGTGAAGTAGAAGTTGTTGGTGTCGACAACCTTGCCGTTTTCAGTCAGGCGCACGTTGACGAAGCAGTCGGCGCCGTCAATGCCGTCGAGAAGTTCGGCGGTGGGGGCTGACCACACGAGTGACGAGGTGTTGGGCTTGATTTCGATGCGGGGGCTGAATGATTTCAGAGTCTTGCCGTTGAAGTCGAGCAGGCGTATCTCGAGAGCGCCTTTCGCCTTCCTGGTGTTGTCGGTGACGGTATAGATGGAGAGCACGCCGTCGTTGACGCGGCCCGACACGATGGTGGGCTTGAACGCTTTGCGGGCGAAATATTGCTGCGCTTTCCAGCGGCCGTAGTAGTCGCGGGCTGCCCATGAGGCCACGGGCCAGCAGTCGTTGTGCTGCCAGTAGAGAGTGCCCATGCAGTAGGGCATCTGGCGGCGGTGGCTCTCGATGGCTTTCTTGATGGCGTCGCCCTGGAGCACCTGGTTGGCGTAGAGGAACGAGGGGAAGTCCTTGGGCACGCGGTACTCATCCTTGAGATAGTCCATGATGCGCTGGTTGGCGGCCTCGCCACCGCGCTGATGGGCCATCATGACGTCGGAGGTGATGGAGAGGTCCTTATCGGGGTCGGTGTAGAGTTTCACCGACTCATATTCGGGGAACGACTGGAAGCCGTATTCGCTGAAGAAACGGCTGCGCACGTTGTCAAACATCCACGTCGGGTGCATGCTGTGCCACACACCCCAGTAGTGGGTGTCGCCTTCATTGTCGGCGCTGTAGTCGCGCGAGTTGCCGTAGGGTGACGACGGGCGGTACACGGCGCCGGGGTGGTATTGCTCCACCATTTCGGGGAGAAGGTCGAAGTAGAGGGCGTGGAACTGTTCGTCCATCACTCGTGCAGCTTCCGGGTCGCGGGCGCTGACATTGTCCTTCCATCCCCACATCTTCCATCCCGAGAAGCACTCGTTGCTACCGCACCAGAGCGCTATCGAGGGGTGGTTGCGCAGGCGCACGATATTGTCCTTGGCCTCCTCGCGGATGTTGGCGAGCATAGCCTCGTCGGTGGGATACATGCTGCAGGCAAACATGAAGTCCTGCCACACCAGTATGCCGTTCTCGTCGCAGAGGTCGTAGAAGAAGTCGTCCTCGTAGATACCGCCTCCCCACACTCGGAGCATGTTCATGTTGGCATCCTTGGCATCGGCCACTGTGCGGCGGTAGTCATCCTCGGTCAGCCGCGGCAGGAACATATCCTGCGGTATGTAGTTGGCGCCCTTGGAGAACACGGGCACGCCGTTGAGCTGCACGTAGAGGCTCACGCCGTCGGCATCGGGTTCGGTCACTATCTTTAGGTCGCGCAATCCGGTGCGGGTGGTGTTAACGGCCAGCGTGTCGGTGCCGTTGAGGAGGAGCGTCTCGAAGGTGTACATCTCAGGCGAGCCGAGACCGTTGCTCCACCACAGGCGCGGGTTGGCGATGGTGTAGTCGAGCGTCACGGTATTGTCGCCCTCGGCGAGGTCGACGACCTTCTTTGACAGCACTTTGCCGGTGGCGGCATCCTTGGCTATGACGTCGACGCCCTTGATTTCGCGGGCGGCGTCGATGCTCACCTGCTGCGCTATCTCGGCTTTCTTGGCGGTTACTTTTTTCTGGTTGACGAACACGTCGTCGATTACGGCATCGTCCCATGCGTGAATGCGCATCGGTCGCCATATACCCGAAGTGACGAGTCGAGGGCCCCAGTCCCAGCCGTAGTGATAGCCGGCCTTGCGGGCGTAGACGCTGACCTTGCGGTCAAAGAGTCCGCCGTTCTCCGACTGGTCGTTCATAGCCATGTAGGGCACCGGGGTGGCGTCCCATTTTGGAAGGTCAACCTTGATGGGTGACCGGAAATATACTTTGATTTCGTTGCTGCCGGGGTGAAGGCAGTCCTTGATGTCGGCCTCCCACTCGCGGAACATGTTGTCGGCCGATAGCACTTTGACGCCGTTGACTATGACGTCGCAATAGGTGTCGAGGCCGTCGCATTCGAGCACCACTTTGTCGCGGGCAAGAGTCGTGGCGTCGACCCACACGTTGGTCACGTATTCCCAGTCCTCTTTGTCAATCCATTGCGCTCCCTTTTCGTTGAGGCGATAGTAGGGGTCCTCAATCAGGCCGTTGTTAATCAGGTCGGTATGAACGCAGCCGGGTACCGTAGCCGGGTAATAATTGTTTAACCTCGCCTGCTTGAATTTCCACCCTTCGTTAAGTTCGATTACGTCGTCGGCCATTGCCGTGACGCTGCAGCATGCCGCCATTAACGCCGCTGCCAGATACAGTTTCTTCACTACTTCGTTGTTATTGTTGTTATTAATGTTGGTTTGTTGACAATTTTAATCAGGTTATCAGACAGGAACAGTTTTTCAAGGGTACACAAAGATAATAATAATTTCGTGAAATCCCATACGATAAGCCGCAGGGGCACAAAAAAAGAGCCGGAACGTGATGCTCCGGCTCTCGCTGCGTTATGTTTCTATGGTATGATGTTACTTTCTTACGGCCATTTTGCCGTCGAGTTCCACTGACTCGCCCGGCACGTGCATGCAGAAACTGTCGGTGTTGTCGGTGGTGTAGTCCTCAAATTCGCATGCTGCCTTGTAGGCTCCCCAGAAATGCATCGGGAAGAAATATTTCACGGCGATGTTTTCGAGGAACAGGCGCGCTCCGTCGGCATAGTCGACGCCCAGACGCGGGTCGACGGGGAAGAACGCTATGTCGATTGCGGGAGCATACTGCTCAAGCTCGCGGATAATATGCACGAAACTGTTGTAGGCCTCTTTGACCTCTTCGACAGTTGACTCCTCGTTCCAGTGCCAGTAGTTGAGGTCGCCGGCATGGAATATCTTCTGACCGTCAGGGAGAGTGACGAGGAAGCTGACGCCTGCGTCGGTCGAACCGAACGCTCTGACATCAAGACCGCCGAGCAGTCCGGGCACTTCGTCGCCGGGACTCACCCACGCTACGGCGAGGTCGTCGTGCACCACCTTCGAGAAGATGTCGTTGGAGAGTACATACTGCACCTTGCGGTTCTGCGCGAGGTTGAATATAGTGGGGTTGAAATGGTCGGGATGATGATGCGACACGAAGAATATGACCGGGAGTTCCGGATTCTCGTGCAATACTTTTTCAAGCGCCTTGGTAGGGTCGCGGAAATAGTCAAACACTGCGATTGCTGTAGGGAGCACAACGGCAAAGCCGCTGTGGTCGAGATAGGTCACCTTAATCATAATATTATAAGTTTTAAAAGTTTAACTTCTGCGGGATTACGGCTGAGGTGACTGTCGTGGCGGTGAAGTGACGTGCAGGTGTGTGCTATCAGTCGGTCAATCCCTTATTTCTATTGTCTCGCCGTCGATTGCGAGCCTTACGTTGCCGGGCAGGCGGGGTGACACTTCGGCGTGCAGCCCCATGTCGTGGCTTATGTGGGTAAGGTAGGCGATACGAGGTCCGACTGCTTTTATAACGTCGAGCGCCTGCGATAGGTTCATGTGCGATATATGCTCTTTGGGGCGCAGGGCGTTGATGACGAGTGTATCGATGCCGCGGATGGCATCGATGGTCTCGGCGGGTATCTCTTTGGCATCGGTGATGTAGGCGAGATTGCCTGTGCGGAAGCCCACGATGTCGAGCAGATAGTGGCGCACGGGTAGCGGCAGTATCTCTACGCCGTTGATGCTGAACGGCTGCATCGGGCGGATTACGTGCGGATGCAGCACCGGCGCGCCGGGATATGGCTTTTCGGCGAAACAGTAGGGGACTTTGCGCTTGAGGTCGTCGATATCGTAGGCCTGGGCGTAGATGTCGAAACCGTCGGGGTAGCAGTAGGGGCGCAGGTCATCGATGCCGCCTACGTGGTCGTAGTGGGTGTGGGTGATGAGCAGTGCGTCGAGTGGCGGCGACCCGGCGCGGAGTATCTGTTGGCGGAAGTCGGGGCCGGCGTCGATGAGGATGTTGTTGCTGCCGACGGTGAGCAGTGCCGAGCAGCGCAGTCGGTTGTCGCGCGGGTCGGCGGAGCGGCACACTTCACATGCGCACCCTATCGAGGGCACGCCCGTTGAGGTTCCTGTTCCGAGAAAAGTCAGTTTCATGATAGGCGGCTGTTGGCTGTTGGCTTTGAGCGGTTAATGGATTTCGGCGAGGAGTCCGTCGATAAATATGAGGTACTGGCCGTTGTCACACGCCCAGCTTTCGAAGAAACTGCCGCCGTTGTGCCACTTGCGTATGTCGTTGGGGGTGCCGAGCGCAAGGCGACATTCCTGCGGTGTCATGCCGGCAACCACGCGCGAGTTGGCGATATTCTGCCACGTGGCCTCGGTGATGGCGGGGTAGCGCAACCGCGGGTCGTCGATTACGAATATCTTGTCGAAGTTGCGTGTGGAGCTGCGGGCCGTGCCTACGGTCATGGCTATGGATGAGGATTGCCCGAGGTCGTCGGTGATGTCGAGCCGCAGGGGGTAGTCGGCATTGCCGGCGTTGACGTCCGTGATGGTTACGGGCACATATTTGCGGCCGCGTCCGGTAGGGGTCAGTGACTTGTCGACACGCATCGACGAGGTTATGTAGAAACGCTTTCCGGCAAGCAGGTCGCGGGCGTTGTCGACCATGGCGAGGTCAACGCTCATCGGGAGCGTGGCTGCATCGGCGAGCGCCGAGGGGGCAATGCCGAGCTTGTAGCGCAGCGGTTCGCCCGACGTGGCGGAGTCGGCGCGGCGGAAGGTCAGCACGCTGATGCTGTCGCCGGTGATGGAGGCATCTCCTGTGAGCGATTCAAACACGAGTATCTCCCCGACGCTGATGGCGGGCTCTTTCTCAAAGAGCAGTGATATCTTAGGGTCGCTGACGAGGAAACGACGTCCCGGTTGCCAGCGGGACATCGGGTCGGGGGCGAGCAGCGCGGCGGTCTCGGCCTCGACGTTGACGTCGGGCACGTTGCGGCGTACCTCCTTGTCGGTAATGCGCGGAGTGCTTTCTATCCCCGTGAAACAGCTCGTGAGGGATAGAAAGCACACCGTCAGAATTATTATGGGACAGGCTCTCACTCTGTGACGGGCACTATGCCCAGGTTATAGTAGATGAATGAGTAGAGGTCGGCGTATTCGTCGATGACTTTGCTGATGGGTTTGCCGGCGCCGTGACCCGCCTTGGAGTCGATGCGTATGAGTTTGGGCTTGTCGCCGGTGTTGGCGGCCTGAAGCTCGGCGGCATACTTGAACGAGTGGGCGGGCACCACGCGGTCGTCATGATCGGCTGTGGTGACGAGGATGGCGGGGTAGGGGGTGCCGTCGTTCTTGATGTTGTGCATCGGTGAGTAGGAGCGCAGGTAGGCTGCCATCTCGGGTGAGTCGGCCGAGGTGCCGTAGTCCGACGCCCAGTTCCAGCCGATGGTGAAGAGGTGGTAGCGGAGCATGTCCATCACGCCTACGCGGGGAATGGCCACGGCAAAGAGGTCGGGACGCATGTTGACGCAGGCGCCCACGAGCAGACCGCCGTTGCTGCCGCCCTCGATGACGAGGCGCTCGGGAGTGGTCCAGCCCTCCTTAATCATATACTCGGCTGCCGAGATGAAGTCGTTGAATACGTTTTTCTTCTGCAGTTTGGTACCGGCTTCGTGCCATTTGTCGCCATACTCCGAACCGCCGCGCAGGTTGGCCTCGGCGTAGATGCCGCCGTTGGCGAGCCAGTTGAGACGGTTGGGGGAGAAGCCCGGGTCGAGAGGCACGTTGAAACCGCCGTAGCCGTAGAGGTAGACGGGGTTGGTGCCGTCGCGCTTGAGGTCCTTGCGGTAGGTGAGGTGCATGTGTACCATAGTGCCGTCGGTAGAGGGGTAGAACACCTCTTCGGTCACGTAGTCGTCGGGGTTGAAACCGGGCACTTCGGCGCGCTCGGTCAGTGTGCTCTCGCCGGTGGCGGTGTCGTAGCTGTAGTGGGCCCACGGCTGCAGGTAGTTGCTGACGTTGTAGAACACCTCGTCATGGCGGCGCGAACTTGAGAATGAAGCGCTCGCGATGCCGGGGAGTTGGATTTCGCGTATGAGGTTGCCGTCGAGGTCGTAGAGTGCGGGGTGTGATGAGGCGTCGCGCTGATAGGTGACAATCAGTTTGTCGCCTGCCATCTGCGCGCCGGCGAGCACGGCGTCGGTCTCGGGAATGATTTCGCGCCAGTTCTCACGTGAAGGAGCGGTGACGGGTGCCGACATAAGTCGGTAGTTGGGAGCATCGACCGAAGTGGTGAAGTAGATGGTGTCGCCGATGAGGTCGATGATGTTGATGATATTGTCCTGTGAGGGTTCCATCTCTATCCACTCCGAGGCGGGATTGCTCAGGTCCTTCACCTTGATAGCCTCGCCGAAGCCCTGGCCGCCCGCCATGAGGAATGCGTAGTGGCTGCCGTGGGGTATGTGGAGCGAGTGGAAGTAGAGCGGATGCTCGGTATCCTCGTAGAATACTGTATCTTCGCTCTGCGGGGTGCCTATCTTGTGATAGTAGATGCGATGGTTCTCGTTGGCGTTGGAAAATTCCTTGCCCGCCTCGGGCACGGGGTAAGCGCTGTAGAAGAAGCCGTCGCCATACCATTCGGCACCGGTGAATTTGGCCCACTCGATATGGTCGGGCAGCAGTTGGCCGGTGGCGGTGTCGAGCAGATATATCTCGCTCCAGTCCGAACCGCTGCGGCTTATGGTATAGGCTGTGTAGCGGCCATCGGGCGACATGTAGACGCCGGTGAGCGCCACGGTGCCGTCGTCACTTAGCGTGTTGGGGTCGAGAAACACCTCGGGCTTGCCGTCGAGGGTGTCCTTGCGGTAGAGCACCGACTGGTTCTTCATGCCGGAGTTCTCGTAGAAGTAATATTTATTGTCGTAGGATTTCCAGGGAAGGCCCGTCTTGTTGTAGTTCTGGAACGAGGCGATGTGGCTGCGGAGCTTGTCGCGGAAAGGTATCTTGGAGAGATATTGCTCGGTGAGGCTTCGCTCGGCCTCTACCCATTGCAGGGTGGCTGCAGCGGTATCGTTCTCGAGCGGACGGTAGGTGTCGGTCACCGTGATGTCGAAGTATCGGTCGGTAGCGGGGTCGGCGGGTGCCGCGGGATATTGCAGGCGTTCGCCCGACCGGCCCGACAAAACTGTTGTCATGGCCATTGCTGTGAAAATGATTGACGATTTTTTCATTGTATAGTCTTGTTGTTTTGCAGGGAGGAGAAGGTGAGAGAGGGAGATGTCACTCCGCGGTTTCGATTTTATAGGGGGAGTCGGCGGGGTTGAAGTGTCCGCCTGTCAGATAGTTGTATATCTTCAGGCAGGCGTAGGCGTCGAGAGCGGCGTAGGCCTGCTGTGCCTCGGTCAGGGTCTCGGCCTCCCAGTTGGTGAGGCGCTGTCCCTTCGATATGCGTTCGTTGAAGATTATAGCGTAGACCTTCTGCAGCGAGTTGTCGGCTATCTCGTAGTCTTTTACAAATGTCTGCAACTCGATGATGTTGCCGGGGTTAATCGGCTCGAGGGCCGAGAGGGAGTGTATGTCGTCCTTGATTGACAGTCCTACCTTGCGCACGCTTTCGGTCTCCATCAGTTCCTTGATTTCGGGGGTAAGCCCGGTGTGGTTGAGGCGTATGAGGAAGCACTGGTCGGCGGTTGAGAGCTGCAGGAGCGACACTTTGTGGGGGTTGCCCTTATGGAACGAGGGGCGTGTCTCCGTGTCAAAACCTATGACCGGCTGCGTCATCAGGTACTTAATCGCTTTGCGGCAATCGAGTGGCGAATTAATCATGATGATGCGACCGGGAAATGCAGCCTGTGGCAATTCGGCTATCGCGTCTTTTGAAATTCCTAACATTATCTTTTATTATCTTTTTTCACCTTCTTTGGTGCAAATATACTTATATTTCCACTCAGCCGCAAAACATTAATGCTAAAAAAACAAAAGTGCGCGTTTTGCCGGCGCGCGCGGGCATGCACCGGATTAACAAATATTGGGGCCACCGGGGGCTTATCGCGCAATTTTTATTGGCTACTTAAATATTTATTATTATCTTTGTAGGTCAAACTAACGTAACTCCGGCTCATAGGATTTGTAACGGAGTGTCGTATTTACATTTTTTTTAAGATTTTTTCTGTATAATATACTGATAAACAGCTCATACTTTATGAAATATATAGGAGCACATGTATCGGCGAGCCCCGGAGTGGCAGCTTCTCCGCTCAATGCCTCGGAAATAGGGGCAAAGGCGTTCGCTTTGTTCACCCGCAACCCGTCGCGCTGGAAATCAAAGGAGATTTCAGCCAAGGAGACCGCTCTCTTCAAGGAGCGCTGCGCCGAGCTGGGTTACGCCCCGTCTCAGATACTTCCCCATGACAGTTACCTCATAAACCTCGGTTCGCCCGACAAGGAGAAACTGGAGATGTCGCGTGCGGCATTTCTCGACGAGTTCCGCCGTTGCGAGCAGTTGGGGCTCTCGATGCTCAATTTCCACCCCGGTTCGCATCTCAACCTTGTCGACATCGACACCTGCATAGCCACTATCGCCGAGTCCATCAACATGACTCTTGACGCGACCGAAGGAGTGAAGGCTGTAATCGAGTCGACCGCAGGCCAGGGCTCCAATCTCGGATATTCATTCGAGCAGATAGCGGCCATCATAGAGCAGGTGGAGGACAAGGAGCGCATCGGTGTATGCATCGACACGTGCCACACCTTTGCCGCCGGCTATGACCTCGCCACACCCGAAGGCTATGAAGCTACATGGCAGGAATTTGACCGCGTAATCGGGCTCAATTATCTCAGCGGCATGCATGTCAACGACTCCAAGAAGGGACGCAATTCGCGTGTCGACCGCCATGCCCCGTTGGGCGAGGGCGAGCTCGGCAAGGATTTCTTCTCAATGCTCGTCAACGATCCCCGCACCGACAATATCCCCCTCATTCTCGAAACTCCCGACGTGGCGCGCTGGCCCGAGGAAATAGCCTGGCTCTACTCGGAGATTAAAAGCGGGAAGTAAACAACTCAGACATCCTCTTACCTTAAAAACAAATTTAACCCAATAACAATCGTAACAACATGAAAACCAAACCCGACTTAAGCTTTTGGAAGTTGTGGAATCTGAGCTTCGGATTTTTCGGAGTGCAGATAGCCTACGCTCTCCAGAGTTCGCAGGTGAGCCGTATTTTCTCCACCATCGGAGCCGACCCTCACCAATTGAGCTACTTCTGGATTTTACCCCCTCTGATGGGATTTCTCGTGCAGCCTATCATCGGCTCGGCCTCCGACCGCACATGGAACCGTTTCGGCCGTCGCCTTCCCTACCTCATCGTGGGAGCGGCTATCGCCATCATTGTGATGTGTTTCCTTCCCAACGCCGGTAGTCTCGGGTTGTCAGTGTCAGCGGCCATTACCTTCGGCCTCTTCTGCCTCATGCTGCTCGACACCTCCATCAATATGGCCATGCAGCCATTCAAGATGCTTGTGGGCGATATGGTCAACGAGAAACAGAAAGGACTGGCCTACTCGATACAGAGTTTTCTCTGCAACGCCGGTTCGTTCGTGGGCTATCTCGCGCCTATCATTCTCGCTCTCTTCGTAAGCAACCAGGCTCCCGAGGGTGAAGTGCCCCCCACTGTTACCTTCGCGTTCTATCTCGGAGCGCTCATACTGCTGATATGCGTACTCTACACCCTGGCTAAGGTGAAGGAAATGCCCCCGAAATTGTATGCCGAATACAACGGTGTGGCCGAAGAGGAGAGTCAGCAGCAGAAGAAAGGCAACATGTTCGTGCAGATGGCCGGCGCGCTCAAGACAGCTCCCGCCGTGTTCTGGACCATCGGTCTGGTGCAGTTCTTCTGCTGGGCAGGTTTCCTCTTCCTCTGGACTTACTCTACCGACGCTATCGCCGGCCATGCTTTCGACGCTCCCTCCGAGCAGAAAGTCGACGGCGTGGAAATCAACGGCACCATGTACTCCGACAAGTATCTCTTTGCCGATGAGATTATGGTAATCGACGACGGACGTCTCACCATCAACGGTGTCAACGTCAACGGCATTGTTGTCTACCCCGACAGCGTCATGACTGCCGACGGTCAGATTCTGGTAAAAGGCGGTCAGGTATTCTATGACAAGGGTGTGGCTCTCGCCCGTCCCGGCGAGTCATACGGCAAGCAGGGCGACGTGCTGCTTATCGACGGCGAGGAGGTGACTCTCGACGCCCCCGTATCGACTGTTGTAACCCTTTCAACCGTCACTCCCGACCATAAACTCTCTACTGCCCACATCGTGGTGGAACGCGACGGCAAGTATGAGAAAGAGCAGGTGGCTGAACTTCCCTCGGCCGCCGGCGCTGAAATCACTCCCCACTACACCACCGTGCTCAACGCGCAGTCCAAGCAGTATCAGGATGCCGGTGACTGGAACGGTGTGCTCTTCGCCATTCAGGCTGTCGTAGCCGTTATCTGGGCCGCAGTGCTTCCGCGCTTCAAGAATCGTCGTTTCGCCTATTCTATAAGCCTCGTGATTGGTGCCGTAGGTTTCATCGCGGTTTACTTCTGCAACTCTAAATGGGCGCTCACCGTGCCCTACGGTCTGATGGGTTGCGGCTGGGCTGCAATGCTCGCAATGCCGTTCACTATCCTTACCAACGCTCTGTCAGGTAAGAATATAGGTACTTATCTGGGACTCTTCAACTGCACCATCTGCTTCCCGCAGATTATCGCCGCATTGCTCGGCGGACTCATCCTCGGTTTCTTCCCCTTGGCCGCTGCAGGCACTCCGCAGGCCGGCGCACCGCAGACTGTCTATATGATAGTTGTTGCAGGCGTGCTGATGCTCCTCGGTGCTGTCGCCGTGTGGAACATCAAGGAGGTATCGGCCGAGAAACAGCGCGCCGAAGCCGAAGCTGCCGCGTAACAGTCGCAGCCGGCCCGCCGGCGCAATAAATTGCGCTTGCCTTTGACAGACACGCTTAGGGCAGCAAAGGCAGACACGCTCAGACCGCTGACCGGGCACTCCTATAACAGGAGATTTAACAGTAGCAGGTTATTGAACTACTGTTGAATCTCCTGTTTTTTATACTGTTAAACCTAATGATTTATGCTATATATCCGGAAGTATTATGTAAATTTGCATTATTGACAGCATTACTGAATGTATCACTGTCAGCATTACTGATAATGCTATTCTGCTTAAATTAAACCAATCTGCAATGAACAGGAAGCTCTTTATCGCGCTTTTTGTAGCTATAATATCACTCGTAACAGTCGGTTGCTCAGTGACTGACGACGAGATTCTCGACGACGAGACGGATATTAATAATCAGACAAACGCTCTGCCTGTGCGGTCGTTCAACGTGTTGTGCTACGGCAACTCTTTCACCGAGGATGCGATGGGCTACGTGCCTATGATACTTAACAGCATTGCCCCGGAAGTAAAAGTGACAATTGGTGTAGCCTACTTAGGGGGTTGCTCTCTGCAGCAGCATCTTGCCAATTTCCGCGGTGAGACTGTGGTGGATGGTGAGAAGGAGTATAAGCCGCAACGCTATATTTATTATAAGAGTGTGAACGGTGGTCCGTGGACCACGCATCGCAATAAGGATGCCGATGCCGTGTTCAACGACATGGACTGGGACGTTGTTACGTTTCAGCAGAATGGTTCGATGTCCTTTCGTGATTGGTCGCAGGTGATATGGCCTCATTTGAGTGAACTTACCGAAATTGTTAAGGCGCGGAAAAGCGACGTTACGCTCGGTTGGATTCTGATTCACGGTGCCTACGGAGCAAGTGATGCCGGATTTGAATACTATTGGCGTGCCACGGCTGACAATGCGCAGAAAACGGCCGAAGCCATTGATTGCGTGGTGTTTCCATACGGCACGGCGGTGCAGAATCTGCGACTGACTCCGGCAAGGGAGCTTGGCGACGGTTCGGCTCACAATATGACTGTTGACAACGGTCACCTGCAGGAGGGTATAGGTTGCTACTGCGCGGCCCTGACCAACGCCCTGACCATATTGCACCTCGCCGGCGTAGATGATGTTGATATAATGGAAGATAGCACCGTAATCGATGCTGCTTCAATCCATCGCATGAACGTCCCCGGCCAGCATCCCGGCACCGGAGTAATAGGCATGACCCCCGACCACATCCTCGCCGCCAAGCACTCCGCACTCTCCGCCATCGCCAACCCCTACACCCTCACTTCCCCCTCCCTCTAACCGCAGTATCCAGCTGTAGAAATTTTATAACTACTGTAATAGGCTCATAACCACTGTAATATACTTTTGCTGTAGTACGGTAGGGGTATTGTTATAGCAGGATTTCGGTGGCACGACTGCCTTCGGAGTTTAGGAACATTACGTAGTAGATGGGCATGTAGATAGTTTTGCCGTCTTGAACCACTTCGCGGGAATTGCTGAGTACAAGGCCGTTGCCCAGTCGGTAGTCCTTGTTGTCAAGCAGGCGGGTGAGAGCGCTGTGTATGGTATAGTCTTTTCCTGACTTCACCTCGATAGCCATTGCCGACAGGCTGTAGTAATCATCAATGAGGAAATCGACCTCTCCATTCTTCTTGTTATCATAGTAGAATAGTTTGTGGCCGTGAGCTGCCAGTTCCATGGCAACCACTGATTCATATACGCTTCCGAGGTTGACGCTGCACTCGGTGTCCATCACCGGCTTTATGTTATTGCGGTACAGGATACCTGTAACCATGCCTACATCGTTGAGGTACAGTTTCAGCAGGTTTTTTACACCTGATTCTATGAGCGGGAACGATGGATTTGATATGGCTTTCACCTCAAGAGCTACGCCCGACGCCGATAGAAAATCAAATTCCTCGATATAATCGCTGTGGCGACCTTTGGGTTTATTCTCAATTTCGCGGTAAACCACTCTCTTCTTGTGGCTTTCCATTGCCGACGGTATCATCTCGTATATTCTCTCGATGTGCAGTCGATGCTCCAGGTCATATTTTGTTGCATCGGCTTCGTAAAGCCGGTGTATATCATTCTGGATGGCACGGACAGCCACGAGGTTGCGTGAATTGACAAACTCCTGCACCGCCTGAGGCATACCCCCGATGAGAAGGTAACGTTTGAATAGTCCTATTATATGGTTGTGCATGGCTTCATCGAGGCTCTCACGCGAGTCAAAGAGTTTCCGCATTGCGTCAATGGCCTCCCGGCCTACATTGTTGGCAATGAGGAACTCCTCAAAGTCGAGCGGATACATGTGCATCAGTGCGAGCGACCCTACGGGTATGGAGGTTGTGTTTTTTAGTGTCAGTCCAAGCAGACTTCCGCTGACAGCGTAGGTGTATCTCCCTTCCTGACGCAAAAATTTCAGTAGAGTCAGCAGTCGGGGATATTGCTGTATCTCGTCAAGAAATACCAATGTGTCCTCTTTTGACCCTAAGCGCTCTCCGGCCACCGAGCTAAGCCGCAGGTGAAATTCCTCTATCGACGAGACCGATTCAAACAGGCGGTCAGTGTCATAATCCTCAATGAGATTGATTTCCACCACGTTCTTGAATATCTTCGAGGCAACATGGTTGATTATAAAAGACTTTCCTGTCTGTCGCGCACCGGTCAGCATCAGAATCTTGTCTGACCCTGATGTAAAGTGCTGATATATATCTGTTTCTATCTTTCTGTATAGCATGATCTACACTTTTCCTATAAATTTCACCCCGTAAAAATACACTTTTCCTATAAAAATGGCAAGTAAAAAATACACTTTTCCTATAAATTTGGTGGGTAAAAACTACACTTTTCCGATTTTATGGGAAGGATAGGAGATGGGAAGGGATGGGATGGGATGGATAGCTGTTATGTGGCACCGGTTGTCAGAGGATGGTGAAGAGGATTGGGGGGAAGGTGCCGTCGGTGGTGGAGATGATTTTGGAGGAGTAGGCGTTGGGGCCTTGGTAGAGGTGTTTGCCGTCCCAGGTATAGAGTATCTTTGAGGAATAGGCGTTAGGGCCTTGGTAGATATGTTTGCCATCCCACGTGTAGAGTATATTTGAGGAGTAGGCGTTAGGGCCTTGGTAGAGGTGCTTGCCGTCCCACGTGTAGAGTATATTTGAGGAGTAGGCGTTAGGGCCTTGGTAAAGGTGCTTGCCATCCCAGGTGTAGAGTATCTTTGAGGAATAGGTGTTAGGGCCCTGATAGAGGTGCTTACCGTCCCAAGAGTACATCACCTGCGAGGAGTAGGCGTTGGCTCCGGAATATATCTTTGTGTGTGCCATGCTGCAAAGTGCTGTCAATGAGATGACAGCGGAGAGGATTAACTTTTTTATCATATGTAGAAGTTGAAATATAATCACTTAGACCCCGGGGACGGCAATTCCGTCACTTTCGGGATAACGACAGTTCTTCTTTGATATACCCGGCTGTAGGCGAGTCGGTCAGCGCTATTTCCTCGGGAGTGCCCTGAGCTATGATGCGGCCGCCGTTCTTACCTCCGCCCGGGCCCATGTCGACAATGTAGTCGGCCACCTTGATAACATCGAGATTGTGCTCGATGACAACAACGGTGTTACCCTTCTCCACGAGTCGGTTGAGCACGGAGAGCAGCGTCTTGATATCCTCGAAATGCAGACCCGTAGTGGGCTCGTCGAGGATGAAAAGAGTCTTGCCGGTGTCGCGTTTCGACAGCTCGGTAGCGAGTTTCACGCGCTGGTTCTCACCACCCGACAATGTCGATGATGGCTGGCCCAACTTGATGTAACCCAGACCGATGTCCTGCAATACCTTTATCTTGTTGAGGATATTGGGGATATTGGCGAAGAACTCAACCGCCTGATTGATAGTCATGTTGAGCACGTCGGCAATGGACTTGCCCTTGAAACGCACCTCCAGGGTCTCGCGGTTGTAGCGTCGGCCGCCACACACTTCGCACGGCACCAGCACGTCGGGGAGGAAGTTCATCTCGATGGTCTTGTAGCCGTTGCCCGAGCATGCCTCGCAGCGTCCCCCCTTGATATTGAACGAGAAGCGCCCCGGCTTGTAACCGCGTATCTGCGCTTCGGGCAGCTGCACGAAGAGGTTGCGGATGTCGGTGAACACGCCCGTGTAAGTAGCAGGGTTGGAGCGCGGCGAGCGACCGAGCGGCGACTGGTCGACGGTCACCACCTTGTCGATATTCTCGATACCTTCAATCGAGGCATAGGGGAGCGGTTCCTGCAGCGAACGGTAGAAGTGGCGCGACAGGATGGGCTGCAGTGTGCCGTTGATTAGCGACGACTTGCCGGAGCCCGACACACCGCAGATGCAGGTCAGCGTGCCCAACGGAATGGTGAGGTCGACGTTGCGCAGGTTGTGGCCCGTGGCACCGTGTATAGCGAGAGTCTTGCCGTTGCCTTCCCGGCGCGTGGCGGGGACCTCGATAGTGCGTTGGCCGTTGAGGTAGTCGGCGGTGATGGTGCCGCTCGAGAGCATGGCCTCGGGAGTGCCTTCAAATACTACCTGACCGCCGTGGCGACCGGCGCGCGGACCGATGTCGACCACGTAGTCGGCCTCAAGCATCATCTCCTTGTCATGCTCCACCACGATGACGGAGTTGGAGGCGTCGCGCAGACGTTTGAGCGAGTTGATAAGTCGCAGATTGTCACGCTGATGCAGACCTATTGACGGCTCGTCGAGGATGTAGAGCACATTGACCAGTTCCGAACCGAGCTGTGTGGCAAGGCGTATGCGCTGGCTCTCGCCGCCCGACAGTGTGGCCGACGCGCGGTTGAGCGACAGATAGTCGAGGCCCACGTCGACGAGAAAACTGAGTCGGGTGCGTATCTCCTTGAGTATCTCCGACGCGATAAGTTGCTGCGACGGACTGAAGTATTGGTCGGCATCGTTGACCCATGCGAGCAGGTCGGAGATGTCAAGACGGCTCAGGTCGGCGATATTCTTGTCGCCGATGAAGAAGTGGAGCGCCTCGCGGTTGAGGCGGTCGCCGTGGCATTCGGGGCACACGGTGCGGGTGTAGAACTGCCCGCTCCATTTCTTTGACTGCGAGTCGTCCTCGTCGGCGCGCAGTGTCTCGATATATTTTACAATTCCCTCGTAGGGAACGAAATAGCTCGAATATGATGGACTGTTTTTGAGCTGCAGGCGTTCGGGAGTGCCGTTGAGAATATCGTTGACGGCCTCCTCGGGGAGCTGATTGACAGGAGTTTCGAGCGTGCAGCCATACTTCTCGCAGATGGCTTCAATCTGCCAGAACACCACACTGTTTTTCTGCTTGCCGAGGGGCGCGATGGCACCCCGGGCTATAGAGATAGTGTCGTCGGGGATAATCTTGGCGCGGTCCACGATGTTGACCGTGCCGAGGCCCTTGCAGCAGGGACAGGCGCCTTGCGGCGAGTTGAACGAGAAGTTGTGGGGCGCAGGCTCGCGGTATGACAGACCGCTGACGGGGTCCATCAGCGCCTGTGAGTAGTGGCCTATGGCATTGTCGTCAATGTCATAGATCATCATCTGCTTGTCGCCCTGGTGGAGAGCGTTGGACACGGAGTCGCGCAGTCGCGAATCGTCCTTGGCGGCCACTTTGAGTTTGTCGACGACAATCTCGATGGAGTGGTTCTTGTAGCGGTCGAGCTTCATTCCCGGCTCAATCTCGCGTATGTGGCCGTCGACGCGCACCGTTACGTAGCCCTTCTTCTGCAACTGCTCGAAGAGCTCTTTGTAGTGACCCTTGCGGTTGTGGACAACGGGAGCGAGGAGCATGATTTTGCGGCCGGCATAGCGGTCGAGAATGAGGTCGACGATTTTCTCCTCGCTGTATTTGACCATCGGTTCGCCCGATATGTAACTGCGCGCTGTGGCCACGCGGGCGTAGAGAAGTCGCAGGAAGTCATAGATTTCGGTGGTGGTGCCGATGGTGCTTCGCGGGTTGCGGTTGATGGTTTTCTGCTCTATGGCAATGACAGGGCTGAGGCCGCTGATGTGGTCGACATCGGGGCGCTCGAGGTTGCCGAGCAGATTGCGGGCATAGGCCGAGAAGGTTTCGATGTAGCGTCGCTGCCCCTCGGCGAAGATGGTGTCGAAGGCGAGCGACGACTTGCCGCTGCCGCTCAGTCCCGTTATCACAGTCAGTGAGTTGTGGGGAATGGTGACATCTATGTTTTTGAGGTTGTTGACCCTTGCACCGATCACCTGCAGGGCGTCGAGCGGACGTATCTCGGTGGATTGCATCGGCGCGGCGCTGCCGTTGGCGGTGTCGGGTCGTACTATATCTGTGTTCTGAGTCATTTTCATGTATCGTTAAAGAATCCGTTTTAAGCCTGTCAGCCTTTATGAGTCAGCCTTTTATCAGGCCTTTCATGAGTCAGCCTTTTGGGGCGGCCGGCTTTAATGGCTGACGAGCTATCATCGGTAAGTATAAAAGTAAGGCACCGGGCCTTATGCGGGTTGATTACTTCACCCATGAGGGGTTGTATATTGTCTTGGGGGCTGTGGAGCGGTGGAGCGAACTCTTTTTCGGCACTCTCACGCGGTAGGTCTTTCCTGTTTTGTTGGGAAGAGTCTTGTCGCGTATCCACATATTGGCATCCTTGAGCTGGGCGTAGGTGATACCCTGGTTCTTGGCCCATGTGGGCCAGTCGGCCACGGGGGTGTTCACCTCCACGATGTCATATTCCATGGGGGTGTAGAACTGGTCGGCATTGAGGGCGAAGCCGTAGGCGCGCGGATTTTCCATTATCAGCTTGGTGGCGAGAATGCGGAACATGTAGCGCGTGGTCTCCTCGGTGAGGAAGAGGTCCATGGCGGTCTCGGCCTGCTGTGCGTCAAGTTCTTTGGTGATACGGGCGGGGCCGCCGTTGTAGGCTGCGGCCACTGATTCCCAGTCGCCGTATTTTGCCTTGAGTGATTTCAGGAAACGGGCGGCTGCGGCGGTGGATTTCTCCACATCGTAGCGCTCGTCGACGTATTCGTTGACCTCCAGGCCATATTGCTTGGCCGTGGCGGGGATGAACTGCCAGATGCCGGCGGCCTTGGCGGGGGAGTAGGCGCGCGGGTTGAGCGTGCTCTCTATGCAGGCCAGATATATAAGGTCCTCGGGCACACCGTTTTTCTTCAGTATGGGTATTATCTCCGGGAAGTAGCGGTTGGCACGTTTGAGCAGCAGCAGGGTGTTACCGTGGGTGTAGGAGATGCCGGTGAGCTCGCGGTCGAGGCGTTCGTATATGTCGTAGCGGTCGGTATCATACTGCGTGTCGGCAAACGATACTTTGGCCGGAATCTGCGGACTGCGCACGGGGGCAAGTACCGTTGACTGTTGGGCCGATGCTTTCATAGTGAGTGCGGGCGTGCCTGCGGCTACGGCCAGCGCTATCGTCAGAATAAGAGATGATTTCATGTTCCAATAGAGTTTGTAGTTAGTAAAAAAATACGGACAGGTGTATTATTCCGTAACGCTCTGACCCTTCGAACGGTTGTATTCGATGATATTTATATCGCCTGAGAGGTCATATTTGTGACCGTCGGCTCCGCGGGCTTTGATGACGTAGTAGTAGACTCCGGCGGGCACGAGCTTGCCGTTGTACTTGCCGTCCCAGCCCTGCGAGGGATGGGTGAGGGTGGCTACCTTGATGCCCCATCGGTTGAATATGTGGCACTCGAAGTCGACTATCGATTTATAGCTTACTTTCCACTCGTCGTTGACGCCGTCGGCTGTGTGGGGCGAGAACGCGTTGGGACAGAGCAGGCGGCTTTCGCCTATCTGTATTTCGTAAGTGGGACTGAAATAGTCGCAGGTGCCGTCGGCGTTGCTTGCCTGAAAACGCATGTACCACGTGCCGTATTCGGTAAAGGTGTAGGATACCTCGGTCTGGTTGAAGCGCAGCTCGTAGGTGGTGAAGTCGGGCGACGATGACAGTTGCCACTCGGTGAAGCGGGCTGCGTCGGTGACGGCTGCCACGAACGTGATGTCGACAGGGGCGGAGCCTCCGAGGCCCGAATTGCCGTCGGCCTGCTCGTTGTCATAGTCGTGTTCGGCTTTCTCGGCGTAGGTCGAAGCCTCCACAGCGTCGGTTGCGTAGGTGTCGCTCTCGGCGGTGGTGCTGAAGCCCCACTCGCGGGCGAAACGGTCGCCGGTGAGGGTGAAACGCGTGTCACACAGCGGTTTGTCCACGCGTATGCGGCTCTTGAGGGCGTCGAGGTCGGTGGCAGTGGTGGTGACGTCGTAGAGCTTGGTGTTGTCGTTGTAGGTCAACGTGTTGTAGGAGAGGGTGTAACCGCGGTCGAGCTGACGGGGCGCGCCGTTGATGGTGTAGTAGTTGATTGCGTAGTTGGCCGAGGATGACAGTGGCTCTACGTCGAGATACATTGACCGGCAGTCGCTATCCTCGGGGTCAACTGACAGGGAGTTGAAGTCGACGTGATGGTCGGCGTAGTTGACAATCCAGAAGTGGTACATGCGTCCGGCATCCTCCACGGTGACGCCGAATCCCTCGGCCGCCGGCAGCGACCACAGGCTGTTGGCACCGTCGGTAGTAGTGGCGACACTCTGACCGTAGGCCGCTCCCGATGCTCCCCACGAGCTCCATTTGGCCGAAGCTGAAGGGTAGGAGGCGGTGGCGGTGGCAGCGTTCTCCACCACATAGATTTTATCCAGTCCGGAAGAAGCGTCGGCGTTGACCGCTATCACTCGCGTGCCCTCGAAAGAGAGTGAGGCACCGCATGCCGCTGAAGCGCTCATGAAAACGGCAACCGACGTAACCGCCCACTTCAATATATTGTCAGATTTGAAAATTCGTCCCATATCAGTTTCAATAATGTGTCACTGAACCGCAGGAAATCCGCGCGGTTCAACCAATCTACGAAGTTACTAAAAATCCGCCTGATAAACAACACCCCACCATCTTAATATATCCTAAAATACAGCGCGAGGGTATCAAAAAACCCCGAGCTGATGCTCGGGGTTAACCACAATCAGCGAGTCTCTGACTCGCTTGATTGAAATTGATAGACTGGTCGTATCATTTTGTTGATAGCTTGGTCGTACCTAAAACGTAAACCGGTGGTGTGAGGATTGTTGCTCTTCACACCACCGGTTTACGTTTTTTATTGATTGCGGTTTATTTCTCGCGCATGAATATGCTGATGGGGGTTCCGTGGAAGTCCCATTTCTCGCGTATCTTGTTTTCGAGATAACGGCGATAGGGCTCCTTGACCCACTGAGGCAGGTTGCAGAAGAAGATAAACGTGGGTATCGGCGCTCCTTTCAACATGGTTATGTATTTGATTTTTACATATTTGCCCTTGTTGGCGGGTGGGGGATAGGCGCCGATGACTTCGAGCAGATAGTTGTTGAGCTGCGAAGTGGGGATAGTGCGACGGCGGTTGTTGTACACTTCAATGGCTGTCTCAAGCACTTTGTAGATGCGTTGCTTGGTAAGTGCCGAAGTGAAGATGATGGGGAAATCGGTGAAAGGGGCGAAGCGTTCACGGATGGCGTTCTCAAATGTCTTGATTGCTGCCTGGCTCTTCTCCTCCACGAGGTCCCACTTGTTGACGCACACTACGAGGCCCTTCTTGTTGCGCTGTATCAGCGAGAAGATGCTCTGGTCCTGCGCCTCGATGCCGCGGGTGGCGTCGATCATGAGGATGCAGACGTCGGAGGCTTCGATGGCTCGGATGGAGCGGATCACGGAGTAGTATTCGATATCTTCGTTGACCTTGGCTTTCTTGCGGATGCCGGCGGTGTCGACGAGGTAGAAGTCGAAGCCGTATTTATTGTAGCGGGTGTAGATGGAGTCGCGAGTGGTGCCGGCGATATCGGTCACGATGTTGCGGTCCTCGCCGATGAAGGCGTTGATGATTGATGACTTGCCTACGTTGGGTCGGCCCACGATGGCAAACTTGGGTATATCCTCCACGGCTTCTTCGATGTCGTTCTCGGGCTCGGGGAGCTTCTTGACCACTTCGTCGAGAAGGTCGCCGGTGCCGAATCCGTTGACGGCCGACACGGCGTAGGGGTCGCCGAGGCCGAGGCCGTAGAATTCGGGCACGTTGTAGAGCCAGTCGTTGGAGTCAACCTTGTTGGCCACGAGGATGACGGGCTTCTTGGATTTGCGGAGTATCTCGGCCACGTAGTCGTCGAGGTCGGTGACACCGTTCATTGAGTCGACCACGAAAAGGATTTCGTCGGCCTGCTCGATGGCGAGGGCTACCTGCTTGTTGATTTCGCCCTCGAATATATCTTCGGAATTGACTACCCAGCCGCCGGTGTCGACGATTGAGAATTCTTTTCCGTTCCAGTTTACTTTGCCGTATTGACGGTCGCGTGTGGTGCCGGCAGTCTCGTCGACGATAGCCGTGCGGCTCTCGGTCAGGCGGTTGAAGAGTGTCGATTTACCCACGTTAGGTCGTCCGACAATAGCTACGAGTTGTCCCATAATGGTATAATAGCTTTTATTGATTCTTTATATTGGCGGCCGTTAATTCAACGGTCACGTTTTTTTGCATTTCAATTGCAAATTTAACATAAAATTCTGATACTCACAAGTGGCGCGAATATCATAGGCGGCGAGGGGGGGTTACTCGATGTAGCCGAATGAGCGGAGCTTGTTCTCGCGGTTACGCCAGTTGGCTTCGACCTTGACGAAGAGTTCGAGGTAAACGCGTTTGCCGAAGAATTTCTCGATGTCCTTGCGGGCATCGGTACCGACGCGTTTGAGCATCGAGCCGCCCTTGCCGATGAGGATACCTTTCTGCGAGTCACGCTCAACGTAGATGACTGCCATGATGTGGATTGCGGTCTCCGATTCCTCGAATTTCTCTACGATTACTTCAGTTGCGTAGGGCACCTCTTTGTCGTAGTTGAGAAGGATTTTCTCGCGTATAATCTCGGTGACGAAGAAGCGCGCGGGCTTGTCGGTCAGTGCGTCCTTGCCGAAGTAGGGGGGCGACGGGGGGAGGAGTTCGACAATGCGTGCCATCAGGTTGCTGACGTTGAAGTGTTCCTTGGCTGAGGTGGGATAGATTTCGGCGTTGGGGAGCATCTCTTTCCACATTGCCACCTTCTCCTCGAGTTCCTGCTGCGACTTGACGAGGTCAATCTTGTTGATGACGAGCAGCACGGGTATCTTTTCCTTGGCTACCTTGGCGAGGAATTCGGCATTTTTGGTGGGGTCCTCCACCACGTCGGTGACGTAGAGCAGGATGTCGGCGTCGGTCAGCGCTCCTTCCGAGTAGCTGAGCATGCTCTCCTGGAGTTTGTATTTGGGCGCGAGTACACCGGGGGTGTCGGAGAATACAATCTGATACTCGGGTGTGTTGACGATACCCATGATGCGGTGGCGTGTGGTCTGTGCCTTCGAGGTGATGATTGATACACGCTCGCCTACAAGGTCGTTCATCAATGTCGATTTTCCTACGTTGGGGTTGCCTACGATGTTGACAAATCCCGCTTTATGCTGCTTATCTTCCATAATGTTGTTGTATTGTGTTGTTATTAATATACTGTCGAAAGCCGCCCGGCGTCAGCATTTGAGGCCGGAATCGGTTGGCGCGGCGACGCCCGTGATTGCGGGCTGTCATATATAAAACAAAAATAGCACCTGAAAAGATGCTATTTTATGAAATTTTTTTGAAATGTCGTGATTCGTCGGGGATTATAAATCCCAGATGAGATACATGGCACCCCATGTGAAGCCGGCACCGAAGGCGGTGAGCAACAGGCGGTCGCCCTTCTTGAGCTTGGTCTTGTACTCGTCGAGACACAAGGGGATTGAAGCGGCTGAGGTGTTGCCGTAGTGCTCGATGTTGACAAGCACTTTCTCGACGGGGAAGCCTGCACGCGAGCTGACAGCCTCGATGATGCGGAGGTTGGCCTGGTGGGGGATGAGGTAATCGACATCGTCGACGGTCAGGTTGTTGCGCTTCATGATGTCGAGCGATGAGGTGAGCATGTCGGTAACGGCATTCTTGTAGACGTTGCGGCCATCCTGGAAGAGGTAGTTCTCACCGGCTTCGATGGCTTCGTGGGTGATGGGCTTCACTGAGCCGCCTGCCTTCATGAGCAGGTGGTCGAGGCCGGCACCGTCGACGTGGAACACGCCGTCGATTACACCTACGGGCTCGTCGGTAGGCTCAACAAGCACGGCTGCTGCAGCATCGCCGAAGAGGGGGCATGTGGAGCGGTCCTGATAGTTGACCATCGATGACATCTTCTCGGCAGCGACAACGATTACTTTCTTGCGTAATCCCGACTTGATATAGGCCGTGGCATCTTCCAATGCAACGATGAAGCCGGCGCAGGCAGCCTGTATATCGTAGGCATAGGCATTTTTAAGTCCCGTTTTTTCTACAATTACCGAAGCCGTGGAGGGGAAACGGTAGTCAGGGTTGGAGGTGGCACAAATCACCAGTTCTATTTCATCAGGATTGACTCCCGTGTCGGCCAAAAGTTTCTCAACGGCTTTTGCACCGAGATACGAAGAGCCTTCACCCTCTTTCTTGAGAATGCGACGCTCCTTGATACCCACTCGCGTGGTTATCCATTCGTCGTTCGTATCCACCATTTTCGAGAGCATCTCGTTGTCGAGAATGTCCTCGGGCACGTACGAAGCTATGCCTGATATTCTTGCGTTTACCATAATGTGTTCTGATATAAAAAAGTTGATAATGAAAAAACATCCCACCCGAACGGCCTTAGGTATTAAAACTGACGGGAGTGGGAGAGATGTTGATTCAATGCACCTGTCACACTCTGCCGGACTCCTGCACGGGAGCCTCGCGGCAGACTGTCACCGGCGGCTAAACTCGTACTGTCGATTATACGGCAGCGGCTTTTTCGATGGCAACTTTGCCACGATAGTAGCCACATTCGCCACATACACAGTGGTAAACGTGCCATGCGCCACAGTTGGGGCATACTGCCAATGTAGGCATCGCTGCTTTGTCGTGAGTTCTACGTTTGGCTGTGCGAGTCTTTGATTGTTTTCGTTTAGGATGTGCCATTTTGTTTTATTGTTTTGTGTAATTATCTATATTGTTTATTCTATCACTCTGCTTGGTTGCCGCGGCGAGGCATCAGTCGAGGTTGAGGTCCTTGAGCTTGTCCCATCGCGAGTCGGTGGCCCCGGTGTCAATGTCATCAATCCCGTCCATCAACTCATCCTCAAGGTCAGCATCCTCCGGATTGTTGGAAGAAGCACGGTGCTTCTTGAGTATCGAACTCATCGCGCGGTTACACTTGCCCAGAGGGTGTACATGCTTGATAGGAATAGCGAGAGCTATCGTATCGTGTATCATGTAAGCCACGTTGATGTCCGTGTCGCTGAACGGTATCTCCATGAACTCGTCGGAGTCATCGCGGTAGTCGTCGCCATACTTGACAATAATATGATAAGTAGTGTCAATAGGGAGAACAAGGTCGTCAAGGCAGCGGTCGCAAGCCACAGCCACCTCACCCGTCAGAGTGAAATGCATGTCATAGTAATCATTTTTATGTTCCACTACAAGATGCACCTTGACATCCGCATTGCGGACATCATTATTCTCCATGTTGACGAAAAATTGCTTACCTATCTGGTAGTCAACTTCTTGCACGCCCTCAGGCATGCTTTTCAGCGGGAATTTATATTCACTGAACTTACCCATATCATTTGTCAATTGGCAAAAAACTTCGCAAAAGTAGCCAAATTCTTTCAGTTTATCAACTTTTTTATAAAATATTTTCACCCACCCACCAAAAAATCCATCAAAAATCCATCAAAAATCCATCATCCCCCTCCCAGCCATTCCATCCGCCACCATCCCCACCGGCCATAATCTAAACATTCTCTCATCACCCACCCAACAATAAATAATGACCGCAAATATATTAATAATGCAAGCACCCAAAAGTAAAGAAAAACATTAATTAATCCACACATAAAAAACGAAAAGAAAATTATTCAGCAAAATCAGAAAAAAAATCAACATTGTAACCATCCGACAACCAACGAAATAACGCACAAACAACTTAAAAAATGAAAACCGGCAAAGAAAAAAGTGTCAAAAAAATTTGGCAGATTCAAAAATAACCCCTACCTTTGCAACGCAAAACGAAACAAACACGTAATGCAAAAACAACCAAAGGTGCCATAGCTCAGTTGGTAGAGCAAAGGACTGAAAATCCTTGTGTCCCCGGTTCGATTCCTGGTGGCACCACAGAAGACCGCTAATTCTCAATGAGTTAGCGGTCTTTCTTTTACCCACACCCCTCCAAGTCACTACATTAGTCACCACACCCACCATAATTTGCAGAATTATTGTGCGTTATGCGTGTCGCGGGATACTCGTATCTATATTGCTAATATTGTAATGTATTGATTACCAATATGTAATTTATTATCATCCGTCATCATTCACAGTCATTCAACCCACCTTTCTTGTCCAATATGGGCAAACCTTAACAGACTTTAACTATAATTACAGGGAGAAAATGTGGTGACCTCTGCAAAAATCTCTATTAGGTCACCACGCAAAATCGTTAAAATCTCAAAAATTTTTCGCACCTTTGCATTCGGATTGGCTTTGCCGATCCAAGACATACTGAAAATAAGAAGCGTTATGCTCATCTTGTTTGTTGAAAACGTAGGAAATTTTCAAGACGATGCAAGAGATAGCATAGTGGTTCTCACGCATATGCGTGGGTCACTATTGTTACATCTGCATCAAAGGTTTCCTACGACCCTCAACAAAGACGTGGCATAGTTGGCTCACGTTTTCTTTTCGTACAACCACCGCAGAGCTACCGGTTAAAAAATAATATCTCAATATGGGCTTCTTGGATTTTTTATTCGGCAAAAAGAGAGATGAACAGCCTAAAGCTGAATCCACTACTTCACAGGCAACTCAAAAGCCATTAACTCCGAAGCAAACGCAGTCTCAAATGAAATCTACGGCTTCAAAGCCGTCTTCTCATACGTTAGAGCCATTCGTGTTCAAATCTGATTGCCACCAACGATTTGAGAACGGCCGCGAAGTTATGGGGTTACAACAATGTGGGCGGACTGTCAGTGTTGAGAAAAACACAAGCGGGTGCAGAGGATATAAATTAACCCCAGGCGATGGATATATCGTCAAAGTCTTCAATGAAGACATTGGCAAACCGAATATGTCGGACAAGCCTATGCGTCTTGTTAGCAAAACTGCAGACAAGGTAGAACTACGTGGCTTCCCAATTGAGGCTCAGACCCCAATTGGCTGGCAAATGGTCGATTATCGCGACTACGGCTTAACCGTATATTACACAAATGGCAAAGTCTCCAAATGCGTACTTCACATGTTCGATCGCAATGTTGACTTGGAATATCGTAAGTCTGTTTATACGGAATCTACTCAATCGACGAGCACAGCGGATAAAGAATCTTCATATAATAGCATTTCCGTAAATCCACGTAACTTGGCTTCGGAGGGAGTTACAAAGACCAAACCTCAAGTGGAGATTCTCGCCCAAGAAGCCATGGATAATCTAAAAAGAGGGAACGACGGAGATGCTGTTTATCATCCCATGTTCAAGGCATGGCGTGAAATTCAACGTAACCCATCGTCGTTAAAGGACATTCACGATAAAGCAATAGTGGGTAATGGATTGTTTGTGTTTATCTCTTACGGAACTGTACAGGATATTGACGATAGACAACAAATACTAAGTCTCGCTTACTTACTTGTTAGTGATGCGTTACAATCGCATCCCAACGACTTGAACCTAATCCGCAATAGGCTTCTGATTATGCTTCAAGATAAGGAGGCGTTTCAATACACTGTTTCGTCAGCAACAAATAAAGGCGGTGGTTTTGATTTCATGGGTCTATCTCAATTTGAAAGCCGTGACGCATTACTTTCAATGATTTATAGTGATTTATCCAGATCCGCTGCATTCAGAAGTATTCCTATTCTGAATGCACAATTCATTGACCTTGAAAGAAAGATTGATAGCGGCTTTTTCGGTCAAAACAAAACTCGTGCAAGTGTAGCTGCCGAAGGACAGAATAATCATTCAAAGGTGTTTACATTCTTGTCTGATAAAGTATATGACAATGAGGATGTAGATTTCTAACTATGGCAAAGAAGCAAGAAGATAGATTCATTACTCTTGATAATGGAGAAGTGGCTAAAGCCACTTTCCCCATTGTCGTATCCGCAAGCAGAAGCACGGATATTCCGGCGTTCTATGCTGATTGGTTCTTTCATAGGTTGAAGAAAGGCTATTCCGCATGGACTAATCCTTTCAATGGCGTTAAAAGTTATGTCGGGTATGACGACACCAAGTTTATCGTATTTTGGTCAAAAAATCCACGACCAATCCTTGATCATCTTGAATATTTGAAGTCGCGTGGTATCGGTTGCTATGTCCAATACACACTCAACGATTATGAACAAGAGGGATTGGAACGAGGGGTCAGACCGCTCGTTGAACGTATTGAGACATTCAAACTTCTTGTGGAGAACCTTGGTAAAGGTGCTGTAGTTTGGAGATTCGACCCACTTATCCTTACCGATAAGATTGATATGGATAAACTCTTATCCAAAATAGAGAATATCGGCGATCAATTGGTAGGCTTCACTGAAAAACTTGTTTTCAGTTTCGCTGACATCATTTCCTATCGAAAAGTTAAGTCAAACCTTGAACGAAGTCATATCAATTACATCGATTGGACACCAGAGCAAATGTTTGAATTAGCACGTCGCCTTGTTGAACTCAACAAGCGAAAAGGCTGGAACTTCATACTTGCTACCTGCGGGGAAGCCACAAATCTTCCCGAAGTAGAACACAACCATTGCGTCGATGACAGACTAATGGTACGTTTCGGCTCTCACTCGCCAGAATTGTTGAAATTCTTAGGTGCTGAAATTCTCGACACCGCTCATTCGGACAATCTATTTGCCGAACTTGAGCCAATAGATATTCCTGAGGATGCAGTTGATATAGGCAATGACAGATATATTGCTATTCGCCAAAATAATAGAGATAAGGGACAACGCATTGCTTGTGGCTGCATGAAAAGCAAAGATATAGGAGAGTACAACACTTGCCCTCATCTTTGTGAGTACTGTTACGCCAATAGTAGTAAAGAAGCGGCAGTACGCAATTGTAATCAACACAAACTGAATCCTTGGAGTGAAACAATAACTGGAAGATGAAAGAATCTAAAACTACATTTGCATACATTGTAGAGCATATGGATGAGCCTTCATTTGAGAAGGTTCGTAATATTTCTTGCGACTTCATTCAAAAACTCCCATCAGGTTTAATTGACGAATTGTTTGATCAATTGAATCGTGGTGTAGAATTGCTTGATAATGAGCCATTATTGCAGATGTATTTCTATTCTTATGGGCAAATGCATGCAGAGAAATTGATGTATGCCTTCAAACAATTAAGTCCATACATAAAATCAGCAGAGAAGATCGATATTGTTGATTATGGATGTGGTCAGGGATTAGCTACAATGTGCTACCATGACTTTATAAAAGGTTACAATTTACAGCAAAAAGTTCATTCTATAACTTTAATAGAGCCTTCTGCTGTGGCATTGTCAAGAGCAGAGCTACTTTGTAATTGTTTCTTCCCTGAGGCAACAATAACAGCAATTCAAAAAGGTTTTGATGAATTATTAGAAGATGACATTCGAATAGACACAGATTGCCCAACCCTTCATCTTTTTTCCAATATTTTAGATGTAGAATCATACGATATTACGCCATTAGCTAATAAAATTAAATCATCGTGCCAAGGCGACAATGATTTTGTGATTGTTTCTCCAATGCAGAATGCAAGGCGTATAAGTCGTCTTTCAGAGTTTGTGGATTTTTTAGGGGTAGATTGCTATTTTAGAAAATGTCTTGACAAGCAACAGTTGAGAGAAGATAAAGACTGGACATGTTGTGCCATGTTGTGCAGTACAAGAGATAGAGAATTCGCAAATATCAATGTAGAAGAGATTCATCGAAAAGTAAAAGAATTCTTTGGCGATATCACAATCTGGCATGACAAAGAATCAGCCAAAGCAATTTTTAATGAAGTAAAAATTTGTGCTTCGAATGGAGATGCTGAATGTATGAATGTTATGGGATTATTCTATACAAAAGGCATTTTAGTAGAAAAAAGCTATAAAGAAGCGTTTACATGGTTTAAGTTTGCGGCAGAAAACGGATTCCCGAATGCTATCAGGAATTTGGCTCTTATGTATGCAAGAGGTCATGGAGTTGAGAGAAATATATCTTTAGCCATAGAAACCATAAATAGGCTAAAAGAACGTGATACTCCGCTTTATTATCTAACTCTTGGCGAAATAGAAAAGATAGCTGGTAACCATAAGACTGCATTTGAAAACTTTAGAATTGCATCAGAACTTGGAAATACTAGAGCAAAATGGCTTTATGGAACTTATCTTTTAAAAGGCAAATATTGTGACAAGAATATTATTTTAGGTGTTAAGAACATCCGATCTGCAGCGAAAGATAGTATCACACCAGCTTGCCTGCGTATGGCTCGTTACTATGAAACGGGATTCAAAGAAGGCGGTATAGATCATTCTAATAATTTGTCAGTAAAGAACTATAAATTGGCTGCAAAGAATGGCAGCCTCGAAGCTCAGAAAAGACTTGCAGAAATATATAAAAACGGAATTCTGGGTGTGTCTAAAAATCAAAAAGAATCGTTTAAATGGTATTTGATCGCTGCTGAAAGAGGTGATTATGATGCTGCTTTTTATGTAGCATTGTTTTATGCCAATGGAAATGGTATAGAAAAAAACTATGTTGAGGCAGTAAAGTGGTATAAGATAGCTGCTGACCATGGTTCTTCATCAGCAATGAACAATCTTGCTGTATGCTATGAAAATGGTCGTGGTGTTGAAAAGGATGAAGAAGAGGCTTTCTCTTTTTATTTGAAAGCCGCAGAAGCAGGAGGTTCAGTGGCTGCAAATAATGTCTCGATATGTTATCAGCAAGGTACTGGAACCAAAGTAAATCCGCAACAAGCATTGTTCTGGAAAGAGAAGGCTGCTGAAAATGGTAATTCTAAGGCTCAAAAGAAATTGTCAGAATGGTACTTCAAAGGATATGGGACATCAAGAAATTATGAAAAGGCTCTCTTTTGGTTTGTTAAATCTAAACTTGAGAAGGAAGAAAACATCGTTGTTGGTATAGGGAGTCTCTTTAATACCATTAAGCAGAAAGCAAATGATGGAAATGCGTTGTATCAGTATTTATTGGCAAAATGTTATGCTTATGGGGTATTTGTTTCTAAAGATGTGTCGTTATCTATGGTGTGGTACGAAAAATCAGCTGCTAATGGTTTCGTAGAAGCACTTATTAAATTACGGCGTATAGCTTCAATATCAACAAAAGCAACAGATGAAGAAAAGGCAGCTGGAGAAAAGGATGAGTATGGAGTTCTGTATTCTAAGGATGGGAAAAAGGTCTTAACATGCAGTTTCGTTCATCGTAAATCTTATAATATACGTAAGGGGACCCGTATTATTTGCGATGGAGCTTTCGGAAATCAATCTATTGAACAACTAATAATTCCACCTTCAGTTGTTGTAATAGGAGATAATCCATTCGCTAGCGACCCATACTACCACGATACAAAAATTGCAATAAAGAATCAATCTCCATTCTTTATGGTCAAAGATGATGCTTTATATTCAAAAGATGGCAGTACGATTATTGCATATTGGGGAAAACAAAAACGATTCACTATACCTAATAATGTTAAATCCATTGCTAATGGATGTTTTTCAAATTCAAGAAATCTTGAGGAAATTTACATGCCGGAAGGAATTGAATCTATTGGACGTATGGCATTTGAAGATTGCTATTCACTTAAATCATTAGATTTGCCAAAGAGTGTGAGATTCATCGGAGAATCTGCTTTCTGGGGATGTGAAGCACTTGAGGAAATATGGTCTTTAGGTTCCATTAGAACTATTGAACCTAATACTTTTGAGGGGTGTAACTTAAAGTATGTTCACCTTCCATCATGCTTAGTTTCAATAAAGGATAATGCTTTTAATTCAAACTGCGAATTAAGAAATATTGACTTCCCAGACACGCTGGAAACAATAGGTAATTATGCTTTTGCATATTGTAGCAATCTGGAACGTGTCAACTTAGGGAGCTCTGTTAAATTAATTGGGGATTTATGCTTTTACGGCTGTGCTATTCAAGAGGTTCGAATACCCTCATCTTTAACAAATATGGGGATAAGACCCTTTGACAAAATAAAAAATATCATCACAGGATATAATGGTCACTTTAAAGCCCAAAAAGGCATGCTAATAAACCATATAACAAAAAATTTGGAATGCTATTTTGGTGATAATTCTTTTATCTCTTTAGAAGGTATTAGTTCAATGTCACCGTTGGCATTTTACGAATCTGGCGTGGTTGAAGTTGTTATACCTAAGGATATTATTTCTTTGTCAGAATATGCATTCTATAATTCGAAGCATCTAGAAAATATTAAACTGTCTGAAGGTATAGAATTTTTGGGAATAGGCTCTTTCTGGGGGTGCAGAAATTTGAGAAGTATATCCATTCCAAAATCAGTACATGAAATCAAAAGTGCAGCATTTGGCAGATGCGTTTCCTTAGAAAGGATCGAATTTAAAGGATTGTCTACAAATGCTTCAGAATCAATCTTTGAATATCAAGATTCTGATCTTTTCCCTTCTGCATACCATTCGCATTGTACGACAATGGGAAGTTTTATAGAGGAACTAGATTTAAACTATAAACCTGATGTTGAATCGTTCAAGTGCATTACGATAGTGGTCCCAAAATCTACGAAGAACAAATATACTTTTAAACCCATCCATCATCGTCAATGGAGTCAACGTGAAATGGATAGGAGATTTAATATTATAGAAAACGATGAGGATTGCTAATATTATGGGAGTTGACCGTTTGCGAATGGGCACAGATGGTCACGGTATAACCACACTTGTTGCTTTCTATAACTGTTCACTGAACTGCAAGTTTTGTTTAAACAAAAAATGTCATATTATTGAGTCAGACTCTACAGTTTCTTCCATTGAACTATACAACACCATCAAAATAGATCAGTTATATTTTGCAGCCACCGGTGGGGGATTAACTTTCGGTGGTGGAGAGCCATTGCTACAACCCTCCTTTATCCAAGATGTTTTGGAACTCGGTGCAAAGGATTGGCATACAACAATGGAAACATCTTTAAACGTACCTTACGAAGAATGGTATAGCTTGATAGAGTACGTTGACGAGTGGATTGTTGACATTAAGGACATGAATCCGTCCATTTATAAACGCTATACAAGTAAAGATAACGCAGTCGTAATCCACAATCTGAAAAAGATTGCGGATTTAGGGCTAGCGAAAAGAGTTCTTATACGTTTACCCTTTATTAAAGGGTTTAATACAGAATCCGATATTCGCAGTAGCTATCACAAGCTTGAGCAAATAGGATACTCTCGTTTTGACAAATTTTCTTACAAGGTAATATAATGGATGGTAGGAGCAAATGCAAAATACTTAAGGGTATTCGTCAGAGAATAGCGGACATAAATGGGATCAATTATGAGCCATATCCCTGTTCAAATAATGAAAATTGTAAAGGTACTTGTGCTCAATGTGACAAGGAGGTTGAATGGCTGTATACACAGCTAAAGCTGAAAGAATCTCAAGGGTATAGAATATTCATAACTCCTGAAGATTTAGAAGAGTACGAATCCTCAATAATATAAGTAAAAAACAAACGCATTGTAGAATATGGCCGACATAAAAGATTTATATGATAAGATCTCCCAATTAATAGAGATTCAGGGTTATAATGAGTATCTAGAACGGGCGGAGACTCTCTATTACGATGAATCAGGTAATGACAAGCATCTTATTATCAAGAGAGATATGTTGAATACTAATTATGATGCCGTATTTGTATTAGGTGGTGTTCAATCAGAAAATTCATTATCAATAAATGAATTAAAAGATTCTCTTGGAATAGAGAGAACAAAAGAGTTGAAAGCAAAGAATGATTTAAAGGGTTCATTCTTTGATATTTTAAAAAAACAAAAGTTACTAATGTATTGAACCTAATTGAGAAAAATGGATGGCACATACATTTTAATGCTGCCCAAGTTCTTTATTATGGTTTTGTTGATATTGTTGATTCTATAGAAGGACTAAATTTAGATCCATACGAGTTTAAAGCTATATTATATGAAATACTAAAAACTGATCCACAAGCTACCATTAGCCATTTCAAAAAATATAAATATCCCAATATAAAGGTCACGGAAATTAAGGATTTCATAGACGGACTTTTGTGTTTCGTGGATCAATCAATAAATGCTGATGCTGAAAATCTTATGGTATATCCACATAAACTATTTCTAAAACACTGTCTTGAAAAAGCGTGTACCCAGAAGAGTTTACCATTCATTCAGGATGAGACTACCCATGAATGGGTTAAAGACTATTGCCAGTTCTATCGTCAAGAAATAATTACATTTAGACATAAGACTTTATTATTTGACGAAGAGAAACAGGTGCAAGACAAATTGTCTTCGGAAAACCTAAAGTATGATGGGACAGTATTATGTCACTATTCTTTTTGCGATTCGTCTTCTAATGCGATGATACAATTAAGTGATTACATTGTTGGGATATTACGAAAATATTTTATGTTCCTTGATTGCCTTCAACCTGAGGTAGATGTAGACATATACTCTTTTGACAAAGCACAGATGGAAAATTTTAAACTTCTTAATAAGATTTTGAAGAGATCTCTTCTATACAATCCATTATTTATAAACACACCAATGAGCATACATTGCAGAAAGAAAATGGATCTGTACATGGACAAATATGGAAAGACTTGAATTCAAAGATTTATGTTGAAATCGATATCTATAGACCCTGAATTCCAATGTTTAAGAGTCTATAATAAAAATTGGAGGCTTAGTTCAAAAGTATGAGGATATTAGATGCATAAAGCCGTCGAGAGGGTTATGGCTCTCGGCGGCTTTTAAGTTTAGTGGAGTTTGTGCCCGCTTCTGCGTTGCTTGGCTTTCTGTTCATCTCGGTAGCGGCTGATGGCTTCGTCAATGCTTAGACCGGGATGACGGCTTAACCAAAGTTTGAAATCATCGGGAAGTGCAGAACCATGAGCAAAACCTTCGNCCGGAATAGGGTTACNACTGAAAGAAGACGATGACAAATTTATTCCGGCTCCTTGTGTATGCGAGGACGATACATTGCCTNATGATTGACTTTGCTTAAATGCGTCCGGGATATAACGGTCAGCGGGTGGCGGTGTCAACTCACATCGAGNTTGACCAGTCTTAAAGTCATACCATATCCAATGATNCTTGCCGACAATATCATCNGGATTGCAGATATAGGCACATATAGCCTCCCCNNTCTGATAGCGGTCAAGGTCGTGGGGTGCNATCCTTGCTCCCATNAANCCATNGGGNAATGGTGGTATGACAACCGACTTAGANTGTGNNTTTGGTTTTNGGGTNTCTGAAGGCGTAGGCATAATGGGCTTTTGCGAAACTGGTTTCTTAACCACTTGTGATGTNNNCTTTTGTTTTTCAGAGCGTGCNCTGAACACTTTTTCAAGATTCTCTCGGCTGAGATACGGGTTAAGTTTCNTATACCAGAATTCNTGTNTGCCTACGCAGTAATAGAGATTCATNCTGCCTGATTTACCTACCTTTTCCTTGACAGTTATGCCATGTTGCCGNAGAATGTCNAGATAGGAATNCCANTCCTTGACNGACGGATGGATAAACANCTTGGCAATATCNTGAACNAGCTGNTAGCGGACTTTCTCCTTNCCNCGTAGTTTNGANACATCGGTATTGAGCTTGCTCTTACCCTGCATCAACNGATANTTCCTGTTGAGAGCCTTGCANACGCGCTCATTCTTCTTGAAGTTGGTNGNCTGCGTNAGTATCTTTNCGTNNTANTCAACTCGGCTGAAANCTATATGACAGTGCGGATGCTCCTTGTCATAGTGACGNACCACAATAAANGGAGTATTGNTAAGTCCCATCTGCNTCATATAGTCCTGAGCGATTTCNGCCATAAGCTCATCCGTCATTNTCGGNTTATCCTTAGGATGGAAGTCAAGCGAGATATGTCCGACAGGATCCTTNATNGGTTTTCTTGTCTTTGTNGGTCGNGCTATGTCTTCNGNCATTGCCTTNCGNCCTTCATAGATACGGATNTCNGANGTNGCGNAGAGAAGATGCCAGTCTTTGGAAAGATGCTCGATTATNTCCTCTCCATTGTTGGGTTGCGNAGAGTCATGATGGCTTTGCCACCGCGCACCGGCTGCGCCGACATGCGCTTCATGCTCATCNGCGAGCCGCTTCGCGGGTTCATACTTTCTTTCGGCGGTTTTNTGNTGATGGGATTGTTCNTTNTNCAGNNGNTCTTCAAGGGCACGGCGCGTCACATAGTCNACGCAGTTGCCGAAACTTTTGCCGTTAATTATNTAGGCTATCATCGNAATNTAAGGGCTTAATCATTGTTGAATTTNGCGAATAGTTCACGGAATTTTCCNAGGTAATACTCCACNTCNCGNCNCATGGCATCNAGACCGCGCTGATGACACAGNCGCAGGAGCTGGTTGAAGTTATTGCTCATTCCGCTCAGTTTCCGGGCAATCGCCANNTCCGTCTCNCTGAGCCGTGGAACAATATNNGGATTGAGGGANACCTGACGGATATACTCACTGACATTCTTCANTCCNGCTTTCGATACNTTGGCAAGNAGCACACNGTCTTCGGNGGCATTGTATCGGGTATGGCGGANGATTGATTGTCTNTCCTTTTCAGGGAGNGAAGGGCGGCCGTTNTGCGGTCGGNTCTTCANATTTGATTTGGTAGTCGTNGATTTATNATTCATTGNTTGAGGGGTGTTGGAGGTTAATATATGGAGGGNCNGATGATGNTCGGTACACTGGTGTACCGCTCCACCCGNTGCAACGGAGGGTGNCGAGGGGAGCAACATGGTTGCGACGATTTTTGTATCACAAAAATCTAACCTCGCTACACCCTCCATTATCATTACGGGTTCATTGCCTATGGCTTCCGCCATTGGTATCGTTTAGATGCTTAATTTNACACCTGCGAGCTTACGGTTTATCANNTCNCGATGNTCGTTTAGAAATACCCTGATGACATTGATAGCAACATGCGANGCCGACAATTTTCGGTCGCNACTCAGTCGGGCAATTGCGTCAAGTGCATCGCGGAGTTCCAACGGAAGGAACACAGGCTTCTTCTCNCCGAGGCTTGTTATTTGAA
>JAAVEW010000017.1 GCA_014801075.1 Barnesiella sp. | reverse complement strand
CGTCAAGTGCTAACCTTACATAATTAAGTTTTTCTTCAAAGCTATGTTTCATAATAAAACTACACTCCAAAAGTTTTATGTCTAACTTTTGGGGTGCAGTTCATTTATCGCGTCCCTACGGGCTTATAGCTTTTTGTTTAGAAGAATTTGATTTCTTTGCCGAGAATGTCGGTCAGGAGATTGTTGGCGAGGCGTGAAGCGCCGATACGGAAGTATTCGTTGCTGAGCCACTCTTCACCAAGCACTTCCTTGATGATGGTGTAGTATTTGACAGCATCCTCGGTGGTCGATACGCCGCCTGAGGCTTTGAAGCCGATTTTGTTGCCGGTCTTTTCGTAGTATTCCTTGATGCACTTAGCCATAACGTAAGCGGCTTCAAGTGAAGCGCCGGGATACTCCTTGCCTGTGGAGGTCTTGAGGAAGTCGGCGCCTGAATACATTGAGAGGATAGAGGCGATACGGATATTTTCGGCAGTCTTGAGGGCGCCGGTCTCGAGGATTACCTTGAGGTGTGCGCCGCGGCAAGAGTGCTTGATTTCAGAGATTTCGTCGCACACTTCCTCGTAGTCCTCATCGAGGAAGTTGCCGAGGTTGAGCACGATGTCGATTTCGTCGGCGCCACCCTCTACGGCGAGAGCTGTCTCGGCGATTTTCACTTCGGGGAAAGTCTGTGACGAGGGGAAACCGCCCGAAACGCAGGCCACGCGCACGGCGCTGACATCGAGGACGGTGCGTACCACCTGCGCGAAGTTGGGGTAAACGCATATTGCGGCCACGTTTTCGAGTTCGGGGTATTCCTCCTCGAAGGCATTGACGCGCTCGGTGAAGTCGGCTACCGAGCGGGGTGAGTCGGTCGACTTGAGGGTGGTGAGGTCGATGGTGTTGAAGAGGAATTTATGCACCTCGGGAGTGTTGTTTTCGGCAAAATGCTCGGCGAGGATTTTGTCAACAGCTTCTTTTACGGCGTTGTCGTCGCCGATGGGGGCGAATGACGCGATGGTTTCGTGGATTTTGTCTGTCATAATAGGGTATTTTTTATGTGTTATATTTTGTTTGAGTTGTCGTTGTTGCCGGGCCCGCGGTTTTCGTGGCGGTGAAGGTCGCGGCGGGTCTTTTTCTCTATGTTCTTGCGCAGGGCGTCGGTGAGGTCAACGCCGGTCTGGTTGGCGATGGCGGTGACCACCCACAGCACGTCGGCAAGTTCGTCGGCAAGGTTGGGGGCTTCCCCCTCCTTGAAAGTCTGGTCGCCGTAGATGCGCGACATCTGGCGGGCCACCTCGCCCGTCTCCTCGGCGAGCACGGCCATGTTGGTCAGCGGCGAGAAGTAACCGTGGCCTATGCCGGTAATCCAGTCGTCGACCATGCGTTGCAGTTGGCTGATTGATATGTCGTTGTCGTTGGTCATTCGCAGAGTCTTGAGTCAATAATAATGGTGACTGGGCCGTCGTTGAGCAGTTCCACGGCCATGTCGGCGCCAAATATGCCGCGTTTCACTTCGCGGCCGGCCAGTTCGGCGAGGCGGTCGCAGTATGTGTCGTAAAGGGCGCGGGCTTCATCGCCGCCGGCCGAGCGGATGTAGCTGGGGCGATTGCCTTTGCGGGTCGAGGCAAGGAGGGTGAACTGGCTGATGGCCAGCAGTTCGCCGTCGATGTCGATGACCGAGCGGTTCATTACGCCGGCATCGTCGTTAAATATGCGGAGCGCCGCGGTCTTGCGGGCCACGTACTCGGCGTCGTCGGCAGTGTCGCCTTTCTCCACGCCCACAAGCACCATGAGCCCCATGCCGATAGCGCGGCGATAGTCAGGCTCGACGCTCACCAACGCATGCTTCACACGCTGTATAACTACTCTCATTTCCTTTCTTTCATTNATTATAATGTTAAAGGCAAAGATAATGTTTAATTGACAATTTGCAAAAATTTATTTGCANGAAGGGAGGGTGGTAGGGGGGGGGTGGGGAGGANAGGACGGATAAGTCNGACNGGTCGGACCAGTCGGACGAGTTGGACCGGCTGGGCGAGTTGGGCGAGTCAGGCAGAATGNGANTAGTCCGACNNGTCCGACTGGTCTGACTCGTCCTATCTATCCGACCTGTCCTCAAGAAAGCTTGGGCAATCGGCAACCGCAGNTGNCAATAGTTAATTAANCANAAACTTTGCGCNNNAATAGTTAAATAAATATAATTATTTNGNTCCATATANATATACTTAGTATAAAATTGCTAAATTTGTATCGCATGAGTGGAGGAGGCAGGAGCTTCCTCCACTTTGTTGATATATTTCTTTAAATCGTTGATGTGTTTCGGTGAAATCAAAGATATNTTTCNGTGAAATCAANNATTGGTATAAAGATTGGTATATCGCNAATATATTTCTATAAATAAACTAAAGGAAATAAACTACAGGATATGATAGANAAAGCTCGCCTGACTGAAGTGGTGGAAGACGCCATCAAGGGCACGGACATGTTTNTGGTTGACATCAATATCAGTGCCGACAACCGCGTGGTCATCGAACTCGACTCCAAGGATGGCATGGATATAGAGGCATGTACGGCAGTCACNCGTAAGATTGAGGCGGAGTTTGACCGCGATGTAGAGGACTACGAGCTTGAGGTAGGNTCGGCNGGACTGACCTCACCCTTCAAGGTCAAAGCCCAGTATATGAAGAANCTCGGCAACGAGATTGAGGTCATCACCCGCGACGGCCGCAAGCTGCAGGGCACGCTGGCCTCGGTAGGCGCNGACGACTTCACCANCGAGGTCCCCACCAAGGTGAANCCNGAGGGAGCCAAGCGNCCCGTAGTGCAGATGATGCCCGTGGTGCTCGCTTTTGACAATGTCAAGAAAGCCTGCTACGTGATAAAATTTAAATGACAGTTATCGCGGCAACACATCTCACNGATGGATGTTGCCGGTTTTCTAAATAAAAATAGTAACAATTCCCCCAACAACTCTAATTATGGCTAAGAAAGAGGAATCAGAAAATATGGTCGAGCGTTTTGCCGAATTTAAAGATTTGAAGAACATCGACAAGTCAACTATGATACGTGTGCTCGAAGAATCGTTCCGCAGCGTGCTTTCAAAACAGTTTGGCACCGACGAGAACTTCGACGTCATTATGAACCCCGACAAGGGNGACGTGCAGATATTCCAGAACCTCGAAGTGGTAGAGGACGGCAAGGTGGAGAACCCCAACCTGCAGATTTCGCTCTCCGACGCNCGTGCCGATGACGACCCCGAGGTAGANGTGGGCGAGGAGCACACCAAGGAGATTATCTTCGCTGCTTTCGGCCGTCGCGCCATCCTCAATCTTCGTCAGACTCTCCAGTCNAAAATCCTCGAACTCCAGAAAGAGGCTATCTACAACAAGTTCAAGGACCTCGAAGGNGAACTCGTGACNGGNGAAGTGTACCAGACCTGGTCGCGCGAGACACTCCTTCTCGACGACGAGAAGAACGAACTTCTCCTCCCCAAGACCGAGTCAATCCCCGGNGACTTCTTCCGCAAAGGCGAGACTATCCGCGCCGTTGTGTCGAAAGTCGACAACAAGAACAACAACCCCAAAATCACCGTATCGCGCACAAGCGAAAACTTCCTGCGCCGCCTCTTCGAACTCGAAGTGCCCGAAATCCACGACGGTCTCATCAACATCCGCGCCGTGGCCCGCATCCCNGGTGAGCGCGCCAAGATAGCCGTTGAGAGCTACGACGACCGTATCGACCCCGTAGGCGCATGTGTCGGTGTGAAAGGTTCGCGTATCCACGGCATCGTCCGCGAGCTGCGCAACGAGAATATCGACGTAATCAACTACACNTCCAACCCCTCGCTCTTCATACAGCGCGCACTCAGCCCCGCCAAGATTTCCTCAATCGTGCTCGACGAGGAGAACAAGAAGGCCGAAGTGTTCCTCCGCTCCGAAGAGGTNTCGCTNGCAATCGGTAAGGGCGGTCTCAATATCAAGCTCGCTTCGAAGCTCACNGGCTACGTAATCGACGTTTACCGCGACACCGAAGANGCCTACGACGATGANGTCTATCTCGATGAATTCAAGAACGATATCGACGACTGGGTTATCGACACCCTCAAGGACAACGGCTGGGTTACCGCCAAGAGCGTGCTCAACGCATCGCGTCAGGAAATCCTTGACAAGACCGACTTCGAGGAAGTCACCGTTGACCAGGTGCTCGAAATCCTCAAAGCCGAGTTTGAGAGCGACGGCGACGCCGAGTAATCCCGGCCCCNCGCTCCCATCACCTCCTCTCCATCAGTTTTACTCCTAATTTTTTATACATATAAATGGCAAGAACAAGAATTAGTAAAATAGCAAAAGACCTCAACATCGCGGTGTCGACCGCCGTTGAATTTCTGCGCAAGAAAAATATAGAGATCGATTCCAATCCCAATACACGTATTGAGGACAACATAGTCGACCTCTTAATCGACGAATTTGATACTGACGGTGCCCAAAAAGCGAAAAAAACAGCCTTCTTGTCAAATAATAAAGAAAAGGAGACCCCTGCCGAAAAGCCCGCCAAGCAGGAGCCCGCAGCAGAGCCCGCGGTGACCGGTCCCAAGGTTATCGGCCACGTGGACATCGACCGTCACGGNAACGTGGTGAAGAAAGCGCCCGAGCAGCCCAAGGCTGCCGCNGAGCCTGTCAAAGCCGCCGAGCCCGTCAAGGTTGAGAANCCCGCNCCTGCGCCCAAGCCCGCNGCCGAGCCCGCTCCCAAAGCNCCCGCTGCTCCCGCAGCTGAAAAACCTGCCGCACCCGCAGCAGCTCCCGCTCCCAAGGCCGAGCCTGCAAAGCCGGTAGTGAAACCCGCCGTGGTTGAGGCTCAGCCCAAGGTCGAGAAGCCCGCAGCAGCCGCTCCAGCAGTGAAGCCTGCCGTGCAGCCCGCGGTGAAACCTGCGGCCGCNCCCGTGGTAGANCCCGTGAAACCCGCTGTNGCAGAGGATAAAAAACCGGTGGAAGAGAAGAAGAAGGATGANGAAATCTTCACCCTCGGCAAGTCAGTCGAAGGTCCGAAGGTCAACGTCATCGGTAAAATCGACCTCTCGTCNCTCAATCAGTCNACCCGCCCCAAGAAAAAGAGNAAGGAAGAGCGCCGCAACGAGCGCAACCAGCGTGCCGCCGCTCCCGCAGCAGCCGGNTCGCAGCAGGGTTCGGCCGAACGTAAGAAACGTCGCCGCATAGGCAAAGAAAAAATNGATATCGAAAAGGTGCAGGGTGGCGCTCCCGCCCCCGGTCGTGGCGGCAACCAGCCCGCACGCGACAACAACGGCGCCTCTTCGCAGCCCCGCCGCGATAAAGGNGCAGGCAAAGCAAAACGTCAGCAGCACGCTGAAATCAACGAGGAGGACGTACAGAAGCAGGTGAAGGAAACCCTCGCCCGCCTCACNTCCAAGGACAAAGGCCAGAAGAAGGCAGCCAAGTGGCGTAAAGAGAAGCGNGAGGCATTCGCCAACCGCGAGCGCGAAGCCGCCGAAATGGCCGACATGGAGAGCCGCACACTGAANCTCACCGAGTTNGTGACGGCCAACGACCTCGCTTCGATGATGGATGTGCCCATCAACCAGGTCATNGCCACCTGTATGAACATCGGTGTGATGGTGTCAATCAACCAGCGCCTCGACGCCGAGACCATCAACATCGTGGCCGAAGAGTTCGGCTTCAAGACCGAATATGTATCGGCTGAAGTGGTGGAAGCCATTCAGCAGGATGAGGATACCGAAGAGGATCTCATGTCACGTCCGCCTATCGTCACCGTCATGGGTCACGTGGACCACGGTAAGACATCGTTGCTCGACTATATCCGTTCGGCCAACGTGATTGCCGGTGAGGCCGGCGGTATCACCCAGCATATCGGTGCTTACCACGTGACGCTCAAGGATGGCCGTCACATCACNTTCCTCGATACCCCCGGTCACGAAGCGTTCACCGCGATGCGNGCCCGCGGTGCNAAGGTTACNGACCTCTGTATCATCATTGTAGCGGCCGACGACAACGTCATGCCCCAGACCGTCGAGGCTATCAACCACGCCTCGGCTGCCGGTGTGCCCATCGTGTTCGCCATCAACAAGATAGATAAACCTACCGCCAACCCCGACAAAATCAAGGAGGAGCTCGCCGCAATGAACTACCTCGTGGAAGAGTGGGGCGGTAAATACCAGTCACAGGATATTTCGGCCAAGAAAGGTCTTGGTGTTGAAGAACTTATGGAGAAAGTGCTTCTCGAAGCCGAGATGCTCGAACTCCGCGCCAACCCCAACCGCAAGGCTGTCGGTTCAATAATCGAGTCATCGCTCGACAAGGGCCGCGGCTACGTGGCTACCGTGCTCGTGCAGAACGGTACGCTCCGTGTGGGCGACATCATCCTTGCCGGTACTCACTACGGTAAAATCAAGGCGATGTTCAACGAGCGCAACCAGCGCATCAAGGAGGCAGGCCCCGCCGAGCCGGCACTTATCCTCGGCTTGAACGGTGCTCCCACCGCCGGCGACACCTTCAACGTGCTCGAAACCGAGCAGGAAGCCCGCGAGATTGCCAACAAGCGCGAGCAGTTGCAGCGCGAACTCGGTCTCCGCACCAAGAAAATCCTTACTCTCGAGGATATCGGTCGCCGCCGTGCCATCGGTAACTTCCAGGAACTCAATATCATCGTCAAAGGTGACGTGGACGGCTCAATCGAGGCGCTTTCCGACTCGCTCATCAAGCTGTCGACCGACGAAATCCAGGTCAACGTGCTCCACAAAGCCGTCGGCGAAATCTCCGAGAGCGATGTCACCCTCGCAGCCGCTTCCGATGCCATCATCATCGGTTTCCAGGTGCGCCCGTCGCAGGCAGCGCGTCGCGCCGCCGAGCGTGAAGGCGTCGAGGTACGTCTCTACTCAGTCATCTATCAGGCTATCGAGGAGGTCAAGGACGCTATGGCCGGCATGCTCGCTCCCGAAATCAAGGAGGAGGTTACCGGTACAGCCGAAGTCATGGAAACCTACCACATATCGAAAGTCGGTACCATCGCCGGTGCGCTCGTGCGCGAAGGCCGTATCAAGCGCGGTTGCAAGCTGCGTCTTATCCGCGACGGTATCGTGCGCTACACAGGCGACCTCGGTTCGCTCAAACGCTTCAAGGACGATGTCAAGGAGGTTGTTTCGGGCTACGACTGCGGTATCTCTATTGCCGGATACAACGACATCAAGGTGGGCGACCTTATCGAGGGCTTCATAGAAGTCGAGGTGAACCGTTCACTCTAAGCCCCCGTATAACCAGACTATAACCGCGATTGCCGTGCTTCACGTACATTTCAATATCGGAAGTAACCTCGGCGACCGTGAGGATAATATAAAGCGAGCTGTAGCTTCATTGCTGCGGCTCGCTTCTGATTTATCCTCGGTGAGGGTGTCGGAGCCNGTCGTTTCCGAGCCGTGGGGNTTCGAGTCGGCCAACGCGTTTGTCAACGTAGGTGTAAGCCTCGACACGGAGCTGCCCCCCNAGCGCCTGCTGCAGGCCACGCAGGCTATCGAGCGAAGCATCTCCACCGCCTCCCATCGCGATGCNGCGGGGGNNTATATCGACCGCCTTATCGACATNGACATCATCGNCGCCGCCACGCCNCAGGGCGCGCTCGTAGAGCTTGATACCGAGCGTCTTACCCTGCCTCACCCGCGNGCATTGCAGCGCGACTTCGTCCTCACGCCTCTCCGNTCCGTCGACCCCGGCCTTTACANCNTGCTTTCGGNCGCAACCGCCCCGTCAGGTCATAAATGAANTTTCANCGGGTTGAAATAAGAGGNGCTTNCTNGGCNTAAGGGTTAAATTTAAGCGGATTCTGAGGGGATTGACAAAATAAATTAGTAACTTAGCGCGTTAATTTAAAGATGAATTATCGCCTTTTGACACGGTCGCTTTGCGTGGTGGCAACAATCCTCGTGATTGCTGCCCTTTCGGCATGCTCGCTCAAGAAGAACACCGCCGCATCGCGCAACTACACCGCCTTTATCACCCGTTACAATATCTACTACAACGGCGACACCCACTACAAGGAGACCCTTGACGAGATGGAGAAGAAATATGAGGACGACTACTCGCGCCTCGTGTTCACCCACCCCGCCGAAGCGCGTGCCGACCNGCACGCCCCGCAGCCNTCGGGCGACTTCACCCGCTCNATAGAGAAAGCGCAGAAAGCCATACAGGTACGTTCCATAAAGAAGCGGCCAGCCCCCAAGCCCGGCAAAGCCTCNGACCCGGAGTACAAGGCCTGGATGAAGCGCGACGAGTATAANCCCTTCCTCCACAACGCGTGGATGATGATGGGGCGCTCGCAGTTTCTCAACGGCGACTTCCTCGGNGCAGCCTCCACATTCTTCTACATCACCAAGCATTTCGCGTGGCTGCCCGAAACGGTNACCGAGGCCAAGATATGGCAGGCACGAAGCTACTGCGCCATCGACTGGCTCTTNGAGGCCGAGATGATACTGACGCGCATAAANCCCGACGAGCTCGTCAACAAGCAGCTCAAGTATCTCTACAACCTGACTTTCACCGACTTCTATATAAANTCCAACAAGCCTGAAGAGGCAATNCCTTACCTNGTCGACGCCGTGTCGGCCGCAAGCGGAGCGCAGAAAACGCGTCTCAACTTCCTGCTNGGTCAGCTCTACACNCTCGCCGGNAACAAACAGNTGGCCTACAAGGCTTTCGGTAAAGCCGGTTCGTCGGCNTCGGCCTCCTACCGCACCAAGTTCAATGCCCGNATAAAGCAGAGCGAAGTNTTTGAGGNNGAAGATATTACATCGGANGTGAAAGCNTTGCGCCGCATGACCCACTACGACCGCAACAAGGACTACCTCGACCAGATATACTACGCCATAGGCAACCTCTACCTCTCGCGCCGCGACACCACGCAGGCCATNGCCAACTACGAGGANGCNGCCGCCAAGTCGACCCGCAACGGCATCGACAAGGCCATGACGCTCCTCACNCTCGGCGGNCTCTACTACGCCAAGGGTGACTACGTAAAGGCGCAGCCCTGCTANGCNGAGGCNCTCCCGCANATTCCCGATACCTATCCNGACTACAAAGCGCTCAAGAAGCGTTCCGACAATCTCGACGAACTGGCCGTCTACGCCCAGAACGTCACCCTNCAGGACTCGCTGCTCAAACTCTCATACATGACACCGGAGGAGCAGACCGCCGTGGCCGAGCGCCTCATTGCCGAGCTCAAAAAGAANGAGGCCGAGGAAGCCGAGCAGGCACGCCGNGAGGAGATGCGCGCCAATGCCGCAGCNCAGGGCGACCCCTTCGGNGGCAACGCCNCGTCGCCAACGACGTTCACCATGAACAGCGACAACTCCTGGTANTTCTACAACCCCTCGACCGTCACCGCCGGCAAGACCGACTTCCAGCGCCGCTGGGGTTCGCGTAAGCTTGANGATGACTGGCGCCGCCGCAACAANGCNTCNTACGCCTTCGAGAGTGCCGACGATNCAGCCGACGACGAGGAGGANACCGCAGAAGGGGAGGAGGGAGCCGACACCGANGGCGAAGCTCCTGACGCNGAGGCCGCNGAGCGTGCCAACGACCCCCACTATGTGGANTATTACCTCAAGCAGATACCCAAGAACGACCGCGAGCGTCAGGTAGCCAACGANGTTATACAGGAAGGNCTCTACAACATGGGTATCATATTGAAAGACAAGCTCGAGGACTTCCCCGCTGCCCGTCATGAGTTTGACCGCCTGCTCACCCGTTATCCCGACAACATCTATCGCCTCGACACCTACTACAACCTCTACCTGATGGCTGTGCGCGAGGGCAATATATCGGACGCCGAGCACTGGCGCAACCTGATAGTCAGCGACTTCGCCGACTCGCCCTACGGTCAGGCCATGCGCGACCCCCGCTATATCGAGAACCTGCGCGAGATGGATGCCCGTCAGGATGCCCTCTATGAGGCTGCATATCAGGCTTATATCGANAACAACAACGNNGCTGTCCANAAGGCTTACGACGAGATGAGCCNNGACTTCCCCATGAGCAANCTTATGCCGAAGTTCATGTTTATNAACGCGTTGGCCTACGTTACGGAGAANAAGCCGGAGCAATTCAAGGAAGTGCTTACCGAGATGCTCCAGCGCTATCCCGANACCGACCTCACCCCCTACGCCGCCTCCTACATCAAGGGNCTCGACGCAGGGCGCAAACTCAATTCCGGNATCTCCAACATGCGAGGCATGCTTTGGGAGACACGTCTGGGCAACGACTCAACCGCCGNTAACTCCGACAACCCGCTTGAATTTGAGCTCAATCCCGATGAGCCTCAGCTGTTTATNCTGCTTTATCCCACCGANCGCGTGTCGCCCAACAGTCTGCTCTACGACATCGCCCGTCACAACTTCTCCTCGTTCGTCGTCAAGGACTTCGACCTGGAGCAGATGAACTTCGGACGACTGGGATTGTTGATAATCAAGCCGTTTGCCAACGTTGCCGAAGTCAACCACTATCGCAGCGTGCTCTATAGCGACCCCAACCTGCAACTCCCGTCGGAAGTGCGTCCCGTGGTCATCAGCGCCAAGAACTTCGACACGTTGCTGCACGGCGGCGGTTCGTTTGACGATTACTTCCGCTACGTGGAGGACAAGACCTACCGCGACACCGAAGAGAGCGTGCTCCCGCCCGAATTCTTCGGCCCGTCCGAAGGCATACTCGACGAACCTCCCGCCGCCCCCGAAGAGGCAGAAGAGACAGAGGAGACAGAAGAGGCATCCCCCACTCCCGCAGAAGAGGCCACCACCCCCGCAGCTAAGGAAGAAATCCCCGCCCCTGCCCCGGAGGCCACCCCTGCTCCTGCGCCTGCCTCCGACGAACCTGTCGTGGAAAGTCCGACCAGTCCGACTGGTCCGACCGGTCCGACTGGTCCTACGCAACCTGAGGCTCCTTCGCAGCCTGCGGCCCCCGCACCTGCCGCTCCGGAAACCCCCGTCCCTGCAGCCCCGGCTCCGGCTACTCCGGCCCCCGCAGCGCCGCAAGCTACCCCCGCCGCGCCGAAGCCCGTGCTGCCCGAATACCCTGCCGGATCGGAGGGCGACGATGACCCGCTGCTCGACTGATGCCAACTATTGTATAACCACTAACACGCCCCACCAATGAGCGCCAACAAAATACTTTGGGCTGACGACGAAATAGACCTCCTCAAGCCCCACATAATGTTTCTCAAAGCCAAGGGATACGACCTCGTGACCGTAAACAACGGCCGCGACGCTCTTGAACTTACGCAAAGCGACCACTTCGACCTCATCATCCTCGACGAGAACATGCCCGGTCTCACCGGACTGGAGACGCTGCAGCGCATCAAGCAGACTGCCCCCACCACTCCCGTCATCATGATTACCAAGAGCGAGGAGGAGAACATCATGGACCAGGCCGTGGGCAACAACATAGCCGACTACCTTATCAAGCCGGTCAACCCCAACCAGATACTCCTCTCCATCAAGAAAAATCTTCATTCCGACCGCCTCGTGTCGGAACAGGCGTCGACCGACTACCGCCAGGAGTTTGCCAACATCTCCGACATGATAGCCCGCGCCGACACCCTCGACGACTGGAAGCAGCTCTACGAGAAACTGACCTTCTGGGAAATGAAACTCGCAGCCGCCGACACCGCCATGGACTCCATGCTCGAAATGCAGAAGGAGGAAGCCAACACCGAGTTCTACAAGTTTGTCAAACGAAATTATGAGGACTGGCTCGAAGGGGACGACCGCCCCGCCATGTCCGACACCATATTCCGTAAAAGCGTGTTCCCGAGGCTCGATAACGGCGAGAAACTTTTCTTCGTCCTGATCGACAACTTCCGCCTCGACCAGTGGCAGATAGTAAAACCGCTGCTCGCCGACATCTTCACCTTCGAGGAGAGCCTCTACACCTCCATTCTCCCCACCGCCACGCAGTATGCGCGCAACTCTATCTTCTCCGGCCTGATGCCGATACAGATAGCGAAAATGTTTCCCGACCTGTGGGTCGACGAGGAGGAGGACGAGGGCAAGAATCTCAACGAGGCGCCGCTCATAGCCACGCAGTTTGAGCGTTTCCGCCGTCAGTGCCGCTTCTCCTACAACAAGCTCAACGATTCCTCGGCCTGCGAGCGCCTGATACGTGACTTCAACAATCTGCTGGTCAACGACCTCAATGTTGTGGTAGTCAACTTCATCGACATGCTGTCGCATGCCCGCACCGAGTCCAAGATGATACGCGAACTCGCGTCGAGTAACGCCGCCTACCGCTCCATCACCGAGTCATGGTTCCGCCACTCCAATATCATCGACCTCTTCCGCCTCATCGCCGCCAAGGGCTACCGCATAATCCTCACCACCGACCACGGTACAGTGCGTGTGGAAAATCCCCTGAAGGTCATCGGCGACAAGAATACCAACACCAACCTGCGCTACAAGGTGGGCAAGAATCTCGACTACAACCAGCGTCAGGTCTACGAAATCAAGCGCCCGGAGCGCTATGGCCTGCCGTCGCCCAACGTATCGTCGACCTACATATTTGCCGGAAAGCGCGATTTCTTCGCCTATCCCAACAACTACAACTACTACGTGCAGTATTACACCGGCACCTTCCAGCACGGCGGTATCTCGATGGAGGAAATGCTCATCCCTCTCATCACCATGACCCCGAAGTAAAAGCAGGAAATGGACTCTGCCGACCCTATTAAAGCAACTATAATCATTAACGATAATGAAAACCATAACCATCACTTCACTTGACAATATCGACGAAGCGGCCCGCGAGTTCATCGATCTCATGGACGACCGTACCGTCTTTGCATTTTACGGCGAAATGGGTGCCGGAAAAACCACATTCATCAACGCGCTGTCGCGTGCCCTCGGTGTAGAGGACGACGCCACCGGCTCGCCCTCCTTCGCAATCGTCAACGAATACCGTTCCGACACCACCGCCGAACTCATCTACCACTTCGACCTTTACCGTCTGGAGAGCGTCGAGGAGGCCCTTGACCTCGGCATCGAGGACTACTTCGACTCCGGCGCTCTCTGCCTCATCGAGTGGCCCGAACGTGTCGACGACATCCTGCCCGACGACACAGTAAAAGTGACCGTAGGCGTTGACGCTGACGGCAAACGCACTCTCACTATCGAGGACTAACCCCGCTATGAACATCATAACGCTCGAAGAGACCGCGTCGACCAACACCGCGTTGCGCGCCATGCCCGACGCCCCGCACGCCACCGTCGTGGCCGCGCGCAGGCAGACGGCAGGCCGCGGACAGCGTGGCAACACCTGGGAGTCGGAGCCGGAGAAGAACCTCACGTTCTCCATCCTCGTGCGCCCCTCGGGCATCCCGCCCGTCAGGCAGATGGCCATATCGCGCGCCGTGTCGCTCGCAATAGTGCGTTGGCTCGACCGCTACCTGCCCGAAGGGGAGGAGGCGTCAATCAAGTGGCCCAACGACATCTATGTCGGCGACCGCAAGATATGCGGCATACTCATAGAGCATGTGCTCACTTCGGGCCGCATTGACCGCACCGTCATCGGCGCCGGCATCAACGTGAACCAGGCCCTGTTTCGCTCCGACGCCCCCAACCCCGTGTCGCTCACGCAGCTGACAGGCCGCACCTATCCCCTTGATGCCATGCTCGAAGAGGTGACGCGCGACATCGTTGACCTCGTTGAGGCCGAGGACCGTGCCGCGGGCACGCTGACCGAGCGCGACTACATGGAGCGACTGTGGCGCCGCGAGGGATTCCACCCCTACCGCGATGCCGCCGGCTGCTTCGATGCCGCCATCGACTCCGTAGCTCCCGACGGCACGCTCACCCTCCGCCGCCTCGACGGCACCGTGAGCGCCTACGCCTTCAAGGAGGTAGCCGCGATAATCGAGGACGGGAAATAACCGTTCCGTCCCCACAAACTGACCATTAAAAAATAAGAATATGCGTATAGATATACTCACAGTGCTCCCCGAGATGTTCGAGTCGCCGCTGAGCTGCTCCATATTGAAGCGCGCGCAGCAGAAAGGACTCGTTGAATTTGGCATACACAATCTCCGCGAATACTCCACCAACAAGCACCGCAAGGTCGACGACTATCCCTTTGGCGGCGAGGCGGGCATGGTGATGCAGATAGAGCCTATTGACCGTTGCATCGCTGCCCTGAAGGCCGAGCGCGACTACGACGAGGTGATATTCACCTCGCCCGACGGCGAACTCTTTGACCAGCCGATGGCCAACTCCATGTCCATGCTCAATAATATCATCATCCTCTGCGGCCACTACAAAGGCATCGACTACCGCATACGCGAGCACCTTATCACCCGCGAGATTTCGGTGGGCGACTACGTGCTGACGGGCGGCGAGCTTCCAGCCATCATTATTTCCGACGCCATCGTGCGCCTCATCCCAGGTGCTATCGGTGACGAGCAGAGCGCTCTCAGCGACTCGTTCCAGGACAATCTGCTTGCACCCCCGGTCTACACCCGTCCGGCTGAGTACAAAGGCTGGCGCGTGCCCGACATACTCCTCTCCGGCCATGAAGCCCGCATCAGCGAGTGGCGCCACGAGCAGGCCCTCGAGCGCACCCGCCGTCTACGCCCCGACCTGCTGAAGTAAGCCGCGCTCTTCAGCGGGGGAGGCCCCGCAACCTCAAAAATAGAGGGCAAAATCGTCCTCCAAATGTTAAAAAATATTAACGGATGCAATTTTATAGCTTCAAAATTATGTTGTATAACATAAAAAGCATACCTTTGCATCAGTTTTTCATGGTATTAGATTTAAGGTAAGAAGATTATTCGTCGCGATGACGGGTAATTTTTTTTTGTAGATACCCCCCGTCGTGCAAACTATCGGAAAGTCTCAGGCGTTGAATCATTGATAGCGGCGCCGATACCGTGACGACGATTACAGTGATTGCGACGTCAGCATTGATAAAACGATAATTATAACGATAAAAAACATATAGATATGGAAACAACAAGACAAGCCAAAATATCCCGCCTGCTCCAGAAAGAGCTAAGTGAAATATTCCGTCAGCAGACAGCCAAGACCCATGGCGTCATTGTGTCGGTGAGCAACGTGCGCGTGTCGCCCGATTTGAGCATCGCCAAGGTGTACCTCTCGGTGTTCCCCTCGGAGAAAGGTGAGGAGATATTGGGCAACATTACCCGTTCGGCCAAGACCATCCGCTACGACCTGGCGCAGAAAGTGCGCTTCCAGTTGCGCAAGACTCCCGAACTCTCATTCTACCTCGACGACTCTCTCGACTACATCGAGCGTATCGACTCACTTCTCCAGCAGGAGGATTGATATACATTTTACAAAACCCCGTTCCCCATCTTCGGTTTGCCGTTGCAAATCTAAGGTGGGGAACGGGGCTTTAAGGCATGTGGCGGGGGTCTCCTGACCCGCGCTCCCACAGCATAGGCCCGTAAGCAGCGACCTGATTGTGAGAGCGCGGGTCAGGAGACCCCCGCCACGATGCGTAATGACACGATTTTGTGAATATTTTTGGCAAAATGATTAGTTAATAAATTATTTTTTAGTATTTTTGCAATCCACCATATTCTAAATTAATAATTAGCCTATTATACACATTTCATTGAAATTGCATATGCAAAAACGTTTATCTCTGCTTATAGCCTCCCTCGGCATTTTGGCCCAGGCGGGGGCACAGACTGTTTATGAGCAACAGTTCAACAGCTCATCAAGTATCGACGACTTCACGATATTCCACAAAGGTGCAGGCTCAAGAGACTGGACCTACAGTTCAAGTGCCTTAAAGTTCTGGGACAGCAAGGTTGATGTCGAGGCCTGGGCAATGACACCCGCCATCGAGTTTGAGGCCGGCAAGGTGTATCAGCTCACTTACGACTCACGCATATCAAGTTCGTCGGGCACTCACGACCTCTACGTATATCTCGAAACTACCAACGATAAGGAGTCCATCGACATCGAAGGTAAGGATTACATATCATTCGCAACGATAAGCGGCTCGTCGACACAGACAAAGACTGCAAAATTCAGCGTAACCGATACGGGCAACTACTATCTCGGTTTCGTAGACAAAGGCCTTCTTAATACGATGAATGATGTCTACCTCGACAATATCAAGGTTATAGAGGTGGTTGAAGGCCCGCTCGGCGTTACCGACCTCACTGCCGTTCCCGGCGAAAACGGTGAGGCCACAGCCACACTGACATGGACCAACCCCTCGATGACCGACATGGGTAACACTCTCGACGGTATCACCAAGATTGAGGTGTATCGTGGCAAGACCTCTTACTCCACCGAGTTGGTCTATACGCTTGACGACGAGCAGTATATCACCCCCGGCGCTGAAGTGACCTTCGTCGACAGCGAAGTGCCCGAATCGGGTGTACACTACTACGAGGTAAGGGTTTACGCCGGCGAGGGCAAGTCGCCGCTCGCCTCGGTGAAGTGTGACTGGATCGGTAAGGACAGCTCGCTCAAAGCTCTCGGCGCAGTGACCGCATCGCTCAACGACAACGACGAGGTTGTGCTCGAATTCGATATTCCCGAAGGCAGCAACGGCGCATACGTTGACCCCGCCGACGTGGCCTTCAAGATTGAGCGCAAACTCAAGAGCGACTACTCCTACACCGTGCTCGAAGCGGCCTATAACGGCGAACTTCCCTATATCGACACCACCGCCGTTCCCTTCAATATCTACACCTACCGCGTGAGCACCGTCTACAACAATTCCACCGGTACGGCCAAGACCTCCAACGACGTGACCGTGACAGGCTGTGCCGCAGTGCCCTATACCCAGGGATTCAACGACATCAACGCCTTCTCGTTCTTCACCACCTTCAAAGAAGGAACCGGCATCTACGAAACCTGGAAATATTACAGCTACAATATACGCTACTACAACGGCGGACGCTACGGCGACGACACTGCCGACGCCTGGACCATCACGCCCAAAATCAAGCTTGAAGCCGGCAAGGTATATCAGCTCGGTTATGACAGCTGGATTTCCTCAGAGGGCGAGGCTAACTACAAGGACCTCTTCGTGACCGTAGGCACCGAGCCAACCGCCGAGGCGCAGAAAGCGCTCAACGAGGGTAACGCCACAGTCACCAACACCTCTACCGCCGCAGCCGACAGCCACCGCGAACTGGTGTTTACCGTCGACGCCGACGGTGAATACTACATCGGTTTCCACGTCTATGGTCAGACAAGCACCGCCTACATCTACCTCGACAACATTTCCCTCGTGGAAATCAAAGAGATACCCGTGGCCGTAACCGACCTCGCAGTGACCCCCGCCGAAGAGGCGGCACTTGAGGCCACCGTCACCTGGACCAACCCCATGACCGCCAACACCGGCAACGAAATCACCTCACTCACCAAGGCCGAACTCCTGCGCGACGGCGAGGTAATCTACACCAAGGAGAACCCCGTTCCCGGTGAAAAAGAGACCTATACCGACAATGACGAAGCCCTCACCGCAGGCTTCCATACCTACACCGTAGTGACTTACATCGGCGAGAACGCATCCGACGCATCCGACGAAGCGACCGCATGGATTGGTCCCGATGCCCTCAAAGCCGTAGAAAATGCCAAGGCCGTAATCTCCGACGATGCCGCAAGCGTAATCATCAGCTTCGATGCTCTCGACACCCTCACCGGCGGTGCCAACGGCGGCTACGTAGGCAATGTGGCCTACAAGGTTGTGCGCATGCCCGATGCCGTTGTCGTGGCCGAGGAGGCTGAGGGTAGCCCCGTGACCGACGACTCAATCGAGGGCCTGGGCCTCGGCGCTTACTACTACGAGATATATGCAGTGCGTGGTGACGAGGAGAGCGAGGCAGCCACCACCGGCAAGGTGGTACTCGGCGACGCCATCACTCTCGGCAACGGCGAGTCATACGAGTTTGACTTCTCCAACGGCGACTTCTTCGAGCTTTGGACCAACACAACCGACGAGAACGTGACATCGAAATGGAGTTACAGCACGACCAACAAGTATCTCGATTCATCGTTCAGCCACTCAATCGTGTTCACTCCCAAGTTCATGTTCCTTAAAGGTTCTTACGAACTCGAATACATTGTCACTTCCTACAACGGCAGCTACTCTTCAAGTATGTCGATATTCCTGGCGAGCCACACCGCAGCTTCCGTTAATCCCGAGGAGGAGGTAGCCGACAGCTTCATGGTTTACAGTGAAGATGTACCCGAAACCACTCTTATCAACAATCTCACCGTTAAGAGCGGAGTCCCGACTACCTACACCGATAACTTCACGGTCGAAACCCCCGGCAACTACTATATCGGCTTCCAGCACAATCCTGATGACAACTGGTTGCCCAGCATCCGTCTCCATGACGTCAAGGTGACAGCCAGAGAGGTAACAGGAGTGGAGAATGTAGGTATCGATGACGCTTCGGCAATCTATGATTTCAACAGCGACGCACTCATCACCGAAGCAGGTGCTCATGTTGAGGTCTACGGCATTGACGGCAAGCTCGCCCTCTCGGTAGTGTCTGACGGCAATGTGTCGCTCGCAGGCCTCGGCCACGGCGTCTACATCGTGCGCATCAACGCCGCCTCATTCAAAATCGTAAAGTAACCGGTTAACCCCGACAAGAATTAAAACAAGATAAGTAACTGTTCAAAATTATTTTAATATTATGGCGGAAGGATTTTCCTGACGATTTTTCACGAGGAAGAAGGAGTGTAGCGAGCTACATGACTGATGACGAGTGGAAAAGCGGCG
>JAAVEW010000016.1 GCA_014801075.1 Barnesiella sp. | reverse complement strand
CGCTAATGAGAAACCGACCTCAGGGAGTGTTCTTGCGGCTCACAGTGGAGGTTCTTCCTCAAATGCCACTGACTCTCGCAATCTTTCCACAAAGATAGTAAATGATACTCAAAGTGCAAGAAACAAGATAAAGAAATTTAAGAACGGTGATTATTCGTTAGATACCAGAACGCTGGATACGGCAATGTATGGCATATGTTAATGTGGCTGAGGATGAGGCAAGGCTGAGAGTTGCAACAGAGCTTAGAAATTATAGAAACTTTTGTAAGTTTCTATACAAATATAAAAGCCTCCAAGGTCGAGAGTTCGTCAGTCGCAAATAATGCAGTTGTAACACGCCATCATTCTGGCGCACAATCTCTCAATCGGGAGGTTTCGGATGCAAAGGTAGCGAATAAGTTCCATATAGCAAAATAGGAGGGGAGACGATAAGATGAATCTACTGATTGAAATTTCCGAGAGGCTACCAATGAGTATCTTGGCGAGATAGCCGAAGATGTACATGAAAAGTAATACTAACGTATAATGTGTAGAATGAGGAGTATGGAAGCGTCGTACATACGATTATGGTAACGAATTGAGAACCATACGAAAATCCTGCCGCATTGAATTCCTTACCCATAATCCATGGGGGGCGGTCAATTACGACAGGATTGTGGAAGCAAAGTTACGCAAATTATTCAAGAGAGCCAAGAAAAATCCTAACAGGAGATAAAAATGCTGTGGTTGTACCGGATGTAAGCGCATGAAAAGACAAAATAGAGATTGTTTGATGCCAAAAAATAGATATGACGGGACTGAAAAAGATATAGAGACAAGCTGAACGAGGGGGCGGGCAATTCCCCATACATTCACCCGGTAAGAGTTCGGTAGCAGCCTTTTCTGCTCTTCCGTTCAGTGTCTCTTCTGAAAGATAAGTCAACCGAGAGGCTGACTTCGATGCCGTGAATGCCAGCGGCGAGGTAGCGGCGGAAATGTTTAAGTAAAAAACTCCCGTCAACGGTCAGCCGAATCGCGCTAATGAGAAACCAACCTCAGGGAGCGTTCTTCTGAGTGCGAAAGGAGATTCTTCCTCAAATGCCAATGTCCCCTCAGAAGCATAGGCAAAATTATAGAAAAAAATTAAATGCCAATAAATAAAATAACTTGATTTTTTGGGGGGGATAGTTATCCGATAGATACCGAGACACCTGGTGTTACAACCTCATTTGCTGTAAGCAGATTCGTTCAGTTGACTTATCGTGATGTCCCATGGCGAGTTGTGAAAACTTGGGAGGTGTTGTATCTATACCGAACAGATTTTCATTCTTATTACAAAAAGTCAATGTGGTTTTGAAAAAAATGGCAGCCTGCATCCGAAATCACAGGTCGGGAAGCCGGTTTCCCTTAACGATTCGAGCAATCTTACAAATTCCGACAATGGGACTGCCAGGCTCGGTATCAATTCGTCTGCCAACGACGAACGTTTGTTCCTCGGTTCTGAGAAGTCCTTAACCGAGGCCCCGAAAAATACGGAGGGACCGGACCTTGTTCCTACGTCCAACAATAGTTCAGGAAGCAAAAGTTACTAACCATGTAACAAATAAACAAGATATTGACGCAAAAAGAATTTACTTTGCCAAACATTGAAAATATTTGCTATCTTTGCTTTTTTATTATTGTTTCTATGAAAGCGAGAGTTAGATATAGTAGTTTTTGTTGGTGGCTTACCGGGATTATTACTGCGGTGCTGGTAGGCTTATGTGTGCTTACGGTTAATGAAATAGCTGTATTCTGCCTGATGCTTTTAATGGCACTTTGCGTTGTGGTTGCCGGACTGTTGTTTGGCCCTGTTGCGATTGAGGCTAATACTGAAAATGTCATAATACGCTGTGCATTACGACGTAAACTGATACCTGTCAGCGATATTGAGAGCGTCAAACTGTTTCAGCCAACCAAGGGCGCTATACGCATATGTGGGTCAGGCGGTTATATGGGATATTGGGGAACTTTCCGTGAAGGTGACATAGGAAAGTATCACGCATACTATGGCAAAGCCTCTGATTGCTTCCTTGTCAACTTGAAGTCAGGCAAGAAGTATCTCCTCGGCTGCGAAAACCCGAAAGCAATCGTAGATTACATTAACTCTTTGATAAACAGTTGATACCATGACAAAAAGCGTAGAAGAAAGAACGGAACTTTACAAGGCGTTTCAGGAACGATTTCCGATTGAGAAACTTCGTGAGATGACCCTCGACGAATATTCCAACCTCAAAAAGAAAGATTCATTTTGTTTCTGGATAGAGAGCAAGACTGATTCGCTCGGATCATTTTGGGGCGGTTCGTCATTTAAGTTCGGAATCTACCGATACGCCAAACGCCCGAAGGATACCCGTGTAATCTCCGACGGGATGTACGCATGGTACAAAATGTATAACTTAGCTACCGCTCAAGAGGCATTCCAACATGTCCGTGACACTATCTACAATATTGCCGTCTGGGCCAAGAACGGAGCATACGAAATGATTGAGAAAAACAATACTCTTGGCAACTCCTACAAATGGAAAATTGCATTCCTTTACTCTGACTTCAAGTTGGTTCCGATATATAAGCGTGAATATCTCAACGAAACAGCCGAAGCGAATGGAATAGAAAATGCGAAGAAACTACCGGTCGCCGCTCTCCAACGAATGCTCATGCAAAATATCGGCAACGGCAATCCTTTTGACTACTACGACGAACTGTGGGAAAAACGTACCAAGTATGTGCTGGAGCTCAAAAAGGACAAACTCAAAACCATGTCTATTAAATTCAAAGAGCAAATAATACCAGTTGCTTCCGGTCCACAAGCTCAAGAATCATACGATGACGAAAAATTCCTCTCTGAAGTCTTTATGACCGCCGACCAACTCAAGCAGCTCAAGGGAATGTTGCGTCAGAAGCAAAACATCATATTGCAGGGCGCTCCCGGCATAGGCAAAACCTTTACTGCCAAACGACTTGCCTACACCATGATGGGGGAGAAGGACGATTCAAGAGTGAAGATGGTACAGTTCCACCAAAGCTACTCATACGAAGATTTCATCATGGGTTATAAACCTACCTCCGACGGTTTCGCACTCTACGAAGGTGTTTTCTACGATTTCTGCCGGAAAGCAGCCGAAGACCCCGAACGCGATTATTTCTTCATTATCGACGAGATAAACCGAGGAAACCTGAGCAAAATATTCGGCGAACTGCTCATGCTGATTGAAAAAAGCTATCGCGACGAATCCGTCCAGCTCGCCTATCGCAAGGAGGAATTTTCCGTGCCCGGGAATCTTTATATAATAGGAATGATGAACACCGCCGACCGATCCCTCGCGCTTATAGACTACGCGTTGCGACGTCGATTCGGCTTCATCAGCATGCGACCGGGCTTCGATACCGAAGGATTCCGCAACGAGATTGCCCGCCACGCCGACCCCCGCATCAAAAAGGTCGTGACAGCCGTGGAGAAAATCAATGTCATCATAGAAAATGACGACTCGCTCGGCGAAGGCTTCTGCATAGGCCACAGTTACTTCTGCAACCAGAATCCCGCTGCTGACTGGCTTGAGAATGTTGTCCTCTACGAGTTAATCCCCATGATTGAGGAGTATTGGTTTGACAACAAAGACCGACGTACCACAGCAACCACCCAACTACTCGAAGCGCTCAAATGACCGAGGACAAAGGCATACTCATAAAGAATATCTACTACATGCTATCCTATGCTTTTCAGGAGCTTGGGAGGAACAATTATGAGGATATAGCAGGGGAGAGGTTTGATGAAATCCACGACCTGTTTGCCGAGATATTGTATCGCGGAATCTCCGCCCGACTCAAGCAGGGATTACTCCGCCGCTACACTGTGCGGCACGATATAATCCCGTCGCTTAAGGGCCGACTAAATATCCACGAATCTATTGCACTATATGCGCGTGGACGTCGGCAACTGTCCTGCGAGTACGACGAATATTCAGCCGATATCCTGTTCAACCGTATATTAAAAACTACAATCTGTCTGCTCATTAACCATAAGGATGTTAAGCCGCATCGAAAGCAGGCTCTTAACAAACTTCTTCCATTCTTTGCCGACATTGCAACTGTTGACCTGCGGCGCGTCAGATGGGATGCATTGCGTTTTGACCGCAACTCCGGGTCTTACCGCATGCTGATGTATATCTGCTACTTCATTGCCGACAACCTGCTCCTAACTACGCAACAGGGACAATACCGCATGCATTCACTTTCCGACACAAACATGTGCCGTCTCTTTGAGAGATTCGTTCTCGAATACTACCGTCGGCATCATAACGAACTGAACCCTTGCGCCCGACAGATTGAGTGGAACATCGTACCCGAACAGTCATCGGCCAACGTGCTGCCGAGAATGCAGACCGACATATTCCTGACCATCGGCGACCGCACTCTGATTATTGACACGAAATATTATACGCACTCAATGGCCGGATATTACGACAAGGACACCATTCATTCTCACCATCAGTATCAGATATACTCCTACGTAATGAATCATGACCGACACCACACAGGTAAAACGGATGGAATGCTCCTTTACGCCCGCACTCAGGAAGAGATCGTACCTGATCATCACGCACGCTTTACCGACGGCAACACCATCTACTACCGCACGCTCAATCTCAATAATGACTTTGCTGAGATAAAAGCACAGCTCGAATCATTCATAACCCTTATATAATCGAGGCACCTCATTCAGCAAGTTTTACCCCCGCGAACGAACCTCGCAGGGGGCATTCCTGACACTGTCCTACAACTTCTGAAACTACGCCTCGACCTTATTTCACCAACTTATCAAGGAGGGTGGTGAAGATAGCGTCGAGGGTTGATTTTACTTGGGCAGCCGGAGTTTCGGCAGGCAGAATCATGATGCCGGGATGAGAGGGAGAAGTTTGGATTACGGCGCTTTTTACCGCGGCAAGCCATCGGTAGCGCTCCTCAACGGGCAGTCCCTTCTCGGGAACGTCATCGCGGGTGAACGCTGCGAGCTGATTGCGCAGCAACGTGATATTTGCCGACCGGAAACAGTTCCCAATCCTCACTTCGTCGATAATCGTCTCGGCCCGCATCCACCGGTAGCGCTTACACATCATCAGCAGACCGACGTTCACAAACTCCTCACGCTCAATGTCGGCCACGTAGCGCAGCACGCAATACTCATAAACGACCTTCACCGTCGACGTTTCGTTCTCTTTGATATTATTCTCAGTCATCGGTCTAAAGCATTTGGCGTTGGCGTATCGCTTCGCGGGTGAATATATCGCTGTTGGCAAGTCGCTTGACAAGAAATTGCTTATACCCTTCGCGACGCATGTCGGGGGTAAGTTCGCTATCCTCCTCCGTGAGCCATTCCTCCGGTATCAGGTCAACTATCTTTTCGAGAGTGCGCGGCGTTATCGCCTGACGCATCAGCTTGTCGGCCTCTTCGAGTTTCGTTGCATAGGGGAGCAGTGCGTGACGGCTGATAAACGGGAACGGGTCGAGAGCAGCCTCTTCGGGATTACGCCATGAATGATGGAAATATAACGACGCGCCATGGTCAATGAGCCACAGTTCATTGTGCCACATCATCATATTGGGATTGAGTCGTGTGCGGTCAACATTTGTCAGAAAAGCGTCAAGCCACACGATTTTTGAAGCCGTAAGTTCGTCCACATGATTGACTGCCGGGTCAAATGTGGCAGCTCCGTCAAGAAAGTGAAGGCCGAGGTTCAATCCCTCCGATTTCTTCAGCAGCTCTTGCACCTCCTGGTCCGGCTCCGTGATGCCGAAGAGCTCATCGAGATTAACAAGCACAAGTTCGGGAGTGCGAAACTTAAAAGCCTTCGCAACCAATCCTCCAACCAACTCCGACACAAGAGCCTTCTTGCCGTGCCCTGCGCCGCGCATTTTCACCACGTAGCGAAAGCCGTCAGCAGCCTCGCCGAGCGTCGGCAGCGAACCGCCCTCTCTCAGTGGCAATATATATCGGGTCAAATCCTCTTTACGTAATTCCATAACGATACAAAGATAATAAAGAATAAGTAGAAGATAATAATCAACGGATACTTTTTCTACTTATCAAATTCCTAATATAATACTAACAACCGACGGACACATTGTTATCGAGATCACGAATTATTTCAGCAATGAAAATAGATTGCTGAGCCGGTTATCCAAAACCATAAAGCGATGAGGGTTGTTTAAGTGGTAAACATCTCTCATCGCTAACTTTATACCTTAATGATTATGGACGATCTCGTAACTGTCGCTACTTACAGTAGCCCCGAAGAAGCTTATATTGTAAAAGGAATGCTTGAAAGCAACGGCGTGCCTGCCATCGTTGTCAACGACGACAATCTCTACGTGCCGGTATTCAACGGCGTGAGGGTACAGGTCAATGCCTCCGATGCCAGCAAGGCCGAAGCCCTGTTAAGTCAAAATGGATAGGAGAGTGTCGACAGCACGGAATTGAAATATCGTGGGTCGTCAGTCACCTCTTTGCCTATGAACGAGGGCAAAGCAAACGTGTCGTCGGCCGACGTCAGTTCTATCTCGGCCACCGTGAGTCCTGCCAGCTTACCGGCGAACTCGTCAATCTCCCAAGTCCGGCCGTCAAAGTCAACATAGTAGCGCGTCTTGTCAATTGCGTTATCAAGATGGCAGCCCGCAATCATCTGGCGTGCATCTTCAGCCGGAATCTCATATTCCCACTCGTCGCGACAGCAACCCTCCGTACGCCCTTTTACTGTAATGTATGCGCGTTCATCAATGATGCGCACTCTTACCGTAGCATCGCGGGCGGTCGACAGATATGCCTGCACGATATGTCGTGACTTCTTTGCCATTTTCTTGTACTCATCGCTGATTACAAGATACTTGCGCTCTATTTCCTTTGCCATAACTTTCAATAATCAAATATAACCGCTTTGCCCGCACTCAGTGAAATCTGCACATCAATGATGCGCTGATTGGATGACCCGCGGAAGCAGAGCGACAAGTCCCGTTTATCCATCTCAAACGGACCGTCAACTATCGCCTCAATATGCGGCAATACGTCATCAATCCCAGGAATATCAATCAGTTCCTCCCAGCGATAGCCGGTGTAGAGCCATATTACATACCCTGCATCGGCAATAGCTTTAACCAACGGCGCGATAGCGTCGACAGAATATAGCGGGTCGCCACCCGTCAGCGTAACGTTGAAACCGTTCTCTTCTATCACATCCATTATCTCGCCAACCGTCATAAGTGTGCCGTAATCAAAGTCCCACGTCTGACGGTTGTGACAACCGGGGCACTGATGGCGACATCCTGCCACATAGATTGAAGTACGTAAACCCGGACCGTCGACCGACGTTCCGGGCACTATATCTACAACTCTTATTGCTGTTGAGTCCATTGATAATTCAGCGTTAGCAATAACGGAATACCGAATTATTTATGCACAACGCGATCGTTGAGCTCGGCAAGTTTTGCCTTGTTCCAGCGGTCGGTGGTACCCACGAGGTAGCCGGTTATACGCTGCAACTTGTCAATATTATGGGAGTGGCAGTTGGGGCACTCGTCGAGCGAGTCCTGCGCGTCCTCATATCCGCAGTCCATGCAGCGGTTGCGGTTGTGGTTGACCGAGCAGTAACCGATATTGTTCTGGTCCATGAGCGCTACGATGTCGGCAATCGCCTTGGGATTGTGAGTCGCATCGCCGTCAATCTCCACGTAGAATATATGTCCGCCACGTGTCAGCTCATGGTAGGGAGCTTCAATCTGCGCCTTCTTGCGGGGCGAGCAGTGGTAATATACGGGCACATGGTTGGAGTTGGTGTAGTAAATCTTATCTGTGATACCGGGCAGCACGCCGAATGTTTTGCGGTCCTTGGTGGTGAACTTGCCGGAAAGACCCTCTGCGGGTGTAGCGAGTACCGAGAAGTTATGACCGTAGCGTTCCGAGAACTCGTTGGCTCTGCTTCTCATGTGCGACACGATGCGGAGTCCGAGTTTCTGTGCCTCGTCCGATTCGCCGTGATGTTTGCCGATGAGAGCCACAAGGCACTCTGCAAGACCGATGAAACCGATGCCGAGTGTACCTTGGTTGATTACAGGCTCGATGGTATCGTTGGGCTTGAGTTGGTCCGCGCCGTTCCAGAGGCGGGTCATCAGCAGCGGGAACTGCTTCGCGAGCGCAGTCTTCTGGAAGTCGAAACGGTCGTTGAGCTGACGCGCTGTTACTTCGAGCACATCGTCAAGTTTCGCGAAGAAGCGATCTATGCGTTCGTTCTCGTCGACAATAGCCATGCATTCTATTGCCAGACGCACGATATTGATTGTTGAGAATGATATGTTACCGCGTCCGATAGAGGTCTTTTCGCCGTAACGGTTCTCAAACACACGTGTGCGGCAACCCATCGTTGCTACTTCATATTTATATCTTTCGGGGTCGTTGGCATCCCATTTCTCGTGCTGATTGAACGTAGCGTCAAGGTTCACAAAGTTGGGGAAGAAACGACGCGCCGTTACTTTGCAAGCCTGCTGGTAGAGGTCATAATTGCGGTCGGCGGGGAGGTAATTGACACCGCGTTTCTTTTTCCATATCTGTATGGGGAATATCGCGGTGGCTCCATTGCCAACGCCTTCGTAGGTCGATTGCAGGAGTTCGCGAATGATGCAGCGACCTTCGGCCGAGGTGTCCGTACCATAGTTGATTGATGAGAATACTACCTGATTTCCGCCGCGCGAGTGGATGGTATTCATGTTGTGGATGAATGCCTCCATAGCCTGATGCACGCGGCTAACGGTGCGGTTTATGGCATGCTGCAACGCGCGTTCTTTTCCTTTGAGTCCGTCGAGGGGGCGCTTGATGAAGTCGTCGATTTCAGCGGTATAGAGTTCCGAGTAATCCTCACCCGAAAGCTGTTCGATACATTTCACCTCTTCAACAAACGACGAACGCACGTAAGGCGCCAGGTAGAAGTCAAATGCGGGAATGGCCTGACCGCCGTGCATCTCATTCTGCGCTGTCTCCAAAGAGATGCAGCCTATGATTGATGCCGTCTCTATACGTTTCGCAGGGCGCGACTCACCGTGGCCGGCAATGAATCCCGACTTGAGGATACGGTCGAGCGGATGCTGCACGCAGGTAAGGCTCTTGGTGGGGTAGTAGTCCTTGTCGTGGATGTGGAGATAACCGTTTTTCACTGCCTCGCGCGCTTCGTCGGAGAGCAGGTAGTCATCAACGAAAGGTTTTGTGGTTTCACTCGCAAACTTCATCATCATACCGGCAGGGGAGTCGGTATTCATGTTGGCGTTTTCGCGGGTTATATCGTTGTTCTTGGCCTCGATGATTTCAAGGAACATGTCGCGGGTCTTTGCGCGGCGTGCTATCGAGCGCTTGTCACGATAGGCTATATAGCGTTTCGCAACCTCCTTGCGGGGGCTCTTCATGAGCTCCACTTCCACCTTATCCTGGATTTCCTCTACCGACATCTGTTCCTTACCCGAAACACCGATACGGTCAGTGATTCTATGTATCAGCGCTTCGTCCTCGCCAAGTTCGGTCTGAAGCATGGCTTTACGGATTGCAGCCTTGATTTTCTCTTCGTTATATCCTACTACGCGACCATCGCGCTTGAGTACGGTCTGTATCATTTGTTTTTTCTTAATTGACTGTGGTAGTTTTTACTGTGATGGATTTAATTTGAAAAATCAACTTACGGTGATTATTCGGATAGGGTATCAGCGCCTCGCAATTGATTTGCCAAAAACATTGCAAAGCTATAAAACTTATCATAAACGAGCAACTTTTTCNGCGANTAAATTTTTAAAATTTTCCGTTTTGGAAAACTTTTTGAAAAATAAAAATCCTCAACTATCTAATAGTTAAGGATTTAATATTTCATTTTGGAAAACTTTGAAAAATTCGCGTCGGCCAATTGTTGTCGGTTTGAATTTTTATTATATATTTACAAAACGNCGATTTTTTCAAACATNTCNACGTCATGTGCCTTAATTCCCGACTCTTCAAGCGGTTGCCCTTCGTTGTAGTCATTGAGATACAAAGGCTTCGGCGAGGCGTAGNNAGGTGAGGCNACCGACTGNTTGGTATCGAGGTAGGGAGTAGCGACGCCGCTCATCTGGAGCAACGTGTGGAANACGGCCTGCGANGGTGCCACATACTTGCCTTTATTCTCNTTCAGCACATCGCGCATCTGCGGGTACGATGCGTCATATTCCTCCGAAGTCCACACCAACATGGGCACATGCAGCTGATAATAGGTGGGGACAGGCGAGGCATGAAGGAAACGCTCGCGCTCATCGTCAAAAATATCTTCTCCGTGGTCNGANGTNTATATCATCACAGCCTTGGCGTCGGTTTCGTCGAGCACNGAGATTATATCATTGAGNACATTNTCGGTGTAGCGGATGGTATTGTCGTAGGCGTTGAGCAGATGCTGACGGTGACGCACNTTGGCCTGCGAGGCGTCGTCGGGTTTGAAATAGGACATCGACTGCGGGTAGCGCTCATTGTAATTGAAGTGCGAACCGTAAGTATGCAGTATGATAAAATGCTTCTTGCCTTTCCCGGCCGCAAGGTTNTCGCGAAGCAGGCTGACGAGATTCATGTCATAGTGGTCNGCNCCNTCNAGATATTTNACNTCATCGGCCTCTTCNGAGAAATACTGCGTGTAGGAATGATTCTTTGCCTGATTGGAATACACCGCCGTGTTGTAGCCTGCCTCATTGAACGCCGATATNATGCTCTTGCGATACATTATGGAGTCAAANGAGAGGGGAGTGGTGTGGGTCAGCATCATGGGCACACACTTATGCGTNGTGTTGGACTGCGATACGGCACGGGGGAANGCTATAAGATTGTCGCGCTTCGAGAGCANNGGGTTGGTGGGACGTTCGTAGCCGAACAGTTCCCAGTTGTCGGCACGAGATGTCTCGCCGATAACAAGCACATATANCTNATNATCTNCTGCGGCATGTGTGTCTACAGNATTGTAGGTGAAAGGGGCNGAGGTTTTATGATAGTTNGCGCTGTTGTAAGTGCGCTGGAGCGCNGTCACGATGTTGGAAACNACATTGACAGGGTAGAGNTGTCTCAGAGGGTTGTAGGCTGCCGAAGTGAGCATCGTAATCACCATTATCAGCAAACCGGNACCAAGACCTATCAGACCGTATTTGCGCGACAGTCTGCGGAACTTTTCCGAAGTGCGCAACTTGCGTATGGCNCTGTAAATGCCCCANCCTAAGAGCGAGAAATANATNACGATGCTGATTGTCAGCGGAAATACAAGATTTTTAAGCAGTTCGCNNGCCTCCGATGTGTTGGTGGTAACGCAGTTGAGCAACATGTCGATAGCTATAATCGATTCTCCGAAGAGGTATAGTACCACAATCTGAAATCCGTTCATCAACATGAATACNGTGAGCCANAGCACCATCACGCCGGCATTCTTGCGGGCGCTCATCAACAGGTAGTAGGCTGACAGNGGGATAAGGATATTGGCAATCTTCGCACCTGCNGACATTGACTCGGTGATATCAAGCAGAATGTTGGGGATAATCATCAGTATCGGAAAGATGACGGCCAATATATTTATATTATCAAAAAAANCTTTGATTGCTTTACCGAAACGGGTCATTATTATATTGTATATCTATTCAGTTTGTTATATCGCGTGTTATGTTTCGCTCTGTTTTTTTACGCNTTCATTTCTATTGCCGGGCAGTTCGCTTACNTTCGGTATCAGAACGCTTCGTTGATATTGAACACGAGGCCTGACTCGCCTTTGCCGAATCCCAGGTCAACGCGCACATTGACGTTCTTCTTGAACTCCCAGCGATAACCGACGCCAAAGTTAGGCAAAATTTTCCTCGACTGCAAATTTTTAAAGTCGGGGAACACGCATCCTACTCCGCCCCACACTACTATACCGTTGCGCCGCCATACATGCTGACGAAGCTCTACCGTGGCGTCCATCGCATTTTTATCGCGGTACCGGCCTTCATAGTAGCCGCGCATTGTCTCGCTTCCGCCAAGAAATGGGAGCATACCCCAGGGCGTATTGCCGTATGTGAAAAATCCATGAAGATTCATCGCAATCGTGGCATCGCGCCACGCTCCGAAGTAGTGGTTGACATTGACATTGGTGCTTGAAAAGGCGTATCGGTTGAACAAGAACCGGGGATAGAATCGCTGCTCGGCACTCAGGTACCAGCCGGTATGAGGCGCCGTGATGCAATCACGGTTGTCAAACAGCAGATTGAAGCCTACGCCGGTTGAGAATGTATTGAGCCGTTCGCCGTTCCACAGCGTGTAGTCATCAGCATTACCGGCCTTGCAGTAGTTGAGATTGAGGGCTGGACCTGCATAGCAGTTTTCAAAAAGGCGATACTCAAACGAAGCCCTTATCTTGGAGTCGAGTTGCAGAAACTTCGTTTTATTGCTGTCGAGCTTTTCGGTGTCATATCCGATACCCCAGAAATATGTGGGCATCGAGAAGAACGAAACACGGTAGTTAAAACGCCAATCGTCGCCGGGAGTGAAATGCACGCCTCTTATACCTATATTATAGAAACCGGTGATGGAAACTACGGTGTAGAGCGTCGCATTGGACTGCGAGGTTGTTGTCGGGTCGCCACCCGAAGTATAGAGCGCTGCGCCCATGATNCCTAAGGAGAGTTTGGTNTCNTTGGAGTAGGCNGGACCNCCGAGTANNCTGAAGTCTATTTTATTGTGGGACGGCGGCTTGTTTGCGTCGTTGATATATTTTATAAACTTCTGGATTATATTCAACTTCGGAGCGGCAACCGAATCGGTTTCGGCTACGGTGGNATCGGCTTTTGCCACNGCTGCTGCCAATAATAATATTATGGAAACTANATATCGCATCGGAGTACAAAGGTAATATTTTTTGTTGAACNCGCTCCAAGTTTAGTGATTAATTACTANTTTTGCATAAGTAACTGTTCAAAATTATTTTAATATTATGGCGGAAGGATTTTCCTGACGATTTTTCACGAGGAAGAAGGAGTGTAGCGAGCTACATGACTGATGACGAGGGGAAAAGCGGCGGAAAAGACTCCGACANAATATTGAAATAATGAGAACTGTTAATNTAAAATAATTTTAAACAGTTACTTACATGAAAATCGAAGAAGCAACCGATAGAATAGCCGACCTGCTATCGCGGCACGGAGTCAGACACGCCGTTGTCTCCTCCGGGTCACGCTCTCTTCGCATGGTGCGNGCAGTNGCTGATAACGGGAATATAGCAGTAAGGATGATTGTCGACGAACGCGTCGCCGCCTTCTCGGCTCTNGGCATCAGTGATTGCACCGGCGAACCGGTTGCACTGGTGTGTACCTCCGGCTCTGCGATGCTCAATTATGCTCCGGCCATAGCCGAGGCCTGCTATCGCGGTGTGCCGCTGATAGTCATTACCGCCGACCGNCCCCGCGATTTGATTGATATTAACGATGGCCAGACCATNCACCAGTACAATGCGCTTGCCAATATCGTAAAGGAGTCGATTGACATTGACGCGACCACTCCATGCAGCAGCNACGAAATGGACTCCATTAACAGCATTATCGCCACNGCNTTATCGCCGCGCAAAGGCCCGGTNCACATAAATCTGCATCTTGAGGAGGGCAACGACAAATTNACNTTCGCCGCTCCTGAGTATGATGCGGCCGCCATCGCGCCGTCAGCATTACNTTCGGGCCGACAGCTCGAAGCCATTGATTTCAGTTCATTGAGCGGCCGCCGAATCCTGATTTTTGCGGGCACANCCTNTTATGATGATGANACCCGCGAGTGCCTGCGNCNNCTGAGTGAACGTCCCGATATTGTAGTTGTTGCCGATATTGTCAGCAACTGCAACGGCGGCAACATNATCACCGATATTGAAAGCATCATGGGAAAGGTNCGTGAGAACNCGGCNACGTTTNCTCCCGACCTGCTCATTACCCTCGGCAAGACGTCNCCGATAAGCCGNGCCTTTAAGGAGTGGCTTAGAAGCATCNGCTCNTTGANCCACTGGCGCGTGAACGACACCGCNGCTCCNGAGGACACCTATTACCATCTCGACAAGACTGTCGTAGNNGATGACAAGTGCTTCCTTAAACATTTGTCANCCAATCTACCNACACCCNTCGGTGAGCCCNACAATGCTCCGTGGATTGAGNTATACGCTAAANCGCAGCGTATCAAGCGNCAATTGCTGTCAGAGGCNCCCTGGAGCGATGTNTCGGCAATTGATNCCNTAGTCCACCATACTCCCGANCGCTTCNGNATCCATTCCTCCAACGGAATGACAATCCGATACTTGTCGCTTACGGGTGTCGGNAATCATGCTGCATATTGCAACCGCGGAGTCAATGGNATCGACGGCTCGACTTCTACCGCTCTCGGTTTTTCAACGGTTTCAGAACGGCCGACTCTNCTTATTNCCGGCGATATGAGCGCACTTTACGACATCTCGGCTCTGTTCTCAGGCCAGTTGTCGCCCCGNTTCAANATGATAGTCATTGACAACAGCGGCGGCGAGATATTCCGNCTCACCAAGGCNACACGCGACTATGAGGACTGCGAGCAAATGNTGTGCCGTATGCCNGCNNTCAACTGGAAGGATGTTGCCGCATCCGTAGGTATGGCCTTNTTCAATGCCGACAGCTNCGAGTCGCTNACNCGNAACATNGATCCGTTTTTCAATGAATCAANCCGCGCCTCGCTGATGGTCATTACCANCGGNGCAGGCAANAGCATCACATATAGAAATATAATCAAAGAAATATACAAGCAANTATGAGCAAGACTATTGAATGGACTCCCATCAAACAATACGAGGATATCCTGTTNGAGAAACATGGCAAGATTGCAAAAATNACAATCAACCGTCCCAAAGTATATAATGCTTTCCGTCCGCAAACCAACATGGAGATGCTCGACGCGATGGCTTACTGCCGTGAATCACCCGAAATCGGTGTNATCATCCTCACCGGCGCAGGNGATAAGGCNTTCTGNTCNGGNGGCGACCAGAATGTAAAGGGCGTNGGCGGCTACATCGACAGCAACGGCGTGCCCCGTCTCAATGTCCTCGACCTNCACAAGGCNATCCGTTCAATCCCCAAACCTGTGATTGCNATGGTCAACGGTTACTCTATCGGCGGCGGCAACGTGCTTCAGGTCGTTTGCGACCTTTCNATNGCNTCGGAGAATGCNCGCTTCGGTCAGACCGGTCCTAAGGTNGGCAGCTTTGATGCCGGATTCGGTTCNAGCTACCTCGCCCGTTGCGTTGGCCAGAAGAAAGCTCGCGANATATGGTTCCTGTGCCGACAGTACACCGCGGCNGAAGCTCTCGAANTGGGTATGATTAACTGCGTAGTTCCCTTTGACAAACTTGAAGAGACAACCGTGGAATGGTGCGAAACGATNCTCAAACGTTCGCCGATGGCAATCCGCATGATTAAACGAGCGCTCAATGCCGAACTCGACGGNCAGCGCGGTCTCATGGAGTTTGCCGGCGACGCNACTCTCATGTATTACCTTATGGCTGAGGCGCAGGAGGGTAAGAATGCGTTCCTCGAAAAGCGTGACCCCGACTTCGACCAGTTCCAAAAATTCCCCGGCTGATGCTTAAAGCTATCTGGACAAAATATACTCTGCGGTTTCTGCGGCAGTCACGCACTTCGCGNGAGGTGCTGAATGTNAAGGACACCTATTTCATAAAAATNTATGACACTGAAAATCCGGCGGTTGCAGGCTATGGCGAAGCCGGACTTTTCAGAGGTCTGTCGGCCGACGACACCCCTGATTTCACTGACATTCTTGACCGCTGCTGCAAGTCNATCAANNATTGCAGGTCAATCAATGACATTGACNTAGCCTCAGTTCCATCTTCCGCAATCAGAATGGGGCTGGAGACTGCTTTGTCCGACCTCGGCGGCGGAGGTCTGCANCAACCGTTNTTCNCCGGTGTCATACCTCCNACNCGCATCAACGGANTGATATGGATGGGCANCAAGGAGTTTATGCTCAANGAGATAGANCACAANNTNCAACANGGGTTCACNTGCCTCAAACTTAAAATCGGNGGNATTGATTTCGATAGCGAACTCGACATCCTGCGCAGCATCCGCNACCGNTACAANCCNGAAGCNCTTACTCTGCGNCTCGATGCNAACGGCGCTTTCACNCCTGAGAATGCACTTGAGCGNCTNGAACNATTGGCNGCNTTTACAATNCATTCTATCGAGCAACCGATTAANGCGGGACAATATGAGGCTATGGCCCGNATATGCNGTGAAAGNCCTATCCCGATTGCTCTTGACGAGGAACTGATTGGTCTGCGAAGCGCGGAAGAGAAAGCTCGTCTCATCGACAATCTGCGCCCGGCTTACCTTATCCTTAAACCNACNCTTTGCGGCGGGTTCGCAGAGTCCGACGAGTGGGTGAGACTCGCNNATGAGANNGGTATAGGNTGGTGGGCTACCTCGGCGCTGGAATCGAACGTAGGCCTCAATGCGATAGCGCGTTGGACCGCATCNCANGCCGTNGAACTGCCNCAAGGTCTTGGTACAGGNCAGTTGTACACCAACAATATCGATTCTCCGCTTGAACTCCGTGGGGAGTATATAACATCAAAGCCTGATAANGCATGGAACTTCAACAACATACAGTTCTGAAACGTATTCACGACTGCACCCCGGAGGCTCTGGAGTTTATCAGCCAATGGTTTGACGACTCACCGNNNGTCACNGCTCACACTTCCGGNTCGACCGGTGCGCCAAAAGAAATACGTCTGCTCAAAAGNGACATGCGAACTTCAGCGCTGAGCACCAACCGNTANTTCGGTATCAATCAGNACTCTACNTTGGTTTGCCCGCTGTCAGCGTCATATATCGCAGGTAAGATGATGATTGTCAGGGCAATANTCTCNGGCGCNNAACTTTGGATGGAAACTCCGACAGCNNCNCCTCTTCATAAAGANTANGGCAAGGTGGATTTAATCGCCGTTGTNCCGTCGCAAGTACCTCNTTTNCTGNGNAATACNNNTAACAGGATTTTGCTNCGAAACATNCTTATNGGGGGTGCACCGCTCCCCACCCACATTGCTGACGAGATAGTCGAAAAGGGGTTCAATGCCTACGTATCTTACGGAATGACAGAGACTTGCAGCCACGTAGCGCTCCGAAAAGTCGACGGCAGCCGTCCCGAGCTTTATGAGGCGCTGGCCGACATAAGTTTTTCTACCAATGAACGTAATTGCCTGGTAATCAATTCTTCATACCGCTCTTTTGGCCAACTTGTGACCAATGATATAGTTCAACTCGTTGATAGCAAACATTTTACATGGCTTGGACGCTTCGACAACGTCATTAACAGCGGCGGCATAAAAGTTTATCCGGAGGAAATCGAGCAGCAAATTCGCTGCGTAATACCTTATAGTATAGAATATTACATAGCAAAAGGCACCGACTCCAAGTGGGGTGAAGTACCCGTCCTCGTCCTCTCGAAAGACGCACTACGTCGCACCAATCTTTCCGACAAAAATGCCGATAATCCACTCATAAACAAGGAGATACTTCTCGAACAAGTGCGCTCCGCCGTAAAGTCAAAAGCACAACGGCCCACCCGAATAGTGGAAGCGGAAATAGCTCACACATCATCAGGCAAAATTATCCGTAAGCCCCAATAAGCTGCAGCTGAAAATTCGGAGAGAACCTTACGCAATAAATCATAACTTACTCAATAAAATTCAACTTACACAATAAAAAACAAGAGATTACATGACAGATAAAGGAATGACAGAAGAAGAAAAGATATGGGCTGATATGCTCAGCGGCGAGCGATACCTCGCGTCGCATCCCGAACTGATACGCCGACTGGAAATAACGCGCGAAAAAATTTGGGAGTTTAACAATCTTCGTCCTTCACAAATCACTGAACAGAAAGCAATTCTCGATGAACTCCTCGGGGGTCACGGGGAGCAGTTTCAATTCAACCAACCGTTTCGCTGCGATTACGGCGACAACATATATATTGGCGAGAATTTCTTCGCAAATTTCAATCTGACTATTCTTGACGAGGCAGAAGTGCGCTTCGGCGACAATACTTTTATCGGCCCGAACGTAAGCATATACACAGCTTGCCATCCACTCGATACCGAGACACGCAATCAAGCTATCGAGTGGTCGGAACCCGTAACTGTAGGTAACAATGTGTGGATTGGAGGTTCGGTCACTATACTGCCGGGGGTAACAATTGGCGACAATGTTGTCATAGGTGCAGGCGCAGTGGTAACCAAGGATATACCCTCTAATGTAGTCGCAGCAGGCAACCCCGCGCGCGTCATCAAGCAACTTTAGTGTGCGCCTGATTTTATTGGAAGGAGTTTACTGCTGAACGTTTTAGCTCAAGGGCTTACGGTTGCTATTCGGGCAATCCTAAGTCCTTATCTTTTTTTGACGGCCGGTGGAATTAGCCGAACTTTGAGATTTTCTTTAGCATTGCCTCATTGAGGATACGAATACGGCGACCGTCGACGGTGATTAACTTTTCGTTGACGAAGCCGGAAAGCGTACGTATGGCATTGGAGGTTGTCATGTTAGAGAGGTTGGCAAGATCCTCGCGCGACATGTATATTTTGAGCGTAGAGTTGTCGTCCTCGTAGCCATAGTTGTCTTTCAGCACGATAAGTGCCTCGGCGAGACGACCGCGTATATGCTTCTGTGTAAGGTTGACAATCTTTGTATCAGAGCCGCCGAGGTTGCGCGACAACTCTTTAATGAAGAATATAGCGAGGTCGTTGTTATTGCGAATCAGTTCCATCACAAGTTCCATAGGAACGGAACCGAGTGTTGATGCTTCAAACGCGGCTGCGCTCGACACGTACGGTTCCTGCGCAAAATAAGCTCGGTAACCGAAATATTGCACGGGGCGGATTAGTCGCAATATCTGCACGCGGCCACCGATGCCTTCCTTAAACTTCTTTACCTTACCTTTCAAGAGACACCATAAGTATTCGGGAGCTTCGCCTTCGGCATATATAATCTGGTTCTTTTTAAAAGTATGCACTTCAAAAGCATCGATAATACGATGCTTCTCATCATTGGTTAAAATCGACCAGATTTCAGCCAAGTCCTCACTAATTACTTTCTCAAGGGCACTCTTAATCATGCTATAAGGATATGTTTTACAGCACAAATTTAATAAAAATTACTATACTTTTCAATAAGTTATTGATTTTAACCTTTTAACCGCGCTCTTTTTTAACCAAAATTAAGGGCTTTGCTCACTTCAAGCCTCGTATCGTGAGTTACCTGAGAAGGAAACAGCGGCCGAAAAAACAAAAAAATTGCTGAAGGTATTGCAAGATAAAACAAAAACATTTATCTTTGTGTTATATAATCAAAGCCGCTAACCAAGCGGGTTCTCGACACTCAGAACATTGACATACCACATCAAAGTTGATTGGGAAACTCTTCAAATTATTATGAAATACCGAGACAAGCTTAGCCGTCCAATGGCGGGCCCCAATTCCTTCGGGAATGCTTTTATGCCAGGCGGATTACAAAGGGCGACGAGCACTCAAATCCTGTCTTTTCGGAGTTTCATCGCATCCTTTGGTGTGGAATTTATATGGTGCAGACCGATATTGAACTAAACATCAATTTCGGCCTGCACTTTTTTTATATCATCGTATTATCCGAGAGATTCGCGGTCAATAGAGAATTTGTGGGAAAGCATAAAGTAAAGCCATACGGATAATGCCGGCGTCTTAATAAATTGTCGACTGTGAACATTATTAGCTGAGGACCGTGGGGTGAGGCATCAAGAGGATGCAGATTTACCGGCAACCGGGGGTGCCGAGCGAAGCGACATGGGATGTTGACCTACTTGGACGTGGGATGTTGATCTTCTTGGCGTGGTATGTGAAGTTACTTGTGGGATAGAGCGGGGCGGAGGTAGGCGAGGGTGGCGTCGATTTTGAGTTCGGTTTCATTCCATTCCGATTCAGGAGTAGAATCTTTCATGATACCACCGCCTCCCCAGAAGCAGCATTTACCCTCCCCGAAGGCGAAGCAACGAAGATTGACGTGGGAGTAGAACGACTCCTCATCCTCTACTGCAATATACCCGCCGTAACATTCACGGTCATGTTGCTCTACCTGCTCGATGACACCTCGCGACCAGTCAATCGGATAACCGCAAATGGCGGGTGTGGGGTGGAGAGCCTGCAACAATCTATCTGTCAGGCCTTCATCTTCGCGGGCGGGGATGTTGCCGGAAATGCGGGTAAGGATATGGCGTATTTTACCGGCAGCCATTGTCTCGGATGCGGATATTTCCGGACCTATGCCGTTATTTTTCAATACGTTGGCAATATGGCGCACTACGTAGGAGTGTTCGTTGACATTCTTGCTGTCCCAGTTGCCGTCAACGTCGGCCTTTCTCGTTCCTGCAAGGGCAACGGTGTGAAGTCTACCGGTCTTTCTGTCGATATGCAGTAGAAGTTCGGGGGAGCAGACGCACCATGCACTGGTGGCAGGAGTGAAATAAACGGCGCGAAATGCTTTGGGACTCGCGACAAAAGCAGCCTCTATCGCTTTGGCTATCACCGCATAATCAAGCCGAGAATCCTCCACAACCTTTTGGCGCGACACGACCACCTTGCCATCAGTTGAGCGGAGAAGATTAGTTACCGTTTCAATTGCCGACTTATACACCTCCCACGGCGTATTTTCTCGTTTATGAACGTCGCCGACGCCATCTATACCATTGATACTATTGGTAATATTGCTGCTATTGGCTTCGTTTCTGTTACCGTCACTGCGCGTATTACTATTTGCATCGACGCAGCTATCGTGAATCGAGGCGGTACATTTTCTATCCAGAATAACGTATTTATCTCCGCTCCAAGTAGATATGATGAATTTTCGGGAGGTAGAGAGGGGAGAGGTATTGTCATCGACAATATATTCCACCTCGATATTACCCGGCAGAGAGTAAGCGGCAAAACTGATTCCGCTTTTTAGGAGAGAGAGTAATGATACAACAAATTCAGTCTGTTCCATCATAACGCGTTATCCACTAACAATCAGAGAGTTTACTGACACACTTCAGCAATAAGTTCGAAGGGGAGAGCTTCAACAACTTTAACGGAATAGTATTGTCCCGGAGTCAGCTTAACATCTTTACGGATAAGGACTTCGGGGTCAACCTCAGGCGAATCAAACTGAGTGCGGGCCACATAGTAATCGTCATCCTCGCGGTCAACTACAACCTCGAATGTTTTTCCGACTTTATCCTGCTGAATTTCAAATGAGATCTCCTCCTGCATCTGCATGATTTCGTCAAGTCGCTGCTGCTTTACAGAATCCTCGATAACATCGGGGAGATGCTTTGCAGCGTAGGTATCGTCCTCTTCACAATAGGCAAACGCACCCATGCGCTCAAAACGAACATCGGCGACAAACTGTTTCAGTTCCTGAAAATCAGCATCCTCCTCACCGGGGAAACCAACCATGAGAGTTGTGCGGAGATGTATGCCGGGAACTTCCTCACGAATGCGACGTATCAATGCGCGAGTCTCGGCGGCCGAGATGTGGCGTCGCATATTTGTGAGCACGCGATCGGAGATATGCTGCAATGCGATGTCAAGATACTTGCACACCTTGGGATTGTCGCGCATCACGGGAAGTATATCGTAGGGGAAATCGGCGGGATAAGCGTAGTGCAGACGTATCCACTTCACCTTTTCCACTTCACTGATAGCGGTAATCAGTTCAGCAAGAGATTTTTTCCCGTAAATATCAAGACCATAGGACGAAAGGTCCTGTGCAATCACATTGAGTTCAGTCACACCTTTATCGGTAAGCGACTTCACCTCTTCCACAATCTCCTCGATAGGACGCGACTTGAAACGCCCTGTAATCAAGGGGATAGCGCAGAACGCACAGAAACGGTTGCAACCCTCGGCAATCTTGAGGTAAGCGGAATGGGGAGGAGTGGAAAGCACACGTCGATAGTCAGCCTCGGCAGCACGTTCGCAGCTCAGGTCAGACACAACATTGACCCAGTCAAACTTGCCATACCAGGCGTCGACCTCCGGAAGTTCGGCGGGAAGAACCTCGCGGTAGCGTTCCGACAGACAACCCATAACGATAATCTTCTTGACTTGGCCGTCGGATTTCAATGCGGCATATTGAAGAATGGTGTTTATCGACTCCTCTTTCGCATCGCCGATAAAGCCGCAGGTATTTATTACAATGACAGGGGAGACCCCGGCATTTTCGTCGGGATTGTGGCGCGCCGCGATACCGCTGTCAGCGAACTGATGCATGAGGCGTTCGGAATCGACGAGATTCTTGGAGCAACCCAAAGTAATCACGTCAACCTCGGCGGGGAACACTTTGCCGCCTTTATCCTTATTATTAAGTTTGGCTTTAGCCATGAGGCATATTACTTGATTGAATCGCCGAAGAGCGACTGAACGAACTCTTTCTTATCGAATACCTGAAGGTCGGTTATATCTTCGCCAAGACCGATATATTTAACGGGAATCTTGAACTGGTCACTGATGCCGATTACAACACCACCCTTGGCCGTACCGTCGAGTTTGGTGATGGCAAGCTGGTTAACCTTGGTTGCAGCGACAAACTGGCGAGCCTGTTCAAACGCATTCTGACCCGTTGAGCCATCGAGCACGAGGAGCACTTCATGGGGTGCATCGGGAACAACCTTCTGCATCACATTCTTTATCTTGGTAAGCTCGTCCATGAGGCCCTTCTTGTTGTGCAGACGGCCGGCGGTATCGATTATCACTACATCAATATCGTTTGCGACAGCCGATTTCAGAGTGTCGAAAGCCACGGCTGCGGGGTCGGCGCCAAGTTTCTGCTTCACGACGGGCACACCGGCACGTTCGCCCCAAATATCAAGCTGCTCTACTGCGGCAGCACGGAACGTATCGGCCGCACCGAGCATCACCTTGTTACCCGCAGCTTTGTACTGATGGGCAAGTTTGCCTATGGTAGTGGTCTTACCCACGCCATTGACACCTACCACCATAATCACGTGGGGGTGGTGGGATTTGGGGACCTCGAAGTCGTTGAGTTCCTCCTCGTTGTCATTCTCGGTGAGCATGTCGGTAATCTCCTCACACAGCATGCGGCTGAGTTCGGAAGTGCCGACATATTTATCTTTAGCCACGCGCTCCTGAATGCGTTCAAGAATCTTCAACGTAGTCTCAACGCCCACGTCGGAGGTGATGAATACCTCTTCGAGGTTGTCGAGAATTTCGTCGTCAATCTTCTGCTTGCCGGCTACGATGCGGGCAAGTTTGTCGAACAAGCCTTTCTTCGTGCGTTCAAGGCCATTGTCAAGTGTTTCCTTTTTCTCTTTGGAGAATAATTTCTTAAAAAATCCCATTCTTCAATTGTTTAAGTGCGCAAAATTACAAAAATCCTCCGAGATTATCAACATCTCGGAGGATTATGTCACAACTGATATATCTTAATTCTAATTTTGAATAACATCAAAACTTCTAAAGCATATAACAAGTAGTCATTTGCCCTGACAGCTGTCTTATTGTATACTTTGACATCCATTGATAGATTTTTACGGATAAAGCCTATATAACAAAATAACGCCCCAGCATTTATTACTAGGACGTTAGTTTAATCGAATATGATATTAGCGAATTACGACCTTATAACGTTGAGTACCAACAACTACAATGTAGATACCATTTGCTGAAGGTTGGAATGACATAATATTACCAGTAGAAATTTCTGACTCTACTAAAGTTCCATTTGTAAGGAAGAGTTGAGCAGTTTGGTTGGCAGGAATGTTTGCAATATTGATTAAGCCATTTGAAACATACACTCTTATATCATTGGATGAAATTGAATCGATTCCTGAGGCTTCTCCAATCTCAATCTCGCATTTCTCAACGATGTTAGACCCATCTGTGGATTCAACACATATATTAGTTGAACCAATTCCTACGGCGGTAATAGTACCATCTTCAACTGTTGCAACACTTTCATTCTCTGAATACCAGCGAAGATTAGGATTAGTAGCATCAGTAGGCAATGCATACGCTATGATAGTTTTTTGTTCACCTAGCCTCATACGAACTCTGGATTCACTGATATATATAGAAGATATTAGTTGTACAACAGTAAGAGTGCATGATGCAGATAAATTAGACCCGTCCGTAGTTTTTACAGTAATTATTGTTGAACCTTGTTTTAACGCGTTAACCTTACCGTTTGTGTCTACAGTTGCAATCTCGGCGTTTGCACTTTCCCAAGTCAACGTTTTATTTGAGGCACCAATTGGAGTGACTATCGCAGTTAACTGTAAAGAACTCCCAACTTCAATAGTTGCAAAATCTTGATTAAGAGTAATAGCAGAAACAAGTAAACCAACTTTAACAGATTTGCTAACCCGATCAGCTTCATTATAATTCTCATTTCCTTCCTGAGTGGCACGCAGTAAAACATTCCCGGGTTTCAAAAACTCAACGTACTTTTTACCGCCTTGAGCAAAAATCTCAGCTACGGTTTCATCAGTGGCAGTATATTTAATAGGAAGACCTGCCGAACTTGTTGCCTTAAGTTCTATCACATCACCAACATTAACCATTCCAAACTCCTGTTCCCATTCTATGATTTGGTCTGCCTTTGTAATCGTAAGGGTACCTCTTTCATAATTGAATATATAGTTTTGTGCTTCTGCTCCAAACGGAATAATAGGATAGCTTCCAGGAACACTTGACTCTTGAGCTGTAGTTTGAATAGTAGGTTGTACTTGAATTACACTTGTTGTTTCTCCGTTTTTAAGTCCAAAAACAGAATATGTGAATTCTGGGTTAGAGTTACCGTATTTCCTAATAAAATCATTTGCAATAAGCGTAGCGCTAGCTGGCGTTATTGTCACATCACAAGGAATAGAAATATTCATAGTTCTGTCAAAAACCAGCAGATTGGCATTTAAGTTAGTATATGTCCCGCAATCAATAAATTCCTGAACATTTGACAACTCAAAATCGGTATTATTATCTATTCGTATATTACACGGTTTGCCAGAGTAAACAGTGTTAGACGGCTCAACATCAAACATATTTGTTAACGAATAGTTTGCTAATAATGTTGAATACAACTCTTTATTAAGTACGTAAAAGTTGGTTTGATTGGGGCAAACTTCTGAGCCAATTTTATTAAGATTATTTGAGAACAAATAAATTTTAAGGTCATTAGATGTACTTTTGAAAGCTTGATATCCAATCGTTTCCAAAGAGTTACCAATAATAACTGAAGAAAGGTTTGTGCAATTCCGGAATGCTCCTTCTCCGATACTCTTAATATTATTACCAAGAATGATATTAGTCATTCCCGAGTTTGTATAGAATAGATATTGTGGTATAGACGTTACATTATCAGATATTGTAATATCAGTAAGATTGGACTTCCACGAAAAAGGGCCATTGCTTAGGCAAAAACTATCGTAGCTGCTATAATACAATTCTAATTCTATGTTTCGACCAATGAATACCTTCTTTAGTGGACAAGAAGAAAATACACCGCGATAGTTAGTGTTCCCACATGAGAACGAAATAGGTTCAGAGCCTTCTTCCAAAGTCACTTCGGTAATTTTAGAACACCCCTCAAAAGCAGTATATCCTACTTTTTTAACACCCGACGGAATTACTATGGAAGTTAGCTTACGGCATCCTCTAAATGCATTTTCATTAATATATTCAAGTGAGGATGGCAGTACTACAGATAACAATTCGTCGTTGTAAGTTATGGATGAGCCCGAGGTGGCGCTCCGACTTAATGCACACGAGGCAATTGTGGTTACCGTATACTCAACGCCACGATAGCTAACTGAGTCGGGTATCACTACATTGCCGGTATAATAGGATAGGGAACCTTTCCCTGTTGGCAATGCCAAGGCACAAGTTGTATCAGTTAGTTTATTATAACAATAACCATCAACTTCAAAATCCCAGGCAAATGCAGATGCAGATAGGAAAACATTCAACACTAATAGAATGTATTTCATGAGTTCATTCTTTACTTTCATACTTATTCTATTATGCACCAAATTGGGCGGTTACGCTAAATTCTTTGATTCCGATAGACTGAGCGAGTTGGAATAGTTCGTCACCACTCCAAGCATGAATTGTGATGGAAAGGGATTCGATACAACCTTTTTCTGCAAGTTCTCTGATTTTTGCCGCAAATTTTTCAGCAGCGACTTTGCGATTAAGTGTTTCTTCTTTCATACGCTATGATGCCGTTGGGCTCACCTCATTGGCCTTTAGTTAAAAAAAGAGCGTGAGAGCCGTACTTGTTGCCCGTTCCGCTTTCTGAGGCCCTGGAATTGCCCATTATCGTAGAACGGACAACGCGCAGAAGCCTCACGCAGTATATGTAAACACACCAACCGAAGACGCTCACGCGCCCACTGTTGGTGGAATATACATATCCACAAGGCATCTACCGTTGTCTCATTCTTGACGATAATTGAAATTTTCCAGGTTTCAGAAAGCCAAGAAAGAGCGTCGAGTAAACGCTTCAAAAAAATGTCTGCCGACCCTCCCGCAATGCCCTTGACCGGGCTTCCGCGATGCGGCCTGCGACTGCAAAGTTACTAAAATTTATATTGTCTGTCAATAGATTTCACACTATGAATATAATAATTTGCATCGTTTTCTTCAATATAATGGAATATCTGACTTTCTGTAAAAGAATTAATGCCATTTATGTAGATGCTTAGCATAGATAAAGATTATTAACAAATGTATATGGGATAATCTGACTAAAAATCAATCTCATTCGCGAATATTGTTTTCGTTCGTCTTGATATTGGATAAATGCATATTCAAAGTTCTATAGCTAAACCATTCTTAGCAATCATTGTCACAACGATATGTGGATTCTTAATCAATACAAAAGCCTATCAGTGGAGAAATTGGCTTCATATACAAATAACGGCTACCGACCAATAAAAACAGGTTGGTAGCCGCTATTNGTTTACTCTGTGTCGGCCGTGGNATTATGATTTTATCAAATCTTTAGGGCTGACTTAGTGGCGGGGGAAGTAAATGTTAGTCAATCTGGATTACGAGATATTTGTAGGTTGACCAGAATTCGGCGGGGTTCTTGATTTTAAGGACTTTCATTCCGTCGGTTTCTGTTACAATATCGTAGCTGCCTGCGGGTTGGTTGGTCAGCACCTTCGCTTTCTTGGAGTGAAGCGGAATTGAGGTGAGGGTGCGCTGATCGGCGGCAGTGAAATAGCTGCGCTGGAAATCGTCAGGCATAATCTTGGTTTTCTTCAGGAAACCGGTCTCAATAATAGAGTGCTGTTTGAGTTCCGACTTGCTGCCGATGACGTAGTAACATTCGTTAAGCTGATTGGTCAGTTCAACGTTTTTCTGTTCCACTNCTTCCTTCTGTTCGATGGTGTTGGCAACCTCGGTGTTGAGCGAGTCAACATTCTGAGTGAGNTGNTCGATATAGATATTGGCCGAAGCGAGGTCCTTGCGGAGAGATTCAATGGTTGNCACCTGCGAANCAATCTGCNCCTTGAGGCTTGAGATAGCCTGACGCAGCTGCGCGTTATTGGAGTTGGATTTATTCAGGCGTGCTTCAAGTTCGGAGAGGCGCTTGGCGCGTTCGTTGAGTTCGCGCTGAATATCGGCCATGTCATTTTTAATACGGTCACGACGGTCGGGAGTTTCCGACTGGATATTTTCCGACGACAGAATGTTTTCCATCATNTTGATTTGCTGCATGCCATCGCCNATTTCATTGATGAGNGANAGCAGGCTGTCCTGNTAGGCAACGACCTGCTGNAGTGAGTCACGATCTTCAACAAGACGGGCGATAGATTCAGGATGACCGTCGACGGTTGCCTCTTTGTCACCACATGCCGCCAGCATGAAAGCCGCAGCGGCAACAACACCCAGTTTCCCAAAGTTTTTAGTATTCATATATTGTTATTTTTTGANTTAAAATCAAGTATGAAATCAATTGCNCCGTCAGTCGGCCGAGTCAGTTTTATATTTGTTTTTGTGGACACGCACGGTGTCGTCGGTTTTTCCACCAACAACAATAACGATTTCGCCACGAGGTTGGTTCGCAGTAAAATATGCAACCAGTTCGGCCAGCGAACCATTGACAGTGGTATTGTGAAGCTTGGAAATCTCGCGCGAGACCGAAGCCGGACGCTCGGCACCACACACCTCGACAAGCTGTTCGAGAGTCTTTACCAACCGCAACGGCGACTCGTAGAGAATAAATGTGCGCTCATCGGCGGCAAGCAGTTCGAGGCGGGAGCGGCGACCCTTCTTTGGAGGNAGAAAGCCCTCAAAACAGAATCTGTCGCATGGCAAGCCTGAGTTGACCAGTGCCGGAACGAAGGCAGTTGCACCGGGAAGAGTCTCAACCTCAACGCCGTTGCGACGACATTCGCGCGACAGGNGAAATCCGGGGTCGGAAATACCCGGCGTNCCCGCATCNGATATAAGNGCAATATTCTCACCGCTCATGATACGGTCGACAAAAGTCTGCACCGTGTCATGNTCGTTGTATTTATGATGGCTCACACACGGAGTGTCGATGCCGAAATGGGCGAGCAGAGGTGCCGANGTGCGGGTATCTTCGGCGAGAATAAGANCCGCCTCCTTGAGCACACGCACCGCACGCGGGGTCATATCCTCCATGTTGCCCACAGGGGTGGGCACAATATATAACTTACCTTGATGTGAAGAATTTTTCATTGCCTGACAGTATTTAATCTTACAGCATCACTTGCCCATGAAGTAGGCCGATATGATTTTCATAAAATCCTTTACGTCAATGTTTTCCTTGTCAAGACCAAGAGTGTTGTAGATATAATTCTCGGCCTCATAGGTTGACTTCATTCTTGAAATATCGGTCAGGGCTTTGGTGTAACGTTCCTGAGAATTGCCGAACAACTGGCGNCGGAATCGGAAAATATCATTGAGAGTGAACACTTTGCGAATGTCGCCGCGCGCTTTCTGAGCGAAAGCTGACTGGTTCACNTCGATACCGGTCTCGTCAATCGTGATATTGATATAGGCCTGCTGCGCAGGTTGCTGCTCCAACCGGGATGCAGGTTGCGGGACAGACCGGGGGGTAGGTTGGGGGACAGCCTGAGGCTCAGACTCCTGCCTATCCGCCTCCTCCATATATTCCTCTTCGTAGTCAAGCTGAGGAGTATTGTCAGCGGGCTGCGGCTCGACATTATTGTCGATGTCAGCGTCGGCCTCTTCCTCAAAGAGAGCGTTGTCGGCAATAGCCTCCTGCTCCGGGGCTTCTTCGGGCTGCTCAATCGCCGGTTGCTCGACATCTAGCTGAACGGTTTCGTGTGCAACTGTTTCCATCTGCTCCGCTTCCGTCAGCACTTCGTCAATCGACTCTTCAACAGCCGGAGTCGGTTCTTTTACAAAGGCCTCCGACTCATCGAAATATTCATCATCCTCATTTTCAGCTTTGACTGACTCATCGGCGGCAGCTTCTTCATCAATAGATTCCTCGGCCACTACTGCGACCTCGACGCGGTCGGTAACTTCGACCGGGGCTGCTGCCAATTCGGCCTCAGCCTCATCAAAGAAATGCTGAGAGAGTGAATTAACCTCATCGCCGAGTTCCTGAATTTTTTCAATGAGGCGACTTAAAATAAGTTCTGTTTTGAGGCGGTCAACGTCGTCGGCTTTCAATAGAAGGAGCAATCCCTCCAGTTCGAGAGCCTTATTATATGCATTGGAAATTTCCATATCATTAATTTCTATGCGGGAACATCATCACCCCCGCTTGATTTAACATCACAAAGTTAAGCAATAATTTCTCTTTGTTGCAATAATTCACAACTATTTGAATACGGCCAGCAGGAAACGCTGTATCTCCTTGCGCAGCGCATCGCGGGTACAGAAGAAGTTGTTTACTATAATAACTACCGAGTGGGTAGGCTTGCCATTGCTCCCGAGTTTATAGCCGGCATAACAGTGAACGCCGTTCATCGAACCGCTTTTGAGCACCAGTTTGCCATCGAGCGCCGTACCTTTAAGGAAATTTCTTACCGTACCCTCCTTGCCAACTTTAGGGAAAAGGCTGACATAGGTATCGGCCATCGAACTTTTGGCCATATGGGTCAGCACCTGTTCCATAAATTTCGGTGTCACGCGGTCAACACGCGCCAGACCTGAACCGTCGGCAATCTTTATATAGTCGGTTGAGATACCGCGATTCTTCCAGAACGCAAGTTCCTTTTTGATAGCGGCATCGCGGCTTTGGCCGGGAGCAAGGGCGCGCAGTGTGGCCTCCGCCATCAGGTTGTCAGATTTAAACATCAGCGTGCGCAGCATCTCGGTATTTACCGGAGAGTTGTAGCGTAGCAGAAGGGTCTCGCCCGTCGTGTTATCAATCACATTTTCCTCAACCGTTATACCATTCTTTTTCAAGCGTTCACGCAGGTTATGCACGAATGCCAGGGCAGGGGAGTTCATGGTGGTTGTCACATAGAAGTTAGGGTTCTCCACATTCCGTCCCGACACGATGTAGAGGTCGGAATTCATACCGCGCTCAATATCGGTGGAAGAGGTATTCTTATCAATTATAACATCAATATAAGGCACCTCCGGGACAGTTTTCTGTGTCTCGGTGTAGAGTCGGAATGTATTGTTATTATAATTGAAGCCGTAGAATCCGGCGCCGTAGTCCCAACCGGTGTCCTCGATAACCCATTGCGGCACCTGACCCGTATCGGAAAACATTTCCTCGTCGACGATAATCTCACCTTTGATAGTCGTAACGCCTTTAGATTTCAATCCCGAAACAATAGAGGCGATAAATCCCTCACGGTCGGTGAAGTGCGAACTCTCGACGGTAGGGTCGCCGGAAGCCTTGACAACAAGGTTTCCATTGAGCACTCCGCCCGACAGCGTGCCCGAGAGCATCACGTCGGTATTGAAACGGAAATCCTCTTTCAGCAGATTGAGAGCTGTGGCCGATGTCACCGACTTCAAAATCGAGGCGGGTATCATGGACATATTTATATTCTCTCGCTCAACGGCCTGACCTGTGGAAAGATTAGTGATGTACACACCAATCGTGGCGGCATCACGACCCGAAAAGTTGAGCCTCTCAGCGTCGGCCGACAGCGATATTATTGATGCGAGCGCAATCATGGCTCCGCAGTATATTTTCTTCATCTTTTAATTATGGTTATTGCCCCGGGGATGGCAGGGGATTGTTTCCCTTCCAGCCGAGGCGGCGATGGGTAGTTCTTTTCAGATAACAAAGATAGTACAATATCGGTTGTCGGCCATGCGTATTTTAAAAATATTGGCCAACATAACCGCTTAACCAAAAAAAAATATTAACTTTGCGTGAATATGCTTTAATACGAGTATTAAAAATGGCCAATCGTACGCGCGAAAAACTTATAGATGTAGCTCGACACCTGTTTGCAAGGAAAGGTATAGAGAACACCACGATGGTTGACATAGCCAACGCATCGGAGAAGGGGCGTCGTACGGTCTACACATATTTTAAAAGCAAGAGCGCCATCTATGATGCCGTGATTGAGTCGGAGAGCGAACGCATGGTAGAGCGCCTGCGCAGAGTATATTCGCTCGACTTGCCCCCGATTGAAAAGCTCAGGCAGTTTGTCATCATCCGTTTCGAGATACTGAAAATGATTTCCGACACATCGTCGCCTCCCGAAACATTACGCTCGCTATTCTCAACCAACAGCAAGCGGTATGAGAAAATCACGCAGCTCGCTCTTGAAAAAGAGAAGGTGATGCTCAACAACATCCTGCGGCAGTGCATGGACTATCCCGACATTGACCGCCGCCAGCTGGCCAGACTGAAGGTAGTGATGCCGTTGTTGCAGCAGGGTATCGACATCTCGTTCATGCGCAACAACTACCGCGACCTCGGAGTCGACGAGGCATCATTCTCCAACGTGGTGGCTGACTTCATACTCAACGGATTGCACAAGCACACTCCGTCATCAAACAGTACAATTTAATTTTTCATCAAATATAAATTCATCTTACACATGAAATTACTTGAAGGCAAAACAGCATTAATCACCGGTGCGGCACGCGGCATCGGCAAAGCACTTGCAGTAAAATTCGCACAGGAAGGTGCAAACATCGCGTTCACCGACCTCGTAATCGACGAAACAGGTAAAGCTACCGAGGCTGAAATCGCAGCTCTCGGCGTAAAAGTAAAAGGCTATGCTTCAAACGCAGCCGATTTCAACCAGACCAAGGAAGTTGTAGCTGAAGTACATAAAGACTTCGGCAGCATCGATATCCTCGTCAACAACGCCGGTATCACCAAGGACGGTCTTATGATGCGTATGACCGAAGCTCAGTGGGATGCAGTTATCGCTGTCAACCTCAAGAGCGCCTTCAACTTCATCAACGCCGTTCTCCCCATCATGTTGCGTCAGCGTTCAGGCTCAATCATCAACATGGCATCGGTAGTAGGTGTTCACGGTAACGCAGGCCAGAGCAACTATGCAGCTTCAAAGGCAGGTCTTATCGCTCTCGCAAAGAGCATCGCCCAGGAGGTAGGTTCACGCGGCATCCGTGCCAACGCAATCGCTCCCGGCTTCATCGAAACTGCCATGACCGCAGCTCTTCCCGATGACGTTCGTGCAGAATGGGTTAAGAAAATTCCTTTGCGCCGCGGCGGCCAGACCGAGGATATCGCCAACGTTGCCACATTCCTCGCTTCCGACATGTCAAGCTACGTTACAGGCCAGGTTATCCAGGTTGACGGCGGTATGAACATGTAATACGACGCGCAACACAGCACTATAACCGAGGAGGGTATGCCGAAAGTCAATTCCGGCATACCCTCCCTGTTTTATGATTTATTCACATTAATATTATAGAGATACAAACATGTTTTTGTATTTTTGTAGCTTAATTATGTGATAATCTACAATCGAACTTTAATGTTAGAGTATAATACACAGCTTAGACGTCTCGTGCTCCCAGAGTACGGACGCAACATACAGAAGATGGTTGACCACTGCCTGACTATCGAGGACCGCGAGGAGCGTACACGCTGCGCCTACTCCATAATCACGGCTATGAGCAACCTGATGCAGCTTCAGAAAAACAACGATGCTCTCAGCAAGCTCTGGGACCATCTCGCCATAATGTCGGATTTCAAACTCGACATTGACTACCCGACTGAAATAATTCAGCAGGAGAGCCTCAACACAAAGCCCGAACCTGTCCGCAACTACAGCGGAGGCTTTGCCTACCGCCATTACGGACAGCTCCTCGAGGGCATGATTTCGCGCGCGGCAGAGATGCCTGAAGGCGAAGAGCGCGAGGCGCTGATACTGTTGCTTGCCAACCACATGAAGAAAACCATGCTGGCCGTCAACCCCGACGGAGTAGAGGATGAGCGTATATTCCGCGACCTCGCCGAGCTGTCGCACGGCGACATCCGTCTCAGCTCCGAGACCACCCGTCTGCATCAGTTCCAGGAAGCACCGATGCCTGTAAACGGCAAGAAAAAGAAGAAGAAAAAATAACTAACTTAATCACCCGCTGCAATGATTACCGACAATCAGATTACCGAAATAGGACGCTTCAATCAGCCTCACGGCATCAAGGGCGAGCTTAACGCCCTGATTGATGAAGGCGTGGCACTCGACGAACTGAGTTGCATAGTGCTCGACATGGACGGCATATACGTACCGTTTTTCATGACCGGACTGCGTCAGCGCGGAGCCATGTTATATCTCGTATCAATTGACGGTATCACCGACGAGCAGAAAGCGGCCACACTCGCCAATAAAACCATCTACGCTCTTGCCGACGAGGTAGAGCAGGAGGAGGATACTGACGGCGACGACGGGTTTTACGCCGAGGATTTCATAGGATTTACAATACAATCGGCCGACGGCAACCTCAAAGGAACGATTACCGACATTGACGACGCGACGGACAACGTGCTGTTCATAGTGACAACCGACAACTCGGATAAGAAATACCTTATCCCGGTGGCCGATGAGTTTATCACCGCTATCGACGTTGACAACCGCTCGCTCACCGTCGACCTGCCCGAGGGCCTGCTCGAAATATAAGAGCATGTCTACGCCCGGCAGCCGATTTAACAATAACTCAATTAAACAATCAGAATATCATGGATATATACGACGAAAACGACGCTGTTGAATTTATCAACAACGCATTGAAAGAGAAAGGACGTCCCGGATACTCCGAGGATGAAATCCTCAATGTCATAGATATGATATGGGATTACTACGAGGAGAACGGCCTCCTTGAGATTGACGATAACTTTGAAGCTGACGAGGATGAAGATATCTCATCGGAGCTCTGCTTCTATATAACCCGCATGCTTAAAAAGGATACTCACGCCAAAATCGCAGCAGAGGATATTCCTTTAATCGTTGAAGCTGAAATTGCCTATGAGGACTCGGTTTTATAAAATTCCGGCGATAGCCAAAGCCGGTCGCCTGATGCTGTCGCTCGCCATGGCCGTGATAGCATGCTCGGGAGCGTCAGCGCAGTCGTCGCTCATAGAGCAGGAAGCCGACCCGGCCGAGCTGGAGTTTGACAATGAACTTCACTCTCCCGTGGTAGGGCAGAAGCAGCACGCTTATGTACGCAACTACATGAAAACCATTGCCGAGAGCCTTTACCACGAAAAATTTGCAGTGGAGACCATGCGCGAGGGGGAGGTTGTAATTACCGTCATCCCCACCGACGAACTGTTTGCGCCCAACGAAACCTCGCTCATGCCGTCGGCCCTCGCAAAACTCGACAAGTTCCGTCAGTTCGCAACCCCCGCCGACCGTTTCAAGATAGTGCTCGCCGTACACTCCGACGACACCGGTTCGGAGGAGTATCTCTACGACCTGACCGAGAAACGCACCGTTGCCGTAATCGACTATCTTGAATCAATCGGGTTTGACCCTGACAGCATCGTAGGTTTCCCCAAGGGGAACTCTTCGCCGATAGCCGAGTCGACATCGCGTGCTAACCGCGCCAAGAACCGACGCCTCGAAGTGTTCATCGTGCCGTCGCAGGAACTTCTGACGCTCGCAAAATCATCCTCCAAGAAGTGAGCAATCGGGTAATCGAAACTATATTTTCGGCCCGAACAACGACCGTCAACGGCAATTACGTGATAAACTTGTTGGCCGACAAAATAATAATTTGTAAATTTGCACCTCGTAATACGAAAATACTAAACACCAATCATAATGGCAAAGGAATTAAAGAATTTGACCAAACGCAGCGAAAATTACTCGCAGTGGTATAATGAACTTGTAGTCAAGGCTGACCTCGCCGAGCAGTCGGCAGTCAGAGGCTGTATGGTTATCAAGCCTTACGGTTATGCCATCTGGGAAAAGATGCAGCAGACCCTCGACAAAATGTTTAAGGAAACCGGCGTGCAGAACGCTTACTTCCCCCTGCTTATTCCCAAATCGTATCTTTGTCGCGAGGCCGAGCATGTTGAAGGCTTTGCCAAAGAGTGTGCGGTCGTAACTCACTACCGACTCAAGAACGACCCCAACGGCAAAGGTGTGGTCGTTGACCCCGACGCCCGTCTGGAGGAAGAACTCATAGTACGTCCCACCTCGGAGACTATCATCTGGGGTACATATAAAAACTGGATACACTCATACCGCGACCTGCCTATCCTGTGCAACCAGTGGGCCAACGTGATGCGTTGGGAAATGCGTACCCGCATGTTCCTTCGCACAGCCGAATTCCTCTGGCAGGAAGGCCACTGCGCACACGAGACAGCCGAGGAGTCAGAAGCACGCACAGTGCAGATGATTAACCTCTACGCAGAGTTCGCCGAGAAGTTCATGGCAATGCCCGTAATCATCGGTGTGAAGTCGGCCAACGAACGCTTCGCCGGCGCACTCAACACCTACACCATCGAGGCTATGATGCAGGATGGCAAGGCACTCCAGTCAGGTACATCTCACAACCTCGGCCAGAACTTCGCCAAGGCATTCGACGTGACTTTCGTAAACAAGGACAACAAGCCCGAATACGTATGGGCCAACTCATGGGGTGTATCCACCCGTCTTATGGGCGCGCTGATTATGTCACACTCCGACGACAACGGTCTCGTGCTGCCTCCCCACTTGGCTCCCATTCAGGTTGTCATCGTGCCTATCTACAAGAACGCCGAGCAGCTTGCCAAAATTACCGAAGCTATTCTTCCCATTGTTGACGAACTTCGCCAGAAGGGCATCAGCGTCAAGTATGACGACGCAGAGAACAAGCGTCCCGGATTTAAGTTTGCCGACTACGAACTCAAGGGTGTGCCCGTGCGTCTCGCTATCGGTACACGCGACCTCGAAGAGGGCACTATCGAAGTTATGCGCCGCGATACTCTTGAGAAAGAGACACTTCCCTTCGCAGGCATCGCTACCGAAGTCGCAAGCCTTCTCGAAAAGATTCAGGACAACATCTATCAGAAAGCCGTTGCACGTCGCGAGAGCATGACCCGCACCGTAGAGACCTACGACGAGTTCAAGGAAGAAATCGAAAAGGGTGGTTTCATCCTCGCTCACTGGGACGGCACAACCGAAACAGAAGAGAAAATCAAGGAGGAGACAAAGGCAACAATCAGATGTATCCCCTTGGAGGGCGACAAGACTCCGGGTGTATGTATGGTGACAGGCCGTCCCTCAGCTCAACGTGTAATCTTCGCCCGCAACTATTAGACCCCGTTCCCCAATATTTGTTAAAAACTCGGCGGTCGATTTTTGAGTGCATTTGTTCGGTGGTTGAAGGAGTTATGGGGTTCCATAACGACTGAAACCGACGGACAAATACGCCAAAAAGCGACCGAGGCGAAAGTAACTTTCAT
>JAAVEW010000015.1 GCA_014801075.1 Barnesiella sp. | reverse complement strand
GTCTTTGTGGTGTGCCGTCAAGTGCTAACCTTACATAATTAAGTTTTTCTTCAAAGCTATGTTTCATAATAAAACTACACTCCAAAAGTTTTATGTCTAACTTTTGGGGTGCAGTTCAATATCGCGTCCCTACCCTTGAATGTGTTATTGAGGGGTTGAAATTGTGGCGGATTGCGCGAAAAATCGCGTGGGTGAGAGAGGGTGAAAATTATTTGGTAAAGTGGGGATTTTTTGTTATTTTTGCATGGATAAAGACGTGGCATCTCAGCCGCTCTCTTTACGATGAAAAAGCATAAAATAACTTAAAAATATTATGGCAGAAAAAGAAGAGGAATATAGCGCGAGTAATATTCAAGTGCTCGAAGGTCTGGAGGCTGTGCGTAAGCGTCCGGCGATGTATATCGGCGATATAAGCGTCAAGGGTCTGCACCACCTTGTGTATGAGGTGGTCGACAACTCTATCGACGAGGCTCTGGCAGGATATGCCACTCATATCGACGTAACCATCAACGAGGACAACTCGATAACGGTTGTCGATAACGGTCGCGGTATTCCTGTCGATATGCACGAGAAGGAGCATAAGAGCGCTCTTGAAGTCGTGCTCACCGTGCTCCATGCCGGTGGTAAGTTCGACAAAGGTTCCTACAAGGTGTCGGGCGGTCTGCACGGTGTGGGTGTGTCGTGTGTCAACGCGCTCTCCACTTACCTGCGCGCCGAAGTGCGCCGCGGCGGCAAGATTTACGCTCAGGAATATTCCTGCGGTAAGCCCACCACGGAGCTTCAGATAATCGGCGAAAGCGATTCAACCGGTACGTCGGTGACCTTCCGCCCCGACGGTTCGATATTCACCGCCACCGTCTACGACTACGAGACGCTGGCCAACCGTCTGCGCGACCTCGCATTCCTTAATGCAGGTATCCACCTGTCGCTCACCGACATGCGCGAGATTGACGCCGAGGGCAACCCCCGCCGCGAGGAATTCTACTCGGAGACCGGTCTGCGTGAGTTCGTGCAGTATATCGACTCCAACAAGGAATCGCTCATCAACGATGTCATTGACCTCAGCACCGAGCGTCAGGGCATCCCCGTGGAAGTGGCGCTGACCTACAACTCCACCTACAACGAGAACGTCTACTCGTTTGTCAACAACATCAACACCATCGAGGGTGGTACCCACCTCACCGGTTTCCGCCGCGGCTTGACCCAGACGCTCAAGAAATATGCCGAGGACAACAAGATGCTTGAGAAGGTGAAGGTCGACATCTCGGCCGAGGACTTCCGCGAAGGCCTCACCGCCGTAGTGTCGGTAAAGGTGATGGAACCCCAGTTTGAGGGTCAGACCAAGACCAAACTCGGCAACAACGAGGTAATCGGCGCCGTGCAGACTGCCGTCTCCGAAACCCTCCGCAACTATCTCGAAGAGCACCCCAAGCAGGCTCGCACCATCGTTGACAAGGTGATTGTGGCAGCCCAGGCACGCCACGCCGCCTACAACGCCCGCGTCAAGATACAGCGCAAATCGCCCCTCTACGGCGGCGGTCTCCCCGGCAAACTCGCCGACTGCTCGTCGCGCACAGCCGAGGATTGCGAACTCTTCATCGTCGAGGGAGACTCGGCGGGCGGTACCGCAAAGATGGGCCGCGACCGCCGTTTCCAGGCTATCCTCCCTCTGCGCGGTAAAATCCTCAATGTGGAGAAAGCGATGGACCACCGCATCTTTGATAACGAGGAAATCACCAACATGTTCCGCGCGCTGCGTGTCACTATCGGCACCGAGGAGGACTCCAAGGAGGCCAACCTCTCCAAGCTCGCCTACCACAAGATTATCATCATGACCGATGCCGATGTCGACGGATCACATATCGCAACGCTTCTGATGACATTCTTCTTCCGCCGCATGCGCCCCATCATCGAGCAGGGCTACCTCTACCTTGCCACCCCGCCGTTGTACAAATGCTCGCGCGGCAACAAGGTGCTCGAATATTGCTGGACCGAGCAGCAGAAGGAGAACTGTATCGCCCAGAACGGCGACCGTGTCAAGGTGCAGCGCTATAAAGGTCTCGGTGAGATGACCGCCCAGGAGTTGCGCGAAACCACCATGGACCCCCAACATCGATTGCTCAAACAGGTGACTATCAACGATGCCGCCGCCGCCGACCGCATCTTCTCCATGCTCATGGGTGAGGACGTGGCACAGCGCCGCGACTTCATCGAGCAGAACGCCACCTATGCCAATATCGACGCTTAAGGCGTTGACCGACAGCTGGGGGCGCGCAACGTTCCGCCTCGCAAAACGACTCGGATTAAACTATGCGCGCTCCCGATTGTTTATATCAGTGAGGGATAAGTATCGGCGCCGCCGGCCCGAAGGCCGCGCATCAGGCTGATACTTTAAATATTATATCACAAACAAAGACAACAAGCTGAAAATGGTACGTTCATATTCCAAAAAAGGTGTCGACCGCCTGCGTGCGCAAGTCGACGAGTACATAAAAAATCAAGGGAATAACACATATAATTACAAACAGGTGGCCCACGCTATCGGTGCTGAGTCGCCTATCAACCAGCGTGCCGTGGCCTTATATCTCGCAGAGCTTGCCTTTGACGGTGATATCCTCGAAACAGCCCCCGGCCGATATAAATCTCCGTCGCGTTCGAGCTATGCCACAGGCACTTTCGTGCGTCGCAGTAACGGCAAGAACTCCGTCATCATCGACGATGACGAGGAGGCAATCTTCGTGGCCGAGCGCAATTCAATGCACGCGCTCAACGGCGACCGCGTCAGTGTCAACATCGCAGCCCGCCGCCGCGGCTCAGAGCCTGAGGCCGAGGTTGTTGAGATACTTGAACGCAAACCGCAGGTATTTATCGGTACGCTCAAGGTCGACAAGCATTTCGCCTACCTGCTGACCGACTCCAAATACCTCGCGTCAGACATATTCATTCCCAAGTCGAAACTCAAAGGGGGCGTGACCGGCGACAAGGCCGTGGCGCGCATCACCGAGTGGACCGACGATACCAAGAATCCCAAGGGTGAAATCATTGACATTCTGGGTAAAAAGGGTGAGAACAACGCCGAAATCAACGCCATCATGGCTGAGTTCGGTTTGCCCTACGTTTACCCCGAAGCTGTCGACAAAGCCGCGCAGAAAATCGATGCAGGTATCACCCCCGAAGAGGTGGCCAAGCGACTCGACATGCGCGATGTCACCACATTCACCATCGACCCCAAGGATGCCAAGGACTTCGACGATGCCCTCTCTATACGCCGCCTCCCCGACGGCAACTGGGAAGTAGGCGTTCATATCGCCGATGTCACCCACTACGTAAAGCCCGATACCATCATCGACAAGGAGGCGCAGAAGCGTGCCACTTCAGTCTATCTCGTTGACCGCGTGGTGCCTATGCTCCCCGAGCATCTCAGCAACGGCATCTGTTCGCTCCGCCCCGACGAGGAGAAACTTACCTTCTCCTGCATCTTCAAGATGGACAACAACGGCCGCGTGCTCGACAGCAAGATTGCCCGCACCGTAATACGCTCCAACCGCCGCTTCACTTACGAGGAGGCACAGGACGTAATCGAAACAGGCAAAGGGGATTACGCCGAGGAAATAGCCACTCTCGACCGCCTTGCCAAGATACTCCGCAAGCAGCGCTACGAGGAGGGCTCGGTAGAATTTGACCGCGCCGAGGTGCGCTTCGACATCGACGAGGAGGGACACCCCACCGGCGTCTACTTCAAGGAATCGAAGGATGCCAACAAACTCATCGAGGAGTTCATGTTGTTGGCCAACAAGACAGTAGCGCAGACTATCGGAATCCCCAAGGCCAAGAAGAAGGCCAAGGCATTCGTCTACCGCGTTCACGACATGCCCGACCCCGGCAAGCTCGCCGACCTCTCTACGCTCTCGCGCACGTTCGGCTACAAAGTGAAGGCTACCGGCACTCCCAAGGAGGTCAACAAGTCAATCAACCGCATGCTCGCCGACGTCAAGGGTAAAGGCGAGGAGAACTTCCTCTCCACGCTCGCTATCCGCTCCATGGCCAAGGCTGTATATACCACTACCAATATAGGCCACTACGGTCTCGGCTTTGATTACTACACCCATTTCACTTCACCCATCCGTCGTTACCCCGACATGATGGTACACCGTCTGCTTGAGAAATATCTCGCCGGCGGCCGCTCCGTCAATCTCGAAAAGCTTGAGGAGCAGTGCAAGCATTCCTCTGATATGGAGCAGCTTGCGGCCAATGCCGAGCGCGCCTCAATCAAGTATAAACAGGTGGAATATATGAACGACCATCTCGGCGAGGAGTACGAGGGCGTCATTTCGGGTGTCACCGAGTGGGGTCTATATGTCGAAGTCAACGATAACAAGTGTGAGGGACTCGTGCCGGTGCGCGACCTTGCCGACGACTTCTATGACCTCGACGAAAAGAATTACTGCCTTGTAGGCCGTCGCCACAACAACCGTTACCGTCTCGGCGACCCCATCAAGGTTAGAGTGGCCCGCGCCAACCTCGACAAGAAGCAGCTCGACTTCGCCATCGTCGACGAGAAGGCTGCGCGCAACGGCGAGGACGCTATGGGCAAGACCGTTACCGTAGAGCAGGCGCTCGCTGCCACCTCGGCCAAGAAGGCGGGTGAGGGCAGAAAGAACTCCGGCCGGCGCGGAGGCAACCGCCGCCGCGGCAAGAAGTAAACACTACTGCCGGTGCATCGGGCCGGAGTACCCTCCGGCTCAACCGTTATAAGAAATATATCTTTCAGAATCATCACATTAAGCACTATGAATATAGCAGTTGTAGGAACCGGATACGTAGGACTCGTTTCAGGCACATGTTTTGCCGAGATGGGTGTCAACGTGACATGTGTCGACATAGATACCGCTAAGATTGAAAGACTCAAGGCAGGTATTATCCCGATTTACGAACCCGGTCTTGACGAAATGGTGAAACGAAATGTGGCTGAAGGCCGGTTGAAATTCAGCACCGCGCTTGCCGATTGTCTCGACGATGTCGACATCGTGTTCAGCGCTGTGGGTACACCCCCCGACGAGGACGGCTCGGCCGACCTGCAATATGTGCTTAACGTGGCGCGTGAATTTGGCTGTAACATCAAGAAATACACCATATTGGTCACCAAGTCGACAGTGCCCGTAGGCACTGCCCGCAAGGTGCGTGACGCTATCGCCGAGGAGCTTGAGGCCCGCGGCGAGGCTGTGGAATTTGACGTGGCTTCCAACCCCGAATTTCTTAAGGAGGGTGCGGCCATCAAGGATTTCATGAGTCCCGACCGAGTGGTCATAGGCGTTGACTCGGAGCGCGCACGCCGCCTCATGAGCAAACTCTACCACCCGTTCATGCTCACCAACAACCGCATCATTTTCACCGACATACCCTCGGCCGAGATGATAAAATACGCAGCCAACTCGATGCTTGCAACCCGCATATCGTTCATGAACGATATTGCCAACCTCTGCGAGATAGTGGGGGCCGACGTCAATATGGTGCGCAAGGGCATCGGTGCCGATGTGCGCATCGGCTCAAAGTTCCTTTATCCCGGCTGCGGCTACGGCGGTTCATGCTTCCCCAAGGATGTCAAGGCGTTAATCAAGACGGCCGAGCGCAACGGCTACGACATGCGCGTGCTCAAAGCGGTCGAGGAGGTCAACGAGCGCCAGAAGAGCATTCTCTACGACAAGCTCGTCAAGGAGCTTGGCGGCGAGGAAGCCCTCAAAGGCAAACGTATAGCACTCTGGGGACTGGCCTTCAAACCGGAGACCGACGACATGCGCGAGGCAACCGCTCTCGTCATCATAGACCGACTGACTGCGGCAGGTGCTGAAGTTGTTGTGTATGACCCCGTTGCGATGGGCGAATGTCGTCGTCGCGTTGGCGATAAGGTGAAGTATGCCAAGGATATGTATGACGCAGTGCTCGATGCCGACGCGCTGATGCTGCTCACCGAGTGGAAGCAGTTCCGACTCCCGTCGTGGGGCGTGGTCAGCCACGCCATGCGCCGTCCGCTCGTGCTCGACGGCCGCAACATCTACGACCCCGCGGAGCTTGCGCAGCAGGGCTTTGTGTATCACTGCATAGGTCGCTGATTGAAAGGCGATAACATGAAGTTATTACCTTTCGGTTATTAAGCCGGCAGACAGGATTAAAAGACTTCGGCGCGTTGCGGCGCGCTACCTTTCAATTCTGACAAAACGTTCTTCTCATTTACTGAATTTTGATGTCAAAGATAGGAATTTGTGTGAAAAACCTGACGAGCGGCGGAGCGGAGAAGCAGGCCATCCTGCTTGCCAACGCTTTGGTGGCCCGTCATGATGTCACATTTATAATACTTAATGCCGATAAGGTCTCTGACAAATATTTCGACATGCTCCTCCCTCAGGTCAAGGTCGAGAAATATTCCGGCGACCGCAAGCAGCGGCTTGAACAGTACCGCAGGTATGTCAAGACCGCAGCCCCCGACATTATATTCTCTTACCTGACGGCTGCCAATTACTACACCGTCAGGGCTGCGCGCGGCACCTCGACCAAAGTGGTTACAGGTCTGCGCAACAGCCGATTACCGCTCACCAAGCACGTTGCCGATGCTCTTCTCAACCGCTTCGGCGCCGCCGCCTCGGTGTGCAACTGCGAGTCGGGCCGCCGCCATTTCGGCCGCACTGGTTTCCGCAGCAGCCGTATTGTAATGATACCCAACTGTCTCGACCCTATTGACGCTTACGCCGAGCGCCCCGTGCGCGATACGGTCAATGTCATCACCGTGGGCCGCTTCGTGGAGCAAAAGGATTATCCCACAGCCATCAAGGCCTTCGCCCTCGCAGCCCGCACAGCGCCCCGACTGCGATTCACCATCATCGGTTACGGCGAACTGGAGGATACGGTGCGCCGCCTCGTGGAGGAGGAGGGGATAGCCGACCGTACCCGCATTCTCATCAACTCCGACCGCATAGCGGCCGAGCTCCGCGACGCCGACATTTACATCTCCTCCTCGATATTCGAGGGAACGAGCAATTCAATCATGGAGGCGATGAACGCCGACATGCCTGTCATAGCCACCAAAGTGGGTGACAATGAGCTGCTTGTGAAAGATGGCGAGAACGGCTTCATCACCGCTGCCGGCGATTACGGCCGGATGGCGCAACATATTGCCGCGCTTGCCGCCGACCCCGCGCTGCGCCGCGACATGGGCCGCCGCAGCAAGGAGATACTGGAGAGCGGTTATAACAAAGAGATTTTTGCCGAACGATATAATGATTTGATAACCAAAATATTGAACCGATGAAAATCGTAGTGACAGGCACACGTGGCATTCCCGACATATCGGGAGGCGTAGAGACGCATTGCGAGAACCTGTATCCGCGCATTGCGGCCATGGGGCATGACGTGACTGTGCTCCGCCGCTCGTGCTACGTTACTGACAACAACCGCGTTGATGAATACAAAGGGGTGCATATCAGCGACATATATGCTCCGCGCAAGAAGAGCTTTGAGGCTATTGTCCACACCTTTTTAGCCGTAGTCAAGGCTAAGAGGCTGCATGCCGATGTACTCCATGTCCACGCTATCGGTCCTTCGATAATGGTACCCTTCGGCCGTATGCTCGGCATGAAGGTAGTGAGTACCAACCACGGTCCCGACTACGACCGCGGCAAGTGGGGACGCTTGGCCAAGATGGTGCTTACTACGGGCGAACGATTCGGCACCCGTTACTCCAACCGCGTCATTGTCATTTCGCAAGTGATTGCCGATATCCTCCGCAACAAGTATGGCCGCAATGATACCGACTTGATTTACAATGGAGTGAACACCCCCGCCGAATCCACATCAACCGATTATATCAAATCACTCGGACTGAAGCCCGGAGAGTATGTGCTGGCAGTGGGCCGCTTTGTCAAGGAGAAAGGTTTCCACGACCTTATCGAGGCATGGCGACGACTGGGACGCACTGATATGAAGCTCGTTATCGCAGGCGACAGCGACCATCCCGACAGCTACAGCGAGCAGTTGAAGCGCACCGGGGCTGAGGTCGGAGTCATCTTTACGGGCTATATCAAGGGTGAGAAGCTCAATCAACTCTGCCACAACGCCGCTCTGTTCGTGTTGCCTTCCTACCACGAGGGGTTGCCGATTGCGCTGCTTGAGGCGATGAGCTACCGCCTCGACGTGCTCGTCAGCGATATTCCCGCCAATACGCTCAAGGAGCTTGAAGCCGACGACTTTTTCCCCGTGGGCGACGTCGACGCACTCGCTGCGGCCATCGACCGCAAACTGTCACGCCGCGCTACTCCGCGCACCTATGACCTCACCGACTACAACTGGGACAACATCGCGCGGGCCACGGTGAAGGTATATGAGGAAGTTTTGAACAATAAGCAGTAGTTTAAAGTATCAGATTCAGGTTCTGCTTGTACTTAACAATAAGAAAAAAGGTAAACGATGAAAATACTTGTTACCGGCGCTGCCGGATTTATAGGTTCCCGACTGATGATGCTGCTCGCCGAGCGTGGCGACAGCGTGGTCGGTATCGACAATATAAATGATTACTACGACGTGCGCCTTAAACTTGGCCGCCTGCGCAATGCGGGATTCGCCGTGGGTGCTGACGGAGTGAAGTGGGGCGACGAGCTGCGCAGCAGTCTGTATGCCGACTGCCGCTTCGTGCGTCTGGCCATCGACGATAAGCACGGGCTCGACTCGCTCTTTGCCCGCGAAGGCTTCGACACTGTGGTCAACCTCGCCGCTCAGGCCGGTGTAAGATATTCCATCACAAACCCTTATGCCTACTTGCAGAGCAATCTGGTAGGCTTCCTCAATATTCTTGAAGCGTGCCGCAACTTCAATGTCGGCTACCTGGTGTATGCCTCCTCGTCGTCGGTCTACGGTGCCAACGACAAGGTGCCCTTCTCGGAGGACGACAAGGTGGACAACCCCGTGAGCCTCTACGCCGCCACCAAGAAGTCAAACGAAGTTATGGCCCACGCTTACAGCAAGTTGTATGGCATAAAGGTGACCGGTCTCCGCTACTTCACCGTCTACGGTCCGTGGGGGCGTCCCGACATGTCGCCCATGCTCTTTGCCACAGCCATTGACCGCGGCGAGCCTATCAAGGTGTTCAACAACGGCGACATGATACGCGACTTCACTTATATCGACGATATAGTCAACGGCACTATCAAGGTAATCGACACCCCGCCCGCCTGCGAGGAGGGCAAAGTGCCGGCGCGTGTCTACAATATCGGTTGCTCCAACCCCGTGAAACTCATGGACTTTATCTCGGAAATAGAGCAGGCCATGGGTTGCGAGGCGCAGAAAACATTCCTCCCCATGCAGCCCGGCGACGTGTATCAGACCAATGCCGACACCACGCATCTGGAGCAGGAAATCGGTTATCACCCCTGCCATTCGCTCCACGAGGGGATAGGTAAATTCATCGCGTGGTTTCGCTCCACTGACAATCCCCTGCGCGAGGAGCGCCAATAGCGTTCTCCCGCCGGCAATGTTGAAGCGAAGCCCGTACTATCCGAAGTAGATGTTCAGGGTAGAAGTTAAATATATATATTAGTGGTAGCGTTCGGGGTACATCTCCGAGTATATGTTAAGATAAACAAACAATCTGTAAATAGAACTAAACGGCCTTAAGGTTGTTGTAATATCAGATGCCGATTATGTCGCGTCGAGGGATTGAGCGACGGCACGAGAGTTTACAATTAAGTCATGCCGCTTGCCGGGGCGCCGGGAGCAGGTTATTTTACAACATTTCAACTGTTTATCGTTTTGGAAGAGAAAGAACAAGGCATAGAGACGCCGCAGGCTCAGGAGCCTCAGCAGGAGCAGACTCCCCAAGAGCCTCAGCAGGAGCAGGAAGCACCTAAGAAGCATCGCAGCCTGTTGGGAAAGATATGGCGAGTGACCCGGATAACACTGGTGTCACTTTTGCTGCTTGTAGCAGTGCTGATAGTGCTGATTTACATGCCTTTCGTGCAGGATATGCTCGTGCCGAAGGTGCTCGATATGATAAACAGCGACGAAATGACGGTCAAGGTGGAGCGTTTCCGCCTGCGATTTCCTCTCGATGTCAACGTGCGCGGACTCGAAGTGTATCAGAAGGGTGACACCATGCTGATGGCAGGCGAGGCGAATGTCGATGTGAAGATGTTGCCGCTTATTTCAGGCAAAGTCGACGTCTCCAAGGTTGACCTTTCCGATGTTTACTACAAGTCAGGCACACCCGACTCGGTGACTTATATCCGTGCCCGTGTCAACAGTGCCGAACTGATGAACGCCGACGTCGCCCTCAAGAAACAGAGTGTTGACCTCGACAACCTGTTGCTTCGCGGCGGCAATATCAAAGTGGCGCTCCGCAACGACACTACGCCCCCCACACCCCCGTCAGCCCCGGTGGAGTGGAGCATAGCAGGACGTAAGATAACCCTCGCCGACATTGACTTTCAACTCACTATGCCCGAAACGGGCGACAGCATAGGCGTGCGCCTCGACAACTTCACGCTCGCCAACGGCTCCATTGACCTCGGTAAGTCAGCGGTCAACGTGGCCGACGTGCTCATCAACGGCATTGATGCGCGCTACATCACCGGCACGCTGACTCCCCCCGAACAGCCCCAGGCAGTTCCCGCCGACACCGTAGCGGCTGACTCAGCGTCAGTGCCCTTTACCATCAACATCAACCACCTGCTGCTCGACAAAGGCAAAGTGCTGTATGCTACCGCCGGAGCTGTCCCGCAGCGCGGTCTCGACATGCAGTATATCGACGTGACAAGTCTGACCGTCGAAGTCGACTCGCTCTACAACAGCGGCGCCAACATGCGCGTGCCCCTGCGCCGACTCAATGCTACGGAGCGTTCCGGCCTGCAACTCAACGGCACCGGCCTCTTTGAGATGAACAGCAGCGAAATCGACGTGCGCGACTTCGCGCTCCGCACCCTCGCATCGACCATCGATGTCAATGCCACTTACGGCCTTACACCCGCCGATGCCCCCCCGCTCTCCGTAAATCTAAAGGCCGAAATCGACCCCATTGACGTCACCACCGCTTTCCCCGACCTCGCAGCCACCGTGGATATGCTCCCGAAATACCGCAAGATAGGGGTTGACGTTGACCTCGCCGGCACGCTGGCCGACCTCCGTCTCGAGGAGGCCGAAGTGTCGATGCGCAATTATTTCGACGTGAAGCTCTCGGGACAGGTGGCCGATGTCACCGACTTCGACCACGCTTCCGGCCACATCGATATTGATGGCAACTTCGAGGATATCAACTTCCTGAAACCCGCACTGATGGACGCTAAGATGCGTCGCACCACCCACTTGCCTTCGCTCCGTCTCGCGGGCGAGGTCAACATGGACAACGGCGTGATTGACGGCGACCTGCGCGCGCTGACACGTGCCGGCAAGCTCGCTCTCGACGCCAAGTGGAACTCGCGCGTCGAAGGCTACGATGTGAAAGTCAACGCCGACAAATTCCCCGTCGGCACCTTCCTCCCCGGCATGGGCATAGAGAATGTCACCGCCAAGATAGAGGCGCGCGGACGCGGTCTCAACCCCATGAGCAGCCGCACATCAATGTATGCCGCCGTCGATGCCATCGACGTAGGCTATCGCGGCAACTCGATTCATGACCTTAAAGTGACGGCCAAACTCGGCGACGGCAATGCCGACCTCTCCGTCACCTCGGCCAACGAGCTTATCAACGGCCACCTCAATGCGAGCGGTAATCTCGCAGGCAAGACCTACGACTGGACCATGAGCGGCGATTTCGCCGACATCGACCTCTATCGCCTCGGTGTAATGGACACCGTATCAACGGTTTCCACCTCATTTGGCGGCAATCTCAAAATGACACCCGCTACCCACGACATTGATGCTCAGCTCAATATCAGCAGCGTCGATGCCCGCATGGGTGAAACGCATATCGCAGCCCGTGACTTCAACATCGGCTTCCTCGGCACCGACTCATCCTCGGTGGCCAATATCGACAACGAGGATATGAAGATACGCTTCGCATCGCCGATGCTTATCGACAGCGTGGCACAGCGCTTCTCCTCGGCAATGGCTATGGTAGGCCCGATGGTCGAGGTGCGCGACATCAATGTCGACTCGCTCCATAAGGTGCTTCCGGTGTTCACGCTCACAGCCGATGCCGGTCAGCGCAACGCCGTTCACGATTTCCTCGCCGCTTCAGGCACATCGTTTGGGCACGCTTCGCTCTCGGCAAGCAACGATTCTATAATCAGAATATATGCTGTGGTCGATAAGCTGGTAACCGGTTCTACGCGTCTCGACCGCCTTGAATTTGACGCTAACCAGCAGGGCAATCTGTTGGAATACAATCTGAAAGTCGACAACGAGCCGGGCACTATGGACGATTTCGCCCACATAGCCGGCAAGGGATATATCGGCGGCGACAAGGTGATGATGCAATTGACGCAGAGCAACATATCGGATGCCACCGGCTATAAAATCGGTGCGCTCGTAGAGCTTTCGGACTCTATGCTCACACTGCGTCTCGACCCCGTTGACCCCGTCATAGGATACAAGCAGTGGCATGTCAACCCCGACAACTTCATCAGTCTCAACACCCGCTCATTCCACATCGACGCCAACCTGTTGATGGAGAATAACGACAGCCGCCTGCGCATCTACACCGAGCATGACTCGGAGCATGGCGACGACGGCCACCAGGAAAGCCTCAATGTCGACATTTCCGAGATACAGATAGCAGACTGGATTTCACTCTCGCCCTACGCTCCGCCCATGCGCGGCCTCCTCTCGGCCAACATCGCCCTGTCGATGGCCCCCGGAACGCTCAACGGCGAGGGCACGGTGACACTTGCCGACTTCACCTACAACAAGAAACGAGTGGGCACGCTCGACCTCTCGCTCGACGTCACCACCTCACGCTCAGGCGCAATCACGGCCAATACCGGCCTGCAGATTGACGGCCGCGAGGTGATGCGGGCCAACGGCGCTCTCAATGACTCCACTCAGCGCGAGCCCTTCCTGCTCGACTTCGCCCTTACCCGCTTCCCGCTCGAAATCGCCAATCCGTTCCTCACAGGCACGGCTACGCTCGCGGGCTATCTCAGCGGCGACATGGACGTGACCGGCAGCATGGCCGAACCGAAATTCAACGGCTACCTCGACTTCGACTCGGCTACCGCCAAGGTGACAATGCTCGGCACCACCTTTGAATTCAGCGAAGAGAAGATACCCGTCGACTCCAACGTGATACGCTTCGACAAGTACGCAATCTACGGCGTCAACGACAATCCGCTCGAAATCGACGGTAACATCGACATGCGCTCCCTCTCCAACATCAGCCTCGACCTCAAGCTCAGTGCCGACAACATGCAGGTGGTGGGTGCCGAGAAGCGCGGCGGAAGCGATGTCTACGGCAAGGCGTTCATTTCGCTCGATGCAACAGCCCGCGGCAACCTTAACTTCATCAACGCCCGCGCCAAAATCACGGTGAAAGAGGGTACAAACGTCACTTACGTCATACCCGACGCGTCGTCGCAGATTGAGTCGCAGAGCACCGGCGATATGGTACATTTCGTCAACTTCTCCGACACCACGGCCATAAACCGCGAGGACAGCGTGATACAGTCAGGCACAATGATGAATCTCACCGCGTTGCTCACCGTGGAGCAGGGCACAGTGCTCGGCGTCGACCTCTCGGCCACCGGTCAGGACCGCGTGCAGCTTGTGCCTAACGGTACTATCGACTTCACCATGAACCCGTTGGGCGACACCGGCGCCACCGGCCGACTCAATATTACCGGCGGCTACGTGAGATACTCGCCCCCGCTGATTTCCGAGAAGATGTTTGACTTCCAGGAGGGTAGCTACGTGGCTCTCAACGGCGACATCTCCGACCCGATTATACATATCACGGCTGTCGATGTAATCAAAGCCAACGTCACAGCCGAGGGACAGAACTCGCGCCTTGTCAACTTCGATGTGATACTCAAGGTTGACGGCTCGCTCAACAATATGAACGTGGCCTTCGACCTGGAGACCGACGAGGACCTCACCGTGCGCAACGAGTTGCAGTCAATGTCGCCCGAGCAGCGCGCCAACCAGGCCATGAACCTGCTGCTTTACAGCGTCTACACCGGCCCGGGCACGAAGGGTAGCGCCAACCTGTCGGGCAACCCGCTCTACAGTTTCCTCTCCTCGCAGCTCAACTCATGGATGGCCAACAACGTCAAGGGTGTCGACATATCATTCGGTGTCGACCAGTATGAGCGCACCCTCGACGGCTCGCAGTCAACCACGACGAGCTACAGCTACAAGGTGTCGAAATCGTTCCTCGACGACCGCATCAAGGTGATTGTAGGAGGTAACTACTCAACCGATGCCGACGCCAACGAGAATCTGTCGCAGAATCTTATCAATGATATATCCATCGAGTATCTGCTCAATAAGTCGGGAACGATGTACGTGCGCCTGTTCCGCCACACCGGCTACGAGAGTATCCTCGAAGGAGAAGTGACCCAGACGGGTGTCGGCTTCGTGTACAAGCGCAAGCTGCGCACGCTCCGCAATCTGTTCCGCAAGGGACGCGTGCCCAAGAATCAGCTCCCGCAGGAGGGCGCTGTCAGAGTGGCCGGCGACGTGTTGCGCAAGCTCCGCAAGACCGATGCCGCCAACTCCGACAAGGGTAAGAATGATGACAAGCAATCCAACCAACCTCTTAATGTAAAAGAAGATGAGAAGGTATCCGACTAATACGGTGTTGATGCTCATGGCGGCTTTGGTCGCTATGGTGAGTGCCGGATGTTCCACCACCCGCCGCGTTGAGAAGGGTGAGATATTGTATAACGGTCTGAAGGGGGTAGTGTATGAAAATCCCATGGCCGAAGAGCTGCCCGAAGGGTTGCGCGACGACATCAATGATGCCGTCGACGTGCCCGGCAACAAAAAGACTCTTATGGTATTACCCCTCGGATTGTGGGTCTACAACAACATGGGCTCGCACGACAAGGGATTGAAGAAATGGTTCTACAACAAGTTTGCCCAGGAGCCGGTGGTGGTGTCGGAGATACGTCCCGAAATCCGCACCAAGATGATTGACGAAATCCTCGACAACAACGGTTATTTCCGCGGCACGAGCAGCTATCAGCTCGTGTCGGGCAAGAACAAGCGCAAGGCCAAAATCGAGTACACCGTAAATGCCGGCAAGCCGTATCTGCTCGACTCCATACAGCTCCTGCCCGACACCTGCTGCCTGAGCCATGCCATCGACTCGCTTGCCCGCCGCGAGGCCTATCTGCGTCCCGGTCAGCGCTACTCCACCGACTCGCTGCAGGCCGTGCGCACGCGTATCACCAACTCGCTGCGCAACCGCGGTTACTACTTCTTCCGCCCCGAGTTTATCGAATACCTCGCCGACTCCACCATGAACCCCGGCAACATAGCGCTGCGCATGACGCTCGCTTCCAATGTGCCCCCGATTGCCCGACAGCTTTACCGCACGGGCAATGTGACCATGTACGTGTTTCGCAACGCCGGAGGCGGCCATGCCGACACAGTGGAGATGTCGCGCGGCACGCTCATACAGATGATGCCGTCGCGTCTGCGCCGACAGCTTATGGACGAGTGCGTGACATTTAAACGTGGTAAGATGTTCTCCGTGCGCGACATGGACCGCACGCAGTCCTACCTTGCGCGTCTCGGTATCTTCAACTCCATCACTATCTCGGCTCTGCCCGATACGCTTGCCGTTGACCCCACTATCGACGTGGCTATATCATGTACCTTCGACATGCCGCTCGAAACCTCCATCGAGGCCAACGTGTCGTCGAAGTCCAACTCCTATCTCGGCCCGGGTGTCACGCTGGGGCTTACCAACCGCAACGTATTCGGGGGCGGCGAGCAGCTGAGTGTCAACCTCACCGGTTCCTACGAGTGGCAGACGGGCCACGGCAGTTCATCGGTGTTCAATTCCTACGAGGTGGGCATCACCGGCGCGCTCTCCTTCCCCCGCTTCATAGCCCCGAAGTTCATTCCCCGCCGCAAGTATGCCTCCAACTGGACGCGCGTGTCGCTCAGCGCCGACCTTCTCAACCGTCCGCACTACTTCAAGATGGCGCAGTTCAACGCTGCGTTCAGCTACGACTGGATGTCGTCGCGCTTCGTCAACAACAATCTGACCCTCTTCAAACTGACATATACCAACCTGCTGCACACCACTTCGGAGTTTGACTCCATAACGGCGGCCAACCCTGCCATCGCGCTGTCGTTCCGCTCGCAGTTCATCCCGCAGATGTCATATACCTATTCCTATGACCGCACATTCCGCAAGAAGAACACCGTGCGCTACACCATCTCGCTTACCGAGGCGGGCAATGTGTTCTGGTCAATCTACGAGCTCTGCGGGCAGAAAGGGGAGAAGCGACTATTCAAGACCCCCTTCTCGCAGTTCATCAAGGGTACGGCGCAGGTAGTGTACGGCCGACAGCTCGGCGGCCGCCAGTCGTTGTGGACGCGTGCAGCCGTCGGAGCGGCCCATGCCTACGGCAACGCCACCGAGGTGCCTTACACCGAGCAGTTCTATTGCGGTGGCGCCAACTCCGTGCGAGCTTTCACGGTGCGCTCCATCGGTCCGGGCAGCTACCGCGCGCCGAGCAACGTGGTCAACGGTTATTTCGACCAGACGGGTACGTTTAAGTTTGAATTTAACGTAGAGTACCGTTTCCCGATATTCGGTCCGCTTTACGGCGCGACATTCTTTGATTCGGGCAACGTGTGGTTGCTCAAGAACGACCCGCAGCGTCCCGGCGGCGAACTCAAAGGCTCCAAGTTCTTCAAGGAACTCGCCACGGGCACGGGCGTAGGTCTGCGTCTCGACATCTCGATGCTCGTAATCCGTGCCGACCTCGGCATCGGCATCCACGCCCCCTACAACACCGGCAAGCACGGCTACTACAACATGGAAAACTTCCGCAAATCCATGGCCTTCCACCTCGCCATCGGCTACCCCTTCTGATAAGGCAGGGCGGTGGCTTGACGCCTTGTGGCGGGGGGGCCTTGTGGCGGGGGTCTCCTGACCCGCGCTCAATCCGGGTTGCCACGGGCGCTCAGTCCATGTTGCCCCTGCACTCAATCCGTCTTGCATCGGGCGCTCTTAACCGATTATAAGATGTTTAATCATAATGATTTTAGCGCGGGTCAGGAGACCCCCGCCACATAGGCTGACCGCCGCCACACTCCCTCCCTCGTTGCGTGATATGAAAATACCCGGCCTGTCGGTGTGGTGACAGGTCGGGTATCTTTTTTTATTTTGCGGGCTTTTGGGTTTTGCCCGGTTGGTGCCCGGTTGGGTTTTGCCCAACCGGGTTGTTGGGGTCGTGTGTGGGGATTAGCGGCCGCCTCCGAGGGACTGGTAGAGGTTGATTACGGCCTGGGCTTTGGCGAGTTCGCAGTTGAGCTGTGCCATCTGGGCTGAGAGGAGGCTTGACTGTGAGGTCAGAATCTCAAGGTAGGTGGAGCTTGCTGCGGCGAAAAGTTCCTTGGTGTAGTCAACGGCCTTTTCAAGGTTCTGCACCTGCTCGGCGAGGAGTACGCTCTTCTCGCTGTTTTTGTCGTAGGTGGTCAGTGCGTCAGACACTTCGGCGGTGGCGCTCAGAAGAGTGTACTGGAAGGTGTTGAGTGCTTGTTTCTGACGAGCCTTTGACGCTTCGAGGCGAGCGATGTTCTGTCCGCGTGAGAATATCGGGGCTACGAGAGTGCCGGCCAGTGAGGCAAACCAGTCGCCGGGGTTCTTGATGAACGAGCCGAGCATGTTGGTGAAGCCGTAGTTGGCCGAGATGGTGAGTCCGGGATAGAAAGCGGCACGGGCGATGTTGACGTTGTAGTAGGCCTGGGCAAGTGACTGCTCGGCGGCGCGCACGTCGGGACGTGCGGCGAGTTCGCGCATGGGCACGCCGTCACGGTAGATGACGGGCACTGCGAGACGGGCTTCGGGCGAAACGGTCCAGCGCTGGGGCATTACGTTGAGGAGCAGCGACATGGTGTTGTTGGCCTTGTCGAGGGCTATCTCGATGTCGGAGATTGACGAGAGGACGCTCAGGTAGTTGGCCTGGCTCTGCACGACGGCGGCCTCGTTGGTGCGTCCGGCGAGCTTGTAGTCCTTCATTGTCTGCACGTTTTCACCCCATATCACGGCTGTCTCGCGGGTGAGCTGAAGCTGTGCCTCAAGGATGGCGATGGAGTAGTAGCAGTTGGCAACGCCGCCGATTATCTGCGAGCGTACGGCCTGCTCGTAGTCCTTGGCCTGCTGTTCGGCCGACTCGGCGAGACGCTTGTTGTTGAGGAGCTTGCCGAAGATGTCGACTTCCCACGATGCTGTCAGCGGAATTGTGTAGTTCCAGTTGGTCAGTTTGCCGTTGCTCACTGACGAAGCGCCGCCGGTGGGGGTAAGGGCGAGCGAGGGGAAGAAGCTCATGCGGGCGCCGCGCAGGTTGGCGTGGGCAATGTCGACGTTGAGTTTGGCATTGTCGAGGTCAACGTTGTTGGCGAGTGCCTGGTTGATGAGGTCGACGAGCACGGGGTCGGTGAATACCTCCTGCCACTGCAGGTTGCCGAAAGCGCGTGCGTCACCTTCCGAGTTGAGAGCCTGCGCGTATTCCTGCTGCAGGGGAGTGTCGGTAGGTGTCTCGTATTTTTTATATAGACCGCAGCCGGTGAGCATTGCCACCGCGAGGGTGGCAACGACCGGGCGTGCTATGGCTTGGATTTTTATCATAACTGATGTTTTTACTTAACTTTTTTAACGGTATCAGCGTGAATATTGCTCAATCTCGGAGTTGATGCCTGCGTTGTCGGTATCTTTCCAGTTGATGGGCGAAATCTTTTCCTGTATCTTCTGGAAGATGATGAAGAGCGCGGGCACGAAGAAAATCTGGAGTATCATACCAATCAACATACCGCCGATTGCACCTGTACCGAGTGTGCGGTTACCCACGGCACCTACACCGCTGGCAAACATCAGAGGCAACAGACCGATGACGAGGGCCAGTGAGGTCATGAGGATAGGACGCAGACGGTCAGCTGCACCCTGGATGGCGGCGTTGAAGATTGACATACCGGTGTGGCGGCGTTCGAGGGCGAACTCGATGATGAGAATCGCGTTCTTGGCCAAAAGACCGATAAGCATGATGAGCGAAATCTGCAGGTAGATATTGTTCTCGATGGAGAATATCTTGGCGAATACAAACGAGCCCATGAGACCGAACGGTATTGAGAACAGCACGGCGAAGGGGAGGATGTAGCTCTCATACTGAGCTGACAGAAGCAGGTAGACGAAGAGCAGACAGAGACCGAAAATCATTGCGGTCTGGTTGCCCGACTGGTTGCCCTGCTCGCGGGTCATACCGGAGAACTCGTAGCCGTAGCCGGCGGGGAGTGTCTCTTTGGCTACGCGTGCGATAGCTTCGATAGCCTGGCCCGAAGAGTATCCTTCGGCGGGCTGACCGGTAACCGATATTGACTGGAACATGTTGAATCGGTTGAGAAGGTCAGGACCGTAGACGCGTTCGAGCTTGACGAAGTTGTCGATTGAAGCCATCTCGTTACCGTTGCGCACCTTGATGCTCGAAAGAGTCTCGGGTGACACGCGGGCTTCGGGGTTGGCCTGCATCATTACGCGGTATATCTTACCGAAGCGGTTGAAGTTGGACACGTACATACCGCCGTAGTAACCCTGCAGGGTGGAGAGGATAGTCTGCGGACTGATACCTGCCTGCTTGGCTTTGGCTGCGTCGATATCGACGAGATACTGCGGGAAGGTGGGGTTGAAGGTAGAGTATGCTACCTGGATTTCGGGCTGCTGGTTGAGCTGCGCGAGGAATCCCTGCACGATTGCGAAGAACTCGTTGATGTCGCCGCCGGTCTTGTCCTGCATCTTGATTTCAAAACCGTTGGTCATTGAGTAACCCGAAATCATAGGGGGAGCGAAGGCAACGACGCGGCCGTCGGTGATGGTCATCGCGCTCATGCCGTAGATGCGTTTGAGGATGTTGGCAACGCTCTCTTCCTCGGTACGCTCTTCCCAGTCCTTGAGCTTGACGATGAATGTGCCGTAGGTGGCACCCTGGCCTGCGATGAAGCTGTAACCGGCAATCTTCTGGCTGTATTGCACACCGGGAGTCGACTGAATGATTTTGTCAACCTGGTCAAGCACTTCGGCGGTGCGCTCCTGTGACTGACCCGGGGGAAGGTCGACCATTACGAATATCTGGCCTGTATCCTCGTTGGGGACGAGGCCGGTAGGAGTGGTGCCCATGAGGTAAGCGAGGAGGCCGAAGCTGGCGGCAACCACGATAATGGCAATCCACTTCACGCGGCTGATACCGCTGATTATCTTGCGGTAGCCTTTGAGCAATCCTGCGTAGCCCGATTCAAAGCCATTGTGGAAACGGGGGCTGAAGATACCGAACACTGTCAGCACGGCAACGCCGATGGCTACTGCCACTTTCCATGTCTCGTGGGAGTTGAACCAGCCGAGAATCATGAAGAGGATAGTGGCGATAACGAAGAAGAGGGTGATGAGCGGGGGGAAGTTGATGGTGAAGCGGCGACGGTAGCCTTTGGCCACGGTCTTGCCGGCTTCGGAGATGGCCTCGCCGACGCGCTCCTTGACGGGACGCTTGTCGTCGTGGGCTTTGAGGAACACGGCACAGAGTGCGGGGGAGAGGGTCAACGCGTTGAGCGCCGAGAAACCGATGGCTATCGCCATGGTAAGACCGAACTGCTGGTAGAACACACCTGAGGTGCCGGGCATGAATGACACGGGGATGAACACGAGCATCATGACAAGGGTGATGGAGATAAGCGCGCCGGCAATCTCGCCCATGGCGTCGATTGAAGCCTTGCGTGCGCTCTTGTAACCCTGGTCGAGCTTGGCGTGGACAGCCTCGACCACCACAATCGCGTCGTCCACAACGATGGCGATGGCGAGCACGAGGGCTGAAAGGGTGATGAGGTTGATGGAGAATCCGATAAGCTTCATCACGAAGAAGGTACCGATGAGGGCCACAGGTATCGCGATGGCGGGGATGATAGTGGAGCGGAGGTCCTGGAGGAAGATGTACACCACGAAGAACACGAGCACGAATGCCTCGATGAGGGTCTTGAGCACCTCATGGATTGAGGCGTAAAGGAAGTCGTTGTTGTTCATCGGGATGATGAATTCGAGGCCCGGGGGAAGGTCGGCCTGGAGCTTGTCAATCTCGGCGAGACACTCGTTGATAATCTGCGTAGCGTTGGAGCCTGCGGTCTGGAAGATGATGGCCATGGTTGAAGTCTGGCCATTGAGTGAGCTGGAGAATCCGTACTGCACTTTACCGAGCTCTACGTCGGCAACGTCGCCCAGGCGGAGCACCTGACCGTTGGAGTCGGCGCGTATTACGATGTCCTCAAACTCTTCGGGCTGGGCGAGACGTCCGCGATATTTCATCGTGTACTGGAATGTCTGGTTGCCCTGTTCGCCGAAGGCACCGGGGGCAGCCTCGATGTTCTGCTCGGCGAGGGCTGCGGCCACGTCGGTAGGCATGAGGTTGTACTGCGCCATCACTTCGGGCTTGAGCCATATACGCATCGAGTAGTCGGCGCCGAAGCTCATTACGTCGCCCACGCCCTGCACACGCTGGAGCACGGGGATGACGTTGATTTTCATGTAGTTGTCAATGAACTCGGGGGAGTATTCGGCTCCCGGGGTGTCGGCGAGGGCCACACCGAGCAACATTGATGTCTGACGTTTCTGAGTCAGCACGCCCACCTGTGTTACCTCGGCGGGAAGGAGGTTCTGGGCCTTGGCGACGCGGTTCTGCACGTCGACGGCGGCCATGTTGGGGTCAAAGCCCTGTTCGAAGTACACGGAGATGTCGGCCGAACCGGTGTTGGTGGCGGTCGATTCCATGTAGGTCATGCCCTCCGCACCGTTGATTGACTCCTCGAGGGGAGCTATCACGGAGTTGAGCACGGCCTGCGCGTTGGCTCCGGTGTAGGTGGTGGATACACGGATTGTGGGAGGCGCGATGTCGGGATATTGGGTGACGGGAAGGGAGCTAAGTCCGATGAGACCCAACAGCACGATGAATATTGAGATAACCGTCGAGAGCACCGGGCGGTTAATAAAAGTATCAAGCTTCATTTCGTGTGGAATATTTCCTTGTTAGTTAACTTGTTAGTTAATATGATAAGAATTGGCGGCGGGTGGTCGGGCCATTACTGCTGACCGCCCTGCTGAGCCTGCTGCTGTGCCATCTGAGCCATCTGAGCGGCTTTCTCGGCTGCGTCGACAGCGATGATGGGGGCCTTGTCGGCGAGCTTGGTGCCTACGCCTTCCACTGCAATCACGTCGCCGGGGTTGAGGCCCGAAGTTACGACGTATGACTTGCCGTCGCTCACTTTGGAGATGGTGATGGGGGTGGAGATTACGCGGGCGGTGTCGCCGGGCTGCACTACGTAGACAAACTTACGGTCCTGAAGCTCAAAGGTGGCCTTCTGGGGGATAACGATGGCGCTGTCCTGATGCAGGGGAATGATTACCTGGCCGGTAGAGCCTGAGCGGAGCATGCCGTTGGGGTTGCTGAAGAGCGCGCGCACGGTTGCTGCACCTGTGCCTGTGCCGATAACGCCCGACACGGTGGCTACCTTACCCTCTACGGGAAGTATCGCGCCGTCGGCGAGCTGGAGTTTCACGGGGGGCATTGCTGCAATCTGTTCCTGGAGTGATTTCTGGCCGTTCTCGGTGAGGTCGAGGATGTCTTTCTCGGTGAGTGAGAAGTAAGCGTAGACCTCGGAGTTGTCGCTGACGGTGGTCAGAGGCTGTGCCATAGAGGGAGATGCGAGTGAGCCTTCGCGGAAGGGTATCGAACCTACGACGCCCGAGCTGGGAGCTGTCACTACGGTGTAGGCAAGGTTCTTGCGGGCCGAGGTGAGGGCTGCGTTGGCAGTGGCGAGGTTGCTCTTGGCGTTGGCAAGGTCGTTCTTGGCCAACTGGTTTTCGTATTCTGAGATGATGTTTTTGTCAAAGAGGGCCTGTTTCTGGTCGGCGGTCATCTGGGCTGACTTAACGGCGGTCTGAGCGGCGTTGACAGCGGCCTGTGCCTGGTCAACGGCGGCCTGGAACTGCACCTGGTCGAGCACGAAGAGTGTCTGGCCTTTCTGCACGTGCTGGCCTTCGTCAACGAGCACCTGGGTGATGAATCCCGATACCTGGGGACGAATCTCAATGTCGGTTTTACCTTTGATGGTGGCGGGGTAGTTCTGCTGCAGGTCGATTCCGCTGTAGCCTACCGTCTGTGTTCCGATAGTGGGGAGGGGCATCTGCTGTTGCTGTGCGGCCTCGTCGCCCTTTGAGCATGACACTGTTGTCACTAATGCTACGGCCATCATTGCGGCGGTAGCTTTGGTTGTGATTTGTCGTTTCATTACTGGTTTATTATACTTGTTCTCTGTTATTTGTTTAATACGTAGTTTTGTCCTATTGTCGTTGAAACCTGTTTTACAACATGCAAAGTTAAGAATTTTATGACAATTATTTTCCTTATTGTCACGAAGTTTTCCAATTTACCTACATTTTTAGAAAATATGACTATTTTTTGACGTAAGAACCGCGCTATGGCTTGTGATTTATAGCGTGGTAAAAGTTAGGGAGATGCCTGCGGACGGGCCGCGGGCATCTCCCTTTGAGATTGTCTGTATGTGTTATACCATCCGATGAGGTTTATAGTGTCCGCATCATGGTTTGGCAATATCTTACCAGATTACTACCTGCTCCTGAGCGGGGAGGTACATCTTGTCGCCGTCGGTGATTGAGAAGGCTTCGAAGAAGGGTGTGATATTGCGCAGGGTCACGTTCACACGGTTCTTGCCGAGCGAGTGAACGTCGCCGATGGTGAGCTGACGCATTGTTTCGGGGCGGGTGTTGTTGGCCCAGACGTTGGCGTAGTTCATGTAGAATACCTGCATGGGGTCGAAGCCGTCGATTTTGGCTTCTTCCGAAGTGATGTCCACGCCTTTGGCTTTCTGAGCGTCGAGGAACGCGGTGCGGGCAATGCGCAGACCGCCCTGGTCGGCGATGTTTTCGCCGAGGGTGTACTCGCCGTTGGCGTTGAGGCCGGGGAGCACTTCAACGGCGCTGAACTGGTCGGCGAGACCTTTGGCAAGAGCGTTGAACGCTTCGGTGTCCTCGGGAGTCCACCAGTCCACCATGTTGCCGTCAGAGTCGAAGTTGCGGCCCTGGTCGTCAAAGCCGTGGGTCATCTCGTGGCCGATTACCACACCGATTGCACCATAGTTTTCGGCGTCAGATGCTTCGGGGTCGAAGTAGGGTGCCTGAAGGATACCTGCGGGGAACACGATTTCGTTGGCCAGCGGGTTGTAGTAGGCGTTGACGGTCTGAGGTGTCATGCCCCACTCGGTCTTGTCAACGGGTTTGCCCCATTTCGAGTATTCCTCTTTCTGGTGCCACATGCCTACGTTGTGCATGTTTTCGTAGAATGAGAGGTTGGGGTCGATTTCCATCGAGGAGTAGTCTTTCCATTTGTCAGGATAACCGATTTTCACGGTGAAGGCGTTGAGTTTCTTGATGGCGTTGAGCTTGGTGTCGTCGCTCATCCAGGGGAGGTTGATGATATGCTTGCCGAGTGAACGACGCAGGTTCTCAACGAGGCCGAGCATATATTCCTTGGATGACTCGGGGAAGTATTCGGCCACGTAGAGTTCGCCGATAGCCTCGCCCATAGAGCCTTCGACGGTGCTGAGGGCACGTTTCCAGCGGGGACGCTGAGTCTGCGCGCCTGAGAGCACTTTGCTGAATTCAAAGGCAGCGTCGGTGAAGTCGTCGGAGAGCATGCCCGATGCCTGGCGCACGTAGTTCCAGAGGTAGTAGTCCTTTTTCTCGCGGTCGGTGAGCGATGCCATGAGGTTGTCGGCCTGCTTGACGGTGTTGATTTCGGTGACGATTACCGTTTCGGGCGATTCGATACCCATTGTCTCGATGAAGAAGCGGTCCCAGTTGACGTTGGGATACATCTCCTTGAGCTGGTCGAAGGAGCGCACGTTGTACATCGCGGGGATATTGCGGCTCTCTTCGCGGGTCCAGGTAGAGTCGGCGAGAGCGGTCTCGATTTTCATTACGTTCTTGACGATGCGTTTTGCGTCCTTCTTGGAGAAGCCTGCGAGCTGCATCTCTTTCTCGATGAGTTTCTTATAAGCTTCGCGCACCTTCACGTTCTCCTTGTCGTCGCTCAGGTAGTAGTCGCGGTCGCCGAGGGTGATGCCGCCACCGCCTACATACATGGCATACTCGTTGGAGTTGGCGAGGTCGGCCTGCGGACCGGCCGAGAAGAAGGGGCTGGCATAGTTGCCGTGCATCCAGATGAAGAGGTCCTCCATTTCGTCGGGCTTGGTGTTCTCGATGCGTTTGAGGTCGGCCTGGATGGGAGCTGCGCCTTCGCGGTTGCGGCGCACTGAGTCCATTGCCTGCTGGTAGATGGTGGCTACCTTGAAGGCTACGGTGCCGGGTTCGGGATTGGTGGCGGCGAGGCCGGTCACGATACCTTTCACGCGGTCGCGGGCCTGCTCGGCGAGCACGTCAAACTGGCTGTAGCGTGAATACTCGGGGGTGAGGGGGTTAGCCTCCATCCATCCTTGGTTCACATGAGTGTAGAAGTCATCGCCGGCCTTGACATTGTTGTCGATGTAGGCCGGATTGAGGCTTTTAAGGTGCTCCTGAGCCGATGCAGCTGAGATGCCGCCCATGGCAAGAGCACATGCCATAACTAATTTGATTGATTTCATAATGATTATAATAGATGATTATTCGGTTCAATGAGTTGGTTTTGTCGGGTCGGCGCGGTTGCCGGCGGGTGTCCGGCGGTCGGTCCTGTAGGTGCTTTCAGTGCTGCGGTTGCTGTCAGTCCTGCGGGAGGCGCAGCACTATGACGCCGGTGGAATCGAAGCGTGGCAGGGCGCTGAGTTGCACCGCGGCGTCGCGGGTCTCGATGCTGCCGGAGCCGTCGCCCACGTCGATACCGAGTGAGGTCAGAGCGTTGCGTATCGCTGCGAGCGCTATCTCCGGAGTGTTGTTGTCGTGGGAGAGGTGACATAGGAATATGTTGCGGAGCGACGGTGAGTATATCTCCTTGAGATAGGCGGCGGTAGCTTCGTTGTCCATGTGGCCGCGCTCGGCTATGATGCGTCCTTTGAGATACTCTGGATAGTGGCCGTTGAGCAGCATGTTGAGGTCGTAGTTGGCTTCAATCATGAGGTGGGTGGCCTGGCGTATGTAGTGGTCGGCCCGCTCGGTGACTACGCCCATATCGGTGGCTACCACAAACTTATGGTTGCCGGCCGAGATGAAGAAGCCGACGTTGTCGCTGCCATCGTGTGACACCTCGAAGGGGGTGATGACGAAGTCGGAGAGGTGGAACGGAAATTCCTTGAATACGGGCTGGTGGTAGTCCTTGATGCGGCGCGATATGTTGTGGCGGCGCAGCATGCCGTTGAGAGTGCCGGGAGTGCAGTAGATGCGCATGTGGCGGTGGCGGCGCACTATGGCGTAGGCGTAGCGCACGTGGTCGCCGTGGTCGTGGGTGAGTATGATGCCGCCTATGGTGCTGACGTCGATGCCGTAGTTGTCAAGCTCCTTGTAGATGCGGGAGGGGTCGACACCGGCGTCGATGAGTATGCCGAAGCGGTCGTTGCCCAGGTAGGAGCAGTTGCCCGAACTGCCGCTGCCAAACGATATGAAGCGCAGATTACGCACGGGGCGTGCCGAGGTGAGCGGTTCGATATGTTCGAGCGGAGCGCCGGAGTCGCCGGGCAGGAAGCTGCTCGGGTCGAGTTCGGGAAGTTTGCGGGGGCGGCCGGCGTTGGAGTGTCTCCTGTCAGTGTCGGCCGACGCTTCGGTTTCCTCCTCGTCCTGTTGGAGCACTTCGTCGAAGAGCCCCGGCAGGTAGCGGGTGTCAAATGTTATTTTTCTGCGTCGGGCCATTTCTTTATATGATTTATTTGACTTATAAGACTTATACGATTTATAAAACACCGGACATTATTTATATAGCAGGAATATTGCCGGGATTTTGTCGTAGTCGAGCTGTTGACGTCGCCATTGGGCGAGCGTCATGGTGGTGATGCGCTGCGCCGGGCCGGTGAGGTCGGTGGCTACGCAGAGGCGCGTTGAGGCGGGGAGAGCTGCCATGATGTCGGTGATGAGCCGGTTGTTGCGGTAGGGGGTCTCGATGAATATCTGCGTGCGGTTGTTGCGCATGATGTCGGCGTGCATCTGTTTGAGGGCCGCGGTGCGTTCCGAGGCGTGGATAGGCAGATAGCCGAGGAAAGTGAAACTCTGGCCGTTGAAGCCCGAGCCCATGAGTGAGAGCAGTATGCTTGACGGGCCTATGAGCGGCATCACCTTGTAGCCTCTGCGATGGGCCTCGGCTACGGCGAGAGCGCCGGGATCGGCCACAGCGGGGCAGCCGGCTTCAGAAATCACGCCCATGTCATGGCCCTCGGCCATGGGTTGCAGCATGGCGGGAACGGCGGCGGGGTCGGTGTTGACATCGAGCACGCTGAATGTCAATGTGTTTATGTCAATATCGCGGTTGCACTTCTTCAGAAATCGGCGCGCCGTGCGCACGTTCTCCACTATAAAATGCTTTACCCCCGTGATTAATTCGATATTAACCGGGGGCAATACATCGTTGATTGGAGCCTCGCTCAGATTTGACGGGAAGAGGTAGAGAGTAGGTATGCGTTCAGTCATGTGTCACTCCCATTTAAAAGTTATGATGCCTTCGCGCGGTGCGGTGTCGTCGGAACGGCGTGAGAAGCGGCACTTCTCGGCGCGTTTGATACACTCGTTTCGGAGGCTCTCGTCGATGGCGGCGTTACCTGTGCCACCGGCATATTTAGCAGAGCCTGCCTTCACCACGCCGCCTTCAAGCACTGTGACGCGGACGCGTATCGTACCGATGACGGTGCTTCGCGGGCGTTCGTTTGACGAGGCGGAGTAGGTGAGCGGTTCGTTGCCGCCGGGGCCGTTGTTGCTCTTCGAGCCGTCGGCTTTCGGGTCGGCTTTGCCCCCTTCGCCTTTGCCTGCGCCTGAGAAGCGGTTGGCAAGTTTGTTCTCTATATTTTTCTGTGATTTCTGTTGGCGGGCGGCTTCGGCTTTGGCAGCGTCGTCGGGCTTGGTGGTGCCCTCCTTCACTTTCTTTTCCTGCACGGGAGCGGGGCGTTCGGAGGTGGTGTTGTTGACGTGATGCCCTTCCGTCGTGCCGCTGTTGTTGAGGTCGTAGGAGGTTTGGGTGTCGGCGTCGGAGCTGACGTCGGAAGCGCCGGGGTCGTCGACCTCGGCCTGCTGCTCCCACACATCGTCGGCCTGGGAATTGTAGGTGCTGACAAAAGCCTCCGGTTCTTCCATCTCCTCGGCGATGATTTCAAACTCTTTCACCGGCGGCCACTGCTGTCCCTTGTGGAGACTGATGCTCAGTTTCCACGACCATAGCAGCACAATAATCAATATTGTGAGCAGTAGGGTCACTAAGGCTGCTATTTGCTTGGGTCGGTTGTCCATTGGGTGTTAAAAACTCGGAGTTATGATTATTGTTTATCGCGTATGGGCTTGGTGGCGAGTACGATGGGAATATCCACCTCAGCCCCTACGTTGAGTATCTTTACTATCTCGCCGTAGGCCACTGTCTCGTCGGCATAGAGGGCCACGGTGGGTTCCTCTTCTGTCGCGTTCTCCTTGACGAGCATGAGCCAGGTCTTGAGTTCGGCGGGGTCCATGGGCTGACGTTCGGCATCGCCGACGGCGGTCGACAGGTTGCCCTCGGCATCGATGGCGATGCGTATGGAGGGTTTCTTGGTGGTCTGCTGTGACGACTGGGGGAGGTTCACCTCAAGCGCAGTCGGGAATATGTAGGTCGAAGTGACCATGAAGAAGATGAGCAGCAGGAAGATGACGTCGGTCATCGACGCCATGGAGAATGCCGCCATCATGTTGTGTTGACGCTTCAGAGCCATGACTGGAGGGGATTAGGCAGGTTCGTTGAGCAGGTCCATGAACTGCATTGTCTTAGTCTCGAGTGATGTCATGACATCGTTGATTTTGGCCACGAGGATGTTGTAGGCGAAGAGGGCTACGACGCCGACAATAAGACCGGCGATGGTGGTGACGAGCGCAGTGTAGATACCGCCAGAGAAGGTGGCGATGTCGGCGCTCGAACCCTGGGCCGAGATGTTGTAGAAAGCCTGTACCATACCGATTACCGTGCCGAGGAAGCCGAGCATCGGGGCGCCTGAGGCTGTGGTGGCGAGCCAGGGCAGTCCTTTCGAGAGTTTGGCAATCTCGATGTTGCCGGTATTCTCGATGGCTACGAGCACGTCGTTCATGGGGCGGCCTATGCGTGATATACCTTTGGAGATGAGGCGGGAGTAGGGGGTGCCGCTGTTCTTGCAGAGGTTGAGGGCGCTCTCGATTTCGCCTTCGTGGATATAATCCTTGATGCGGCGCATGAAGGTGTCGTCCTGACGGTTGGCCTTACGGATTACAATCCAGCGTTCGATGAAGAAGTAGATGCTCAGGAGCAGGAGGATGGCGATGGGAATCATGAGTATGCCTCCCTGCATGCAGAGATCCCAGAATGAGAGTGAAGCTACTGAGACAGCGTCGGCCGCGGCGTCGGCTGCTGCTGCGGGTTCAACGGGAACGGCTGCGGCTGCGGCAGCGGTGTCGACAGCTGCGTTGGCAGCCGTGTCAATTGCGGGCTGGGCCTGGATTGAAAGTGTAAGCATTGTCGGTTATCGTGGTTAATGGGGTTAACTTATCGGATGAATGGGTTTTATTGATTTGCAAGAATGTATAGGGGATTATTTTGCGAGGCAGTCCTTGTAGCTGCGGATGGTCTCGGCAAGGCCCATGTAGAGGGCGTCGCAGATGAGTGCGTGGCCTATCGACACCTCGTTGAGGTAGGGGACCGACTGCGCGAAGTAGCGGAGATTCTGCAGGCTGAGGTCGTGGCCGGCGTTGACACCGAGGCCCGCTTTGTGGGCGGCGCGCGAGGCGGCTATGAAGGGAGCGACGGCCTTCTCGGGGTTGGAGAAGAAATTGTCGGCGTAGGGCTTGGTGTAGAGCTCAACGCGGTCGGTGCCTGTGGCGGCTGCGCGCATGATGTTGTCGACGTCGGTCGATACGAATATCGAGGAGCGTATGCCCGCGTCGTGGAGCATGTTGACTATCGAAGTGAGGAAATCGAAATTGGCGTCGACGTCCCAGCCGGCCGACGAGGTCAGTGCGTCGGGAGCGTCGGGCACGAGAGTGACCTGCGCGGGTTTCACCTTGAGCACGAGGTCCATGAACTCAGGCGACGGATAGCCCTCGATGTTAAATTCCGATTTGAGCGCCGGGCGCAGACGGTACACGTCGTCGCGGCGTATATGGCGCTCGTCGGGGCGGGGATGCACGGTGATACCGTCGGCTCCGAAACGCTCGCAATCAAGCGCTACCTTGAGCACGTCGGGATTGTTCTCGCCTCGAGCATTACGCAAAGTGGCTATCTTATTGATGTTGACACTCAGACTGGTTGTCATGGCAATCTAACTTAAAAATAAATAAAAATTATCTACAATTACGAAATAATGTATACTGTTAGTGATTTTATTCGTAAATTTGTAAAGTGAAATTTGAATACAAATTTAGTCACAATAGGCTATAATTCAAAAATATCATAAAAAATTTAACCTTTCTTGGCAATTGGATTTAGATAAAGACATACTTTTCCCCTACATGCCCGAGGCTTCGACGCTGGTGGTGGCGTGCCGCAGGCAGGACTATTCGGCCTCGGTGATAGCGCGTGCGGTCGAGGACTGCGACGCCCACGTCATCAATCTCAACGTGCTGGCCACGAGCGCCGAATACGACACCGTGCAGGTGGCACTGCGCATCGACCACCGCAACCCCGCGTCGGTGGCGCGCTCGCTGCAGCGTTTCGGCTACGAGGTGGTCGATATGGACATTCCCGACGGCTATGACGCCGACACCGAGACTGCCCGCAGCCGTGCCAACGAACTGTTACGTTATCTCGAAATCTAACTCATCCCGCTGACGGGTAGCTTACCGAATATCAAACTATTAAAATCATTGAAAAAATGAAGGTCGCACTCTACGGAAGCCGGCATCAGGACTCTCACGTCGACGATATTGCACGCCTTGTCGTGCGTCTCGTCGAGCATGGTGACAGCCTCGTGATACATAAGAAACTCTACGATTACCTCGTGACAAACATCGGCGACAACTTCGCGCGCGCCACGGCTGCGGCCGCGGTTACCGTCGAGCAGCCGGCCGATGCCGACGTAGCCCTGAGTATCGGTGGCGACGGCACCTTCCTGCGCACCGCCCAGTGGGTTGCCGACAGCGAGATACCCATCATCGGGGTCAATACCGGTCGCCTCGGATTTCTCGCGCCCTTCACCGTGGCTCAGGCTGCCGAAGCTGTCATTGACAAGCGCCTTGCCGGATATAAGATACAGAGCCGCACCCTGCTGCGCGTCGACCTCCCCGGCGGCGAACTCGACACCTGGCCATACGCCATCAACGAAGTGGCCGTGCTGAAGAAGGACAACGCCTCGATGATAACGATAGCGGCAAGCATTGACCGCGCTCCGCTCGCCGATTATCTCTGCGACGGCCTTATAGTGTCAACGCCTACCGGTTCAACCGGTTACAACCTCTCGGTCGGCGGCCCGATAGTGCAGCCCGGTTCGCCGAGCTTCATCCTCTCGCCCGTGGCGGCCCACTCGCTGACCATGCGCCCGCTCGTCGTTGACGACAGTTCGCTGCTGACACTCCGCGTGACATCGCGCACCCCCTCGTTCCGCATCAGCCTCGACGGCCGTTCGGTCAATCTCCCTTGCGGCACCGACATATACCTGTCGCGCGCCCCCTTTGTAGTCAACACCATCTGTCTGCCCGGCCACAACTTCTTCGACACCATAAGGCGCAAGCTACTCTGGGGCGCCTCAGCAATCGAATAAAAAGCCACCTCCCGCAATAGGAAAGTAGCAGGAAAGAAAGAGGCAAGAAGAAAAGTGGCAGGAAGGAAAGTGATGAGCCCGAAAGGGCGAATCCCCGGAAAAGCCCACCCGGAAAGGAAAAGCCCACCCGGAAAAGCCCACCAAAAAAAACCAAAAAAACACACAACTAAACAAGGAGGACCCTCAATTGGAGCAAGTAATAGAGCATAAACTACTGGGGCAGGTGATAGTCACCTTCAAGGCCAATGCGCGCCGCTTCATAGCGCGCCGCCGCCCCGACTGCATAGCCCTCACAGCGCCCGCCCGCGCCGGCATCGCCGAAGTCAACCGTGCCCTCGACAGCATGGCCCCGCGGCTCATGGCCGTAGCGCAGCCACAGCAGGTAAGATTTCACGACGGCCAGCGCCTGACGCTCGACGGCCTCGACATCACCATCACCTCGCAGAGCGTTCACCCCGACCGCATAGTCCTGTCACACAGCGCCGCCGACTCCACCGCCGTCATAGCCCTCGGCAGCAATATGAGTTTTGACGACAACAAAGCCGCCACCGGCATCTCCAACGCGATGAAAGCCGTAGCCCGCCACGCCGCCCCGCGGATACTACTGCCCCGAGCGCGCGAACTGGCGGCACGCCTCGGTTGCCGTCCGTCGGGATGGAAAATATCGTCGGGAGCAAGAATATTGGGGCAGTGTGACAGCGCCGGCATCGTAAGCCTATCATATATGAATGTGTTCCTGCCCGCCGAGCTGCGCGATTATATAATATGTCACGAACTGGCCCACCTGTCGGAACTCAACCACAGCGCGCGGTTCCACAGCGTGTGTGACGCCTATCTCGGAGGTCGCGAAAAGCAGCTCGCCGCCAAGCTAAAGCAATTCAACTGGCCGTTAATCCGTAAAAACTGATTTCGGTCAATTCATCCGGCCGTCGATACGAAAAAACTGATTTTAAAATCAAGATATACAACTTTTTTTGTACATTTGCGGTTGATTATCAGGGGGAACGTGTCTCGCTTCCCCTCCTAATGCATATATATCAGAGTAATACACAGCCGGTTATGATTAAAAACCTCGTAATAGTAGAGTCTCCCGCAAAGGCAAAGACGATAGAAAAATTTCTCGGCCCCGACTTTAAGGTGATGTCGAGCTACGGTCACATACGCGACCTTAAGAAAAAAAACTTCAGCATTGACGTCGACAACGATTTTGCGCCGCTCTACGAGATACCTTCCGACAAGTCGCAGCTCGTCAGCGAGCTCAAGAAAGCCGCCTCGCAGGCCGAGATGGTGTGGCTCGCTTCCGATGAGGACCGCGAGGGTGAGGCCATAGCCTGGCATCTCTTTGAAGTGCTCGAACTCGACCCGGCCAAGACACGCCGCATCGTGTTTCACGAAATTACCAAAAACGCCATACTCAACGCTATCGACAATCCCCGCGGCATCGACATCAACCTCGTTGACGCCCAGCAGGCACGCCGCGTGCTCGACCGCATCGTAGGTTTCGAGCTGTCGCCCGTGCTGTGGAAGAAAATCAAGCCCGCGCTTTCGGCAGGCCGCGTGCAGTCGGTTGCCGTCAGACTGATAGTGGAGCGCGAGAACGAAATCAAGAAATTCGTTCCCGAAGAGTACGTGCGCCTTACCGCCGACTTCATGGCCGACGATTACAAACTGCGCACTGAGTTCTCCCACCGTCTTCCCGACCTGGCTGTGGCCGAGAAGTTCCTCGAAGTGTGTGCCGACTCCGAGTTTGCCGTCGGCGACATCGCCGTCAAGCCGCTCAAGAAGTCACCGGCGCCCCCCTTCACCACCTCCACCCTGCAGCAGGAAGCAGCCCGCAAACTCGGCTTCACCGTGTCGCAGACCATGATGATAGCGCAGCGACTCTACGAGGCGGGACACATCACCTACATGCGTACCGACTCCGTCAACCTGTCGTCGCTCGCCATCAGCGCCATCTCCAAGGAAATCACCGAAAACATCGGGGAGCAGTACCTCAAAGTGCGTCAGTACCACACCTCCACCAAGGGAGCGCAGGAAGCACACGAGGCCATCCGCCCCACATATATCGACCGTGCCACCATCGAGGGCACGTCGCAGGAAAAACGCCTCTACGGTCTGATACGCAAGCGCACAATCGCCTCGCAGATGGCCGACGCGCTCATTGAGAAAACCACCATCGACATCGACTGCCATCCCGCCAAGAAGGGTGAGAGCCTCCCTGTCGACGGACGTTTCGTAGCATCGGGCGAGGTAATAAAATTTGACGGCTTCCTCCGTATGTATCTCGAAGGCCGCGACGATGAGGAGGGTGATGCAGAACAGTCAACACTGCCGCAGGTAACTAAGGGCCAGCTGCTTGACCTCGGCGACATCACCGCCGCGCAGCGCTTCACCTCGCAGCCCTTGCGCTACACCGAGGCATCGCTCGTAAAGAAACTCGAAGAGCTCGGCATAGGCCGCCCGTCGACCTACGCACCGACCATCTCCACCATACAGCAGCGCGAATACGTGGAACGCGGCGACCGTCCCGGCACGCAGCGCGACGTAACAGTGCTGACACTCAGCGACGGCAAAATATCGCGCCGCACCGTCACCGAGACCGCCGGCGCCGAGAAAGGCAAACTTATCCCCACCGATATAGGCGTGGTAGTCAATGACTTCCTTACCGAATACTTCCCCGACATCCTCGACTACAACTTCACCGCCAAGGTGGAGCAGAAGTTTGACGACATTGCCGAGGGCAAACTCGTGTGGAACGACGAGATAGCAAGTTTCTACAAGGACTTCCACCCCGTGGTTGACAGCGCCATGTCGATGCGCCTGGAGCACAAGGTGGGCGAGCGCGTGCTCGGAGTTGACCCCGTGTCGGGCAAGCCAGTGAGCGTCAAGATAGGCCGCTTCGGTCCGCTCGTGCAGGTGGGCGAAGTCGACAAGGAGGAGAAACCCCGCTTCGCTTCGCTGCTCAAAGGCCAGTCGGTGCAGACAATCACCCTCGAAGATGCCCTCAAACTGTTTGATTTCCCGCGCCTTATCGGCGACTACGAGGGAGCTGACGTCACCGTTGCCATAGGTCGCTTCGGTCCCTACATCAAGCATGCCGGCGCCTTCACCTCCATCCCCAAGGATATTGCTCCCGAGGAGATAACCATAGAGCAGGCAATAGAACTTATCAACGAGAAGCGTGCCGAGGCAAGCAAGCGCATCGTGCGCAACTTTGACGAGGACCCCGACGTGCAGATTCTTAACGGCCGCTACGGCATCTATATCGCCTGCAACAAAAAGAATTACAAGATACCCAAGACTGTGGAGGACCCCGCATCGCTCACCCTGGAGCAGTGCCGCGAGATAATCGCCGCTCAGGATGCCGCCCCCAAAAAGCCCGCACGCCGCGCGTCGCGCAAGTCTTGACAGGCGTCGCCCACTCTTCAACTAACTCTTACTCAAGATGAAGCCACTTAAAGCCAAACCGGGAGCGGAGCGTCGTCGCTTTACTCCCGATGTCATAGAGACATATACCCCCGCCGGGGATACCACGCTGCTCCAATTCCTCTACGCGTCGATGCCGCAGCGCAAGCGCACCAATGTCAAGGAGTTGCTGCAACACAACCAGGTGAAGGTCAACAGCGCGGTCATAACCCAGTTTGACACCCCGCTGACACCCTCCGACACCGTATATGTGAACCTCACCCGCGAGTTCCCGCGATTCTACAACCGCCGCCTTAATATCGTGTATGAGGACGACGACATTATCGTGGTTAACAAGGGCTACGGCCTGCTCTCCATGGGCAACGACAAGGTGAAGGACGGCACCGCCTACTCCATTCTGAAGGAGTATGTAAAGTGGGTGGACCCGCGTCAGAAGATATTTATCGTTCACCGTCTCGACCGCGACACCTCCGGCCTGATGATGTTTGCAAAAAATGTCAAGGCTAAGGAAGCGATGCAGCACAACTGGAACAACATGGTGCTTAACCGCACGTATGTGGCTGTCGTAGAGGGTAATGTCGAGAAAGATGAGGGCGTGATACGCACCTACCTCGCCGAGAACTCCAAATTTGAGGTCTACGTAACCGAAAATCCCGAGGAGGGTCAGCTCGCAATCACCCGCTACAAGGTGCTCAAACGAAAGAAAGGCTGCACGCTCGTGGAACTCGAACTCGACACCGGCCGCAAGAACCAGATACGCGTCCACATGAAATATATAGGCCATCCTATTACCGGCGACCGCCGCTACGGCGCGGGAGCGAGCCCGATACACCGCCTGGGACTTCATGCACGCACGCTCCGATTCGTTCACCCCGTCACACGACGCGAGATGAACTTCTCCACGCCGATTCCGGCCTCGTTCCTCAAGCTCGTGAACTAATGCCTTAAAACCAATGAAAACACTGCACATTCTTGCCGTTGCTCTTATAGCAATGATAGCGGCTTCCTGTACGGGCAAACCCGATGTTGAGTATCTGCCGGCCAAGGCCGACGGCGATTCACGCTGGGGGCTGGTCAACGCCGAGGGTGAATTTCTCTTCACCGATGAGTTTGAATATCGTCCGTCGATGGTGGTCAACGGTATCTTCTATGTCGAGGAGGGTGACGGCTACACTGTGTACAAGGCCGAAAAGACTCCCAAGGAGATTGGCGACCTTACCGATCTCGCTGACTGCGGATTTTACAACAACGGCCTTATGCCCGTCGTACACAAGGGAGAGCATATANCGTTTGTCGACAAGAACGGCAAGGAGCAGTTTGTGCTCGACCGGGTTGACGGAGTGAATGTAGAGAAAGTGNTTTCCATGTTTGTCAACGAGCGAANCACGTTCTGCACCGCCGAAGGCAAGTGGGGNGCTATTGATATCCACGGCAAGGTAATAGTCCCGCCTCTCTTTGACAATGCCCTTNTATTTATTGACAATAGAGTGGTGGCTAAGGATGCAGCGACCGGCAACATCGTTATCATCGACCGCGACGGTAATATAAAGGAACACGTGAACGGNCTNCCCGAGNACNGTGANNTCGGAGGTGTTTTCATTGACGGCTACNCAACTGCCTACNGNGACGAGCGTTTCTTCATGATTAAGAAAAACGGTGAGGTGATAAAACTTNCCGAGTCAGTTGAAGANATTATCTGTTGGAAGGATGATTATATAGTCTACGCNAATGAGGANTNTGANTNNGGTATCATGAAAATTGACGGCGAGATTGTGGCTCGCCCNAAATACTNTNNTATCGAAATAATGTCAGACGGCCGTTTCTGGGCCTGCCGTGACGATAAGTTCTATATCATTAATAATGATGGNAATACAGAGCGAATTGACTATGGAATCTACNCTGTAANCANNNTTGGCTACCTGATGGGTAAGATTTTCAACTTTGATTTTGAATTACTCAGGAAGGGAGATCACATGTATCGGATGTGCAATTTTGCCGGAGAGGATTTTGGAAAGAAACTGGATGACGTTGATGGAGATATAAACTTAGGGTATGTCTACTCCGACTTCTATGACTATGCCGCTGTTACCGCGGAATTTCTTAAACTCTTCGATTCAAACGGCTTGAGGGGGTATCCGTTTGACTCGGCTATGAGCACTTACGCCTCACGGTCGGGTTACTCNAAGGAATGGTTCAGAGGCGACCGCTCCATGAGCGTATCTCTTGAAGCGTCCACCAAATACTTCTTCGCNTCGTCAGCGACTATCTACTCNGATAACTANATCGTACACGACGTTGGCGGCTACAGCTACTACGACTGGCAATACAATCCCGCGGCCCACGTCGANGCCTTTAAAATCACTCTCNCGTTCCCCGACAGCGATNATTATCGCGATGACCTCGTAGAGNATTTCATCAAGGCTCTACGTGATAAATTTGGCGTGGAACTTATTGACGGAGGCAATATTATGAACTATATGCNCGGCGNGTCGNNTACCATCACGCTTGAGGTAAATTCACTTGCCTGGATGGATTACGAAGTTGTGGAAGTGGTTGATTCTGTTTCATGCCCNGATTACCCCGTTGAGATTGTTGATTACGATATACCGGCCGACTCAACTATTATCCCCGAAAGGTAATGAATTAAGAACTATTTACTAATCAGCATACTAATGACTTACAGCCAATGATGACCGAACGGTTGAGAATATGGATAATGGCGGTAGTTGTGGCGATAACGTTCTTCGTCAACAACCGCACTCTGGAACCTGACATCATGGAGTCGCGCAATCTTGTCACGGCCCGCGAGATGGTGGAGACAGGGGAGTGGCTCGTGCCGACGATGAATGGCGACCTGCGCCTCGAAAAACCGCCGTTGCCCACCTGGGTATCGGCCGTCGTTGAGAGTGTGAGTCCCGATGATATTGCGGCGCAACGTGCTGTGGCATCGCTGTTTGGCATCCTACTCGTGGTGTTCTTCTACCTGCTGTGCCGCGATGTGTTCAGAGTTGACGCTGTCGACGCTGTGCTTCTGCTGTGTACATGCTATCAGTTTATGCTCATGGCCCGCACGGTGTCGTGGGATATCTACACCCACGCTTTCATGCTCGGTGCCATCTATTTCCTCGTGACGGGGGTAAGGGAGCGCGGTCGTCAGTGGGGCCGTTTCCTGCTTGCCGGACTCTTTGCCGGACTGTCGGTGATGAGTAAAGGCCCGGTGTCGCTCTTCGCTCTGTTCCTGCCGTTTGTCATTGCCTGGGGATTGTTTGAACGTCCCTCGATGCGCGGCAAGTGGTGGCCTGTGGCACTGATGGTGCTCGTCACGCTCGTAGTGGGCGGCTGGTGGTATGCCTATATCCAGATATTCCACGGCGACGAGTGGCAGGCCGTAATGGCCAAGGAAACAGGCTCGTGGCTCAACCGCAACGTGCGCCCGTGGTACTACTACTGGAAATTCTTCCTCGAGGCCGGAGTGTGGGCGTTGCTGCTTGTCACTACCACGGTGATGGTGCTGCGCCGCGCCCTGCGCATGGACCGCGCCCGCCTCGTGCCCGTGATGTGGATGCTCTTCTGCCTCGTGCTTCTCTCCTGCATGCCTGAGAAAAAGACACGCTACCTGTTGCCTCTGCTCATTCCCGCGGCCATAGTGATGGCGCAGGGCGTGGGTATATGGCGCGCCTCGTTCGCTCCGCGCGGCAGTGTCGACATGGCTCTTGCCGGACGTCAGCCCGGCGGCGCTGCGCGCTGGCCTTTCCGTCTCAACTGCTGGCTGCTTGCGGCGGTGTGTGTGGCTGTGCCCGTGGCGGCGTATATCATGCTGCTCGGCAAGGGGATGATTTCGTTGCCGCTCTGGATTGTGGTGGCCGTGGTGTCGCTCGTGACGGCATGGCTGCTCGTGAAGGCGGCTGTCAAGTTGTGGCCGCAGACCATGATTATGGTCATGTCCTGCTATTATTCCCTGCTCGTGTTGCTGGCCTTCCCCGTAGTGGGCGCTCTTATCAACAACACTTCGATGAACAGCTTCGGGCCGGTTGTCAACTCTGCCGAGTTAAAGGATTATCCGCTCTACTCGCCGGCCGATGAGGAGCTGCGCATAGAGATGGTGTATCTGGCGCGCCGCAACATCCGTCCCGTCGACGTGAACTCGCCGCAGGCTGTCGCCGAGCGGCTTCCCATGATACTGATGACCCACGACTACGTGGGCAACTGCTTGAGCAACAGTGTGCTCGCCGGAGTTGATACTATCCCCGCCGGCATCTTCGACTGCAACCGCCGTCCCAAGGGCACGCGCCGATACTCGCCGCTGTTTATCTATCATCTGACTCTTCTTCGACCCGCCGAGCAGGTCGATACTATAACCGACTAAACCAAGACTATAATGTTTCTGCAACCCAATAAAACAGGTGAATACGATTTCACGATAATCGTACCCGTATATAACGAGGAGGACAATATGGCGGCGGTGGAAAAACGCCTCGCCGAGTATCTGCCTACTGCGTTGCGCCGCGCTTGCGTGCTGTTTGTCAACGACTGTTCCACTGACCGCTCGCTCGAACTCATCAAGGATATATGCGCCCGCAACGAGCATTTCTATTATATCACCTTCGCTCGCAACGGCGGTCTGTCGGCTGCCATGAAGGCGGGTATCGACTATGCGTGGTCACCCCTCGTGGGCTATATCGACTCTGACCTGCAGACCGCGCCCGAGGATTTCAACCTGCTGCTCGCGCGGGCCGACGAGGCTGAACTCGTCACCGGTATCCGTGCCAACCGTAAGGACTCCGGTTTCAAGAAGTTGCAGTCGAAGATTGCCAACGGCTTCCGTCGAAGCATGACCAACGACGGGGTGGCCGACACAGGCTGCCCGCTGAAGGTGATGCACACCGACTATGCCAAGCGCATACCTTTCTTCACCGGCATGCACCGTTTCCTCGCCGCGCTGATTCTGTTGCAGAACGGCCGCGTGATACAGATGCCCGTGCGCCACTTCCCCCGCGTGGCCGGCAAGTCGAAGTATAATCTGTGGAACCGTCTCGCCGGTCCGTTCAAGGACTGCTTCGCCTACCGTTGGATGCGCAAGCGTTATATCAACTACGACATTGAAGGCAGCAATCTGAAATGAAGCGATATTTCATCAAGCTAAGTTACGACGGGTCGGCTTACCACGGCTGGCAGGTGCAGCCGGGCGCCGTCAGCGTGCAGCAATGCATCGAGGAGGCGCTTGGCAAAGTGTTGAGGCAGCCTACGCCGATAGTGGGCGCCGGACGCACCGATGCCGGGGTCAACGCCTATCTGATGGTGGCCCACGCCGATATGCCCGAAGAGATTGTGGAACGTGATAAAGGACGCCTTATCCGTTCGCTCAACTCGTTGACCGGACGCGATATAGCTATCCACGACATCGTTGAGGTGGCTCCCGATGCCCATGCGCGCTTCGATGCGAAGCGTCGCACCTACCGCTACTTCGTGCATCACGGTTGCGACCCCTTCCTGCGCCACTACTCGCTCGACATAGCGCCGCTCGACTACACGGCTATGAACGAGGCCGCCGCGCTGTTGCTCGACGTCGATGACTTCACCTCGTTTGCCAAACTGCATGCCGATACCCGCACCAATATATGCCGTGTGGACACGGCGCGATGGATGCGTGTCACCGCCCCGTCGCCCGACGGCGCCGGTATGACCGCCACCACAGGCGTCCCGGCCGAAGGAATGGGCGAGAAGGGTTGCCAATACTATTTTGAAATCAGTGCCGACCGTTTCCTGCGCAATATGGTGCGCGCCGTCGTCGGCACTCTCGTAGAGGTGGGCCGCGGCAAAATGACTCTTGAACGTTTCCGCACCGTCATAGCCCGTCGCGACCGTTGCGAAGCGGGCACCTCAATGCCCCCCAACCCACTTTTCCTCTGGAATGTGGAGTATTGAACGGACTATATAAACGAGAGGCGGACGCGACAAATCGCGTCCGCCTCTCGTTTGGTGTAATAAGTTTTATATCAGTGGTTTGATGTGCGTTGTTTCGGGCGGTACCAGAGCATTAGGTTGCGGATGTAGGCTATGAGGCCTATGCCCTGGCCGAGGATGAGGACCGGGTCGTGGCGCACTATGGCGTAGCTTACTATTATGAGGCTGCCTGTCAGAGATATAATCCAGAAACCGGCGGGTAGCTCCGACTCGCCGCGGCGGCGTGAGTAGAGCCACTGGTATATGAATCGGAATGTGAAGATTATCTGCCCGGCCGAACCGTAGATGAGCAGCCATAGCGGTATGTCATCGTTGGCGAAGAAGCGGTCGACGGCGGCTTTGGCATCGTGGGCCACCGGGATGATGAGCAGCAGCGGCAACAGTGATATTACGGCCCGTAGCAGGCGCGGTATCTTTGTCCACACCCCTTTGATATTAAGGTTCCAGATATAGATATAGTAGGCGATTACTTGACCTATGACGATGGCGAAATCGTCGCGCAGCCATCCGTAGAAGCAGAGCAGGCAGGATGCTATGAGCGACAGTACCCAGAAGAGAGTGGGAGAGAGCACGCGCCGCGCTCTCTCCGACATAATCCATTGCACGAGAATACGGGCCGAAAACAGGGCCTGTGCCAGGAATCCTACTATAAATATCACGTCGGAATATCTGTTTGTTTGAAATCGGTTGAATATCAATAGCACCCGCCGTCGTTGCCGGCGGGCACTTTGCGTTTAGCGCTCGAGGTAGGTGTAGCCGTAGAGGCCGGAGCGGTAGTTGGAGAGGAATTCGCGGCCCTCCTCGGCGGTTATCTTACCCGCTTTCATAGAGGCGCTTACCCATGTCTCAACGTTGCGCACGAGCTTCTTGGGGTCGAACTGCACGTAGTCGAGCACTTCGGCAACGGTTTCGCCGTCGATGATTTTGTCGATTTCGTAGCGGTCCTTGTACACGCTGATATGCACGGCGTTGGTGTCGCCGAAGAGGTTGTGCATGTCGCCGAGGATTTCCTGATATGCTCCGGCGAGGAACACGCCGAGGTAGTAGGGTTCGCCCTGGCGCAGCGGATGGAGCATGAGGAAGTCGGAGCTGCCTCCCTGCACCGATATGAAGTGGGCAATCTTACCGTCGGAGTCGCAGGTCATATCCTGGAGAGTGGCCATGCGTGTGGGTTTCTCGTCGAGTCGCGACAGCGGCATGACGGGGAAGAGCTGGTCGATGGCCCAGTGGTCGGGGAGCGACTGGAAGAGCGAGAAGTTGCAGAAATACTTGTCGGGGAGCATGCGCGATACCTTTCGGAGCTCTTCGGGAGCATGCTTCATGGTCTGCGCTATGTCGCCTACCTCGCGTGCTATCGACCAGAAGAGTTTCTCGACCATGGCGCGGGTGCGCAGGTCGATGAGGCCGAGGGCGAAGAGGTCGAGGGCCTCCTCGCGTATCTGCAGGGCGTCGTGCCAGCTCTCGAAGAGTCGGGGCTGCGACAGCTTGTCCCAGATGTCATAAAGTTCGCGCACGAGTTCATGTTCGTCGGCCGATACCTCCTCGCTGTCCTTCCACTGGGGCAGGGTAGTGGTTTCGAGCACTTCAAAGACGAGCACGGAGTGGTGGGCGGTGAGCGAGCGTCCGCTCTCGGTGATGATGTTGGGGTGCTTCAGTCCGTTCTTCTCGCATGCGTCGACGAGCGAGTAGACGGCGTCGTTGGCATATTCCTGGATGGCATAGTTCATCGACGACTCTGAGGCGGAGTTGCGCGTGCCGTCGTAGTCGACACCGAGACCGCCGCCTATGTCGACGAAGTCGATGTCAAAGCCGCTGCGTGTCAGCTGCACGTAGAACTGCATGGCCTCGCGCAGGGCGTTCTTGATGAAGCGTATCTTGGTAATCTGGCTTCCGATGTGGAAATGGATGAGTTTGAGGCAGTCCTTGAGGTCGCGGCGTTCGAGGTAGTCGAGAGCTTCGAGGAGTTCCGACGAGTTGAGGCCGAACTTCGAGGAGTCGCCGCCCGAATCCTCCCACTTGCCGGCGCCCGAGCTTGAGAGCTTGATGCGGATGCCTATGTTGGGGCGTATCTTGATGCGGCGCGAGATGTCGGCGATGAGTTTCAACTCGTTCATCTTCTCTACCACGAGGTAGATGCGGCGGCCCATCTTCTGGGCGAGCAGGGCCAGCTCGATATAGTTGGCGTCCTTGTAGCCGTTGCATATGATGAGGGCGTCGTCGGCAATGTTGGTGGCGAGCACGGCGTGGAGCTCGGGCTTGGAGCCGGCCTCCAGACCGATGTTGAATTTCTTGCCGTGGCTCACAATCTCCTCCACCACCTGGCGCATCTGATTGACCTTGATGGGGTAGACAATGAAATTCTGCGCCTTGTAGTTGTATTGCTCGGCAGCCTGCTTGAAGCATTTTGAAATTTTCTCTACGCGGTTGTCGAGGATGTCGGGGAAACGAAGCAGTACGGGCGCGGTGATGTCGCGCAGCTGCAACTCGTCCATCACCTCCTTGAGGTCGACCGAGGCATATCCCTCGCGGGGGGTTACAGCCACGTGGCCACGTTCGTTGATGGTAAAATACTTACGCCCCCAGCCTTTGATATTGTAGAGCTCGGCGCTGTCTTCAATTTTCCACTTTCTCATCGTCAGTTGTAATCGTCAAGTAATATATAAGTAATATAGAATGTGTAATTGGTGGGCAAAGTTATAAAAAAAATGGGATGCATGAGAGGTTTTTGTAAAATATCATGACGGCCTATGATATTTGTGACCGAACTGTAACAGCCGAGAGGCCGCTGTTTTAATGGATTTTGAGCCTCATTAAGAAATTTTTACATTTGTGTAATATTAAAAATCACAGTATTTCGTAATTTTGCCATGCGAAAAAGTAGGTCATATCCAACAAAATGATTAACTTTGCAGCGCAAATCGTGTAAATAGAAACCAATTAATAATTTTTTTAAAATTTACGACTATGTCAGAAATTGCATCTCGTGTTAAATCAATAATTGTAGACAAACTCGGTGTAGATGAAAATCAGGTAACTGAAACTGCAGCTTTCACAACTGACCTCGGCGCTGACAGCCTTGACACTGTAGAGCTCATCATGGAGTTCGAAAAAGAATTCGGCGTAACAATTCCCGACGAAGACGCTGAAAAGATCGCTACTGTAGGCGACGCTATCAGCTACATCGAAAAAGCTCAGTAATCAGCCGCAGCGCGATTGTTGAGAATAATTCAAACGTAATAACTTTAGATTAAATAGAATAATGGAGTTAAAAAGAGTTGTAGTGACAGGTATGGGTGCCATCACTCCTATTGGCAATGACGTCAACACGGCGTGGGAAAATGCCAAGAAGGGTGTGTCGGGTGCCGGCCCTATCACGCATTTCGATGCTTCAAAGTTCAAAACTCAGTTTGCCTGCGAGGTTAAGAACTTCGACGGCAACGCTATCTTCGACCGCAAGAAAGTACGTCAGCTCGACCTCTACGCTCAGTATGCCGTAGCTGCTGCCCGTCAGGCTGTCGAAGACTCGAAAATCGAGGAGGATCCCCAAGTCAACCGCGACCGTATCGGCGTTATCGTAGCTGCCGGTATCGGTGGTCTTCACACCTTTGAGGAAGAAGCCGGTTACTATGCTCTCAACGAAGAGAAAGGTCCTAAATACAATCCCTTCTTCATCCCCAAGATGATTGCCGACATCGCGTCGGGCCATATCTCAATGGAATATGGCTACCACGGTCCCAACTTCGGTACCGTTTCGGCGTGTGCATCATCCAACAATGCTATCATCGACGCCTTCAACCTTATCCGTCTGGGCAAAGCTGACGCTATCGTAACCGGTGGTGCCGAAGCTGCTATCTTCCCCGCCGGTGTGGGTGGCTTCAACTCGATGCACGCATTGTCGACCCGCAACGACTCTCCCGAGACAGCTTCGCGCCCCTTCAGCAAGAGCCGTGACGGATTCGTGATGGGTGAAGGTTCTGTNGTCCTCGTGCTCGAAGAACTTGAACATGCATTGGCACGCGGCGCCAAGATTTATGCCGAGGTAGCCGGTGGCGGTCTTTCGGCCGACGCTTACCACCTCACCGCTACCCATCCCGAAGGTCTGGGTGCAATCCTGGCAATGCGCAACGCTCTCGAAGATGCCAATATGAAGCCCGAAGACATTGACTATATCAATGTACACGGCACATCTACTCCCGTAGGTGACATATCCGAGATCAAAGCTATCGTGGAAGTGTTCGGCGAACACGCCTACAAGCTCAACATCTCATCGACCAAGTCGATGACCGGCCACCTCCTCGGTGCTACCGGCGCTCTTGAGGCAATGTTCTCGGTTAAGGCCGTTCAGGAAGACATCGTGCCTCCGACTATCAACCACGAAGAGGGTGATGAGGACGAGAATATCGACTATAACCTGAACTTCACATTCAACCGTGCGCAGGAACGCCCCGTGCGTGCCGCCCTCTCCAACTCATTCGGTTTCGGAGGTCACAACGCAACGGTAATCGTGAAAAAATTCGAGAAGTAATATAATCGCTTCCTCGGCCGGTCAGCTCGTCTGACTCCCCCNCTNAAGCCGGTTATATAACCCCGAAAACATAATNAAGAAGCTGCATATAGCNCCACCCGCTATGCAGCTTCTTCTTTTTTNNCNCCCGGTNGNTNACTACGCGGNGTTACCATTGCCGAGCGTATTCTCCTCTCCGAAAAAGTNNGTGTTGTGTCTAATACATAGTTGANTATATTTGGATAATGAGAACTTTGTGAGTATCTTTGTCATTGTAGTATTATGTGNTAGTATTGCAATTGAGCTNATGGCATATATGNNTATCCGAGTNCGGAANTGATTNCGAGTCCNGAGTTGATTATATGTCGGCAAGAATATAATTCTTATAAATGGTTTTTATGAATGAGATTGTTGTAAAACTNACGCCNGCNGCTGATGTNTCTTTGCTTCAGCGAGCGTTTGAAAATATGAAAGGAGTATTCAGCGTTACTCTCCGGAAAACTGATAATGACGAGGAAAAATCAGCATCATCGGAATGGCTTGACAAGCTCCATGAGATTAAAAGGGAAATTAATCCATCCGTGATTGATATGGATGATGACCGCACAAAATATATAATGTCGAAATGAAGCGAATATTTCTTGATACCAATTTCGTAATTGATTATTTTGTACGGGAAGGTTATATGGGTAATGCCGAGAAGGTGTTGCAGTTAGGTTCGCGCTTGGGTTTTCGATTCTGTATATCCTATTTGACCATAGCAAACTTTGCATATATTCTGAGAAAGGAGGATAAAGAAACTCTTCATTCCTTGGTAGAACGGGTATGTGACGTTTTTGAAATTATTAATAACGATAAGTCCCAGATTGAGCAGTCGCTGAAATTGAGTTGTGATGATTTTGAGGACGGCTTGCAGATTGCAGCGGCCGTAGATGGAGGATGTGATTGCATTATTACCAGGAACACTCGAGACTTTGCGGCATCGATTATACCCGTTTTTACGCCGGNGGAGTTTGTGGAACNGTTTGAGTGAGGAGGGGGTGGATGGTTGAGNTGTTGGCAAAATGTTAGAATTGGAGTAAATTATTNGGAAAAATGCTTTGTTTTAATGAAAAAATGCCTAACTTTGCATACTATTTGATAACAACAAGATAATTTAATCTCCTTAAACCTACATAAGAATGGAAAAAATTGACAATCTCGACCGTAAAATTCTCAAAATAGTAATGCAGAACGCGCGTATTCCCTCGAAGGATGTTGCCGTAGAGTGTGGCGTGTCGCGTGCTGCCATTCATCAGCGCATTCAGCGCATGGTGGATTTAAAAGTCATCACCGGTTCGGGTTACTATGTCAATCCCAAGGACTTAGGTTTCTATACCTGCACCTTTATCGGTGTCAATCTGGAGCGCGGTGCAATGTATCGCGAAGTCGTTCCCGAACTGCGTCGCATTCCCGAAATCACCGAGTGNCACTTCACCACNGGTCCCTACACCATGCTCATCAAGCTCTTCGCCCGTGACAACGAGCACCTTATGGACCTGCTCAACAACAAGATACAGAATATCCCCGGCGTGACCGGCACCGAGACCTTGATTTCACTCGACCACTCTATCCATCGTCATCTCCCTATCGACGTAGAGTAATCCATTCTTCGTTAGGAACAGATATATTCCCCCTTGGAAACGATATAATACTCAGCGCGTTATATCGCGACTTCGGGGGATTTAANGTTTATATTTCGCATCATTTTATTGTCGAACCGGCTCTAATTCAGCATTGTAATGACGTATTTGATTATAGTCCTTGTAGTAGTGGCGTTGGCCGTGGTGTCAACGGTGCTTTATCGNACTGTCAATANGGGCCTTTCGTCAAGTTCCCGCCATCANCAACTCAGTCGTCTCACTGTGGCTTCGGTCATCGCTATGGCNCCTTGGGCTATTGCGGGCCGTCTGCCGTCNGCNGCGGCGGAATATGTCATGGCCGGAGTGTGTGCGCTCTGGTGCGTGACCTATCCGTTGCTTTATCACCTGAGCAACAGGCGCTCATCGTCGGAATATGACAATCAGATGGATATAGCNCTCGGGCTTTATTCGTTCGGTTTTCTCTCGGCTGTGGANCTGGCTTTGGGTCATCTTTCGGNCGTNGGCGCTGTCATNGTCGGCGTGGTCGAGACCGTGATGCTCGTGCTGATATTGGCTCAGTGGGTGTATTATCTGCTTTACAAAGAGGCTGTTAACTTCAACGGCATGATGATAGTGCAGGCTACCAATATCAATGAGGTGGGAGAGTTTGTCAANTCGTTCAATCCCGTTGGTGCGACAGCNGTGTTGCTGCTGCTCGCTGTNATGACCGCCGCCCCGGTGGTGTTTAATCTGCTGTGNCGGCCTGNNGTGGAGTCACTACCCNTGTGGGNGGAGATAGTGGAGGGAGTCGCTGCGATAGCGCTTGNATGGTTCATATTTGCAGGNCGNAANGCNCCCGCACGCCGTTGCGGACTNGTCAACCTTTATTGCGTGATACTCGACTATCGCCGTCGCAACTCGCAATATGCAGCAAGNACCGAGAAGCGCACAGCCGGACTGGAGGTNAGCCCCGTTGTGGGCAACGAACCGTCGCCGCGCACCATCATAATGGTGATAGGGGAGTCGGCCAACCGNGACTACATGAGTGCGTTCCATNCTCTTGACCGCGAGACAACNCCCTGGNTGNCNGANCTGAAACGCAGCGACAATACAATTCTTTTCCCCAATGCCTACTCCTGCGCGATGGTGACCGTCAACTCCCTCGAGCGAGCCCTTACCGAGCGCAANCAATACAATGACAAGGAGTTTACCGACTCCGTTTCAATCATCGACATAGCCCGAAAACTGGGATATAAAATCCACTGGTANAGCAATCAGGGACACCTCGGCGCGTTTGACACCCCCGTCACACTCGTGGCCGACACCGCAGATGTGGCCCGATGGACCGACCAGCANCTCAACAAAGTGCCTTACGACGAGGCGTTGCTGCGATTCCTCGACGAAGTGGACGGCACGCGCAACAACTTCGTGGTGGTACACCTCAAAGGAAGTCACTTCAATTTTGCCAACCGTTATCCTGCCGACCGCACTGTGTGGACTCCCGGCAAGGATGAGGANNCAAATGTAGTAAACTACCTTAANTCAATCCATTACACCGACGANATACTNCGCCGCATCTATGAGTACGGCCGCGAACGGCTCAATCTCGACGCGATGGTCTACTATTCGGACCACGCTACGATACCCGACCGTATGCGCACCCCCGGTTTCCTCGGGTTCGGCATGACCCGCATTCCGCTTATGGTTTGGCTCAGCGACGGTTACCGTCAGCGACACCCCGAGCGCGATAAAGCGCTGCATTACAATGCGATGCGCTACTTCACCAACGACCTTGCCTACGAACTGATGTGCGGCATATTTGACATAAAATCAGATAATTACGACGAGACCAACTCGCTCGCCTCAGATAAATACAAGTACACCCGCGACATGCTGCTCACCTACGACGGCACTGTACGCATAGCTGACGATACAACAGATGATGGAAAAGAATCCTAAAGTGACGGTGGTGACGGTGGTGCGCAACGCCATTGATGCACTGCGCGCTACGGTTGATNGTGTGCTCGCGCAAACCTACGGCAACGTGGAGTATGTGATAGTAGACGGCGCATCGACCGACGGCACGCAGGCCTATGTGCAATCGCTCGGCGACCGCGTTGACACCTTCCTCTCCGAGCCTGACAAAGGTATTTATGATGCCATGAACAAGGGCATACGTCTTGCCACGGGCGAATGGATTATCTTCATGAATGCGGGTGATAAGTTCTACGCTCCCGATACGATAGCCAAAATCTTTGAAGGTCAGGAGTATGACGGATACGGGGTGGTCTACGGCGACGTTGCCAAAGCCGGCGCTGACGGCAATCTCGTGGTGAAACCTGCCGGCGAGCCTCACAATTCCCATCGCATGTTCTTCTGCCATCAGAGCGCGTTCTATCGCCGCGGCGAACTGCTCGACACGCTGTTTGATGCATCGCACCGCATGTCGGCCGACATCCATCAGGTAAAACGCCTGTGGAAGAGGGGGGTAAAGTTCCTGCATGTCGATATTCCCGTAGCCATTTTCGATACCGGAGGAGTGTCCAACGTGCGCCGCAGTGCCGGATTGCGCGACAACATCGCCGTGGTCCGCGAGCTTGACAGCTTCACCGACCGCCTCCGCCTACTTCCCCGCCTCTACATCCCCTACATAATGTGCCGTCTCCGCGGCAAGTAACCCCGCAGCCTACATTCATATTCGTGCAAATTTAAAATCTGATTTTAAATTTGCAAGGGTTGCCGTGCTTTTTCCTCGCAGACTTTCGGGGAAATTGAGAGCTGATATCCGGTAAAAGCAATTTCAAAATGGGGTGGGGGAGGAATTTTGCGAAAAAAATAGTGGATATTCGTGCGATATTCGTATCTTTGCACTTTAAAATATAATCACATTTCAAAAGCATGGCCAAAGTGGAAACAAAGTATATTTTTGTTACAGGAGGCGTAGTGTCGTCACTCGGTAAGGGTATCATCTCATCGTCACTCGCCAACCTGCTTATTGCGCGCGGTTATCGTGTTACTATTCAGAAGTTTGACCCGTATATCAATATCGACCCGGGTACTCTTAACCCCTACGAGCACGGCGAATGCTACGTCACAATCGACGGGCATGAGGCCGACCTCGACCTCGGTCACTACGAGCGTTTCACCAACGTACGCACAACGCGAGCCAACAACGTGACCACCGGCCGCATCTATCAGAGCGTCATCGACAAAGAGCGTCGCGGCGACTATCTGGGCAAGACGGTGCAGATTGTACCTCACATCACCGACGAAATCAAGCGCAACGTCAAAGCCCTCGGCAATACCGGCAATTTCGATTTCGTAATCACCGAAATCGGTGGTACTGTCGGCGACATAGAGTCGTTGCCCTTCATCGAGAGTGTGCGTCAGTTGCGTTGGGAACTCGGTTCTAACTGCGTGTGCGTCCACCTCACCTATGTGCCCTATATCGCAGCAGCGAAAGAACTTAAGACCAAGCCTACACAGCACTCTGTGAAGCAGTTGCAGGAAGTGGGTATCCAGCCTGATATCCTCGTGCTCCGCACCGAGAAACACATCTCGCCCGAGATGCGCAAGAAAATCGCCCTCTTCTGTAACGTCGCTCCCGATGCCGTAATCCAGTCAATCGATGTTCCTTCGATATATCAGGTGCCCATCAAGATGCACGAGCAGCACCTCGACGACCTCGTGCTCAAGCGCGTAGGACTGCCCGTCGACGGCGAGCCCGACATGAAGGCGTGGCTCCACTTCCTCGACAAGATGGCTTACGCCGAGAAGGAAGTGCGCATCGGCCTCGTGGGCAAGTATGTAGAGCTTCAGGATGCCTATAAGTCAATCAACGAATCGCTCTTCCAGGCAGCCACATACAACGACCGTAAACTCAAACTCGAATATATCCACTCCGAAAAGCTCAACGACAGCAACGTTGACGAGCGCATGAAGGACCTTGACGGTGTCATCATAGCTCCCGGATTCGGTCAGCGCGGTATCGAAGGTAAGTTCGTGGCTCTCAAGTGGTGCCGCGAGCACAATGTGCCCACATTCGGTATCTGCCTCGGTATGCAGTGCATGGTTATCGAGTTTGCCCGCAACGTACTCGGCCTCACCGACGCCAACTCAACCGAGATGGACCACGCCACTCCCTACAACGTCATCGACCTCATGGAGGAGCAGAAGAGCATCTCCAACATGGGCGGAACAATGCGCCTCGGCGCCTACGACTGTGAACTCAAAGAGGGTTCTCTCGCGGCCAAAGCCTACGGTTCGACCAAGGTGAGCGAGCGTCATCGCCATCGTTTTGAATTTAACAACGACTATCGCGACCGCTTCGAGGAAGCCGGCATGAAATGCGTGGGCGAGAACCCTGCGACACACCTTGTGGAGGTAGTTGAGATGCCCGACAAGCGCTGGTTTATCGGCACGCAGTATCACCCCGAATACTCATCGACCGTACTCAACCCCAACCCCTTGTTCCTCAGCTTCGTAAAGGCTGCTGTGGATTATAGCGAAGAGAAAAAGAAGTAATCAACGTATAATTTAACTTCCACGTGAACAGTTCATTTAAGATAATACTTGTTGCAGCGGCCGTGTTCTTCGGCATGATGCTGATTAACAACAAGAAAGAAGACAACGCGGATAAATCGCAGTCGCAGCAGGACAGCGCGGCGGAGAGCACTACGCTCTCGGTCAGCGATGCCGAACTCGCTGTGATTCCCTCGATTGTGAGAGAGATAGGTGAGCGCGACACCACAGGTGGCCGCGAGACCTATAATTACGTAGCCGACAACGTAACGCTCAGTGTCACTGACGGTAAGCTCGGTGGCAAGGTGAGGGTTGACTCATTTGCGGTTGATGTCGACAGCGTGCTCGTGCGTCATTTCCCCATCGAGATGAATGTCACTGCTCAGGACATCGCTTACAACGCTCTCGCAAAGGAACTTAAAGAGATTGGCGTGTACCGAAAGTTTGCCTCGCTGCGCAAACCGGCTGTTGCCGGCGACAGTGTAAGCCTCAGCAATGACGTGCTCGCCCTTGAGTTTGACAACCACGGCGGTATTATCTCACGCGCTACACTGCTCGACCCGAAGTACCGTACATTCTTCGCTTCGGCCGACGACAAGAACAAGATTGACTCGGCACAGGTGCAGGTGTTCAACCCCGGCGACAAAGCATTGTACTGGTTCAATATCTCATATAACAATAACGACATCTCCACCAATCACCTTTACTTCACCCCCAAGCAGGTGAACGACAGCGTGGTCGAGATGACCGTCGACCTCGGCGACGGTGCCCGCTGGGGCTACCGCTACACCCTCGCGCAGGGCGACAGCTACATCGTGAAAATGGATATCATCCAGGAGAACACCGAGAACGTGCTGCCGCAGAACGCTACCCAGATTTCAATGGGCTGGACTATGAACATGCCCCGTCTGGAGCGCGGTCTCACCTTCGAGGAACGCAACTCCGGTATCTACTACCGCTACACCAATGAGTCGCCCGACAATATCAACGGCAACTCCTCCAAAACCGAGAACCTTAACCACACACTGCAGTGGCTTGCGTTCAAGGACCAGTTCTTCTCGACCATCATGATACCCCGCAAGGGCTTCGTATCGGGTCAGGTGCAGCAGATTGCCTACAAGACCCAACCCGACGCAACACATATCAAACTGCTTGCGGCCGACATGGAATTGCCCTATTCTCCCATGGAGCAGGTGTGTGCATCAATCGACATATTCATCGGCCCGAACCTCTACCCCCTGCTCAAGAATGTTGACAAGCAGATAGGAGCGGACGACGGACTGAGCCTCACCCGCGTAATCCCCCTCGGCTGGAACTGGCTGCGCTGGATCAACACGCTGATTATAATCCCCGTGTTCACCTTCCTCAGCGGATTTGGCTGGAACTACGGTATCATCATCCTGCTGCTCACTATCTTCATCAAGATAATCATCTTCCCCTTCACCTACAAAAGCTACCTCTCGCAGGCCAAGATGCGTCTGTTAGCTCCTGAAATCAAGGAAATCAACGACAAGTATCCCGGCAAGGAGAATGCGATGGTGCGTCAGCAGAAGACCATGGCCCTCTACTCGAGCGCCGGAGCGAGCCCGCTCTCGGGCTGTCTGCCCCTGATGCTTCAGATGCCTATCCTTATCGCGATGTTCTCGTTCTTCCCCTCATGTATCGAGCTTCGCGGTCAGAGCTTCCTCTGGGCGCAGGACCTCGCGTCGCCCGACGTGATTCTCACTCTGCCCTTCACCATCCCGTTCTACGGTAAGGAAGTGAGCCTCTTCTGCTTGCTCATGACAGCAACCAACATCATCTACACCCGCATCAATATGAAGAACCAGCCGTCGTCATCTTCGATGCCCGGCATGAAGTGGATGATGTATCTGATGCCGCTGATGTTCCTCTTCTTCTTCAACAGCTATCCCGCAGCGTTGAGCTACTACTACTTCCTGTCACTGTTGATTACCATAATCCAGACATGGGTGTTCCGTCGCTGCGTCAATGAAGAGAAACTTCGCCGCAAGATGGCCCAGAACGCTGCCAAGCCCAAAAAGAAATCAGGCTTCATGGCTCGTCTCGAAGAGGCACAGCGCAAGCAGCAGGCCGCTCTCCGCGAGCAGCAGAAAGGCCGTCGCCGCTGATAACGGAGCGATGGACCGTCGCGCAGACTTTGCGCCCGAATCGCCATCATCTTATGACAAGTGATTTTTATTTATATAATTGTCCCCGGAATTACCTTCCGGGGACAGTTTTTTTGTGAAAAAATGAGTTTGTTTTCAAAAAAATTGTAACTTTGGGAAAACACTTTTAAGGCGAAATCGCTTTTAATAGGATAAAGAACAAAAACAAAATATAAACTTAAAAACTTTATTACCATGATTAGCCCGTTAGCCCATGTCGATGCAACAGCAAAAATCGGCAAAAATGTTACAATTCATCCCTTTGCGTTTATCGACAAAAATGTTGAGATAGGCGACGATTGCGAGATAATGCCCTATGCCAGTGTGATTAACGGCACCAAGATGGGTTGCCGCAACAAGGTGTATCAGGGTGCGGTGGTAGGTGCCGACCCCCAGGACTTCCGTTGGAAAGGGGAGGAGGCGCGCTGCACCATCGGCAATGACAATGTGATACGCGAGCATGTCATCATCAACCGCGGTTTTGAAACCAAGGAGGGAACCGTCATCGGCGACTTCGTATTCATCATGGCCAACAGCCACGTAGGTCACGACTGCAAACTCGCGGGACAGAGCGTGCTTGGCAACGGTGTCACTATGGCCGGCAATGTGGAAATCGGCGCGAATGTGATACTGTCGTCCAACAGTATATTTCATGAGGATTCCAAGGTGGGCGACTGGACGCTCGTCAAGGGCGGCTGCCGCGTTTCGGGCAATGTGCCCCCCTTTATCATCGTGGCTCACAACCCGGTGGAATACTTCGGCGTGAATGCCTACGTGATGCGCAAGCACGGTTACACCGACGATCAGGTTGATGACATTGCGAAAGCCTACCGTCATGTGTATCAATCGGGTACATCCGTATTCAACGCACTCAAACGCATCGAGGCCGACGTAGAGCCTTCGGCCCACCGCGATGCTATCACCGACTTTATACGTAAGGTCGACCTCAAGATTGTGGCTGTGCCCGTAGAACTCGAATAAAGCTGCGCGGGCCGGTCGCCCCGGCCGGCCTCGCATAGCTGCGTTTAAAACTTTTAAAGAAAAATATCCTTAATCATTTGCGAAGCAATTTAAAAATCGTTAATTTTGCGACGGAAAAAGTGACGCCGTACGTCCCGACGTGCGCGTCGGCGAAGTGAGTTGTTGCTGTAACTCTCTGCGCCATAAAACAATAGCAGGCTAATTTATAACTAAATCAATCTATTAATAATCCAAATCCTCTAAACTTCTATGTGGTTAACAAGCTCATCGATAGGACGAAAGTTTGTCATGGCTCTGACCGGCGCTTTCCTTGTCCTGTTTGTTACATTTCACGTGTTGATGAATGGAGTGGCTTTGTTCTGGCCCACGGCCTACAATGCCGTTTGTGAATTCCTCGGTGCCAACTGGTATGCCTTAATCGGTACTGCCATCCTCGCCGGCGGCTTCCTGCTCCATATCCTCTACGCTCTGTGGCTTACCTATGAGAACCGCCGTGCGCGCGGTAACGACCGCTACGCAGTGACTTCGCGCCCCAAACAGGTAGAATGGTCGTCGAAGAACATGCTCGTACTCGGTATCGTAGTTCTCTGTTTCCTTGCCGTACACTTGATCCAGTTCTGGGCCAAGATGCAGCTCCCCGAGGTTCTCGGTCTTGAAGGCGAGTTCCCCGCAGCGGCAGGTACTCTTTACATCCAGCAGGCATTCAGCTGCCCCGTCACTCTGATTGTCTATCTCATCGGCTTCGCAGCGCTGTGGTTCCACATGACCCACGGTTTCTGGTCGATGTGCCAGTCATCAGGTCTTAACAACGGCGTGTGGATGAACCGCCTGAAAGCTATCGGTTGCACCTGGGCTACTGTCGTAGTTCTTCTCTTTGCCGTTGAGGCAGTGGTGTTCACCGTTCAGGCTAAACGTAATTTCTACACTACCAACCCCGCTCTCCTCGAGCAGTACATGGAAATGGCTCCCGCTTGCAACTGCGAGGGTTGCGAAGGTTGCGAGAGCTGCGCTGACTGCGCTTGTGCAGCCGGCGAATGCGCAGAGTCATGCCACTTCTGCAAGTTCGCTGCCAAGATGGCTGAATTTGCAGGTTGCAACAACGCTTGCGGCGCTGCCTGCGGCGAAACTGCCTGTGGCGAAGCTGCCTGTGGTGAAGTTGCCTGTGGTGAAGTTGCCTGCGGTGGTTGCGGCGAGATATTCGGTGAAGAAATCATCGAATGTGACGAAGCGATAGTATGTACTTGCGGCGAAGACTGCGAGTGCGATACTCCCTGCGCGGGCAATTGCGTGCGCAACGCTGATGACACAGTTTACGAAAACTTTAACGAAGGAACATTTAATTAATCAGTTATGGCAGATATTAAAAATCTCGAAGGGATGATTGATTCAACACCAATCATGAAAGATTTCGCCGATATCGAGTCGGCAGCCCTCCCCGAATATCAGATTGACTCAAAGATACCCGAAGGTCCCGTAGCTGAAAAGTGGACCAACTACAAGGCACATCAGAAACTCGTCAACCCCGCCAACAAGCGTAACCTCGACGTTATCGTCGTAGGTACCGGTCTGGCAGGTGCTTCAGCCGCCTCTACTCTCGGCGAGCTCGGTTTCAACGTGCTCAACTTCTGCATCCAGGATTCACCCCGCCGCGCTCACTCTATCGCAGCCCAGGGTGGTATCAACGCAGCCAAGAACTATCAGAACGATGGTGACTCGGTATATCGCCTCTTCTACGACACAGTGAAGGGTGGTGACTTCCGTTCTCGCGAAGCCAACGTGTACCGTCTTGCCGAAGTAGCCAACAATATCATCGACCAGTGCGTGCAGCAGGGTGTACCTTTCGCCCGCGAGTACGGCGGTCTGCTTGCCAACCGTTCGTTCGGCGGCGCTCAGGTGTCACGTACATTCTACGCCAAGGGTCAGACCGGTCAGCAGCTCCTCCTCGGTGCTTACGCATCGCTCAACCGTCAGATTCAGAAAGGCACTGTCAAGTCGTTCAACCGTCGCGAGATGCTCGACCTCGTCATCATCGACGGCCGTGCACGCGGTATCATCGTGCGCAACCTCGTGACCGGTAAGCTCGAACGCTACGCTGCCCACGCTGTGGTTCTCGCAACCGGCGGTTATGGCCGTACTTTCTTCCTTTCGACCAACGCTATGGGTTGCAACGGCTCGGCCGCTATCCAGGCATTCAAGAAAGGTGCTTATCTGGCCAACCTCGCCTTCACTCAGATTCACCCCACCTGTATCCCCGTTCACGGTGAGGACCAGTCCAAGCTGACCCTCATGTCGGAGTCACTCCGTAACGACGGCCGTATCTGGGTGCCCAAGAAGAAAGAGGACGCTGAGGCTATCCGCGCAGGCAAACTCAAACCCACCGAAATTCCTGACGAGGACCGCGACTTCTACCTCGAACGCCGCTATCCCGCGTTCGGTAACCTCTGTCCCCGCGACATCGCTTCGCGTGCGGCTAAGGAACGTTGCGACGCCGGCTACGGCGTAGGTACCGGCAACGCCGTTTACCTCGACTTCAAGTATGCCATCGAGCGTCTTGGTGCCGATGTAGTGCGTGACCGCTACGGCAACCTCTTCGACATGTACCAGATGATTTCCGATGACAACCCCTACGAAACCCCCATGCAGATATTCCCTGCAAGCCACTACACTATGGGTGGTATCTGGGTTGACTACGAGTTGCAGACCTCAATCAAGGGTCTCTTCGCCATCGGTGAATGTAACTTCTCTGACCACGGTGCCAACCGCCTCGGTGCATCTGCCCTCATGCAGGGTCTTGCCGACGGTTACTTCGTGCTCCCCTATACCCTCCAGAACTATCTCAGCGACCAGATCAAGGTGCCCCACTTCAAGACAAACGCTCCCGAGTTTGCCAAGGCTGAGGCTGATGTCAAGGCTCGTATCGAGAAGCTCATGAATATCAAGGGTACCAAGTCGCCCGACGAAATCCACAAGCGTCTCGGTCACGTGATGTGGAACCTCGTAGGTATGGGCCGTACGCTCCAGAGCCTCGTTAAGGCTACCGCCGAAATCGAGGAAGTGCGTAAGGAATTCTACTCTGACCTCCGCATCGTAGGTAAGGCCGACGATCTCAACACCGAGCTCGAAAAGGCTCTCCGTCTCGAAGACTTCCTCGTGATGGCCAAGATGATGGCTATCGACGCGCTCAACCGCAACGAGTCGTGCGGCGCTCACTTCCGCGAGGAGTATCAGACTGCCGACGGCGAGGCTGCCCGTAACGATAAGGACTACATGTATGTGAGCTGCTGGAAGTACACCGGCGACAACGAGAAGCCCGTGCTCCTCAAAGAGCCCCTCAAATACGAGGCTATCCAGGTGCAGACACGTAACTATAAATCGTAATCGTAAACGTCAAACTTATAAGATATTACAACAATGGAACATACAATTTCGGTAAACTTGAAGATTTGGCGTCAGCGCGGTCCCAAAGAAAAAGGCCGTTTCGTCAACTATCATGTGGATAATGTATCTACCGGCAGCTCATTCCTCGAAATGCTCGATATGCTCAACCAGCAGCTCGTGGAGAAGGGTGAGGAACCTGTAGTATTTGATAACGACTGCCGCGAGGGTATCTGCGGTATGTGCTCGCTCTACATCAACGGTCACCCCCACGGTCCCGTGCAGGGCATCACTACCTGCCAGCTGCACATGCGTAAATTCAACGACGGCGACACTATCACTATCGAGCCCTGGCGCTCGGCTGCATTCCCCGTAATCCGCGACCTTACTGTGGACCGTAATGCATTCGACAAAATCCAGCAGGCCGGCGGTTACGTATCGTTCAACTGCGGCGGTGCTCCCGATGCCAACGCTACCCCCATCTCCAAAGAGGTGGCCGACGTGGCTATGGACTCTGCAACCTGTATCGGTTGCGGCGCTTGCGTTGCAGCATGTAAGAACGGTTCGGCTATGCTTTTCGTCTCAGCTAAGGTCAGCCAGTTCGCACTCCTTCCCCAGGGTCAGGTAGAGCGCGCCCGTCGTGCGCGCGCCATGGTGAAGAAGATGGACGAACTCGGTTTCGGTAACTGTACCAACACCGGTGCCTGCGCTGCTGAGTGCCCCAAGAGCATTCCTTTGAGCAACATCGCCCGTCTCAACCGCGAATTTATCAAAGCTAAACTCAAGGACTAATCCCGTCAGGGAACTGTCCCCGCAGTAAGAAGGCTATACAATCCCAACAGTGAGCAACGCCACCCGCGAAGGGTGGCGTTGTTTTTCATTACGGCAGCTTTATCATAGGTAGGGCATATCCGTCAGAAAAAAGCCGACTTGATTTTCGGATGGATACGGTAGGGCTTCTGTAATGTCAATTATAATAGAATGTTATAAAATCGAAACGCATTATGAAAGTAGCAATAGAGAAAACGGCCGACGGGTCGCCCACGCTTTATCGCGAGGATATTGACGAGCATTACCACTCGGTGAATGGTGCCGTGGCCGAGAGCCGTCATGTGTATGTTGAGACTGGTTGGCGCAAGGCAGCGGAGTCGAAAAGTGCCGTGCGCGTGTTTGAAGTAGGATTCGGTACGGGGCTTAATGCCGCGCTGACGGCCGATGCTGCCCTTGAAGCTGCCGTGCCTACGGAATACTACTCCGTTGAGCTGCATCCGCTCTCAGGGCCCGTCACTGAGCTCTTTTCCGAGGGATTGCCCGCGCAGTTACGCGATATACTCCGTGCAGTCAACGCAGCTCCGTGGCAAGAGTCAACAACCATCAATCCCTACTTCACACTCCACAAGATAGAGGCCGACCTGCTCACCATGCAGCTTCCCGCTCCCCTCGATGTAATATACTACGACGCCTTCGCCCCCGAAAAGCAACCCGAAATGTGGGACGAATCAATATTCCGTCGCCTGCATGCGGCAATGTCACCCGGCGCCATCCTTACAACCTACTGCGCCAAAGGCGCAATCCGACGCATGCTCAACGCTGTCGGCCTCCTGACCGAACGCCTCCCCGGCCCCCCGTCAGGCAAGCGCGAAATCCTCCGCGCCACCCTCCCCGGAGAAAAGTAACCTTATATCATAAATAACCGAAGTAAGCTGCAATAATATATTTTCTAATTGGGAGCTCGTCAGTTAAGCTTGAATTGGAGATAATAATTGATTTGCATAGACAATAAATTGATAACAATTAATATTATTATCAATTTATTCAATACTTTTGTACTTAACTGCTTCTGATTGTTTTTTTGTCAAACTTCATATATATTCACTTCAAATGTATCCACCAGTTTTCACCCTGATAGGTATAGAGATTTTAAAGTCTCGTTCAAATGAATTAAAGAAAGTGCTGCAACCTAATATTATTTACTTTTTTAATAATAATTATGAGCAGACATTCTTAGGTGAAATAGTAAAAAAGAGAACAGGTGGATTACCACATGATTTCTTTAAAGTCAAAAACTGCGATAGAGAGAATCTTGTGATAAATATCTCTTGCATCGTAGGAAAGAACGGCGATGGAAAAAGTTCATTAATAGAACTATTGATAAGGATACTAAACAATTTCGCTTATTTGAGCGGATTTTTATCAGACCATGAAGTATTAAAATTCATTCCCGGTCTTCATGCAAGACTTTATTATGCTGTCGGCGATAATATCTGCTGTATCGCATGTGAGGGCGAAAAAATATCGTTAAAGGTTGGTGCGGAAGTGATCTTTACTAAGTCATTTAAAATAAATATGAGAAGCAGTAAGGTAAAGAAAGAACTTCAGCAACATATACAATTCCTATTTTATACACTCGTAAGTAATTATTCATTGTATGCCTATAATTCAGAAGATTTTAAATGGGAAACAGGCGCACAGAAACAGGAAGAGGCGTGGATTGCAGCATTGTTTCACAAGAATGACGGATACCAGACTCCGATAGTTCTTACCCCTCAAAGGAATAGAGGTATTATAAATATTAATAAAGAACATAGTCTGTCATTACAAAGGCTCAGTGAACTGTTCTTTGACTGTCGTGATGGGAAATATGCTATCAGCCGAACGGAACATGTCGAGGGTTTTGCCTTCAATCTTGATAAATATCCAAAGTTGCTGAATGATATACTGATGGAATATTTTGCTAAAAAAAAGGCTGTCAATATAATTCATTTCACTGGCAGTTTTAGACGGGATAATCTCAGCATAAATCTGGCTGACGAAACCGTGTTTAAACGAAATCTGGAATTTTGGGAATCATTTGATTCAAATTTATTTGAGACCTCATTATGTCATATGTCTTTCAGTTATCTCAATTTAGTAAAAGATACAAGTACGACTGATTTGGGTGAATATTTTAAACAGATAACTGGTCCATTAAAGCTCTATAGTATAGGGAAAGAGTTGTTTGTTAAAATTAAGGGAATTCAAAAAAAATTAAACGGAATTACTTTTCTCCAGTTTCAGCGAATAGTTTTAGTTTACGAGGTGTGGAAAAAATGGATTGAGTTGAAACCCTATTCCTTATCATTTTGTACTGTAACTCCTACCGGGACAGACCTACTGTCGTATGCGATAAACTATTTGATATATAAGACGATTAGTATTTTTGAAACATATCCTGATTATTTCTCCAATGAATTGCAGGTATTTGAAACTCCGCAATTATTTTTTAATAATGAAACACGAAAAAAAGCATTGGAAAAAATGTTTGCAGTTCTTGTTGACGATATTGAAAAAACACACTCCCACATTACTTTAAAGCTGCGGCAGATACTGAATTATTTAGAAAATTTTGAAACCATGTCGTATTTTAATAAAATAGCGACAGACAATAAGGTATATAAATCGCAGATAGAACAACTGGGATTCTCAAGCTATGTGGACTGTGAGGAATACTACAATACAATAGCTGGTAATAAAGATTTTGCAGGATTACTTCCACCCCCAATATTTAAAGGTGAATTTTTATTTTCTCGTCAAGGGCAAGCAGGGCTTTATTCTATATCAAGGATGAGTTCGGGAGAACGTCAGTTGCTCAATTCCGCAAGTTCGATTGTTTATCATCTTAAGAATATATTACGATCAAGAAAAAGCGGTCTGAAGATAGTTTATAAAAATGTAAATGTGATTCTTGAAGAAGTTGAGCTTTATTTTCACCCGGAATATCAACGCAGATTTGTGCATTATCTTTTGGAGCAAATTGGGCAGATACGCTCATCTTCACCTTTGTCCTTGAATTTATTATTTGTAACCCATTCCCCATTTATATTGTCGGATATTCCGAAATGCAATGTTTTATTTATAAAGGATGGTCGCCCTGATTATAGTATGCAGGAAGATACTTTTGGGGCAAACGTGCATACATTGCTCCGAAACGGGTTCTTTCTTGATACTGTTCCGATAGGAGAATTTGCTAAAATTAAGATTAATGAAATGTTCGCCCTGCTCAATGAGTCCCGTTCGTTAACTCGGGATGAATTGGATTTGTTAGAAAAGGAAATATATTTAGTAAGTGAGCCACTATTACGTTCCCAACTATTGAAACTATACTCTCAAAGAATTATTTTAAAAAACAATTCTTTAGAGAAAACAATTGAACTGTTGGAACAGCGCATTAAACAATTGGAGGAAAGAATATATGATACGCATTAATCGATACGATATACAAACTATTGCTGAAGAGTATTTTAATCATTTGGATAATTGGCGAAAAAAATTGAAACCGGCATCTCCATTATTTCCATTTGCCGGAATTTCTTATCGCACATTGAGAGAACTGATTCTGTGTGAACCTGCAAAGTTGGCGAATTGTCAAAATCATACCGGAATCGATGCTGAAAAATTCCCCGAGGCTTACAAAGCCTTTTTCTATAGTTATTTTGTTGATAATACAAAAACTGTAAATATTGCTCAATGGCTATCTAAACGACTGAAGATCAGAGTTTGTCCATATTGCAATAGGACATATACATTTACAGTAAAAAAGCGTAGACGCAATGGAAAAGTAGTGAGAATTAAGCCTGAAATGGACCATTTTTTCCCAAAAGGGAATGCCAATTATAAACATTTGGCATTATCATTTTACAATCTTGTACCATCATGTCCTACTTGTAACCATGTGAAGAAAGATAAGCAGATTGATTATCATCCTTATGTTGGGCATCTTGATGGCAAAGAAGACCCTTATTTTGAAGTTACGGTAAAATCTTCAACTTCAGATGGCTGTATATTTCCAAACAATCCCGTGGTTAAAATACAAAACTCAAATAAAAATGTTGATACCCTTGTATTGGATGAATTATATAAATGTCACTCAGATTATGTAAAGGAACTCTTAGATAAGATACAGGCTTATAATCATTCACTATATGAACCGCTCATAAATTCTTTCCAGACGACCGGCAATACTCAGGAACAGATAGATAAACTTATATGGGGGACCCCGATTGATGATTCTCAATTTGATAAGCATCCTTTATCCAAACTGACGTATGATATTTTACGTCAGTTTAAAGTGTTGGACTGAAACGTTGATAAGAAAAAAATCCACTCAGAACGAATCCTGGTTACCAGAAATTAAAAGATTAATAGTTCTATGTTAATGAATCGGGCAATGATAAGGAATAAAACTCAAATTATAATGATACAATCGGGACGGCTTAGTATATATTTGGCTTTCTCTGTATAGTAACGAAAGTGGGTGTATATTGTTAATATATGTTAAATATGCTCTTAGGGAAAGTTTGGTTTTGATTTTTTAATGTATATTTACAAATATAAAATTTTATTAACCAACCTTAATGCATTTTTTTATGGACAAAGTTCTTTCAATTCTTGAACCCCTTTTCAATTACATTGACGGCGGTAAGCTTTTCCGTCAGCCTTTCCGTATTCTTTACTATGTACTCGGCGTAGTGTTTGGTCTCGGTATAATTTATGGAGTTACCAAGTACACACTCGACACCATCCACTATCTCAACGGCGGAGCATACGTATTCGCTATCCTTATGATACTTGTTGTCATCGCCTCGGGTGTATTCACCATCATTTACTGGTTTAAGCGCGCCAAACTTGTAGGTGTAGATATTCCCGAAAATGCTCGCTTCCTCGCAATCCCTGCAATCAGCGGTTTTGTCATCGTGTTCGGTGAATGGTTAGGTCTTATGATTGGCGTTATCGGAGTATGTTTCGGCGTTCTGTCAGCCATCCTCCTCCCCATCACCGGCAATGGTGCAGAGTTCTTCCTAACCGGGCTCCTGATGGCTGTAGGTGCCGCAATCATAGGCTTCATCAACATCCTTTTCTGGCGACTGATTGGCGAACAAATCCTCGCAATCGGCTCAATAGCCAACGACTGCGCCGAAATCCGCAAAAACACCGCAAAATAACCCACCACCGCACAGCAAATCACAACAACACCACTACAAAGAACCAATAACCACAAAGAGGCCGTCTAACACAACTATAGACGACCTCTTTGCTATAATTACACCAATTGGTTCTAACACCCTTTTATTGCCTTCCATTCGAACTGTTCGGAATTTCCGAACAGTTGCTTCTCTATCAAATTCCCGACTCATATATATGTTTTAAATTCTACTATATTATAATTATTTAAGCTTTTACTGATGCGAGCAATGTCACCTTGCATGAATCTGCTAATGTTTCATCGGATGACATTCCCCATACTACATCAATGTCAGGATTGGCTTCAGAAAGTGATGCCGTAATAGGGGATAATTCTGACATTTTTGGCGACTTATTACCGTAGCGGAAATCAATCAATAGACTGTTTACATTGTCAATATTGCATGATAGGTCGTTTAGGGCATCTTTAAATGCGTCGCCGAGATTGGTGTGGATACTTGTAGTCAAATAGTTTTTACCATCAGCTGAAAGCACACGGATAATATCATCTTTTTCAAGGTTGATTAAGCTGTCTGCACCGGCGATATAATCGAGTTCACGGACATCGCCATACACGGGGTAACCGTTCCATTCTGAAATTTCATTTGTCATAGTTCTTAGTATTTTGATTGTATTATTTATTTTGATTGTATGTTAGTGTCTATTTCTGTTATATCAACGATTGGATTTAAGAATCTCCCTGGTAAATCTCTTGCTTGGCCCATGCATCTTCGGTGGGCTTATTGTCGATGGTCAACTGCATGTGAAACTGCTCTTTGTGTTGAGCACTCCATCGAAGTTGAGAAATTATAACAGGACGATTCATCTCTTATATTTTTAGCAGCCCGGGCCGGACTCGAACCGGCAATACCCCTTCCGGGGCACACAAAGCGCGTCTGACCAATTCCGCCACCGAGCTGATGTTATTGTACCGCAAAATTACGACGGTGATGTCGCATTTTGCGGTACAAGATGGTTGAAATGTATTACTAAAGATTAAACAACTGAAAGCTAAATGTATTTACTTAAAATGGTCTTTTCCCATTGTTGGGAGTCGAATCATGAGTTTTTATCCAAACTAACCTTCCTCATTTCGTTAAGAATATTGAAAATTTTATCTGTAATAAATTCAATATTAGGCAATTCGTCCCCATAGCTAATCTGAAATCTTTCGACATCAACTTCTCCCGAAGAATTGATTGGCTTATACCATGTAACACCACCGGAAGGTTGTCCCAGACCATAGCCAATCGATTTAGCCTTTTTATCTCTTGATTCACTATCTTTTTCATTAGAGACTATATAAAAATAAATACAATTATGGTCAACTGTCAAAGAAAGCCATTGCCATGTTTCTTTTTTACGATATATTCCCTCATCCCAAATATCCAAGTATCCTTTTAAGGTACTACCAATTGTATGTTTAATATCTGAATTGCCTGAAGTCCGTTCCTTAATGGTCTTATCGATTGACTCAAGGTAATAGGTTGGTAGTTGACTATATGCATTAATGATAGTCTTTATATCGGATACTTTTATATCTGATTTATTCGATTTAAGGAATTCAAATAATATTTTTGAATTGTTCATAGATGCATTAATTAAATTAATATTTCTTAGACACGTAATATATGAGGTCATCGTATTGGATACATGTGTATCAGTACAAAATTTGATTGCTGATTCAAATATATCACCTAATTTATCTGGTAATATAATCGCACATTGATCTTCAATCCTAGTATTACAAAGACGTGGAATACAAACAGTGAGAATTGTGCTATCTTTTTTATTCTCCCTATTAAATTTATTCTTAATCGCATCCACATAGCGTGCTAATTGATTGGGTTGGAAAGATGCATCATTAATTTTGTTCTCTATGATAATACCAAAATCCTTCCCAACCACATTCTTTAGTTCTATGTAGATATCGATTCTACCTGAATCTGTTCTATCGGAAGAATACTCCTTTATGCAAAACTCTCTTCCAATAAAAAACTCAGCCTCATAGTTAAAGTCCACTCTATTTACTGTATCGGAGCTATATTGTTCGAGAACGGCACGCAAAAAAGATTCAAGAAATATACTTCCTTGATTATGCGAGCCTTTAGGGTTTAAGAGATCTGCTATTATTCTACTGTGGGTATTTTCTTTTTCTCTCACGCGATACACAAATTCTTCCAAAGGATTATATCGCGGTCTCTGAGATTGAAAATCAAAATTTGATTTTCGAAGTTCTATTATTAATTTATCAAGATGGGTAAACATATTGCGAATATAAGAATTATATTTTGGACCGCAAAGGTTATCTCAGACGTTCGTTTTTTCAGCACAAAGTTATGATAAAATTGGAATATTCATATTTCTATTATATTAGGGATGTTTAGTTTTGTATAGTCATCGTTCATTATCGCCCCGTTGGAGAAGATGATGCCATATTGTTCCATCGTTCCATGTTGGCGATGAACGTGACCGAACAGATGTGCGCGCGGATGAATCTTCATCACTCGTTGGAGAATTTCCTCAGAGCCGTAGTGGATGAAGTCCCCGTTGACGCTGTCGTCAAGGTCGAGAATACCAAGGGCGGGTGAATGGGTAATCAGTATATCCGTATCGTCAGGTATATTAGCGTAATTGTGGGTTTGACGGCTACTAATGCAATCTTCTGTGAACATGGGTACGCCATAAAACTTAAATCCCTCAATCTCAATGTCGGAATTACAGAGGAAGTGGACATTGCTGTCAAGACCATCAATGTTCGCGTCATGTAGACACGCGTCGTGATTACCACAAATGAAAATCTTATGGTTATAGGGTAGGTCACAAATCCAGTTGAGGAAATCTAATGCTTCGCGCTCCTCCCCGACCATACAGAAGTCGCCTGAATGAACTACAATGTCGGCCTTCGGTAGTTCCGTGAGTCGATGATGCGTGCCGTGGGTGTCTGAAAGGTGAAGTATTTTCATAAGGGTCAATAGTTCCAATCGGTTATATTTTGTTCGAGCACTTTGAAAAGAAGATGAAGAGCCCTTTTGCCATCCTCATCGGGGTATATGTGGGTAGTTGCACGGTCAATAAGATTACAGCACAATTGCATCCGGTCGGCATCATGCTCGCGACCGGCATGGTCGGCAAATCCGCGCATGAATCCCATGTCGTAACCAAGCTTGCGCTTCAGCACATATAATATGCCGCGCCAGTCGCCCGGCGATGACTTTTCAATAATTCCCTGCCAGAATAAATGTTCTTTCCTCTTAATGCTTTTCTGAATTTCTTCATTCTGTGGAGTGCGTTTCATAGATTCGTTAAGATATTCCGCCAAACTGCGTGGATTGTCTGACGATATTATATCAAGGTATCTACCAAGGTCATCATCATGCTCTTTAGAAGTATGAAATGTATGCAATGAAGACCAGTAAAGTAATACGGCAGTAATATATGAAACATTCTTCACGGTTGTTATCACCTTCTTATCTATTAAATAATCGGGTGCAGCATTCATCCCTTTAGGTTGAGAATCGGGAAAATAGTCAACGATGCTGATTTCGCCTTTGCATGGTGAATAGGGCAGTGCTTTCAACTTCTCGTAATAATTAAAGTACACACCTCTGAGTTCTTCAGGCTCAGAGAAACACGTTACTATCTCTGCCCATGTATTTTCAAAAGAACTTTCGTTCAGATATTCTCTAAAAGATTTCATAATCATAATATATTTACTTGTCAATATATTCACAAAAGTAACCAAAAGATGTCACGATTAGCGAGACAGTATAAATTCTATAAGAAATGAGACAGTATTGCATACTCTAATTAGTCCATATTGATAATAAGTGATTTAACACCGTAATTATCGCAAATTTGGATAAATTGCGATAATTTACTATATTTGCGCTCTAAATAAAATGATATGATAGAGCAACCTCCACATATTAGCCAAAATCTTGACACTTCATTGGATAATGAAGAACTTAAAAAGCTTATATCTTCAATAAACAGTCGCTATCTTTATTGGAGCGATGTCAAATATCGTACGCCGTCAGGCATGACTGACATAGAGCTATGGAGCAAGGTTAAATTAGTGAGAAATCAGACAGATGTCAAAATTTGGAATCAGAACTATATCCATTTTTCTCTTACCAATACCATGCAAAGACTCTGCCATGATTTTGATATGAATTTTGGTGGGTCATGGGGTGCCTCTAAAATTTTCCCTGATGATAAGACTACACAAGAACTGTATCTTATAAGTTCTATAATGGAGGAGGCTATTGCCTCAAGCCAAATGGAAGGCGCAGCTACGACACGAGAAGCTGCAAAAGAGATGCTACGCAAAAAGGTTTCTCCCAGAGATAAAAACCAGCGCATGATTCTCAACAACTATAATACTATCAATTTCATAAGAGATCACGCAAAAGAAAAATTGACACCCGCATTGGTTATGCAGATTCATGGGATGATGACCGAAAATGCACTTGATGTCCCTGATGCCGTTGGTAGGTTAAGACGAGATGATGAACACATTGTTGTCGGCAACGGGATAACTGGTGAAATTGTACATACACCGCCATCGGCAGGCTGCTTGAATGAGTTCCTGAACAATTTATGTGCGTTTTTCAATGATGATGATACAGAGATTTTTGTTCACCCAATAATAAGAGCCATTACCATACACTTTCTTATAGGGTATTATCATCCATTTGCCGATGGTAATGGACGCACGGCAAGAGCTCTGTTTTATTGGTACATGATGAAGTCGGATTATTGGCTTGTGCAATATTTATCTATATCACGTATCATCAAAGGATCAAAGAAATCTTACGAAAAGGCATTCCTTTATTCCGAATCTGACGGAAATGATATTGGATATTTCATACAATACAATCTGGATGTTCTCCTAAAGTCATTTGATGCTTTAAGCCGATATATCAAACGAAAGAACAATGAGAAAAAGAAAGCTGAAAAACTTTTACATCTTGGCAACCTCACAGAACGCCAATCCCAAATCCTGAGCTTGTGCATCGAAAATCCGGACATAGTACTTGTCTCGACAGATATCGTTGTTAAATTCGGTGTAACTCCCAATACGGCAAAATCTGACTTAAGAAAACTTGTAGAAAAAGGCTACCTAAGTGAAATCAGTTTGAACGGAAGAACGAAAGGCTATATCCGCTCAGAGAACTTTGAACAACTTATAGGTAAAATCCGATAAATTACATGTCGTAGTTTATCGTAATTTATCGCAAATTGCGATAAATGTACTTGTAAATATATAGTAATAAGTATTTTACATTACTGTGTGATTTTAAATAATCTCTAATAATCTAATCTACGGTATTTGTCTATAATTTCAGGATTAATGATAAGACTTTTCTTCAATTCGCCTCAGAGATATGAAAAAAGACTCGCCTGAAAAAATTATTTCATTGAGTATTATCCAGATTAAAATACAAACAAATTATACCTGCTAAGGCTATAAAAGACGATAACCAAAAATAAGCCATGCGAATAAATATTATTTATTTGCATGGCTTATTTTTGGTTATTTAGATGAATTTCAAAGGCTCAATATTCGTCTTCGTTGAAGAGGAAGTCTTCTTTGGAGGGGTAGTCGGGCCAGATGTCTTCGATGCATTCGTAGGTTTCGCCTTCGTCTTCCATTTCCTGAAGGTTTTCGATTACTTCGAGGGGGGCGCCGGAACGCATTGCGTAGTCGATGAGTTCGTCTTTGGTTGCGGGCCAGGGAGCGTCTTCGAGTTTTGACGCTAATTCAAGTGTCCAATACATTGTTTATGAGTATTTTAGGTTTTTACTAATGTTGCATTCAATGTTGTGTGTTGCATTGAGTGGTGCAAAAATAGTAAAATTTTTGAATTCTGAAACTATTTTACGGGAATTTTGTCGATGCGTCGCTGGTGACGTCCGCCTTCGAAGGGTGTTTCGAGGAATGCGTCGACGATGGCGAGGGCTTCGACGGGGGTGATGAAGCGGGCGGGGAGCACGAGCACGTTGGCGTCGTTGTGGGCGCGTGCGAGGCGTGCGAGTTCGGGTGTCCAGCATATCGCGGCGCGTATGCCCTGATGCTTGTTGAGGGTCATGGCTATGCCGTTGCCTGAGCCGCACATGGCTATGCCGGGGTAGCATTGTCCTGACTCTACGGCCAGTGCGCAGGGGTGGGCATAGTCGGGGTAGTCGCATGACTCGGCGCTGTCGGTGCCGAAGTCGCGGTATTCTTTGTTGTCGGCTTCGAGGTATCCTTCGATGATGCTTTTGAGTTCGAAGCCTGCGTGGTCGCTGCAGATTGCTATCATTTCGGTTATGGTGTTTTGGGGTTATTGTTTCGGTGAAAGGTGCAGGGGGAGTCGTCGCCAGAGCCATTGGGGCAGCCGTCGCCACAGGGCGGTTACGACGGCCCAGCGACGGTCGATTACGCGGATGTGGCGCTTGCGGTCGATGGCGCGTACTATCAGGCGCGAGGCGCGTTCGGCCGACATGAGCATGGGGTAGCGGTTGGAGCTGTCGAGCAGCGGGGTGTCGATAAATCCGGGCCGCAGGTCGGTGACTGCGATGGGGAGATGCCGCTGTCGGGCGAGTTGGCTCAGGGCTGTGAGGTATTCGCTTTGGAACCGCTTGGAGGCGGAGTAGGAGGCGGCGATGCCTATGCCGCGCGTGCCGGCCACGGAGCTTATGTGGGCTATCTGCCCGGGGAGGCCTGACTGCGCGTAGTAGTTGAATATGAAGTCGGTGATGCGCGTGAAGCCTACGCAGTTGGTCTCGACGGTGGCGACGTCGGCTTCGGGGCGCAGCTCGGGATTGGCGTAGCCGATGCCCGCGCAGTTGATGAAGATGTCGGGGTGAACGCCGAGGCGGTCAATAAGCCCGGCGAGGGAGGCCGCAGCGTCGGCCGAGGTGACGTCGATACGACAGGCTACCACGCGGTCGGGGGCTTGGGCCACGATGTCGTCGAGGCGCTCCACTCTGCGGGCTGCCACGCCTAAGCGGTAGCCCCGTTGCAGGTAGTTGAGGGCGATGAGTCGGCCAAGGCCCGATGAAGCTCCTATGACTATTACTGCCGGCATGCCTGAGTGGGGTTATTGATTGGAGAGCGGTTGCTCGGTTATGGTTTCGTTGTCGGTGGTGTCGCTGTCGCCGCCGGTTGTTTCGGCTGAGGTTTTCTCATTGCCGTCGGTGACTGTATTGTCTGTATCTGTGACGGGAGGGATGTCGCCGAGCGATTCGAGCGCCTGCTCAGTAGCCTCGGAGGGCTTGTTGAACTTCGTGAGCGACACGGTGTAGGAGACGGCGAAGGTGGCATTGATGGAACGGTTGCGCGGGCCGTAACCGGGTATGTACCACGCGTTGCCGTAGGGCGTGTCGGTGTCGTGGAGCAGCGACTGGTAACGCACGCTCCAGCCGAGCGACACGTTGTCAAACACACGCACACGCAGTGCCAGCAATATCTGGAAATATCCCGCCGTGACGCTCTGCGAGGGTATCGAGTAGGTCATCGGTTCGTCCCAGTAGCCGGGTTGCTGCGTTATGTCGGTCACTTCATATTTAAAGGGGGAGAAACCGTAGCGCACGCCGGCCATGATGAGGTAGTCGGGGTTGGACTGGTAGAGGAAGTTGTAGTTCATACCTATCCTGAAGAACGGAGAAACGGGCGTGCGGTAGGTGTAGTTATTGTCGTCGGGGGTGGTGTTGGCCTGTCCGAGACCTATCTCCACCACGGGGATGTAGCGGTTGTGGAGATTGACTTCGGCCGCAATCTCGCCGAGGCCGTATTTCGTGCCGAAGGCGCGGGTGGCGGGGGTGAAGAGGTCAAACGACACCGAGGCCGAGTGGAGCAGCGGGTAAATCATCTTGGGCACAACGCGCTGCGCGGCAAGCGTGTCGACAAACTCCGTGCCGGTGACCGTATCGACCAGGATAGTGTTACCGCGCGAGTCGGTCATCTCCACCAGTCGGGAGCGGTCTATGGAATCGCCGTTGGCCTTGTTCTCGTTGATATGCTGCGTGGCTGTGGCGGGAGTGTCGATAGGGGTGACGCGTCGCTGAGCCGTGGCTGAGAGCACCGCGGCGAGCGCAATGAGCGGCAGGAGTATTTTCGAGATACGTTTCATCAGCGTTCGGCGGTAGATGTTTTGAAATATAAGTGGAGATTCTGCACCGGGGCGTTGGTAATCACGGAGTCGGCTGCGGCTACGGCCACCGAGTCGAGCAGATGGCGCGTGTAGTCAATGGCTCTGATGCGGTAGCGCATCATGGCGCCGCACTCTTCCGATGCGAAGTAGGGGAAGGCATCGTAGGCGAACGAGATGGTGTCGACGAGCGCAGGGTCATCGAGCCCCTCCGTGCGGTAGGCTATGAAGAAACTTGCCGAATCATGCTCAGAGCGCAGGGGGAGATACACCTCCGTGGCATGTTCGCCGGGGGCGAGCAGCAGGGAGTCGCCCGGTGCGCCTATGCCACCTATCTCGAGGATGTCGAGCGATATGGCCGCCCCCGTCTCGTTGGAATAGAACCCGGCGAGGGGGAGACTCGAACGGTTGTCGGTGCAACCGGTTGTGTTGCAGCTGCCGAGCGTCGCGAGCATGGCGATACCGGCCGCCGCGGCAGCCGGGGAGCGCAGGATCGCGCCGGCGTTACTTATCGTTGGCACGAAGCTCATCCTCAATCTCATAGTCATTGCGTTTGTGAGAATTGCGCACAATCAGTTCACCGATAAATCCGGTAAGGAACAACTGCGTGCCGAGCACCATCGTGGTGAGCGCGATGAAGAAGTAGGGTGAATCGGTCACGAGCGAATAGTGGTTGCCCGCGTGCATGTTGTAGAGCTTGACGGCGCCCACTACTATCACGGCCACGAAGCCGATGAAGAACATCAGCGAGCCGAGCAGGCCGAAGAAGTGCATCGGTTTGCGGCCGAACTTGCCTGTGAACCAGAGCGTCAGCAGGTCGAGGTAGCCGTTGACGAAACGGTCGAGGCCGAATTTCGACTTGCCGTATTTGCGCGCCTGATGGTGCACCACCTTCTCGCCTATGCGCGAGTAGCCGGCGTTCTTGGCGAGGATGGGGATGTAGCGGTGCATGTCGCCGTACACCTCGATATGCTTCACCACGTCGCGGCGGTAGGCCTTGAGGCCGCAGTTGAAGTCATGGAGATTGCCTATGCCGCTGACCTTGCGGGCCGTGGCGTTGAACAGCTTGGTGGGGATTGTCTTTGACAGCGGGTCGTAGCGTTTCTGTTTCCAGCCCGACACGAGGTCATACTTCTCCTCTTTAATCATGCGGTAGAGTTCCGGGATTTCGTCGGGGGAGTCCTGCAGGTCGGCATCCATGGTGATGACCACGTCGCCGTTGGCGCGGGCGAAGCCGGTGTTGAGCGCGGGCGACTTGCCGTAGTTGCGGCGGAAACGCACGCCACGCACGGCGGGATTGGCCTGCGACAACTGCTCAATCACTTCCCATGACGAGTCGGTGGAACCGTCGTCGACAAATATCACTTCGTAGGAAAAATTGTTTTCCTGCATGACGCGGCGTATCCAGCTCTCGAGTTCGGGGAGCGATTCCGCTTCGTTGTATAGGGGTACAACTACCGATATATCCATCTGAGTAATCGTTGATTAGAGGGTTAGAGATTGGGGGAGGGGGGAGGAGGGAGTTTTGACTTGACGATGGCGGCAATCACGAGCGAGGCGATGCTGCCGGTGAACGATGCGGTCCACATCAGCGTCATGGCAATGTCGATAGGGCGTATCGAAGCCAGGTAGGCTGCAAACTGCGCCGGGGTGACGGGACTGTCGATGGCGGCCTTCTGGTCGGCGGCAACGGCCTGCGACACGGCCTCGACCATTGCAGGCAGATAGTCGGGCGCAATCAAGCGGAGGAACACGAGGGTGCCGAGCGCAAGGATTACGGAGCCGCAGATGAAGTGGAGAATCCCTTCGAGCCACAGGCCCGAGAAGGTCATCAGCCCGTGGGCCGCGAAGTATGTTGACTTGAGCCGGCGGTACACGAACACCGGCACGTAAATCATCAGTGCGAGCGACAGCAGCGAGCCTAAGGTTCCGGCTATGCTGCCCGCCAGAAATATGCACACGAAGAGAGCGCCGAGGGTGAGGCCACCTTCTGCTGCTCTGCGAAATATGGATTTGGGTCGGTTCACAATGCAAATTTACAAAATTATTATAAGAGTGTACCGTCTTTTACCGAAATAATTGCTGAACCGCGTAAACGATTTTGAAACAGAGCTTGTTGTATTAAGTGTATAAACAAATTTTTCAGCTTATACATATCTGTTCACACATCTTAATCTACCTCAAAAATTTATTTATGAGAAAACTGTTACTATCAGGAAGTTTGGTGGCTGCATTATGTGCAAATGCAGCTGTAATCAGTCCGGAAGCCGCGTTGAAGCGGGCTACCGACTCCCCCGGGTTTAAAACATTGTCGACCGAGCGCGCCGCAGAGCCGCAGTTGGTCTATACCGAAGCAGTCAATTCAGAGCCTGCCGCCTACGTTTTCGACCGCGGCAACGGTGGCGGATACCTCGTGGTGTCGGCCGACGATGAGGCAATACCCCTCTTAGGCTACGCCGACGAGGGTATGCTCGATGCCGACAATCTTCCTGACGGATTGAGATACTGGCTCAGCTACTATGCAGCCGAGATAGATTACGCGCGAACCGGAGCCGCCGCGGCCCAATCAGCGCCCAAGGCTTCGGCCGAACGCAAGGCTATCGCGCCTATGGTGGCAACCCACTGGAATCAGGACGCGCCCTACAACAACGATTGCCCCATGTCGGGCACGACACGCACTGTGACCGGATGTGTGGCAACCGCTCTCGCCCAGGTCATGAAATATCATAACTGGCCCAAGCAGGGTCAGGGCTCCAACTCCTACTCGTGGGACAATACAACCCTCTCACTCGACTTCTCCACAATCACTTACGATTGGGACAACATGCTCAACGACTACACGTCATCGGCCACCGACGCGCAGAATGCCGCCGTGGCAACGCTGATGTACAGCTGCGGCGTGGCGGTCAACATGAACTACGGCACGAGCGAGTCGGGCGCCGTGTCGCAATACTGCGGGTCGGCCCTCGTCAACTATTTCAACTACGACGCCTCGCTGCGCTATCTCACCCGCGACTTCTACACGCTCACCGACTGGGAGGACGAGGTGTACAACTCGCTTGCCGAGGGTTGCCCCGTGCTTTACGGCGGCCAGAGCAATGCCGGCGGCCATGAGTTTGTGTGCGACGGCTACTCCTCCGATGGCTATTTCCACTTCAACTGGGGTTGGGGCGGCATGTCGGACGGTTACTTCAAGCTTACCTCCCTCAATCCCGATTCGCAGGGCATAGGCGGAGCAGGCAGCGGTGCCGGATTTAATTTCTATCAGGATATAATCGTGGGCATCAAGCCTTACGCCGGACAGTCGGCATTCACCCCCGAACTGGTCAACAATACCGGTTTCAGTATCGCGCAGACCTCGGCCGAGGTCGGTGAGTCAATCCAGCCCGCAGTGCAGGTCACCAATATGTCCTACGCAACAGTTACCTTCCAGCTTGGCCTCGCATTTACCGACGCTAACGGCACCACCGTCTATCAGCAGGCCGACGACGGCAACACTATGCAACTTGAACCGGGCTACGGCTACTCCGCAGCGCTCCCTTACTACGTGACGATACCCGCGTCGCTGCCCGACGGCGTCTACACCGTCACCCCCGCGTTCCTCTCCTCCGGCAACTGGTATGAAATAATGTCGCCCGTGGGTCAGCCCGGTTCGGTGACAATGACCGTGACCGACGGCGTGGCCACATTCACTACCGCCAGCGCGTCAGTCCCGACCGTCACCGAATACACTCAGGTCACCCCCACGCTCTACACCGGCATGGCATACACCTTCAAAGGCACTATTGAAAATACCGGCGAACTTGAGTATTACGGTTCGGTCTACGGCCTTCTTGACGGCGATAGCGGCAACGTGTTGCTGCCGGCGCTGAAGGTTGACTTACTGCCCGGCGAGTCGCAGCAGTTTGAATACTCCGGTACGCTCCCGTCGAGCGTCGAGGCCGGCGACTATCAGTTCTACTTCGTGGTACGCTCAGGCAACAGTTATGTCACATTATCCGACGTGACTGATGTGACGGTTGAGACCGCGCCCTCCGATACTCAGCTTTCGCTCGGACCGGTATCGTTCGTCAGCGGGTCAAACCATGTGCCTAAGAACGACCTCGGCATACAGACCTCACTGTCCTGTCAGTCGGGCGCTTACTACGGCACTCTCGACATGGTGATATTCTACAACGTGTCGGGCAGTCAGTGGCAGAGCTGCGCGGAGTTCCCCTCCGAGATGCTCTATCTTGACGGCGGACAGAGTGCCGACATCGTTTACCACAGCGACTTCAGCAACGGCACCGTAGGGCAGACCTATCTCGTGATGTTCTATCACGGCAAGGATCAGTTCAGCACCCAGCAACTGATTGTCCTTGACGAGACATCGGGCATGGGCGGCGTGACAGTGGCCGACGAGCCTGTGGCCATCGAACTCTACAATCTCAACGGTCAGCGTGTCAGCGAGAAGCCTGCGCCGGGTCACTACATCATGGTGAAGCGTGCGGCCGACGGTAGCGCTACCTCCGAGCATTTAATCATAAATGAATAATAACGGCAGATGCCTCGATATCCGGCATCTGATTGAAATAACGATTCTTTGATATGAAACTATCCGCAATACTGCCGGCAGTCATGGTGCTGTCGGCAGGTTGTCGTTCAGCGGGAGCGCCGACCGCTGTGAGCGACACCTATCCCGACCTCCCCGAGGTGGTGAGGATTGACCCGACGCCGCGCGGTCAGGGGCCGCAGTCGGCGATACCCCGCGCCGTGATTTATCGCACCAACGGCGACTATGACGACCACGTAGTTGTCAACCTCGATGCTTCGCGCACGGGGCTTGAGAGCTATCCCGCTCCCGGCGATGTCAGCGTGGCGTCATCGCCGGTAGTGATGGCCGACGGATGGCTGCTCGACCGCCGAGGCGGGGTAGGGCTCAACTCGGCATTCCTCGACTGGACCTATGCCGAGTACAGCCACCTCCCGGCCACTCCCACTCCGGCTGAAATAATGGCCCACGTGATACCCGATGCCCGCGTCACGGCCGTGACGCAGCTTCCCATTCCGGCTATGGAGGCATTGGGCGACACCGCCACCGTCAACGCTTTCATTCGCCAGCTACCAGAAAGCCAGACTCCTAATCCTTGACGTGAGGAGGTCGCATGATTAAGCAAGCAGCAGATGCGCCGTTCACATCTTTTGTGTACGGGCGCATAAATGACGAAGCGACTGCTCCGGATTGCGGGACAGTCGCTTCGTTGTGTTGTTATGTATGTAAGCTCGTCGAGGCTTAGGGTAACGACGCCGGCAGGGCGTGGGTTACTTTGTTGCTTCGGGGGCCTTGTAGCGGGCGTTGAGGCCGCTGATGATGTCGTCGGTGATTTCGAGCTCGGGCGCGAGGTAGAGACCGGGAGTCTTGATGAGGATTACCTCGAAGCCATTCTGCGAAGCATAGTGGTTGAGGAAGTTTTCGAGCGAGTCGAGGAGCTGTTTCTGCTGAGCGGCAGCCTGTTCGGCAATCTGCTGTTCGCGTTCTGCGATAGCGTTCTGTGCGCTCTGCGCTTTGGTCTGGTAGTCGCGCATGTCATTGTTGTAGCTCTCTTCCGAGAGGTAACCGTTGTTGCGCATCTTGTCCTCGATTTTTTTCTGAAGAGCTGCTACTTCCGAGCTTTTCTGGCGTGCGAAGCTCTGGTAGGAGTTCATTGACGCTTCGGCTTCGGAGTTGAGGAGTTCTACGAGTTTATAGTTGTTGGATACCGAGTCGAGGTCATACCAGCGGATGTTGGTCATACCTTCGGCAGCGGGTTTTACCGGAGTCGATGCTTTGCCTTCTTTTGTATCGCTGCCGTTGCATGCGGTGAAAGTTACCGCGGCAGCTGCAAATGCTGCTGCAAGAAGTGCTGTTTTCTTCATGTTGAGTTTTTTATAGGTTAATGTTGTTTTTGGTTCTTTAATTGTTTCCGTCGCTCGGCCTCGGCTAAGGCGGCTTTGCGTCGGCTTTCGATTTCGTGGGCGTGGCCCGAGGGAAATTTCCCCCCTTTGGTAAACAGTATCCTGAAGCCGAGCGTTACTATCGCAACGGCTATTAAGATGACTGATATTACTAAAGTTTTTACCATCGCTGCTGATTTCGACGTACAAATATATGAAAGAAAGTAGAATTATTTGCAGTATATCATTTTATTTTTGTAACTTAGTCAGCGAATATCGCACGTTTTTAACATCTTTTTTTTGTTCAGCGATATTTATAAATATTACTTAACATTCACAACAGTATTAATACCCTATAATTTTAAGATTATGGAAGTAAAAGACCTCGATCCGAAAATCGTATTTGAGATTTTCGATGAAATTACCAAAATTCCCCGCCCCTCAAAGAAGGAGGAGAAAATCCGCCAGTATCTTCTCGATTTCGCAAAGAAACATAATATAGAAGCCAAGACCGATGAGGTAGGCAACGTAGCTCTCTACAAGCCCGCTACCCCCGGTCACGAAAATGCCCCCATCGTTATCATGCAGGGCCATATGGACATGGTGTGTGAGAGCGACCACAAAGGCTTTGACTTTGAAAACAATCCCATCAAGACTATCGTTGACGGCGAATGGGTACGCGCCGACGGTACTACTCTCGGTGCCGACAACGGTATCGGTGTTGCCGCTTCGCTCGCAGCGCTGATTGACGACACCCTCGTGCACGGTCCGCTCGAAGTGCTCGTGACTGTCGATGAGGAGACAGGCATGACCGGTGCCTTCAACCTCGGCAAGGATATGATTCACGGCAAGATACTTCTCAACCTCGACTCAGAGGATGATGCAGAGGTATTCATCGGTTGCGCCGGCGGCGTGGACACCACTGCCGTATTTAAATATGAGCGCTCTATGTCGCCCACCGATTACCAGTATTTCCGTATCGAGGTGAAGAACGGTCTCGGCGGTCACTCGGGCGGCGACATCCATCTCGGTCGCGCCAACGCCAACAAAATCCTGGCCCGCTTCCTCTGGAACCTCAGCAAGGATCACGAAATATCTGTAGCTGAATTTGACGGCGGCAACCTGCGCAACGCTATCGCCCGCGCCGCTCACGCTGTCATCGGCGTTCACACCTCGAAGAAGGAGGATGTGCGCATAGCTCTCAACACCTATGCTGCCGACATCGCCAACGAGTACGAGGGAGTGGAACCCACTCTGGCTCTCGACATGGAGAGCGTTGACCGTCCCGAATACTGCATCGACTCGCGCACTTCGCTCAACCTTATCCGCTCGCTCTACTGCGCTCCTCACGGGGTTATCTCCATGAGCCGCGACCTTGCCGACCTCGTTGAGACTTCGACCAACCTCGCTGCCGTGAAGATGAAAGGCGATAACGAAATCATAATCACAACTTCGCAGCGCAGCTCGGTGGAATCGCGCAAATGGGACATCGCCAATCAGGTGGAGGCAGTGTTTACCCTCGCAGGTGCCCACGTGACCCACGGCGACGGGTACCCCGGATGGCAGCCCAACATGCATTCTCCCATCATGAAGATTGCTTCGGACGCTTACGAGGAACTGTTCGGTGTGAAACCCGCCATCAAGGCTATCCACGCCGGATTGGAATGCGGTCTTTTCAAGTCGGTATATCCCGAACTCGACATGGTGTCGTTCGGCCCGACATTGCGCGGTGTTCACTCTCCCTCCGAGAAGATGCACATCCCCGCTGTTGACCGCTTCTGGAAACAGTTGCGCCGTATTCTTGAGAAAGTCGCAGAATTGAACTAATGTGAACCGTCTCATTATAATAACGTTATCAGCTCTTACCCCGATTGTGGCAATACCGCAGTCGGGGCAGGAGCACGTTATTGAATACTCTCTCACCGAAGGGGAAATGTGGCTAGACTCGGCCTATTTCGCCAACTGGCACGGATTGCCCGACAAGGATGACCCCGTAAGATATGATATACTGACCGAAGATGATTACCGCGAGGTCGCCGAAAGCATGAATGTGGAAGTGGCGGCAATAAAGGCGGTGGTCGACATCGAGACAGGACAGAAAAACTGCGGATTCTGGCAGCCCGGCAAAGCCATCATTAATTTCGACCTGTCGATATATCGTTCGCGTGCCCCGCGACACGGAGTCAACCTTAACCGTGCCAAGAAGAAACATCCCGTAATATTCCGCTCGCCCGACACCAAGAAGTATGGGTCGCTGCAGGCTGCGCAGTATGCGCGACTGGAGGCGGCGATGGAGATTCATCGCGAGCTGGCGCTCGAAAGCTGTTTCTGGGGTATGTTTCAGATAGGCGGGTTCAACTGGGGCAGATGTGGTTGTTGCAGCGTCGACGAGTTCTGCTCGCTGATGAATAAGTCGGAGCGCGCGCAACTCGATCTCTTCGCCTCATATTGCGACAACAACGACCTTACTAAGTATATCCGTAAAAAGGATTGGAGCTCCTTCTCGCTCCGATATAACGGCCCCGGCTATAAGCGCCATCACTATCACACCAAAATGGCCGCGGCTTATAAAAAGTATAAGAAAGCCGAAAAGTAACAATCAAGTATGACACAATTTCTTACTCAGTATCATCTTCTCGGACCGGCCATCGGTCTGGCTACTTTCCTGATTATCGGACTCTTTCACCCTGTTGTCATAAAGACTGAGTATTATTTCGGTACTCGGCCCTGGTGGGTGTTCCTGCTGCTCGGCGTCGTGTCGGTAGCGGCTTCGGTAGCTATTGCCGACCCGTTCTGGTCGAGCATACTCGGTGTATTCGGCTTCTCGTCATTCTGGACCATAAAGGAACTCTTCGAGCAGCGCGACCGCGTAATAAAAGGCTGGTTCCCCAAAAATCCCGCCCGCTCCTCCGAATACCCCGACTAATCCCCTCCTGTAAGAAACTCCTGTACTACTGTTGAAATAAAGACAGGGGAAGGCTATTGTGCTACTGTTTGGCGGAGGGGGCGCGGAGTTGCCAGAAGGCTACGGCGGCGGCTGCGGCTACGTTGAGGGAGTCTACGTTGTGGGCCATCGGGATGCGGGCCACGTAGTCGGCGGCGGTGATTACCTCTTTGGCGAGGCCGTCGCCCTCGGTTCCCATTATTATTGCAAGACGTTCAACGGCATTGAGCTGCGGGTCATCAATCGACACGGAGTCGTCGGTCAGCGCCATAGCGGCGGTGGTGAATCCCTCGCGGTGCAGGTCGGCCACGGGGTCGTCAATCCATGTCCAGGGCACGAGGAAAACCGAGCCCATCGACACACGTATGCTGCGGCGGTTGAGAGGGTCGCACGATGTGCGGGTCAACAGCACGCCGTCAATACCGAGAGCTGCGGCCGAACGGAATATAGCCCCGATATTGGTAGTGTCTGTGACGCTGTCGATGACCACGAGTCGACGGGCGTTGCGGCACACGTCGGCCACCGGCAGTTCCTGACGGCGACGCATGGCGCACAGCACGCCGCGGGTCAGCGTGTAGCCCGTGATGGCGGCCAGCGTGTCGCGGTCGCCGGTATAGACAGTCATGCCGGGAGCGCGCTCCATGATGGAAGCGGCGTCGCCCTTGATGTGGCGCTCCTCGCAGAGCATAGCTACGGGTTCGTAGCCTGCGTCGAGAGCCACGTGTATCACCTTGGGACTCTCGGCTATGAAGATACCCTCGGCAGGGTTGAGACGGTTGCGCAACTGTGCCTCGGTGAGGCGGGTGAACATCGCTATGCGCGGGTCATTGATGTCGTTGATATATTCCATGAGTGTGAAACGGTCAGAGTGAGGAGTATTTTTTCTTACCTTTGAGATAGTAGGATGTGAGAATGTCGGGCGCGCCCTGCAGCAGGTTGTACCAGGGGTCGCGGATGTTGTCGTAGTTATGCTTCATGCGGCGGAAATCGCGATGGGCGCGCAGTATGGCGCCGGCGTCGGCCATGTGGAACGTGGCTACCGACTTGGCCCACGCTATGGTGTCGAGCAGACGGCGCACTATCAGCGCTTTGCCGCGCACGTGGTGGGGCAGGTTCTTATAGAGCATCAGCAGGTTGTTGCGGAAGTTGAGGTAGGTTTTGCGCGGATTGCCCACGGGGAGCGAACCGCCGCCGAGGTGATAGACCTTCGACGAGGGGACCACGCGCAACCGGTAGCCCATCAGGCGCAATCGCCAGCACAGGTCAATCTCCTCCATGTGGGCGAAGAAATCGGCATCGAGTCCTCCCGCTTCGATATACAGCTTGCGGCGCACCATCAGCGCGGCGCCCGAGGCCCAGTGGACATCGGCCGGGGTGTCATACTGACCTTCGTCGGCCTCGACAGTGCCGAATATGCGGCCACGGCAGTAGGGGTAGCCGTGGCGGTCGATGTAGCCGCCGCATGCTCCGGCATACTCAAACATGCCGGGCTGCTCCGCTGACAGGATTTTGGGCTGACAGGCGGCAACGTCATCGTTGTCGTGCATCTCGGCGCGCAGCCCGTCGAGCCAGCCGTCGGAGGTGGCGACGTCGCTGTTGAGCAGCACTACGTATTGGTGCTCGACCAAAGCGACAGCGCGGTTGTAGCCCTCGGCAAAACCGTAATTGGTGTCGAAAGCGATGACCTTGACGGTAGGGAACTCATCGGCGAGTACCTGCAGGGAGTTGTCGGTACTGCCGTTGTCCACCACGATGACGTCGGCGATGTCGGTCGGGGTGGTACGTACCACTTCGGGGAGGAAACGGCGCATCATTTCGGCTCCGTTCCAGTTGAGTATCATTACTGCTGTGTCGGGTCCCTTGTATCTTTCCTGCAGAGGGAGTGGCATATCGGTCGATGTTGACATGTTTCGGTCGGGTTTTATAGGGTGATGATTAAAACGGCTGTGCTTTATCAGGGATTAATCAGCTGTATTTTAATTACTTTTGTTGAGGAGGGGGTGACGCGGTACATCTCGGCGGCGCGTATTCCGGCAATCCACAGCGGGGTGTCGTCGACCGTCAGCAGGAACGCGCGGTTACGGCCCGAACGCGACATTTTAAGGTCGGTGAAGATGTCGCTGACAAGGCGACTTCCGCGCGCGCCGAACGGGTGCATGCGGTCACCGTCGCGGCGATGGCGCAGGACAAAGCGGTGGGGGCTGTCGGTGACCGAACCGTCGAGCCACAGTGTGTCGGGACGCTTGGGTGAGGCGGCGAACTCTTCGTGGCTTACTGTGGTGATATGTAGTGCGATAGGGAAGTCGATGCGGCCGTCGGCGAGAGTGATTTCGTATTCGCTGTCGTCGGGTTCGGCGTAGGCTTCGAGGCGACCGGCGTATAGTTCGAGGCGCGCGCCGTCGGCAGCAGGGAAGAGGCGCGAGGCGCGATTTGAAGGCTCGGCAACTATCTGTGTCACAACCTCCATTGAGACTTCATGCCCGGTGACCTGCGGAATGATGCGGTAGAGCGTGCCCTCCATGTCGATATTGTCGGCGCGCATGGCGTCGATGTTGATTGTGCCGTCGGAGCAGTAGCGGTCGGCGCACCATGTCAGGTAGGTGGTGAGCATGTTATCGCTGTGGCGCATGGCTTCGGCTGTGTGCAGCAGTCCGGCGCGGGCAGTGGGGATGAGTTTGTAGAGGAGGGGTAGCAGGGTATTGCGCAGGCAGTTGCGGCGGTAATCGTTGGTGAGGTTGGAGGAGTCGGTGCGGTAGGCGATGCCGAGTTGCGCGAGGTAGTCCTCGATGTCCGCGCGGGTCAGTTGCAGCATTGGGCGAATGTAGATACCGCGGCGGGGCGCTATGCCCGACACTCCTTTCGGTCCGCTTCCACGGGTGAAGTTGAGCATCATGGTCTCCACGGAGTCCTCGCAGTGGTGACCGAGTGCTATGGCGGTGAGTGATAGCTCTTTGGCTTGCTCTTCAAACCAGTCGTAGCGCAGTCGGCGGCATGTCATTTCGATTGATTCCCCACGTCGGCGCTCACGCTTGGTGTCGAATTTCACAAGGCGCAGTTCCGCGCCAAGGTCGTCGGCAAGACGCCGGCAGTAAAGGCTGTCGCCGTCGCTTTCCTCGCCGCGCAATGAGAAGTCGCAGTGGAGCGCGACGACGCTGCGGCCCGCTCGGTGCAGGGCTGTCAGCAACGCCACCGAGTCGGCGCCACCGCTGAGAGCCACGCCGATGCGTGCCTGCGGGGCGACTCCGAGGGTGCGCAATGAATTGTCGATGCTGCTTTCAAACTGCGTTGTAGTCATTACCGGCTGTAGTAAATTGGGTAATAATATCGGGTTTCGGGGCTTCGGGGATGGGGCAGGGGCGCGTGGGATTATTCGAGCATGGCGGCCACACGCTGCACGGCCGCGATGAATTTGTCGGCCTCCTCAATGGTGTTGTACACTGCAAATGAGGCTCTTACCGTACCTTCCACGCCGAGGGCGCGCATGAGCGGCTGGGCGCAATGGTGGCCGGTGCGCACCTCAATGCCCTGGGTATCAAGCAGCATGCCTATGTCGTAATGGTGCTCGTGGCCGATAAGAAACGATATTACGGCCGATTTGCCCGGCGCAGTTCCGAATATCCTCATGCCTGGAATGCGCATGAGGCGTTCGGTGGTGTAGGTGAGGAGATGGTGCTCGTGGGCCTCGATGTTGTCGTAGCCTATTTCGTCGATGAAGTCGAGCGCTTTGTCGAGTGCTGCAATTCCCACGAAATCAGGAGTTCCGGCCTCAAACTTGAACGGCAGTTCGGCAAAGGTGGTGTGCTCGAAAGTGACGTTGGCAATCATCTCGCCGCCACCCTGATATGGGGGCATCTTTTCGAGCCATTTCTTCTTGCCGTAGAGCACACCGATGCCGGTAGGGCCATACATCTTGTGGGAGGAGAAGGCGTAGAAATCGGCGTCGAGGTCGGTGACGTCGACTTTGAGATGGGGCACAGCCTGAGCGCCGTCAATCAGCACGGGCACTCCGGCGGCGTGGGCCGTGGCAATCATATCTTTCACGGGGTTGACGGTGCCGAGCACATTTGACACGTGGCACACCGACACCAGTCGCGTGCGCTCGTTGAAGAGCGAGCGGTACACGTCGAGGTCGAGTTCGCCCGCCTCGTTGATGGGTACCACGCGCAGCGTTATATTGCGGCGGCTGCGGAGGAGTTGCCAGGGCACGATGTTGGCGTGATGCTCCATGACGGTGAGTATTATCTCGTCGCCATCCTCAAGCATGCTACCGAACGACGAGGCCACGAGGTTGATTGACTCGGTGGTGCCGCGGGTGAAGATGATTTCCTCCTCCGAGGCGGCGTTGAGCCATCGCGCCATGCGGCGGCGGGTCGTCTCCTGCAGGTCGGTTGCCTCCTGCGAAATGGAGGAGACGCCGCGGTGTACGTTGGCCTTGGTTGTGGTGTACATGCGTGTGATGGCATCGACCACGCGCATCGGTGTCTGCGACGTGGCGGTGTTGTCGAGATATATAAGGTCTTTCCCTTTTACTTTACGCTGAAGTATGGGAAATTGCTCGCGTATTCCGTTTATATCCATGATTGCGGTTTCGTTTCGGGACTATAAGTAACTGTTTAAAATAATTTTGAACAGTTACTTAACAGTGTAGCCTGTACTATTATAATATTTATAACATTGCAAAATTAATAAATATCTTTGAAATGCGGGATAAAGGTAGGGAAATGTGGCACGATACATCGCCGTTTCCAACTTATTTGCTAACTTTGCGTTTTAATTATAACAACAATATAATGAAATATCACTACAACACCTGCGGGACGTGTGCCCGCGCTATCGACATAGAGATTAACGACGGAGTCATTACCTCGGTAGCTTTCACAGGCGGCTGCAACGGCAATACTAAGGGGCTGTCGGCTATGGTAGCCGGCTTGAAACCGGAGTTTGTGATTGGCCGACTGAAGGGTATTCAGTGTGGTGCGAAAGGCACTTCGTGTCCCGACCAGCTTGCCCGCGCGCTTGAGGAAATCGAGGCCGAGAAGGCTTGAGAGGCCGCGCCGTTGGTCGATTTTCCAATTTAATTGGCCGTTAGGGATTATTCCGGCGCATGCGATTAAACCATCGCATGGCGGTAAGGTCAAAATGTCATAAACTGCAGTGATAAAGTAGTATTTTGTTTGTTTACTTATTAAAACTGATGCATTATGAAACGCTTTTTACGTATATTCGCAATAGCTGCAATTTGTGGCATACTGGTAGTGCCGAGTGTCGACGCTCAATCACGCAACGGTGGTCGCGGCCACGCTCCCTCTTCACCCTCACGTCCCGGCAGCGCTCCCCAGAGCCGTCCCGCCACTAATCCCGGCAACCGTCCTACGACTAATCCGGGCAACAACGGCAGCAACAGCGGTCATCGTCCCGGCAGCAATCCCGGCAACAATACCAAGCCTGCGCCCAATCCCGGCAACCGTCCTACGCCCAATCCGGGCAACAACGGCAACAACGGCGGTCATCGTCCCGGTAGCAACCCCGGCAACAATACCAAGCCCGCGCCCAACCCCGGCAACCGTCCTACGCCCAATCCCGGCAACAACGGCGGTCATCGTCCCGGTAATACACCCCCTGCGCCTCACCCCGGCAATAACGGAGGTATGCGCCCCGGAAATATCGGTGGCTACCGTCCCGGCAACTACCGTCCCGGACCCGCTCCCGGCAATCGTCCCGGTATCCCCGGCCGTCCGGTTCACTCGGTGCCCCCGCCCCACCGTCCCCACTACACCACGGCTTGGGTAGCTCCCCGCCCTCCCCGCGGATGGCGTCCCGGTCGCGTGTATCTCACGTTCAGCACCATTCTCGGTATCACCTTCGGTACGGCAATCAATAATTCACTCAACTATCTGTTTAACAACGGATACACGGTGTATTCCTACGGCAACAACGCCGTTTACCTGAGCAACGTAAATCAGCTCAACCTGCTCTGGCCCGACGCCACGCTCTACTACGGCGCTTCAGGCCTTGACCGCGGCGAGTTCGTTTACTCAACCTCCTACTACGATACCGTGCGCTACAACGACACTTACGCCCGCCTTGTGGCAGCCTACGGCGCTCCCGTCAGCACGTCATACCCCTCGAATGGTATGCAGACATGCTGGTTTGGCAACGACGGCCGCTTCGTCACCCTTCAGTACATGCCGATGTATGGCGCCGACGGCGTGCAGCGCTATTACACGACCCTCAGTTTCGGTTTGTAACTATCAGCTACTTATATGGCCGACAATTATCTTGAAAAGAAAATGGACGATTACCGCTGCGGTGTCAGCAACGCACCGCGGCGGTCGGTCGTTTCCGCACCCCGAAACCCGCAGTCATCGCTCGGCGAACCGCAGCGCGTGGCACTCCTGATAGCCAACCCCTCCCTGCGCGACGCCCTGATAGCAACCCTCCGTCAGTTCCAACACAGAGTAGCCTTCGCCGCCACCGACAACCGCGAGGGCACCCGCCTTGCGCAATCCCACGGCGCACTCTTCATCCCCGTGACCGATCTCACAGCCCCCGCCGCACTGACATTCCTCACCACCACCATCCACACCCGCTGGCAAGGCCTCGACGCCCTGATAACCGACCTACCCGCTATCCTCCCCACCATAACACAAACCCTCCCCACCACCCGCACCCTCCTCCTCACAAATGAATCGGAGGCGGCTGATAATTCTTACCCGTTGCTCAGTAGCATAATTTTGCCAAAAAATTATGAGGAAATCCGGGAGGTTAACGAGGAAAACCGGGAGCGAGCGGAGAAATATAACGTTAATTTAGCGAAAGCAGTCAACATGTTGGTGTCGCCGCTCTCTTGTGCAATATCGAGTGTAACTGTGCGGGAGTCAATAGGATAGGGCACGGCTATCGCCGCGTGATAGAAAAGTAATAAGTGTGTTGTAATGTTAAAATATGTGAAATTTAGGTGATTTAGGAAGTTTAGCTAAACAATATAAATCTTAACGTGTTTTAACTATACAACGAGATTAGTAACCCTATTTCTAACAGATTTTGCCAAAATTTACTTAAAAAACTTTTGACAGTAAAATTATTTAAAGTATCTTTGCGTAGAATTAATTAAGTTATCTATTAAAAATATGAAAAAGATTATCCTTATCGCAGCATTGGCGCTTGGCGCCATGTCAGCTCAGGCACAGGTAACAGTGCAGGGCAGCAAATTTAGCGACAACTGGTCTCTCGGTCTCAAAGGTGGTGCAGTAACCCCCGCCAAGGGCCACAGCTTCTGGCAGAACTGCCGTGGTATCTTCGGTCTCGAACTCAAGAAACAGATCACTCCCGTGTTCGGTCTCGGTGTAGAAGGCGAAGCTACTATCAACACTTCAAGCTGGACCGGCGTTAAGAGCGTAACTACTATCGACCACTCTTATGTAGGCTTGTTCGGTACTTTGAACTTCATGAACATGTTCGCCGGCTACAACGGTGCTCCCCGTGTATTTGAAATCGAGGGTGTACTCGGTGCAGGATGGCTCCACAGCTACTATCCCGAAAGCGTTACAGAAGATGGCAACTCTTGGGCAACCAAAGCAGGTTTGAATTTCAACTTCAACCTCGGCGAATCCAAGGCTTGGACTATCTCACTGAAGCCCGCTATCGTATGGAACATGAACAACCTCGATATCCCCGTTAACAACCTCGGTGCAGAGCCCCAGTTCAACCTCAACCACGCTTACATCGAAATGGAAGCAGGTGTAACTTACCACTTCAAAAACTCTAACGGCACTCACTCTTTCAAAGTCGTTACTCCGATGGACGAAGAGCTCGTAGCTGCTCTCAATGCTGAAATCAACTCACTCCGCGCTCAGCTCAACAACTGCAACGCTGACAAGGCTGCCCTTCAGCAGAAGATCAACGATCTCGAGCAGAAACTTGCTGACTGCCTCAACAAGAAACCTCAGGTCGTAGAAGTTGTTAAGAACCTCGATAACGTTCACTACGTATTCTTCAACCTCGCTTCTTCTACTATCCAGGCTAACCAGAAACCCAACATCTTCATGGTTGCTCAGCAGCTCAAGAACGATCCCAACGCTACAGTTGACATCAAGGGTTATGCTTCTAAGGACGGTAGCCTCGAATTCAACAAGAAACTCGCTCAGAAACGTGCTGAGGCCGTTAAGAAAGCCCTCGTAAAAGAAGGTGTTGCTGAAAGCCGCATCAACGCTAAGGGTGAAGGTATCGGTGACATGTTCAGCCAGAACACTTGGAACCGCGTTGCTATCTGCACTGTAGAAGCAAAATAATTCAAGCACAACGAAAACTTTAATCAGACAATTTATTTCTGAATTTTCATAAAGCTTAATTAATATTCAGTAAAGAGGTCGAGACCCCACGGTCCCGGCCTCTTTCTGATTTAGTTCGCCCTGATTTTGGCGTCCGGAGGCCGCCGATTTAATATGCTTTGGTGGTTAAAATCGGCGGCCTGCGGATGCCTCCTCCTCTTTATTTGTGCGGCCGGGGACGGCCCCACCACGTAACGCCCCGTGGTGGGGCCGTCCCCGGCCGCACATTATCACGCATGTCAGTGTCAGTAAATCGGCGGCCTGCGGACGCCTCATTAACTTCTAATATTACACAGTAGCTACTGCAAAAACTCCTGTACTACTGTTTATAAAATCAAGAGACTTTGCGGTGATGGGATATAAAAAAACAGTAGCGAACTGATGGCGCTACTGTTTTTTTAGGTGGGGGTATGCCGGGGGCATGTGGGGTTATGTGGATTATTTGGTGGTGGTTAAGATGCCGGAGTCGTGGTTGAGGTCGGGAGATGGTAGGGGTGCAGTGGTCTCGCGGGTTTTGCGGCCGGTGGAGAGGGAGAGGGTCAGTTTGACCACGAAGTAGGTGTTGCTGCGGCCGGAGTGTGCTTTGGAGGTGAAGGGGGCGAGCGACGAGAGGTTGCGTGATTCCATACTGTAGTTACTCATGAAAGCGTTGAACACGCCGGCTTGGAGCGACCATGCGTCGGCACGGTAGCCGGCCATTATCTGATTCATGTTCTTCTCCTCGATTATCTCCTCGCCATACATAAGATTGGCAGGCCCGGAGAACACCATGCCGTAGGCGAGCCAGTGGCCGTAGGAGAAGTCGACGTTGAATTCCGTGCGATAGATATTGTGACAGTGGCGATAGTCGCGGCCGTGACTGAAATATCGGGTCAGAGTAGGTGTAACCATTATAGAAAGATGGTCTTTCCATGGGCGCAGTGTGACATTGCCGCTCGCTATGAGTCGCTGAAAGGAACGCTGATTGTAGAAAGTGCGGACGAACAGGCCATCCTCAAAGATGACTGATTCCATCACAGGCGAGTGATCATTGCGGTAGTCGAGCCGCGCGTCAATGTCGAAATATGAACTGTGAAACGATGCGTCAAAGGCCATGTCGATGACGCGAAACGGTTTTAGCGACGTATTGCCGCGGCGCACCATGCCCGCCTGTATAGGTTGCTCTACGTCGCTTACCTCAGCCGCGTCAGGCATCTTGTTGTCGAGCGAGGCGCTGTAGCGCAGAAACCAGGTGTCGGCCGGACGATAGGAGATAGTGATGGACGGGAGCAGGCATACGCGGTCGATGCTTCGCGATTCTTGTCCGAGATGACGGTAGGCAACGGATGCGTTGGCGAGGACACCCCAGTTGCCGAGGCGGTCGGAATACTCGCCTCGCAGCGCTCCCTCCCAACGATTGACACGCACACGCTCCTCCTCATCGCCGCGGTAACGGTTGTTGACCCACGAACCGTTGCCCGACGCTCCGAGACTCCACGCTCGGCTGCCCGAGCGCTGCTCATACATGGCAAGGAGCTTCATGGCGTAGCTGTCGCCGTCCACACGGCTGCTCTCGCCTATGCCATGCTCGGAGTAGTCGTGTAGCATGCGGGAATGCATCCAAGAGCCCTGTCCGTCAACGATAAGGTTTTGCTTGTCGGCGAGACGGTGCATGTAGTAGAGACCGAGGTAAGGTCGGTAGGAATGCGTCTCGGTGTGCTCATCCACCACGACAGGCACGTCGCTGTCCGACGTTATCAGCAGCGCCCGACGGTCGCCCTCCTCCTTGGCCGGAACGTCAGAGAGGTCAAACCCTATGTTGGCGTTGAACATATCGCCTGAGCCGTGGAGATAATTGTAGCTCAGTACGCTTGTCAGCTCGTGTTGAGCTACGGAAACCGGCAGTCCCTCCTCGCGGCGTGACAGCGTGGCGTCGGGATAGTGCCACGTCTCGTCATAATCGCGAATCCAGCTCCCCTTGTGCTGGCCCATGTAGGTGGCGCTGGCACTCCACACGGAGCGGCCTTTATTGTACTGCGCGGCAAACTCGTCCATTGAGGCCCAACGGCCGCGGCCGAAAGCGCCCCACCCGTCGAGGAAGAGGCTGCCGCCGCTGTCGTGACGGCGGGTTATGCAGTCGATGACGGCAGCCGCTCCGTGATAGCGTATGCCGGGATTGTCGTGATACTCTATGCGCAGGATGTCGTCGGGAGCGATGGCGGCAAACTGTGCGGCGGTTGATTCCACTCCGTTGATGCAGAGGATAACATCGCCGCCGCCCGTCACTTCAATGTTGCCCGTCATAGGGTTGACAGTAATGCGCGACAGTTGCAGTTTGCGCAGGAGGTCCATGCCGTCGGTGGACATACGCAGTGTCTCACTGTCGGGACGTATTATTTTGCGGTCGGTCTTATCGGTGACTGCCGCCGCCTTGACTGTAACTTCTTCAAGCAGACGGGGGGAGATGCTGAGGTCGAGAGAGTCCGTCGCGGTATCGTCCTGCGAGTACGCGACGGGTGCTGTGGTGCATATCAATGCCCACATGATTGATTTTTTTAGCATGTGATAAATGGATGGGTTAGTCTTGTGATAAAAGGGCGTTGTAGAGGTCGTGGAAACGTGAGCGGAGGTACTTTACCGCGTAGTGCTTGCGCGAGAGCAGGGTGGCCTGCGGGATGCCCGTGGCGGCTGATATTTCCTTCACGGGCATGCCGTCGAACACCGTGAGGCAGAACACTTCGCGCTGCTCGACGGGGAGTTCCGACAGGGCTATGTCGAACTCCTGCCACACGAGTTTGCGCAGATAGATTGTGTCGGGTGCATCGTGCGGCGAGCAGAAGAGCGTGCGGGCCAGGTCCTCACACACGGTGTCCTCAGTGTCGAGGGGCAGTTCACGTTTCTTTCGGTGGAAATTGAGCACCGTGTTACGCGCCACTCGATAGAGCCACGACGATATGCGCTCTATCTCCGAACCGCCGTCGGCCGATGCACGGGCAAGTTGGTAGAACACGTCCTGCAATATATCCTCGGCGTCCTCGCGGCTGCCTACCTGCGAACGGATGAAGGCCGACAGGCGCGGGGCGTACTCCGTGAATATGGATTCGAGGTTATCGGTCGGTTTCATTCGCTGAGTCGTGGAAACGGTTGCCGTGTCCGAAGAAATCGCGGCGGCGCTCTATGAATTCACGGCGTTGCTCATCGGTCATGCCGTGCCAGTGTCGGTGCCAGTCGCCGCGGTTGTGCATCATGGCATGCATGCCGCCGAACAGCATTATGACGGGTAATATGAATCCGCAACTGAGCAGTTGGCCGAGCAGGAAGAGTCCAACGCTTTGCCAATAGGTGATTGCCGCGAAGCCGCATACATCGGTAATGATACCGTTCCAGAGGGCTTCCACGCCAAGGCCTGCAAGCAAGGGGACGGTCACGAATAGTGGCCTAATATGCAAAAAGTAGGCTGAAATAGAAGCTGGATTGCTTTAATATGCAAAAAGTAGGCTATAAATTAATAATGTCGTGCAATATATTCCTGTATCAGAGTGGACCTTCGTTC
>JAAVEW010000014.1 GCA_014801075.1 Barnesiella sp. | reverse complement strand
TTTTAATATTATGGCGGAAGGATTTTCCTGACGATTTTTCACGAGGAAGAAGGAGTGTAGCGAGCTACATGACTGATGACGAGGGGAAAAGCGGCGGAAAAGACTCCGACAGAATATTAAAATAATGAGAACGGTTAGTATAAAATAATTTTAAACAGTTACTTATGTCAACCAATACTACTGACAATCAGCGCAAAGTCACTACTTCGCGACTTCTTGACATGAAGCGTCGCAACGAGAAAATAGCCATGCTGACAGCCTACGACTACTCCATGGCAAAACTTATCGACCAGGCCGGCATGGACGTAATCCTCATAGGGGACTCCGCCTCCAACGTGATGGCAGGCAATGCCACTACCCTCCCGATGACCCTCGACCAGATGATATACCATGCACAGTGCGTGGTAAGAGGAACGAACCGCGCTCTCGTGGTTGCCGACCTCCCCTTCGGTTCCTATCAGGGCAACCCGATGGTAGCACTCGAATCAGCAGTACGTATGCTCAAGGAATCGGGCGCCGAGGCCGTAAAGATAGAAGGTGGCAGCGAGATACGCGAATCGATTGAACGCATACTCAGCGCCGGCATTCCCGTGATGGGACACCTCGGCCTTACTCCTCAGTCAATCAATAAATTCGGCACATACGGCGTGCGTGCCAAAGAGGATGCTGAAGCTGAAAAACTCATCAACGATGCCAAGATGCTCGAAGAGCTGGGTTGCTTTGCCGTAGTTCTCGAAAAGATACCCGCAGCCCTGGCAGCTAAAGTCACCGCGGCGCTCTCCATTCCCACAATCGGTATCGGAGCAGGCAGCGGTTGCGACGGACAGGTGCTCGTGATGCACGACATGCTCGGCATCAATGAAGGCTTCTCTCCCAAATTCCTGCGCCGCTACGCCGACCTCGCACCCGTAATCGACAGCGCCGTAAAGAACTACATCAAAGACGTAAAAGACGGCGACTTCCCCAACGCCAACGAACAATACTAACCTCCCCCATCCCGCAGGAGAGAGTATCCTTTCACAACAGTAATAAACCTATCAAAAGAGTATATCACAATAGGACGAGCCACCAGCTCGTCCTATTTGTTTTAAACTACAAACTCCTTTCATTTGGTAAATCTGAAAAAAATGGCAAAATAATTGCATTTGTAATGTATTTTGCATTATATTTGCAATACGCTACTTATCAATTTAAAATCATAGTTAACATGTCACAGCAGGCGTCAATATCCATACGGGTTGAAAAAGACTTGAAACAACGGTTCTACGAACTTTGTGATGAATTCGGACTGAGTGCTGCCACAGCATTCAATATATTCATGAAAGCGGTGGTTCGTGAGCAAAAGATACCCTTTGAAATAAGCTCGGAAACTTCTCGCAAGGATAAATATAGAGCTTCATTTGAAGCAATGCGCAGTCAGGTTGCAGAATCCAGTGTAAAAGACATGACACTCGATGAAATCAATGAGTTGATTAAAGAAGTGCGCAATGAAAGAAAAAAATAAAGTTTATGCCGTCATTGATACGAATGTTGTTGTATCTTCATTCTTTTCAAGAAACGGACAATCCAATCCGGCACTTATTATCGAAAAGATATTTGATAATATAATTGTTCCGATTTACAATGATGAGATATTAGCTGAGTATAAGGAAGTTTTGTCACGGCCCGTATTTCCATTCTCGCCCGAACGCATCAATGATGTCATTGCTACTTTCAAGGAATTCGGTATCAGTGCAGAGCGCACACCCGTTTCCGACGAAACGTTTCCTGATCCCGACGATATCGTGTTTTACGAGATTAAGATGAGCGTTGAGGATTCTTATCTTGTTACCGGTAATCTTAAACATTTTCCACAGAAACCATTTGTTGTAACTCCTGCCAGAATGATTGAAATATTGGAGGAGTTGAATATTTAAAAACATATTACAAACAACAAGGAGCGCCGTCTGTTAGATGGCGCTCCTTGTTGTTTGTATATGATTTTTGGGGAATCAGTTTATGTTCATGTCGTTGACGAGGTCGTCGCCGCCTTGAGCGTAGACTATCACCATGCCGTTGCCGGGCATTGTGACGCAAATAATGGCGCGTGTGCGGCCATCTTCCTGCTTGGCAGCGTAACCCTTCACGTGGTTGTTGCCCTGCACAGCCTCGTCGACTACGATAGGATCGGTGATGTCGGCAAGCACCTCGTCGGCCTGAGCCAGAGTCGCGGGATTGGCACCGATGAGCATTACTACCTTACCCCAGTCCATACCCTCTTTGGTGCAGTCATAGTCAGGCACGTCAGAAACGGCAGCGCCGGGAATGGCAACAAACTTTTCAAAAGCCTCATCGACCGTTATAGCCTTCACCGAGACAGCAGCAAGAGCCACTATCATCAACATAAAAATCTTCTTCATAATCTTCGTTTTATAATATTAATAGATTTCAATCATCACTTAGGGTATGCTTACTTTGGTTTAAAAGTAAACATAAAAGCCGCCGGAAGTCCCGGCTTCTAAACAATTAGACGCAAATATACTCAAAAAGTTACATACTTTTTGTATCTTTGCGGTTGGAATTACGTATAAACTTATCTATATTTTATTCAATATACTTACTTAACTGACATGTCAATAGATAATATAATCGCCCAAGCTGTGGCAAAGGCTCTCAAAGAGCTTTACAACATCGACGTTGACGCCGCCGGTATCGTACCCGAAACCACCAAAAAGGAGTTTGAAGGCAACCTCACGATTGTCGTATTCCCCTGGGTGAAAGCCGTGCGCAAAGCCCCCGCAGTTGTGGGTAAGGAGATAGGCGACTGGCTCGTGGAAAATGAGCCTGCAGTGAGCCGCTTCAACGTTATCAACGGCTTCCTCAACATCGTCATCGAGCCCGGCTTCTGGTGCTCGGTGCTCCGTCACATCGAGGACACCCCCGACTACGGTATCACAAAAGCTACCGACGAATCACCCCTCTACATGGTGGAATACTCGTCGCCCAACACCAACAAGCCCCTCCACCTGGGCCACGTGCGCAACAACCTCCTGGGCTACAGCCTCTCGGAGATACTCAAAGCATGCGGCAACCGCGTGGTAAAGACCAACATCGTCAACGACCGCGGCATCCACATCTGCAAGTCGATGCTCGCATGGAAGAAATGGGGCGAAGGCGCCACTCCCGAATCAACCGGCAAGAAGGGCGACCACCTTATCGGCGACTTCTACGTGCTCTTCGACAAGCACTTCAAAGCCGAGGTCAACGAACTGATGGCCAAAGGCATGACCGAGGACGAAGCAAAAGCTGCCTCTCCCCTCATGAACGAAGCCCGCGAAATGCTCGTGCGCTGGGAGCAGAAAGACCCCGAAGTGCGCGGCCTCTGGGAGACAATGAACTCATGGGTATATGCCGGATTTGACGAGACCTACAAGCGTATGGGCGTCGATTTCGACAAGATATATTACGAGAGCGAAACCTATCTCGAAGGTAAGGACAAAGTGCTCGAAGGCCTCGAAAAAGGCATCATGTACCGCAAGGAAGACGGTTCGGTATGGGCCGACCTCACTGCCGACGGTCTCGACCACAAACTCCTGCTCCGTGCCGACGGCACTTCAGTCTACATGACTCAGGATATCGGCACCGCCAAGCTCCGCTATCAGGACTATCCCATCGACAAGATGGTCTACGTAGTGGGCAACGAGCAGAACTACCACTTCCAGGTACTGTCGCTCCTCCTCGACAAACTCGGTTTCAAGTGGGGCAAAGACCTCGTTCACTTCTCCTACGGCATGGTGGAACTCCCCGAAGGCAAGATGAAGAGCCGCGAAGGCACCGTAGTTGACGCCGACGACCTCATGGACGAGATGGTAAACACCGCACGCGAGGTATCGCGCGAACTCGGCAAACTCGACGGCCTCAGCGAAGCCGAATCCGAGGAAATAGCCGAAATCGTAGGCCTCGGCGCTCTCAAATACTTCCTCCTCAAGGTCGACCCGCGCAAGAACATGACCTTCAACCCCAAAGAGTCAATCGACTTCAACGGCAACACAGGTCCCTTCATCCAGTACACCTACGCCCGCATCCGCTCAGTGCTCCGCAAAGCCGCCGAGCAGGGCATAACTGACTTCGACTACACAGGCGTGACCCCCAACGAGAAGGAAATCGCACTCATACAGACACTTGCCGACTTCCCCTCAACCGTAGCCGACGCCGGCAAGAAATTCTCACCCTCGGTAATCGCCAACTACGTCTACGAGCTCGTGAAGCAGTACAACCAGTTCTACCACGACTGCCCCATCATGCGCGAGGAGAACACCGCTGTGCGCGCCCTGCGCCTCGCCCTCAGCGCCGTGACTGCCCGCGTCATAGCCTCAGGCATGGCACTTCTCGGCATCCGCGTGCCCGAACGAATGTAAGCCATTCCGCCAACGGGCTTAAAACCGTGCCTTCATTAACTTTTGTTGGCTAACCGGTAGCTTAAACCATAGCCCGTCATCATAGTCAAATAGGAAAGTCATGTAAATTATTTATCCGGTAATTTACATGACTTTCTTAACAAAATCATTATATTTGCGTTTTATAAACACTTAATTAAAAAGATTATAAATGAACTACTCCAATTATTCCAACTACACGAGCGACCAGCAGTATGCTGTCGACATGCGCACGTCGCAGGTGATGAAGCGCGTCTACGTCAAGATGTTCCTCGCCCTCCTCGTCACCGCCCTCACTTCACTGTGGGTAGCCAACTCACCCTCAATGGCAAATACCTTGCTCTCATCGCGTTCAATCTACTGGATACTTGCCATCGTTGAGATTGGCCTCGTAATAGCTATCACAGGCGCTATCAACAAGATAAGTTCGTCAACAGCCACCCTGCTATTCTTCCTCTTCGCGATAGTCAACGGCTTCACGCTATCCGTGATATTCTTTGTCTACTCACCCGGCTCCATAGCCAAGACATTCTTTATCACAGCCGGCACATTCGGAGCCATGAGCGTCTACGGTTACTTCACCAACCGTGACCTGACCAAGGTAGGCTCATTCCTCTTCTTCGCGCTCATCGGCCTTATCATCGCCACTGTAGTCAATATCTTCGCCCACAGCGACACCTTAGGCTGGATTATATCCTTTGCCGGCGTCCTGATATTCCTCGGCCTCACCGCCTGGGACACCCAGAAAATCAAACAGTCGGTAGCTGTCACCCCCAACGAAAGTCTCGGTAAACTCGCCACCATCGGCGCCCTCTCCCTCTACCTCGACTTCATCAACCTCTTCCTCTACCTCCTCCGCTTCTTCGGCGACCGCAACTAAAATCCCCCAAGCCGTAACAGCACCGCTATGACAGCAAACTGACACAGCACACTAACACGGCACAACACACTACAAACCCCGGCTGCATGACCAATATCTACATGCAGCCGGGGTTATTATTTCTCATAATATCCCAAAGTTATTATGATATTCCCCAAAAGCAAAAAATGGCTGAGATTACCCAATAAAGTCAATTTAAAGTGTTAAAATGCTCTTTTTTGCACTGTTTTTTACCCTGAAACAACCCTAAAAAGTCATTTTAGCCACAAACTTTTGATTATTTATCAAGCTAATCTTAAATTATTCACTAAATTTGCGGAAAACCATATTAACGTGCACAATGATAATCAGCCTCCGACTTAAAAACTTCTTTTCCATTCGCGATAACGCCGTGCTTGATTTTACAGCCGATGTTAAGTCAAAGAAGCAGAAAGATTATCTGCCTGAGAATCTAATTGAATTTGACGGAGATAAATTCATAAATATCATAGGTCTTTTCGGCAGTAATGCCGCGGGAAAATCCAACCTCATAAAAGCTTTGGATTTCTGCCGTCGCCTTATCCTGACGTCACACCAGAATAACGAAGGATATAAATTTGATTTCGAACCGTTTAAGTTTGACAAAAACCAACCCTCGGAATTCGGTATTAATTTCGTAAACGATGGTGTGGAATATGAATACTCTTTCACCCTTCTTGACGGAAAAGTATGGGAGGAGAATTTATATCACTTCCCCAACAAACGACGTGCACGTATTTTCAGCCGCGAGAATTACTCGGAATACACCTTCACAAAGGGTATTATCCAGAGACCCAAAGAGGTGGAAGCGGCAACAGGAGATACCACCCTGTTTTTAAGCAGAGCCAGCTCAATGAACCGACCGGTTGCCCAGGCTATATACCGTTATTTTCTCAACGAGATATGTATCGGTCTTGACAATATAGCTTTGTCTGATATAAATCCGGCGATGTTGGAGACCAATAAAGCCTTGATATTAAAAGCATTTGAGGTGAGTGATAGCGATATAACCGACATTCAGATGATAGAATCAACTCCGGGACAATATCAGCTTCGCAGCTACCACCGTGAAAACCCGGGAATTGCATTCAATTTTGAGAAAGAAGAGTCTGACGGAACAAAACGACTCCTCCTGCTCATCATGACATTGCTGACAAAACCCACTCCGGGGACAACATTCTTTCTCGATGAATTTGATTTAAAACTGCATCTGCGGCTTGCTGAATTTCTGCTTGATGTCGTGAGAGCCACACACAACCTGCAGATGGTATTTACCAGTCATAACCCACTCTTGATTGAGACGACCAAACTGCGTCTCGAACAGATTGTTATAGTCAACAAACAGTCCGATGGCAATTCGGAATTTATACCACTGTGTGACTACGAGGGCATCAATAAGCGCACTGACATACAGAAAGCCTACCTTCAGGGCCGATTTGACGGAGTACCCTACACGGGAGATGCCTATATGATGATAAGCGATATACTCGGCGAACTATGAGAGAGCGAATAACAAGGAAGAAAAAACGGTCTCACAGAACATTCCTCGTCATTTGTGAAGGGGAAACCGAGCGGGTATATATCGAGGCATTGAAACATCAGTACAGGCTGCCGATTGCAATACGCACCAAGGTCAGTGGCAACGCCATCAACCAAAGGCTTGTGAGCCAGTATCTCAAAGAGTTGGGTCTGTATGATAAAGATGAATACCGTATATTCTATGTCTATGACTGCGACATAGAGTGTATTGTTGACAAACTCAACAAACTTGAAGGCACGACCATCCTTACCAATCCATGCATTGAGTTGTGGTTTCTGTTACACTTGAAGGAACACAGCAGAGCATGCTCTTCGGAGTCGATTGTAAAGATGCTTTCGGCTGCCCATCCCTCCTGGAAGAATTATACGAAAGGGAAATTCAGCCATGAACAGCATAATCAGCTTATGTCAAATTATCAGCAAGCAATACAACGTGCCGATAAATTGGAAAAGCATGCCAATCCGTCATCCGACATGCCGTTATTTATCCGTGAACTGGATAATGAAAAAAATGACTGAGATTACCCAATAAAGTCAATTTAAATTGTTAAAATGCCCTTTTTTGCACTGTTTTTTACCCTGAAACAACCCTAAAAAGTCATTTTAGCCACAACTTTTGATTATTTATCAAGCTAATTTTATATTATTCACTATCGGTTGCGTAATAACAAACCCCGGCTGCATTGATGGTATCATTTACATGCAGCCGGGGTTATTAGTTTTATATGGTCCTGTGTGGACTTTCGGGGATTAGATGGCGTCGTCCTCTACGGTTTCGAGGGCGTCAGCTGCCGCGGGAGCGGGTGAATCGGAGGTTGCAGCCTCGAGTTTCTTCATCATGGCGAAGATAAAGAGGGCTGAGACAACGCAGAGTATTACGAGGATTACCCATATCATGGCAACGTCAATCTTGCCCCAGAGGAGGGCGGGAATTGCAGTAAGGAGGTTACCGATGGCGGTTGCACCAAACCAGCAACCCATCATCATACCTTTATACTTGGGAGGTGCCACTTTCGATACGAATGAGATACCCATCGGTGAAAGGAGCAACTCGGCGAAGGTGAGGATAAGATATGTGCCGATGAGGAGGTTGGGGGTAACAGTCGGTGACTGCGCTACTGTGCCGAGGCCGATAGAACCGATTGCCATAACTGCAAAACCGAGACCTGCAACGAGCATACCGTAACCGATTTTACGCGGTGCCGACGGCTCTTTTTTCTTCTTGGCGAGCCATGAGAAGATAGCTACCGAGAAGGGAGTGAGGGCTACAACGTAGAAGGGGTTGAACTGCTGATAAATCTGCGGCTGAATGCCGGTAACGGGGTCGGGAGTATTGCTGTAGATGCAGAAGATACCTGCAAGAGCGGCTATGAGGGCCGCAGCCGAGATACCGCGCACTTTGTTTGACTTGCTCTGGAAGAGGTTGAAAGCAGCGTAAACGACCACCACAATGAGTGCGAGAGCCCACACGTTGAAGCCGATACGGGTGAAGCCACCGGCGTCGGGCGACGTAAATTCCTGAGCGAATTTGGTAAGTGTCAAACCATTCTGATGGAATACCATCCAGAAGAAAATAACCACGGTAAAGACGAGGAGAAGGGCCACGATGCGCGATTTGGTCTGCTCCTTGGTGAGCTCAGGCTCATTGGAGGCAGCAGCCTTTGTGCCTTTGGCTTTGGAGTCGGAAACACCCTGGTAGGTCTTGCGGCCAAGCTTGTAGATTACGAATGAAAGTACCATCGAGAAGCAAGCTACGGCAAATGCGTAAGAATAACCGGTAGAGATAGAGTCAACATAAGTCTGGCACCATTCGGTGAGAGCAGGGCCGGCTTCAGCAATACCTGAGAATGAGGTAAGTATCGACATATCTTCGGGTTTAACTACCTCGCCGGCGATAATCTGGTTACAGATACCGGGGATTTCGGCGTTGTAGACCAGGTCGTTGGCGCTGAGGGCGAGCGAGCAAAGCGACTCGGTCACCGAGGGAGCGAACATGGCGCCGATGTTGATGGCCATGTAGAAGAGCGAGAAAGCCACGTCGCGTTTAGCCTCATACTTGGGATTGTTGTAGAGGTCACCGACCATAACCTGCAGGTTGCCTTTGAAAAGACCTGTACCGCAGGATATAAGCAGCAGCGCAAGAATCATGACGTAGAAAGCGGGCGACGAGAATGCCGAGCCTGCACCTTTCGACATCGGGATGGCCATGACGAGATAGCCCAGGAACATGACAACGATACCGAGCGTCACCGTCTTTTGGAAGTTCCACTTGTCGGCGATGATACCGCCGATCATGGGCATGAAGTAGACGAGCGCGAGGAATACGGAATAGATAGTACCCGCCGTTGCGGTGGGAAGGGCGAATTTAGCCTGCAGGAAGAGCAGCAGAATCGCCAGCATGGTGTAGTAGCCGAAACGCTCACCCGTGTTGGCAAGCGCAAGCACATACAATCCTTTAGGTTGATTTTTAAACATAGGATATAATAATGGAAATTAATAATTTCACAGCAGAGCATAAAATGCTGTCAATGACAACGAAGTTAAGGAAAAATTTCAACATTATGTGTATATTTGCATATCTTTTTTAGAAATTAGACAATTTATGCACTATTTCATATCGGCAGGAGAGGCTTCGGGCGACATTCACGCCGCGCAACTTATCAAACAACTGCGCGTGGCCGACCCTCAGGCGCGTTTCACATTTCTCGGCGGCGACCTCATGTCGGAGGCTTCCGGCACCAAGCCGCTGATCCATTACCGCGACATGGCTTTCATGGGTTTCTGCGAGGTAATACGCCATCTGGGCAAAGTCCTCGGCAACCTGCGCACCGCGCGCGAGAGCCTCGTCGCAGAGCACCCCGACGCGCTTATACTCGTCGACTACCCCTCGTTCAACCTCAAGCTCGCCAAAGAGGCCGTGAAGCATGGTATCCCCGTGTTCTACTACATATCGCCCAAGGTGTGGGCTTGGAAAGAGGGACGCGTCAAGAAAATAAAGCGCTACGTCAAGCGCATGCTCTCCATACTCCCCTTCGAGGTGGAATACTACCGCAACCGCCACGACTACGAGATTGACTACGTGGGAAATCCTACCGTCAAGGAAGTTGATGAGAAGCTCACCGCGCTGTCGAGCGACGAGGAGTTTCGCCGCCGCCACAATCTGCCTGCAGGCAAACCGCTTCTTGCCCTCGTGCCCGGCAGCCGCACAGGCGAGATACGCAACAATCTTCCGGTCATGGCCGAGGTGGCACGCCGTCACCCCGACATGCTCCCCGTAGTGGCCGGCGCACCAGCTGTCGACGCCGATATATACCACCGCTACTGCGACTTCGCGGTCGTTGACAACGACACCTTCGAACTGATGACCCACTCCCGCGCAGCCCTCGTCACCTCCGGCACCGCCACCCTCGAAGCTGCCCTCATAGGCGTGCCGCAGGTAGTGTGCTACCGTGCCAACGGCAGCCGCATCTCCTACAATATCTTCAAACACATACTCAAGATACGCTTCGTATCACTCCCCAACCTCATTGCCGACCGCGAAGTCGTGGCCGAGCAGTTGGTGCATCTGTGCAACCCCGCGCTTGTTGACGCCGAGCTGATAAAAGTGCTCCCCGAAGGAGCGCGCCATGCCGACCAGCAGACCGGCTACCGCGAGATACGCGAGAAGCTGACCACGGCCGACTCAGCCACCAACGCAGCACAGATAATCGTAGCGGAGTTAAAGGGAGCTTAGAGAGCTTAAGGTCATGGTAGCTAAGGTCCTTAGGGTCGCGAACAATCCTACTGACTTTATTGACCCTATTGAGTAGGCGGGGCTTTGCTATTTGCGGGGTTTGTCGGAGGTGAGTTTCTTGCGGCGGAGGAAGGGCTCGCCGATGAAGTGCCATGTCAGGCACGACAGGAGGATTACCACTGCGATAACCACCATCAGCGACGGAATGGTGCCGATGCGGTCGGGCAATCGGAAGTGAACCACCAGCTGTATGACGGGAAAATGCAGCAGATACATATCGTAGGATATGTCGGCTGCTCCGAGCCACACTCCCCAGCGCCCTATAAATGCCGCAGGAATGATGATACAGCCCAAAGCGAAGGGTTTTACCACCGTAGCTGTTACCGGCGCACAGTAAGCTCCTATGAACGCGAGGAGGCCTATGACAAACAACTGCCACTTATACCGCAGCACATAGTCGAGCAATTCATACATCATCATGCCCACAACGAAGTAGGCAGTCAGGCCGCCGATCTGGCGCGCCAACGTGAGATAATGCTCGTCGCCCGTGCGCTGAAACATCATGTTGCACCCTATCCTGTAGGCTATCGAGAGCAATATTACAACGCCGAAGAATATAAACGGATTCATCCTTATCTTCCTGCAGAGCCACACGCACACCGGCAGCATCACATACGCCGTCAGCTCAATCTTGATAGTCCAGAGCGACCCGTTGACCGCGGTCATACCGTTGTCGGCAAACACTCCCGGCAGCGTAGGCTCAACAAAGTTGCAGAACGCAAGGTTACTGCCCAGATACTTTAGCCAATGCCGCCCGAAATACTTCTCAACCGGCACTGGTGACACTAAAAACAGTGCCACCGCAAACAGCACCACGACAAAGATATAGCTCGGCAATATGCGCCGCGCGCGCTTCTCGAAATAAGATTTCAGCGACGACGAGCGGCAATAGCTCGAATAGATAAGAAAACCTGAAATGACGAAGAAGCCGCACACACAATCGTGACCCCTGACAATCAGCAGCGACGTCTCGGTATCGGTCAGCGCTGCAAAGTGCACGAGCACGATGTAGAACGCCAGAAAGAGACGTATGATATTGAAATTATTGGGCTGCGGTATGTCACGCGGTGTGGCGAATGTCATAACGATTCAAGGCGGTGCTTTGATTCTTGGAGGGATAATCTATCGGGGAGCAGGGATAGTGAATTTAATCTCGTCGAGGCGGAGATTGGAGTTGTTGAGATGGAGCGTGAAGCCGGTGACTGCGGGGTCATCGACAAGCGCCGATATGTCAAATGATGCGTAATAGGCTCGTGAAAAGGTGGTGACATCCTCGGCAAGCGCATGCACCAGGTAAATGTCGGGGCACGAGGGATCGGTCTGCACGGCAGGCATAGCGAGCGTGAACCGGCGCGGATTCTCGTCGTAGGGCAATCGCGCGTGGATATTGAGATAGCGTCCCGACTGCCAGGCACTGAGCAGGTACACCGGGTCGCGGTCCCACCCTTGCGGCACGCCGTCACTCTCTTCAAGCGCGCCGTTGACTATCGTGCCGTAGCCCCTGACGGTGACGGGACCCGACTTGTAGGCCTCCCCTCCTACGGGTATATAATACATGAGCAGCAGGCGGTTGCCCACGGGCACAATATCGGTATTGACACGCTGGGGCGCAACGAGCGTAATCTCCTCGGCACTCCCCGGCTTCGTGAGCGAAAACACCGAACCATCGGCACTGTCGGCCTCCAGACACACTATGTCATAATACACAGGGCTCTGCGGCGGGTTGTCGTGGGAGCAGCCCGTCAGTACAGCCAACATTATTACTATCAGTGAGATATATCGTTTCATACGCTCATCGTGACCTGTTGATGATTACTCGGCGATAAGGCCGTCCCTTATGGTTATCACCCTGTCGGCCTCGGCGGCGAGATTATTGTCATGGGTCACGATGACGAACGTGGTGCCCATGTCGCGGCGCAGGTCGAAGAAGAGCTGATGGAGCTCGCGGCGGTTCACCGAGTCAAGACTGCCCGACGGCTCGTCGGCAAGCACAACGCCGGGATTGTTGACCAGCGCACGCGCTACGGCCGCACGCTGTCGCTCGCCTCCCGAAAGCTGCGAGGGACGGTGCTCCACACGCTGACTCAGTCCCATATAGTCAATCAGCTTGCGCGCCGCCTCAAACGCTTCAGAACGTCGCATTCCGGCAATCAGCGCCGGCATGGCTACATTCTCAAGCACATTGAATTCGGGCAGAAGCTGATGAAACTGAAACACAAAGCCAATGTTCCTGCCGCGGAATGCGGCCAACTGCTTGTCGCGCAGAGAGTAAATGTCAGTGTCGGCGTAATATACATGTCCCTTGTCGGGCGAATCGAGCGTGCCGAGCATCTGTAGCAGCGTGGTCTTGCCCGCGCCGCTCGGACCCACAATGGCCACTACCTCACCGTCGCCTATGGTGAGGTCGATACCTTTGAGCACTTCGAGGCTGTCGAAACTTTTATGTATGTCAACGGCACGTATCATATAAACGACTTGGCCATTGTAGAGATAGCGTATTCGGGCGACACGCGGCGGTAGAGGATGTCGTAGACACCTTCGAGTATGGGCATCGACATCTGATACTCCTCGTTGATTTCGTGGATACACTTCACGCCGAAATAGCCTTCGGCCACCTGCTCCATCTCCATCTTGGCAGCCTTTACCGAGTAGCCGCGGCCTATGAGAGCGCCGAAGTTATGGTTGCGCGAGAAGCGCGAGTAGGCTGTGACGAGAAGGTCGCCGAGGTACACCGAGTCGCATATCTGACGGGGACGCGAATCCACACCGTCGAGAAAGCGCTCCATCTCGCGTATGGCATTTGACACAAGCATGGCAAGGAAATTGTCGCCCTTTTTCATGCCGTGCACGATGCCGGCAGCTATGGCGTAGACATTCTTGAGCACGCCGGCATAGCCGATTCCTGTCACGTCGGACGATACGATGGCATGCACGTTGTTCGACTCCAGGACGGAGGCAAACTGTCCCGCAAGCTCAATATCGCGGCCGCCCACAGTGAGGTAGGAGGGACGGTCGAGGGCCACCTCCTCGGCATGACAGGGCCCCGACACTACCATTGCTTTGTCGGGTGAAATGCCGTAGTTCTGCACCATGTAGTCGGTAATCAGCATGTTGTCGCCGGGGACTATACCCTTGATGGCGTTGACGATAGCGCGGTCGGAAATATCGGCCGTGAGCTTCGCGAGATGATCCTTGAAATACGGCGAAGGCATGGCGAAGAGCAGCGTATCGCTCATCTCCACCACCTTGTTGAGGTCGCTTGAAAAGAATATGCGCTCCGTGTCGAAACGCACGTCGGTGAGGTAGGCGGGATTGCGGCGCAGGCGCTGGAACTCCTCTATGCGGTCGTCGCGGCGCATGTACCAGTTGATGGTCTCACAATTCTTCAACAATACGCTGGCCAGAGCGGTGGCCCAGCTGCCACCGCCCAGCACTGCGATATTCTGTGGAAATTTCATGGCAAATGTAGTATGCTTATAACTTCAGTAGCAGTGACCCGACTGTTGTCAGGCCTGCTCGGTTTCCTCCTCCTCGTTGTCATTCTCCTTGACGCGGCGTTTCTCGGGACGCATCTGCGGGAAGAGAAGCACCTCCTGGATGGTGGTCTGGCCGGTCATGAGCATAACGAGACGGTCCATACCGATACCCATACCCGATGTGGGGGGCATACCGTATTCGAGAGCGCGTATAAAGTCGGCATCGATAATCATAGCCTCGTCGTCGCCCTTCTCGCTGAGTCGCATCTGCTCTACGAAGCGCTCGTACTGGTCGATGGGATCATTGAGCTCGGAGTATGCGTTGGCAAGCTCCTTGCCGTTGACCATCAGCTCGAAACGCTCGGTAAGTTCGGGATTTTCGCGGTGGCGCTTGGTAAGCGGCGACATCTCTATGGGGTAGTCGATAATGAAAGTGGGCTGTATGTAGTTGCCCTCGCACTTCTCGCCGAAAATCTCGTCGATAAGTTTGCCTTTGCCCATCGACTCGTCAACCTCGATGTCGAGCTTGCGGCACACGTCGCGCAGCTCCTCCTCACCCATGCCGGTGATGTCGATGCCGGTGAAGTCCTTGATGGCATCAATCATGGTGACGCGGCGGAAGGGAGCCTTGAATGAAATCACGTTGTCGCCGACCTTCACCTCGGTGGTGCCGTTGACATCGAGACATATCTTTTCGAGAAGTTTCTCGGTAAATTCCATCATCCACTTATAGTCCTTATAGGAAACGTAGATTTCCATGCAGGTGAACTCGGGGTTGTGGGTGCGGTCCATACCCTCGTTGCGGAAGTTCTTGGAGAACTCGTAGACGCCCTCGAAGCCGCCCACGATAAGGCGCTTGAGGTAGAGCTCGTCGGCGATACGGAGATACAAAGGTATGTCGAGAGCATTGTGGTGGGTGATGAACGGACGCGCGGCCGCTCCACCGGGTATCGACTGGAGGATGGGGGTCTCCACCTCCATGTAACCGTGGTCGTTGAAATACTGACGCATGGAGTTGAACACCTTGGTGCGCTTCACGAATATATCCTTCACGCCCTCGTTGACCACGAGGTCGACATAGCGGCGGCGGTAACGCATTTCGGGATCGTCGAAAGCGTCATACACAACGCCGTCCTTCATCTTCACGATAGGAAGCGGACGCAATGACTTGCTGAGTACGGTAAGCTCCTTGGCGTGGACCGAAATCTGGCCGGTCTGCGTGCGGAACACGTAGCCCTTCACGCCCACGAAGTCGCCGATATCGAGCAGCTTCTTGAACACAACGTTATAGAGAGTCTTATCCTCACCGGGGCATATCTCGTCGCGGTTGACATAGACCTGGATACGGCCTGTGGCATCCTTAAGCTCCATGAATGAAGCCTTACCCATGATGCGGCGGCTCATCACGCGGCCCGCTACGGTCACTTCGCGCTGCGGAGCGTTGTCGTCAAAAGTCGATACTATCTCGTCGGCATGGCCTGTCACTGTATATTCGGCAGCGGGATAAGGTTCGATACCGAGGCGGCGCATCTCCTCCATGGAGCCGCGGCGCACTTTCTCTTGTTCGCTAAGTTCTTGCGGATTCATATCTGTAATCTTTTTTTATTGCAATAAAAAAATCGGCACGCCGGAGCATATCGCCTCCCGGAGCGGTCCGAAACCGCCCGACTGCAGCAAAACGCACCTGCGCCACATAAGTAACTGCAAAGATAGCAATTATCGGCGACACTTTCAACCGTTGCCCCTCTATTTTTTAATACATAGCCCCAAACGCCGCCATCCGACAGCCCTTACACCGCCCCGCTGACAACAAATATCGGGCAACCGGGTCAAAGTTTGGCTTAAAATTTATTAATACGGAAAATTTTCTTTAATATTCAATAAATATCTCAAAAATTCTATCTATATTTGCAACCAAATAGGGTCAACCGAAGTTACTACTCCGACAAGGCCTTACCTGACGCTCCGAAGAGACGGAGCAGCATTTTGCAATACAACAGTTTTCACGAAATTATTAATCCAACTTTTATATTTAAATCAAAAGGAATGAGCAAGATTGATTTAACCCGCTATGGTATCACCGGTACTCCGGAGATTATCCACAATCCCTCTTGGGATCAGCTTTTCATCGACGAGACCAACCCCTCGCTCGAAGGCTATGAAAAAGGTCAGAACACCGAACTCGGCGCTGTAAACGTAATGACCGGTATCTACACCGGCCGTTCACCCAAAGACAAATTCTTTGTAGAAGATGGTGTTTCAAAAGATACTATCTGGTGGACTTCCGATGAATACAAAAACGACAACAAGCCCATTTCTCCCGCTACATGGGACGTTCTTAAGGAAATCGCCGACAAAGAACTCTCCAACAAGAAACTCTACGTCGTTGACGCATTCTGCGGTACCAACCCCGACACCCGTCTCGCCGTTCGCTTCATCGTTGAAGTAGCTTGGCAGGCTCACTTCGTTACCAACATGTTCATCCGCCCCACCAAGGAAGAGCTCGAAAACTTCGAACCCGACTTCGTAGTTCTCAACGCTTCTAAAGCTAAAGTGGAAAACTGGAAAGAACTCGGCCTCAACTCTGAGACTTGCGTTGCCTTCAACCTCACCGAGAAGATGCAGATCATCATCAACACCTGGTACGGCGGCGAAATGAAGAAAGGTATGTTCTCTATCATGAACTACTACCTCCCCCTCAAAGGCATGGCTTCAATGCACTGCTCTGCCAACACCGACATGAACGGCGAAAACACCGCCATCTTCTTCGGTCTGTCAGGTACAGGTAAAACTACCCTCTCAACCGACCCCAAACGTCTCCTCATCGGTGACGACGAACACGGCTGGGACGACAACGGCGTCTTCAACTTCGAAGGCGGTTGCTACGCTAAGGTTATCAACCTCGACAAGGACTCTGAGCCCGACATCTACAACGCTATCCGTCGCGACGCTCTCCTCGAGAACGTTACCGTTGACGCTGAAGGCAAAATCAACTTCGCCGACAAGAGCGTTACCGAGAACACCCGCGTTTCTTACCCCATCGACCACATCGAGAAAATCGCCCCGGGCAGCCACGGTCCCGCAGCCAAGAACGTAATCTTCCTCTCGGCTGACGCATTCGGCGTGCTTCCCCCCGTTTCTATCCTTACTCCCGAGCAGACCAAGTATTACTTCCTCTCAGGCTTCACCTCGAAACTCGCAGGTACTGAGCGTGGTATCACCGAGCCTACTCCTACTTTCTCAGCTTGCTTCGGCGCAGCGTTCCTTTCGCTCCACCCCACCAAATATGCTGAAGAGCTCGTTAAGAAAATGGAAAAGAGCGGTGCTAAGGCTTACCTCGTGAACACCGGTTGGAACGGTACCGGCAAACGTATCTCTATCAAAGATACCCGCGGTATCATCGACGCTATCCTCGACGGTGCTATCCTCAAAGCTCCCACCAAACAAATTCCTATCTTCGACTTCACAGTTCCCACCGAACTCCCCGGCGTAGATCCCAAGATCCTCGATCCCCGCGACACTTACGCTAACCCCGAAGAGTGGAACACCAAAGCAACCAAGCTTGCTGAAATGTTCATCGCCAACTTCAAGAAATTCGAGAACAACGAAGCCGGTAAAGCTCTCGTAGCAGCCGGTCCCCAGCTCTAATTTCAACGAAATAGAGACATAAACCACTAAAAAATAGTGTGCCCCTTTTGGGAGCACACTATTTTTTTATCCCGGCATATTTTCTACAGAGCAACTAAGAGTGTGTTTGAATTTACAAACGATTGCAGTAGGGAGAAAAGCACAATGGAAAATAACGCTAACCGGTCGTAACGCATCGTGGCGGGGGTCTCCTGACCCGCGCTCTCTCAATCAGGTCATTGCTTACGGGCCGTTGCTGTGAGAGCGCGGGTCAGGAGACCCCCGCCACAAGCCAGGACGAGCCTTAGACTCCGTTTCCCAATATTAGTTAATGCTTGACCGCCCCGGCGTTAACAAAATTGCGGAACGGGGCATTTAGAAGCCCCCTAACGCCTCACAAAGGTCGGAATGATAAAGTGTAGGGCGAGAGGCAAACTCGTCGACGAGACGCTGCGCAGCGTCGTGCAGACGGCTGTTGTGGTAGGCTCGGTCGAGATACATGTAATGTTTGTCGAAAATCTGGCGAGTTTCCTCATCGGCAAGCTGACAATCGCAGGCAAAGTCGGTGAGCGCTTCGAGCATGGCATCGTGATGTGACTGCTGAAGTTCGCGATGATTTCTGACCATCGACCTGCACATCATGTTTGATATCAGCATCGACGACACCACCTGAAACTGCTCCAGCGTGTGCTCCCACGATGCTTTGGGCGAAATGCTCTCGGAGGAAGCCATGAAAAATTCGGGGGTGAAATCCACCGCATCAAGGCCCCGGCGCTCTACTGACACCGAGTCGATATATTTCTCATAATCAAGAATGAAGGCAGCGAGTGCCATTCCCGCCACACCGTAGCAGCGGTCAGTATCATCGATATATTTCAAAATGTCTACCGAATCCATCTCTATTTATGTAAGTAACTGTTTAAAAATATTTTATATTAAGTTTTTATATTTGCTATTTCACAAATTATGGACGCACGTAGCAGCGTGCGTCCATATCATCGTTCAATTGTATCGTTGTTACCTAACTACCACTATCTTGGTGACAGCGCCTGACGAGGTGAGGTCATTGCTCTGCGATGCAAACACGTAGTAGACACCTGACTTCACACGGTTGCCGCGGGTATCGCAGCCGTCCCAGGTCACCATACCGCCCTGCGACGTTCCGTTGAAGAACACGTTGCCGGCCGAGTCGGCAATCTTCACAAGCGAATTGTCCATAAGGCCCGCGATAGTGATGTGTCCGTTATACTCGGGACGCACGGGATTGGGGTAGGCATATACGTCGCTATAGTCATCTGCTGCGGGAGCAACGTCAGAATTATATTTCACCAGACCGGCGGCAGTACCGAAGTACACGGCGTTGGAGAACTTGTCACAAGCTATGGCATGTATCTTGTTGAGGGGCAGGTAAGAGTTCTCGGTGGTGAAATGATCGATAATCTGGCTGCCGTTCTCGCTCACGAGATAAGCACCGGAGTTTGATGTACCTATCCATTTACGGTTGGCACCGTCAACGGCGATTGAAAATATTGGCTCACCTTCAAGAAGGTAATCGGCAAAATTAGTACCGTCGTTGCGGGGCACCTTGATACGCTGTATGCGCATATTGGGGTCGGTGAGCTTCGACGGGTTGGGGATGATGAACACACCCTGGTCGGTACCTACCCACACCTGTCCGTTATTGTCCTCGGTGAGAGCATAGATTTCATAGAGTGACCATGTCTTGCCATCCTGGTCGATAAATGAGGTCCACTCATAGGTGGTATCATCGGTAGGAGAAGCAGTGCCTTTGGTATCCACGCACAGCAGACGTGCGCCGAGACGGTAAGTGTAAAGCACCATATTGCTTTTCTTGCAGGCAAGCAAATGGGGGTCCCACTCCTGTCTACTCTCAATGGGAAAATCGGTATTACCATACCAGTCACTTTTGGTAGTGGGTGCAGTGCTTTTACGTTTATCGGCAGGAAGCACGTGTAATCGTCTATATCCTGCCACCCACAGGTTACCTTTACTATCAATGTCGAGAGCCTGAGGCATAAGGTATATCCAGTTCTTCAACAGCGTACTGTTTGTCTCATTGTAATAGTTCACCTCTTTGCCATCCTTGATTTTAAACACACCGTCATACATGGTGGAGATGTAGTAGACATCGGGATCATCGGGGTCCTCAACTATATTGTAGGTATTGGAGGGGCGGTAAGTACCATCCTTCAACCCTTCATCATTGCTGTAGGTCAGAGTAAGTCCGGAGGGAGTGATGTCACTGAGTCGATTGTTCTCGATAAGGTTGATATTGGATATCTTGTGGGAGTTGGGGAAGTCGCCGCTGTAATTGAGACTGTAACCGTGGGAGGAGATATACACCTTGCCTGAGTTGGAAGCTGTGATATAACCGACACCACGCGCAGTGACAGCCTCGGGCTTGAAACTGTCGTGGAGCAGTGTCATGCCGCCGTCGGCATCGATGGCATATTCGCTGACACCGTTACCGTCGGCTACAAACAGATTTTCGGGGTCGTCCCACATAGCCACGAGCTTGCCCGAAAATGCATCGGGGAGCGGAGTCTCGGTGATATTGTAGTCAGTGTCAAACTGCTTGATGCAAGCCTTGTTGCTGCCCGACTTAACGGTGTTATAGATATAGTAACCGTTCTTGCACTCGTAAGGACCGGAGTAATTACCGTCGGCCACATAGCGGTCAAAGAGCACTTTGCCTGTCTCGGGATTGAATGTCACCAGCTTGGGGCTGAAAGCGCTCGCCGAGTTAGAGCCGAGGAAAGTATTATCCTTGAGACCGCGCAAGCCGGTGCAAGCCGCGCTTGTGTCCATAGTGAAGTTATCGATATAGCGGATGGTCTTGTCGATGGGGATAAAACCTATCTGCTTGGTATCGGGGAAGTAAGCGCCGATATACTTGTCGGTAGCGGCCACATATTTCACGGGCACGTCGTAGATACCGCTCTCCTTCACCTCCCAGCGCTTGTCGTCGTAGATGACGATACCGAAGTTGGTAGCCACATATATGCGGCCGTCGCCGAAACTGATATCGTTGATAGTGCGGTCAGAGTGGAGAATGGCGTCCTTGATGTCGGGAAGATTGATAACCTTGCCGTTCTTCTGCAGGACATCTATATTGCCCGACTTGTAAGCCACCACAAGATAATTCTTGCGTGCGTTGTAAGCCATCTTGGTAATTGTGGCCTCGCTCATCACGTTGTGGATGCCATACTGGTAGAGTTCCTCTGTGTTCTTGTCGAAAGAAAACAGTGAGCCCGACGATAGGCAGAACACCTTGTCGGGGGTTTCCACGATTTCCTCAGGCGCAAGGAAGTTGGAATATACCTCCCAGCTGCCCACGGCTCGCTGCGCTCTCATGCCAAATGGCATAAGCGCCAGCAGCAGTATAAAAAGTTTCTTTATCATCATTACTTTTTCGGATTGAGATTGATGTGCTTGTATGATATTAATCGGTGTATTAATTCCTGATAGCCGCCGATCGCGGTCGCGCGGCTTTTGTTTCTACTTTGCTGCGAGGTAGTCGATAAGCTTGCGGGTAGCCTTGCCTCGGTGCGACACCTCATTCTTCTGCTCCCCTGTCATGGAAGCAAAAGTGACATCGAAGCCGTCTGGACGGAACACCGGGTCGTAGCCGAATCCGCCTTCACCCTCCATCGCCTCCAGTATGGTGCCGTTGCACACACCTTCAAAAGTGGTGACCTCACCACCCTCTACAAGGGCAATCCAGGTGACGAAACGCGCCGAACGGTCGGCTGCATTCTCCATGTTGCGCAGGAGCAGCTTCATGTTGGCCATCGTGTCGTGACCCTGCTCCGAGGCATAGCGGGCGGTATGGACACCGGGCGCGCCGCCGAGCGTCGCAACTTCAAGACCCGTGTCGTCGGCAAAACAGTCGACACCATATTTCTCAGCCACGTATCGCGCCTTCATTATAGCGTTGTCGCGGATGGTATCGGCAGTCTCCGGTATATCCTCGTGACAACCAATCTCAGCGAGCGAGCAGATGATAAACTTATCACCTGCCAGACTCCTGATTTCTTCAAGTTTGTGAAGATTATTGGTTGCAAACACCAGTTTTTTCGGCTTTTCTGTCATGTAGTTATAACGGAATTTATTTAAGATTATTATAACGCGAGAATTTATTTCACCACGATATTTACAATCTTGTTGGGCACGACAATTACCTTCACAATATTTTTACCTTCGAGCCACTTGGCGGCGCCATCAGCCTCGAGGGCGAGTTTCTCCACCTCCTTGGCGTCGGTACCGGCAGCCACGCTTATGTTGAAACGCGCCTTGCCGTTGAACGATACCGCGTAGTTGACGGTGTCCTCCTTGATATACTCCTCGTTGTATTCGGGCCATACGGCGTCACACACCGTGGTGTCGTTGCCGAGCGCGTGCCACAGTTCCTCTGACACGTGGGGAGCGAACGGAGCGAGCAGGATGACGAGCTGCTCGAGCACGGCGCGCGAGGTACATTTCATCGCGGTAAGTTCGTTCACGCATATCATGAACGCACTGATTGAGGTGTTGTAGGAGAAGTTCTCGATGTCGAAGGTCACCTTCTTTATGAGCTTGTGTATCGACTTGAGCGCTTCCTTGGTGGGCTCGGTGTCGGTGACGAGGAACTTATCGTCGCGGTAGAAGAGGTTCCACAGTTTCTTGATGAAGCGGCTCACACCGTCGATACCGTTGGTGTCCCACGGCTTGCTCTGCTCGATAGGACCGAGGAACATCTCGTAGAGGCGCAATGTGTCGGCACCGTAGCTGTCCACGATGTCGTCGGGGTTGACGACATTGAACATCGATTTCGACATCTTTTCAACAGCGTATCCACACACATACTTGCCATCCTCGAGGATGAACTCGGCGTCGTTGAATTCCGGACGCCATGCGCGGAACTTGTCAGTGTCGAGAATATCGTTGCTCACGATGTTGACATCGACATGTATCGGAGTTACGTCATACTGATTCTTGAGTCCGTATGACACGAATGTATTGGTGTCCTTGATACGATACACGAAGTTACTACGACCCTGTATCATACCCTGGTTTATCAGCTTGCGGAATGGCTCGTCGCTGCATATCACGCCGAGGTCATAGAGGAACTTGTTCCAGAAACGGCTGTAGATAAGGTGGCCGGTGGCATGCTCCGTACCGCCGATGTAGAGGTCGACGTCGCGCCAGTAGCTGTTGGCCTCCTTGCCTACGAGGGCATTGTCGTTGTGGGGGTCCATATAGCGCAGATAGTAGGCCGACGAACCGGCGAAACCGGGCATCGTGCATTTCTCAAACTCCCAGCCTTCGGGCGTACACCAGTTTTTGGCGCGTCCCAACGGGGGCTCGCCGCTCTCGGTGGGGAGATACTTGTCGACTTCGGGAAGGAGCAACGGCAGTTTCTCCACGTCGAGCATGCAGGGAATACCATCCTTATAATATACGGGGAAGGGCTCGCCCCAGTAGCGCTGACGCGAGAAGATGGCGTCGCGCAGGCGATAGTTCACCTTCACTTTGCCTATACCTTTCTCTTCGATGAATTTCTTGGTGGCGGCGATAGCATCGACCACCTGCATGCCGTTGAGGTTAAGTTCCTCGCCGGCCGAGTTGATGATGGTACCCTCCTTGGCGTCGAAGCTCTGCTCGCTGACGTCGGCACCCTCGATGAGGGGGATAATCGGCAGATTGAAATGACGGGCGAAAGCGTAGTCGCGCGAGTCGTGGGCGGGCACGGCCATGATGGCACCCGTACCGTAGCCGGCGAGTACGTAGTCACTCACCCACACGGGAATTTTCTTGCCGCTGAGAGGATTGATAGCGTAAGAACCGGTGAATACGCCGGTCACTTTCTTGTCAATCATACGCTCGCGCTCTGTCTTGTGCTTGATGGCTGCAAGATACTCGTCGACGGCCGCACGCTGCTCGGGCGTGGTAATCATGTCGACATACTTGCTCTCGGGAGCGAGCACCATGAAGGTGACGCCAAACACGGTGTCTGCGCGGGTGGTGAATATTTCGAGGTCTATATCCTTTCCGTCAATCTTGAAGTGCATCTCCGCGCCCTCCGAACGTCCTATCCAGTTGCGCTGGGTTTCCTTGAGCGAGTCGGTCCAGTCGATGTTGTTGAGGCCGTCGAGCAGTCGCTGTGCGTAGGCCGATACGCGCAGACACCACTGATACATCAGTTTCTGCTCCACAGGGTAGCCGCCACGCAGCGATACGCCCTCGCTCACCTCGTCGTTGGCAAGCACGGTGCCGAGCTTCGGACACCAGTTCACCATCGTGTTGCCGAGGTAGGCCAGGCGATAGTTCATAAGCGTGTCGCTCTTCTCCTTTTCGGTCATTGCGTTCCATTCGTCGGCAGTGAAGTCGAGTTCCTTGGAGCATGCTGCCTTCAGTCCCTTGCTGCCCTCTTTCTCGAAGCGGGCTATGAGGTCGGCTACAGGCATTGCCTTGTCGGCTGCCAGGTCGTAGTAGGAATTGAACATCTGAATGAACGCCCACTGTGTCCATTTGTAATACTCCGGATCGCAGGTCTTGATCTGGCGGCTCCAGTCGTAGGAGAAACCTATTTTGTCGAGCTGCGAACGGTAGCGGTCGATATTTTGGCGGGTAGTGATTTCGGGATGCTGGCCGGTCTGGATTGCATACTGCTCGGCGGGGAGGCCGTAGGCGTCATAACCCATAGGGTGAAGCACGTTGAAACCTTTGAGACGTTTGTAGCGCGAATATATATCCGATGCGATATAACCTAAGGGATGACCCACGTGCAAGCCCGCACCCGAAGGGTAGGGGAACATGTCGAGCACGTAATATTTGGGACGTGTGCTGTCGGGTTCGCATTTATATACATTATTGTCTTTCCAATGCTGCTGCCATTTTGACTCTATTTCTTTGTGATTATATTGCATATCGGTTATATATTTTTTATTGTCGGTTTCTTTTAAGGGAATTATTGGGTTGATAAGTTTTGCAGGTTAGATAAGTTTGGTAAGATATATAAGATTTATAAAATTTATAAGATATATATATATTTTATACGACTTATATGACTTATATATCTTATACGATTTATATAACTTATAAGACTTATCTATTTACTTGCTCAGTTCGAGCATGCGCTCTATGGGACGGCGGGCGCGCTCGGCAACGGCGGGGTCAACATGGATTTCGGGCTTGCCGTCGCGCAGACAGTTACGCAGCTTTTCGAGCGTGTTAAGCTTCATGAAATTGCAATCGTTGCAACCGCATGTCGAGTCCATTGGAGGAGCAGCGATAAATTCCTTGTCGGGACACTCCTTCTTCATCTGATGCAGGATGCCGCTCTCGGTTGCCACGATAAACTGACGCGCGTCGCTGCTCTTGGCATAGTTGAGCAACGCGGCGGTCGAACCCACCTTGTCGGCAATCAGCACTACGGGACGCTTGCACTCGGGATGCACCAGAAGTTTCGCTTCGGGATACTGCTTCTTCAGCTCCACAATCTTCTCAAGCGAGAACTGCTCGTGGACGTGACACGCACCATCCCACAGCAACATGTTGCGGCCGGTGATGCTGTTGATATATCCGCCGAGATTACGGTCGGGACCGAATATCAGTTTGGCATCCTTGTCGAAGGTCTCCACGATGTCGCGGGCGTTGGACGAAGTGACTACAACATCGGTCAGCGCCTTCACCGCCGCCGAGGTGTTGACGTAGGAGATGACAGTGTGGTCGGGGTGCGCTTCAACAAACTTGCGGAACGCCTCGGCCTCACAGCTGTCGGCAAGCGAGCAGCCGGCTTCGGCGTCGGGTATCAGCACCGTCTTGTCGGGGCAGAGTATCTTGGCGGTCTCACCCATGAAATGCACGCCGCACAACACTATCACCGGCTCCTCTATTTTCTCGGCAATCTGAGCCAGCGCCAATGAGTCGCCAATATAGTCGGCCACATCCTGTATCTCCCCTTTCTGATAGAAGTGCGCGAGGATGACCGCCCCCTTTTCTTCCTTGAGTCTTATTATCTCTTTCTTCAAGTCCTCAACATAGGGGTCGGGAGTTGTGATAGCATTGTCGTCAACAGTCATTTTATTTTTATATTTTGAATTTTTTTTTAAAATTTTCTTTTCCAAACAAGAATAATAATGGTTGTTAATAACGACAATAACTTTTACCCTTTTTACTTGCTTTTTAAGTTATTAATATCGCAGTCAGGATTACTTTCAGGTTATCTACAGCCTTAGCTTATGACTATAAAGTAGTTAGATACGTTATTAACATAGTGTTTATAAAGTGCAAAGTTAATAACTTTTTGAGAAATAACTGTTGAAAAACCCACTAATATCTATTTAAAAATGCAGTAATATCTTTACGACAACTAATTTGCACGGTTATCATGTAAAAACTAATAATTGATTGAACGGTATTTTCCAAATTTATTTATCAAAACCTCTTCAATAATTATCTACACTTTTCAACACGGTTATCAACATGCGATTTCAATCTTTTTTTTATAAATATCAACCCCGTTTTTCATAAAATGAACTGCACCCCGAAAGTTGTACACAGAGCTTTCGGGGTGCAGTTCTAATCTCTTTTTTACGTTACTTCGCCGGATTATTTCCAACGCTTCGCGGGGCTATTTCCAACACTTCGCAGAGCTAATTGCGGCGCTCTGCCGGGCTACTTGCGGTCGAAGTCGGCGGGTATTTCACCCCACTCTTCGGTGTTCCATTTGAGCACCGGATTGTAGGAAACATTGGTCTGAATCCAGCGGTCGGCACGCTCCAGCATCTCGAATATTTTTGCATTGTTGGGGGTATGGGCGAGCTTTGATTTGTGGCCTCTGTTGCGCAGCCACGACAGTGCCGTGCGCGAGTCAGAGTAGATTACGGTGGTGTGGTTGCCGGTGCGTTTTAGGAAAGCGAGGGCATGAATCAAGGCCAGATATTCGGCCACGTTGTTGGTGCCGTCGGCGAGCGGACCTACATGAAAAATCTCAGCTCCGGTCATCACATCCACGCCGCGATATTCCATCGGGCCGGGGTTCTTGGAGCACGCGCCGTCCACCGCGATACTGTCCTTCACTATCTCCGGGATGGCCGCGTAATTGACCGTTTCCTGACGGTGTCGCGCTATGCTTCGGAGCAGCGCTTTCTGCTCCTGATAGTCACCGCGAAATGCATTTGTGGCTGCTTCCTGAGAGTCGAACGACTTATATTCCGCGCCCGGAAAACCGTTGATTTGAATCTTACATTCCTCCCACGAGTCATATATGCCGGGGCTGTGACCTTTCCACACTACGTAAAATTTTCTTCTCATGACAGCTGCAGGAATATGTTTATATCGGTGAAGTTGCAACCCGCTTTCCGGGCCACCTGCGGGTTGGTGATTTTGCCCATGAAGGTGAACACGCCGTGGCGCAATCCGGGGGTAAGTTTGAGCGCGTTGGTGAGTCCTTCACATGCCATTACGGAGTCAAACATGGTGATGAACGTATTGCTCAGAGCCATCGCTGCGGTGCGCGGCACGGCGCTTCCGGCATTGACGTAGCACACGCGGCGGCCGTCGGTGCGCACTTCCGATATGGCCGAGGCAAGGTCGACTGTCGGCATCGAGGGGAACACGCGTCCGTGGCGTGCATCAAGGTCAAAGGTGATGACCCCTTTTTTCATTATGTCCACTACGTCGGCACCGAGGCTGAGCCGGGCCTGCACGGGGGTGGCTATAACTACGTCGGCCGTGCGCAGCGCTGATGTCAGCACCCGCTCGTGGAGCGACGAGGCTATCACACCGGGGCCCAGATCACGAACAGCGGCGCGCAGCGAGTACACATCGTCGTCAAACATTCTCACTATGGCACCCAGTCCGAGGGCCGAACGCGAGGCTGCCGCCGCGGCTATCCCCGACCCTATCACCGTCACTTCGCACGGGTTGAGACCGGCTACGCCGCCGAGCAGAATACCCTTGCCGGTGGTGGCGTCGGCGAGCAGCGACGACGCTGTGGCTATGGCGGCTCGACCGTCAATCTCGGCCAGAATATCGGCAAACGGGAAGTTGCCCCGCTCGTCGCTGATGAGGTTGACACCTATCGCCATTATCGACATGTTTTGGAGTTCCTTTATCGACTCGGCGTCGAGACGCTCGGGACAGAGCAGTGTCAGCAGCATGGCTCCGCGGCGCATCTTGCGTATGTCGGCGGGTGAGAGTGTCGACAGGTTTATCACTATATCGCAGGCGAGCGCTCCGTGGCGGTCGGTCAGTTCGGCCCCCTGTCGGGAGTAGGCGTTGTCGCTGTAGTGGATTGACGAGGCCGCGCCGTGCTCTATCTTTACGGTATATCCTTTTTCTATGATACGGTTCACCCCCTCGGGCGTCAGCGGGAAGCGACGTTCCGAGGCGTCAATGTTGCGCGGCACACCTATGGTGATGCGTTTGCGGGCCTTTGTCACTACTTCGGGCTGCTCCAGCGGAGTGACATCTGAGATATTGGAGTCCATGACAGAACTGTTTGACTTGTTGGTTTAATACTTTTCCTTACTGCGGGATTTGTCCCGGCATTTTTGCTTTTCGATAAGCGACCTCTTACAGTTTCCTTTCGGAAACACCTGTTACAGGAATCTTTCGATAAAGAGGTTGACCGACGAGGCGAGTTGCTCCTCGTTGTCGAGCAGGTCGGCATCAAAGCGGTGTGCCGCCCGCGAGTAATAGGGGTTGCGTTTTGAAAGCGAGTCGATAATGAAAGCGCGCAGCTGCTCGTCGTCAAGATTGGCTATGAGCGGTCGCTTGCTGCGGGCCTGCGACAACCTTTCGTGCAGACGGTCGACCGATGCGTCGAGCCACACTGTCACTCCCCTTCTGTTCATTATGTCAATATTGTTGAAGAAGCAGGGTGTGCCCCCTCCGCAGGCTATCAGTGTATCCTCCGTCAGGGCGAGTTTACGCAGGTAATCGCGCTCGATGAGTCGGAAACCCTCCTCCCCTTTCTGCGCGAATATTTCCTTTACGGTCATGCCGGTCTGCTCCTCGATGTATTCGTCGAGGTCGATAAATGTTTTATGGGCCCGGGCTTCCACTCCGCGACCAAGCGTAGTCTTGCCTGAGCCCATATATCCTATCAGAAATATCGGCAACATGAAATTATTTCTTGCTGTCAACGTCCTGTTTCAGGAGGTCGCGAATCTCGGTGAGAAGTGTCTCTTCAGCCGAAGGACCGGCGGGAGCTGCAGGTGCTTCCTCCTCTTTCTTCTTGAATTTCATGATTACGCGCAGAGCCACGAAGATACAGAAAGCAATGATAAGGAAGTCAACGATGTTCTGGATGAAAACACCGTAGTTGATGGCCACTTCCTCGATAGCGTTACCATTTTCATCTACGCCTGCTTCTGTTATGACTTTTTTGAGGTTCTTGTAGCCGTCACCGCCGGTTGCGAGTGAAACTACAGGCATGATGATATCATTGACCAGAGAAGTCACAATCTTGCCGAATGCACCACCGATGATTACGCCGACGGCCATGTCGACGATGTTGCCTTTCATGGCAAACTCTTTGAAATCAGAAAGAAATTTTCCCATCTCTCATTTTATTTTAGTTGATTAATAATATTGTTTTCAAAGCTTTGTAGAGACTGATTGATATCTTGCAGCAGCAAATGTAATGGATGTGGCCCAATCGGCCAAACTATGTTCTACAAAAATAAAAACAACTTATTAACAGTTTGGTTCAGTTGATTGTACATAAATTGCAGTAACTGTAATTGCTGCATCAATAAGATATGCATCAATACCATGTGACACCGTTCTGACGCGACGAGCGCTTGTCATATTTCAGGTCACTGAGCATCGACGAGTTGACTGCGATGTGGAAGTTGAAACTCTTATACGGGCCGACAGGTATGAAGCTGGCGGTCATGGTGAAGCAGTGCAGGTCGCGCGATATGTTGCAGTTCATGTAGGCTATCCTGTGGGTGTCGAAGTTGTATGACCCTGAGAGGGAGAAGTTCCAGTTGGTGGTGGGGCGTATGTTGCCCGAAAACGACAGGTTTTGCGTTATCTTGCCGTCATACTCCATCTTCTGCTTGTTGAACGCTCCGTAGCTGTAGCCCACCGAGTAGTTGAACGTGAGGCTCCAGGGCACTTCCCATTTCATGTAACCGTCCTGCCCTACGGCCACAGGCTCGTCGTCATCTCGTCCGCGGGCGTTGCGTTGCGAGGGGCGCAGGTTTTCGTTCTCCTCGTCATCGTCCGCGTTGTTGTTTTTGCGCTTGTCGCGGTCATTGTCCTTGCGCTTGAAGGTGTTGTTGTTGAAGGTGTAGGAGAATGAAGTGCCGGTGCTTGAGAGACGGCCTATGCCTTTGCCTGCCTGCCAGCGGGTCTTGTTGACGCGCACGGGGTTGCCGGCCGAGTTGAGCTGATAGGTGTACACATCCCAGGTGGCCGACAGGTTGAGGTTGAAGTTCTTTACAAGACGCAGCAATATGGAGGTGTTGATATTGCTCCAGTTGAGGGAGTCGGCGGCAAAGTTGTAGCTCTGCGACACTGACAGGTTCTCGATGAGCGAAATCTTCTTCTCCCCTATCGAGTCATTGTCGCTCTTCACCTTCATTTCCAGGTTGTTGGCGAGTGAAACCGACACTACGCCCGATTTGCCCTGACCGGGCACACCGAAGAGTGAGTTGGGAAACAGCGAGTATTTGCGCTGCACCTGCTCGCCCTGGGCATTGACATAGTCGTAGGTGCCGTAGTAGCCGAAGAATGGCGATGAGAAGTCGGGCGACGCGCTCAACGTTACCGTCGGAGTCAGCACGTGGCGTATCATCTTCACCCTGTCGCCGAGAAACGGCAGCGGCTTGAAGAAACCGTAGATTTTGGTATCGAACGAGAGCGCGGCGTCAAAGTCCCACACGTTGTAGAAACTGTAGGTTGTGTCACACACCTCGACCGATGCAGTTGGGTCCCACTGACGGCGCACCTTGCTGGTGTACATGCGGTCGCGCAGGTTTATTGACGGCGTGATATTCAGGTACTTGAGCACGTTGAAGGTAGCCGATATGGGTATCGAGTGCTTCATGCCGTTGCGCCAGTCCTTGATGAGGCTCTTCTGGAAGAACACATCCTGACGCGATGTCAGCGAGTTCTGGAACAATCCTGAGTATGACATGCGTATCTTCTCATACCACTTTTCGTCGCCCACGGCGCGCTTGCGCTTGAAGGGATATATCTGCGACATGGTCAGCGTCACGTTGGGGAACGATACCGTAAGCGTGGAGTCCTGCGTGCGCTGCGACACGTTGAGCGTTGTCGACAGCGACCACTTCGACTGCGGGAAGCGGTAGGTCATATTTACGGTCGAACTCTTCGTGTTCTCGGTGAAAGCCGATGAGTAGTAGGAGTTCAGGTCGTTGCGCGTATAGCCCGAGGTGGTGAAGTTGACCGATGCCGAGAGGTTCATGTTGGGATTGGCCTTGGCATCCTGCGAGTGGCTCCACACAATTTGGAAGTTGGTCTGCTTGGAGTAGTCGGGCTGACCCTTGTCGCCGTAGATTGATTTCAGGTAACTGATATTGAAGTTACCGTTGTACTTATAGCGCTTGGCGTAAGTGGAGCGGGCCGAGAGTCCCCACGAGCCGCGGGTGTAAATCTCGCCGGTCAGCGCGAGGTCTATATTGTCGTTGATAGCGAAGTAATAACCGCCGTCGCGCAGATAGAATCCGCGGTTGTAATCGTCGCCGAATGAGGGCACTATCACGCCCGAAGCATATTTGCTTGAGAACGGGAAGTAGCCGAACGGGACGGCCAGCGGCAGGGGCAGACCCATGAGCACCATGTAAGCCGGACCGGTCACGATATTGCTTTTGGGCTTCACTTTGGCGCGGGTGAGCTGGAAAAAGAAGTGGGGATGCTCGTGGTCGCTGCAGGTGGTGTAACGGCCGTTTTCGAGGTAGTAGTAATCATCCTCGGTCTTTTTGGTGGTGCCTCCGGTGAGGTACCCCTCCCCTTGCTCGGTGATGACATCGGTGATAAATCCTCGCTTCGACTTGAAGTTGTAGCGCATGGTCTTGGTCTCGTAGCTCGACCCCCCTTCCTCAAATACGGGGCTGCCAACGATTTCGCCTATCGAGTCGGGCTGTCCCACGGCATATACCTCGCTCTTGTCGAGGTCCACCTCTATCAGGGCGGCGTCGAGTTTGAGGTCGCCGTAGTCAACCTGTCCGTCGCCATACATTATCATATTAGAGCGACCGATAAGCACCAGCGAGTCGGCCGAGGAGAATTTCACCTGATTGTCGAGGTCCACTTTCTCGCGGCGTATTCTTGACGGAGCGGCTGCGCGCTTGGGCGTCGCAATCGTACTATCAGCTGCTAATGAGGAGGTTGGGATATTAGTGTTGAGGCTGTCGACAGCTTCCTTTACTGCTGACTGCAAGGTGTCGGCATGGAGTGAGGCCACGACTGTCGCTGCCGGTTGCTGCTGCTGCACGTCGTTGTCGCGGGCGCGGCCCGACCTTGTTCCACCGGCTATGCCCGTGAAACACAACGATATGAATATTAGCGTTATATATAATCGAAAGCGAGTGTACACTTTGATAATGCTTGGTTTATTGTCAGAAAAAAACGACTCTTTTTACCTCGCAAAGATACGCAAAAATATCTGATTTACATGGCGCTCGAAGTGTTAAATGAAATATGAAGTGTTAAATGAGTTTTAAAATGTCCATAATTATAAGAAATTGACGGAGTTCTTTTTATTTACGCTTTTAAAATAGTACCTTTGCGGACAGAATATAGTAAATTGTAATTACCGCAAATGGAAAATCCAAAAGTGAAAATGCTCGACAAAGTGGTGGTCCGCTTTTCGGGTGACTCCGGCGACGGCATGCAGCTTGCCGGCAATATCTTCACCAATGTATCGGCCGGACTTGGTAACTCGGTGTCAACCTTCCCCGACTACCCCGCCGAAATACGCGCCCCGCAGGGTTCGCTCAGCGGTGTTTCCGGTTTTCAGGTCAGCGTAGGTTCCAACGTCCACACTCCGGGCGACCGCTGCGACGTGCTGATTGCCATGAACCCCGCGGCCCTCAAGCAGAATGTTAAGTTTCTCAAGCCCGGCGGTGTCATTATAGTAGATATCGACTCTTTCAAGAAGGAGGCTCTTGCCAAGGCTCTCTTCACTACCGACGACCCCTTTAAGGAACTCGGTATCACGGCTCAGGTAGTGGAAGTCCCCGTCACCTCTATGACCAAGGCTGCCCTGGCCGACTCGGGCATGGACAACAAGTCAGTGCTCAAATGCCGCAATATATTCGCTCTCGGCCTCGTGTGCTGGCTCTTCGACCGTCCGCTCGAAGCTGCCCTGCGCATGCTCAAAAACAAGTTTGCCAAGAAGCCTGCCATATATGAAGCCAATGCCAAGGTGATACAGGCCGGCTATGACTACGGTCATAATATCCACGCCTCGGTGTCGACCTACCGCATAGAGAGCGACGAGGTGCGCCCCGGCGTTTACACCGACCTCAACGGCAACACCGCCACAGCGTGGGGTCTCATAATGGCATCCGAGAAATCGGGCCGTCCCCTATTCCTCGGCTCCTACCCCATCACTCCCGCCACCGATATTCTCCACGAGCTTGCCAAGCGAAAGGACCTCGGGGTGAAAGCGTGCCAGATGGAGGATGAGATTGCCGGCGTTTGCTCGGCTATCGGTGCTTCGTTCGCCGGTAACCTTGCCGTCACCTCCACTTCGGGTCCCGGTCTGGCACTCAAGGGTGAAGGTATCGGACTTGCTGTCATCGCCGAGCTTCCCCTCGTTGTCATCGACGTGCAGCGCGGCGGTCCCTCTACCGGCCTGCCCACCAAGACCGAGCAGACCGACCTCATGCAGGCTCTCTACGGCCGCAACGGCGAGTCACCCCTCTGCGTGGTTGCTCCCGCTACCCCTACCGACTGCTTCACTATGGCTTTTGAAGCCGCACGTATAGCTATCGAGCACATGACCCCCGTCATCCTGCTCAGCGACGCCTTCATAGGCAACGGCTCGTCGGCATGGCGCATTCCCGAAGCTGACGAATATCCCGAAATCAAACCCCGCTTCGTGCCCGACGAACTCCGCGAACAATGGTCGCCTTACATGCGCGACGAGAATACCCTCGCCCGCTACTGGGCCGTGCCCGGCACCGAAGGTCTCGCCCACCGCATCGGCGGTCTGGAGAAGGACGCGCAGACAGGCGCTATCTCCACCGACCCCGTCAACCACGAGAAGATGGTGCTCCTGCGCCGCGAGAAAGTGGCCCGCATAGCCAACGACATCCCCGCCCTCGAAGTGGCAGGCAACCCCGACGCCGACACTCTCCTCATAGGCTGGGGCGGCACGTTCGGCCATCTCATGACCGCCACCAACGACCTTAACGCTTCGAGTACTCCCCTCGCGTTCGCCCACTTCCGTTATATCAACCCGCTGCCCGCCAACACTGCCGAAGTGCTGCGCAAATATCGTCGCGTCATCGTGGCCGAACTCAACTGCGGCCAGTTCGCCGACTTCCTTCAGGCCAAGTTCCCCGACGTGGAGATTCACCGTATCAACAAGATACAGGGTCAGCCTTTCCTCGTGAGCGAAGTAATCAACGGAGTTAAAAACATAATCAACAAATAAGCAATTATGGACAACAACACATACACCGCCGGCGATTACAAGAACGGTTCACCCGTGCGCTGGTGTCCCGGTTGCGGCGACCACGCAATCCTCAATTCTCTCCATAAAGCCATGGCTACCGTAGGAGTAGCCCCCGACAAGACCGCCGTCATCTCAGGTATCGGCTGCTCGTCGCGTCTGCCCTACTACATGAACACCTACGGCTTCCACACCATCCACGGCCGCGCTGCTGCCATCGCAACCGGTTTCAAAGTGGCGAATCCCGACATCACCGTTTGGCAGATTTCGGGCGACGGCGACGGTCTCGCTATCGGCGGCAACCACTTCATTCACGCCGTGCGCCGTAATGTCGACATCAATATCATCCTGTTCAACAACAAGATATACGGCCTGACAAAGGGGCAGTACTCCCCCACTTCCGACCGCGGCTTCGTGTCCAAGTCATCGCCCTACGGTACCACCGAGGACCCCTTCGTCCCCGCCGAACTCGTATTCGGTGCGCGCGGCAATTTCTTCGCCCGCGCTATCGACGTTGAGCTTCAGATTTCGCAGGAAATACTCGTTGCCGCTGCCCGCCATCGCGGCACATCAGTGTGCGAGATACTCCAGAACTGCGTTATCTTCAACAACGGTATCCACAACAGCATCACTGACCGCGAATACCGCGCCGACCGCACAATCCACCTCGTGCACGGCGAGAAGATGATATTCGGCAAGGATATGAACAAAGGTCTCGTGCGTGACGGTTTCCTCCTCAAAGCCGTGACTATCGGCGAGGATGGCTACACGCTCGATGATGTCCTCGTACACGATGCTCACTGCGAAAGCAACTTCCTGCACCAGCAGCTCGCAATGATGGATGGCGACACTCTCCCCCTCGCTCTTGGCGTAATCCGCGACGTAGAGTCACCCGTCTACAATGAGGAAGTAAGCCTCCAGGTTGAAGAAGTCCGCGCCAAGAAGGGCTTCGACACCCTCCGCTCAATGATTCTTGCCGGCGAAACCTGGGAAGTAAAATAACCCCCGCCTTTAGAAATCCCCTCCCTTTAGAAAGGTATAGACCCTCTCAAAAGGGATAATAAATCACAGAGGACAAAAGGACAAAAGGACTAATAAAACAAAAGGGACGCGAATTTTTCGCGTCCCTTTTGTTTTCAATAATTCTCTTAGCAGGCATTATAACAGCCCGTAGCGTGGTTTGTCGTAAGGTGATATTCATTGTTTCCGGCTACCATTCATTGTTCCCGGCTACCCGTAGCGTGGTTTGTCGCAAGGTGATTACCCTATCCCCCTTGCCTGCTGCAGGTCGCGGTTGATTGCGGCGCGCAGGGCTTTGAGGTCGGGAAATCGCTGCTCGGAGCGAAGGCGGGCGAGAAACCGCAGGGTGAGCGACTTGTCGTAGAGGTCGCCGTTGAAGCCGTCGAGATGGGCTTCGATAGTTACCGGAGCATCGGGGTTGTCGACGGTGGGACGGCTGCCTATGTTGACCACGGCGCGGTAAGTGTGGCCGTCGGCGGTTATGGCATCGGCAGCATATACTCCGTTGAGTGGCAGTAGCTTATCGGTATTGTCAGGCACGAGGTTGGCGGTAGGAAATCCGAGCTGACGGCCTAACTGCTTGCCGTGGCCCACATTGCCGTGAATGGTATAGGCTTTGCCTAAGAGGCGCGATGCGGCAGCCACGTCGCCGCTTTTGATAAGTTCCCTGATAGCTGACGAATTGACTTTCAGCTCTCCCGGAAGCTCCGAGGCGCGTATTATATCCACTCCGGTGGCCTGTGACAAGGATTTGTCGGCCGAAGCATCGCAACGGTCGCTCCCTATGCGGTTGTTGAAACCGAGCACGAGGCGGTCGATACCGTAGTCATTCTTCAGCCTATCAATAAATTGGCGTGCTGTCAGCGAGCGCAACGAGTCGTCAAACCGGAGCATTACGGGGGTAACGCCCATGCTGCGCAGAGCGTCGGCCTTCTCCTGCGGTGTCAGCAGCAATTGCGGCTCGCGCAGGTCGCCGAGCACCCACAGCGGGTGATTGTCAAATGTCACCGCCACAGGTTCGTCACAATGCTCCATGAGCTGCGAAATGAGATATTGATGGCCGAGATGCACGCCGTCAAACATGCCTATTGTCGCTCCCTTTACCTGACTCATCGTTGCCTTTTATTCGCTTTATATAATTGTTGGCGATTTATCGCGATATACTCTATATCTTTATACTATATATATTGATACCGGGAATTATTTAAGATACTCGGCAAAGGGGCGCTCATCCTCCACGTGTACGCCGCCGAAACCGAGCGCCTGCGCGGCCTGCACATTGGCAAGCGAGTCGTCAAAGAATATGGTCTCCTCAGGGCGGATGCCGAATTTCTCGCACGCCTTGTTGAATATCTCGGCGTCGGGCTTGTAGCAATGCACTTCAAACGAGGGTATTACGCCGTCGAAGTAGTAGTTGATGTCGTGGCCGTCCTTACGGAATTCGTCGAGAATCATGCCGTCCCACATCACTTTGTTGGTGTTGGAGAGCAGGTAGATTTTATGGTCGCGGTGGAGCTCTTCAAGTTCGCGCAGGCGACCGGTGGGAATGCCCACGAGGAATTGCTCAAACGCGCGGTCGATAGCCTCGTCGCTGACGTCGGCTTTGATGTGGCGGCGCAGCTCGTCGCGCCACTGCTGCGGAGTGACGTTGCCGAGTTCGAGTTCAAGGAAAATACCGTGCTGGCCATATTCGCCGAGCATTTCGTTGGCGTTGTCGAGTCCGATGGCCTGCAGAGCCTCTACGGCGCGACGTCGCTCTATTTTCATAATGACCCCTCCGAGGTCAAACATCAGATTTTTCATTATCAAAGAGTGATTTCAATCAAAGAGTGATTTCAGTTATTTTTTCCGTATCAGAGTGAGGCCGTCGCGCAGCGGTATGATAACTTTCTCCACGCGGTCATCGGCGGCTACGAGGTCGTTAAATTCCATGATACCGCGGGTTTGCGCGTCGAGATGCGTCTCCTTGTCAGCTACCTTACCGTCCCACAGCGTGTTGTCGGCCACGATAAACGCGCCCGAGGGGAGGCTGTCAATCAGCAGCTTGTAGTATTCGACATAATGGCGCTTGTTGGCGTCGATATACACCATGTCGTAACTGTTGTCGGCAAGCAGGGTGGGGAGCAGCTGCATGGCATCGCCGATGTGCAGCTCAATGCGGCTGCCGCAAGGCGACTCGTCGAAAGCGCGGCGTATGAAATCCTCCAGCTCGTCCTCCAGTTCGATAGTGTCGACGCGGCAACTGTCGTCGGCAAGCCCTTCGGCTATGCAGAGTGCCGAGTAGCCGGCGTAGGTGCCGAGTTCGAGCACGCGCTGCGGACGTATCATGCGTGTCAGCATCTTGAGCAGGCGACCCTGCAGGTGGCCCGAACACATGCGGCTGTAAAGCAGTTCGGTGTTGACGCGGCGGTAGAGCTGATGCAGATTGTCAGGCTCGCGGTCAATATGATTTATAATGTAATCCTCTATATCTTTGTCGGTTGTCAGCATAGCGGGGCTATTAGTACAGGAATGCTTCGATGGCAAGGCGATAGCTGTCGAGGCCGAAGCCGGCAATCACACCGCGGCACACGGGCGAGATCAGCGACGTGTGGCGGATGGCTTCGCGGGCATGAACATTGGATATATGCACCTCTATCACAGGCACTTCGATAGCCTTGATGGCGTCGGCGATGGCGAGTGACGTGTGGGTGTAGGCGCCGGCGTTGAGCACAATGCCGTTGAGTTCCGAGTCAAAACCCTCGTCGTGGAGGCGGTCAATGATTTCACCCTCATGGTTGCTCTGGAAGTAGTCAATCTCCACGTTGGGATAGTCGGCTTTTATAGCGCTGATATAATCCTCCATCGACACCTTGCCGTAGATGGCGGGTTCGCGCACTCCGAGCAGGTTGAGGTTAGGCCCGTTGATTATCAATATTCTTGCCATAGTGTCAGCTGTTGTCAGTTATAATGCGATTATTACTTGGTCACGTTTGGTCACGTTGACTGCTATTTCTTGGTCACGTTGACTTTCTCGGTAGGGGGGAGCTGCTCGTTGCGGCGGTCCACGGCGTCGATTACCTCGCGCGCTACGTGGAGGAATGCCTGAGAGGCCACAGTGTCACCGAGAGCGATAGGCTCGCCGCTGTCGCCGTGGTCGCAGATGCTTCCCACTACGGGTATCTGGCCGAGAAGTTCGATGCCGAGTTCCTTGGCGAGTTCGCGGCCGCCGTCACGACCGAATATATAGTATTTCTCCTCGGGGTGGAGTTCGGGGGTGAACCATGCCATGTTCTCGATAAGACCGAGCACGGGCACATTGATTTTGTCCGAGAGGAACATGGCGATACCCTTGCGGGCATCGGCCAGCGCTACCTGCTGAGGGGTGGATACTATCACCACGCCGGTCAGTGCAAGTGTCTGCACCAGAGTGAGGTGTATATCTGACGTGCCGGGAGGCATGTCGATGAGGAAATAGTCGAGTTCGCCCCAGTCGGCATCGGTGATAAGTTGTTTCAGGGCATTTGACGCCATGGAGCCGCGCCACAGCACGGGTGAGTTCTTGTCAACGAGAAATCCTATCGAGAGGAGCTTCACTCCGTAGCGTTCGAGGGGTATAATCAGCTCGCGGCCATCGACTTTATGCATGTAGAGCTGCTCGTCCTCCACGCCAAACATCTTGGGCATCGACGGACCGAAAATATCGGCGTCGAGCAATCCCACGCGATAACCCTCGCGGGCGAGGGCCACGGCCAAGTTGCTGGCTACTGTCGATTTACCTACGCCGCCTTTGCCTGATGACACGCCTATGATGTTCTTTACCTGAGCAAGTGGTTTCACGGCGGGCTGGGGGGCGGCCACGCGGGTCTTGACCGCGATGTTGCCTTTTATGTCAACTTCGGGCGATATGTAAGTGGCGATAGCTGCCTCCGAAGCCTTGACTATGGATTTGATAAACGGGTCGGTGGGGCGGTCAAAGATGAGCGAGAAGCTGACCTTGTTGCCGTCGATGCGGATGTCATCCTCCACCATGTCGCTTTCAACGATATTCTTGCCGTTGCCGGGATAGCGCACATTGGATAGTGCGTCGAGTATGAGCTGTGGATAAAGTCTTAATTCTGTCATTGGATAGTTGTTACGTTTGTCTGATAGAGTGCTTGTCAATTAAAACCTCTTTAAATATTTAATCCGGTTTAAATTTAATCACACTCTCTAAATGTCCATTGTCTCCAGGGTGCCGCGCGAGAAGCTGCGGTAGGTGTCGAAGGGTATCTCAACGTCGGGCTCAACGAGTTCGCCGGAGTGGGGGAGGGCAAACTTGATATACTTGATTGTGAGTCCGCGGGCGAGCCACTGCTGCTCGTAGAAGGTGCGTATGTTGAGGATATCGTCGGCCAGACCGCTGTGGTAGAGGTCGTCGGTGTCCACCTCGACCGGAAGTTTGTTGTCGGCCACGAGATGGTGGGTGTAGGTGTAGAGGAATGGTGAATCGCTCTTGAGGTGGATGAGCGCACCGTCGCGGGTGATATTGCGATAGAGGTTGAGGAATCGGGTGGAGGTCAGGCGCTTGCGCTCTTTCTTCATCTGCGGGTCGGGGAATGTAATCCATATCTCCGACACTTCGCCCGGCTCGAAGAAGCGGTCGATAAGCTCGATATTTGTGCGCAGGAAGGCCACGTTGTCGAGTCCTTCGTTGAGGGCTTGCGTGGCGCCGGTCCACATGCGCGCTCCCTTGATGTCGACGCCTATGAAGTTTTTATCCTTGTATCGGCGTGCGAGTCCTACGGTGTATTCCCCCTTGCCGCAACCGAGTTCGAGGACAATGGGGTTGTCGTTGCCGAAAAATTCCTTGTGCCACTTGCCGCGAAGTGGAAAACCTTTCTCGTTAAGAACAGAAAAGGGATACTGGAATACGAAGTCAATCGTAGCCATATCCCTGAATTTCTTTAGTTTATTCTTTCCCATAAGAGGTGATTGTAATCTGACTTCTTAATGCCTGGTTATATTGTTGAGCTTCAGTTGCTTATTTTGCTAAGCTTCAGCCGGTTATGTTTTTGAACTTCAGTTGTTTATGTTGTCGAGCCTCAGATTGATACTTTGATTGATGCGCGGGCGCCGTCGGCGAGGGTCACGTCGACGAGGAGCACCGAGCCGCGCCATTGTGAGGTGTTGACAGTCACGCTGTTGCTGTCGGTTGCGGCAGCGTAGCGGTTGCGTCCGTTGAGGTCATATATCCTGACGGCGGCTATCGGCGAGCCTTGTGACTCGATTCTGATATAACCGTCGCCCACGTTGAAGTCGACGTTGGCACTGCCGTTGACAGCCGCTGCGTCGTCCATGATGTTGTCGACACCGCTTGCTCCGATTGTCACCTTGAATTCTTTCCACTGGTCGGCGGCGTTGAAGTCGGCGGCAGTGGCTTCCTTGACGTAGAGATATACTTTATCCTGATTGACTCCGGCCCACACGTCGCTGCCCAGTTCGGGCACCTGCGAGAGGTGTTCGGCGCCTATCTTCTGAAGCGAGGTCCAGCCCTCCATAGCTCCGGTGCCGAGGTAGCGGGTGTCCTCGGGGAGTATGATGCTCGTGGCATTTTCCCAGCCGCAGAGGGCGTAGTCGCCGATGCTCTGAGTGGTGGAGGGGAGGGTGTTGTCGGAGTCGAGTGAGGAAGTGCCTTTGAATGTGAAAGCGGGGATAACGGTGGTGGAGGAGGGGAGTTGTACCTGCACCAGCGCGGTGTCATCGAAGAATATACCTTTGCCCAGAACGGGAGCGGCATCGCCCATGTTGACATTCTCAAGAGCGGCACACTTGGCGAAAGCGAAATCGCCGATTGAGGCAAGCGATGATGCTCCGGCAAGATTGACAGCGGTTAAACCGCTGTTGTAGAAAGCTTTGTCGCCCACACTCACGAGTGATGCGGGGAAACTGAAGTCGGCGAGTTTCGTGCAGTTGACAAACGCGCTGTTGCCCAGACTCTTATACGTAGGCTGTAACTGCACCTGCGAGAGAGAACTGCAATTGGCGAAGAGGTTTTCGGGTACCTCCTCAAGCTGAGTGAGGATAGTGGCCTTTTCGAGCGCGGTGCATCCCATCCACACACCCGCGCCGAGCGTAGTGACGGTCGACGGCACTGTAATGTCAGTGAGACTGTTGCAGCCCGTAAACGCGTAATTACTTATGGTAGTGACGCTTTCGGGTATTTCAATAGAGGTGATGGCGGTGTTGCCGAACGCGCCTTCGCCTATGAGGGTGATGTTGTCGGGAAGTACCACGCTGCTCACCTTCGAGCCGAAGAGGGCGTAGTGGGGTATCTCGTTGGCGGCAAACTCGGTGTTGCCCGTCGCTGTCTTGAGTCCGCTGACTGCCTCTATGGTGGCGTCAGACAGGTCGAGCGACGTGAGCGAGGTGAGAGTGTCGGTGATATAAAAGAAGTCGGCGGCGTTGACGGGGCCGCTGATTTTCAGAGTGGTAATATCTTTGTCATCACCTGTCAGCGATGCGAGCGTGCCGGCTTCGACGGTGGTGATGTCAAGAGCTCCCGCGGCCATGGCGCAGGTGAGCGAAAGAGATGCAAGCAGATATTTAAATTTCATTTTTTCAGTAAGTTACACAACATTAATGCCGTTACATGCACGGCGTTCAACAAGAGGTTACACATCATTATATATGATATTAACCGCAAAAATAACTATTTTATTGTTGATTAACAAAGGTTTTTGATATTAAGAACTGTTTCGACGAGAAATAGTGCCTCTATTTCCTCGCGGTTTACGTCCATATCATCGTAAAGCGGGTTCTCGCTGTGTAAAATTACCATTGACGGGTCGGTAGGGTGGCGGCGGAGTACCTTGACCATGCGGTAGTCGGGCATCACTACGAGGTAGGTTTGTCCCCAAAATATTGAGGAGCTTGACTTTACGGGGCGTATGGCTATGAAGCCGCCATCCATGATGCGCGGTTCCATGGAGTCGCCGGTGACGCGCACGAGGATTGCGTCGCGATTGAGGCGGGGGAGGTCGACGTAGCCTTTCACGTGGTCGTCGGTCAACATTCTTTCCAACGGGCGGCATCCGGCGGTAACGTCTATGTCATAGACCGGTATGCCGCGGTGAGGATGGTTCCACAGATGCACTTCGCCATATTCCTCCACTTTGGGCGTGGTGCGTTTCTCAAACGGCATTCCCTCACCATTTTCGAGCCAGTTTTTGGAAATACCGAGGTCTACCACGATGCGGTTGACGAGCGCGCGCGAAACGGGCAGTTTACCCGACAGGTGCTTCGAGAAGTTTGAGGGGTCCATGCCTATGCGGCGTGCCATTTCGGCCTGCGTGAGCGATGCGGGGGAGTGCTCGAGTAAGTAACGTATGCGGCTGATAATGCCGTCATTATCCAATTGATTTTCCATGTCGGGGATAGTGTTGGGTAGTTAAGATACCGATGCGGCAGGGGAGTGCCCGCCGCGCTTGCGGCGCGTTGTCGGCAAAGGTAGGATAATTTTTTGAATCATGGTAATATTACCAATTAAGTTACCATGATTTTAAGTTTTTTTATATTTCCCGATATTTTACTATTTTTGTAAATCCTATCGTCAATAAGTGGAAATTTAGAACAGTGGAAACTTATCGACATCCACTAATCCCTAAAAACCAATACATCCCGCTGAATTTATGGTACTTAACTATATATGGATAGCGTTTTTCGCGATAGCCTTCATAGTGGCGCTCGCCAAAACACTCTTTACCGGCAATCTGCAGGTGTGGAGCGACATCATGTCGGCCTCCTTCTCCTCGGCCTCCAATGCTTTTGAAATATCCCTCGGACTGACCGGCGTGCTCGCCCTCTGGATGGGACTCATGAAGATAGGCGAGAGGGGAGGGGTCATCACCTTCTTCGGCCGGTTGATAAGTCCGCTGTTCACCCGGCTGTTTCCCGGAGTGCCGAAAGGTCACCCGGCTATGGGTTCGATTTTCATGAACGTGTCGGCCAATATGCTCGGTCTCGACAACGCCGCTACTCCTATGGGACTCAAGGCCATGCAGGAGTTGCAGTCGATTAATCCCGACAAGGAACGCGCGTCCGATGCCATGATTATGTTCCTGGTGCTCAATGCGTCGGGCCTTTGCCTGATACCGGTGTCAATTATGATGTACAGGTTGCAGGCGGGAGCGGCCAATCCCACCGACGTGTTCATGCCTATCCTGCTTGCCACGTTCATAGCTACTATGGTAGGTATCATAGCGCTGTGTATCAAGCAGAAGATACGGTTGCTCGACCCCGTGTTGCTCGCGTGGCTCGGAGGTATGGCGCTCTTTATCGCCGGCATTGTCATCTTTTTCAGCAGTCTTGACGAAGCGCATGTGCAGCTCTATTCCGGATTTATAGCCAACTTCCTACTGTTCAGTGTTATAATAGCCTTTCTCGCCGCAGGTTTTCGCAAGCATATCAACATGTATGAAACCTTTATCGAGGGGGCCAAGGAGGGATTCAAGACGGCCGTGATGATTATACCCTATCTGGTGGCCATACTCGTGGCGATAGGTATGTTTCGTGCATCGGGGGCAATGGAGGCGCTGACCGACGGCATGATAGCCGTGGTCAATTCGCTCGGCATCGACTCCGACTGGGTGGAAGCTCTCCCCACGGCGATAATGAAACCGTTGAGCGGTTCGGGTTCGCGCGGCATGATGGTCGACCTGATGAACACCCACGGGGCCGACTCGTTCGTGGCCCGCGTGTCAGCATCGATACAGGGGTCGACCGACACCATGTTCTACGTGCTCGCCGTCTACTTCGGTTCGGTGGGTATCAGGCGCACCCGCTATGCCGTGAGCTACGCTCTGCTGGCCGACATTGTGGGCTCTGTATCGGGTATCGTGGCGGCCTATATCTTCTTCAAGTGACAGGCAGTAGCCGCCGCACTCCGATTTTTTTAATAATTTCGTGGTAATATTGATTGTTATATTGAAACTCCGTTGATAATCAATGGGGTAGGGGAGCAATGTCTAAATTCGTGTGCTACGATATAGAATCTAAAAATTGCTATAAATCCGTTAAATGCCGCAAATATTTCATTTTTTGGGGCTTATATATTAATGTTAATCTCGTGATTTTTTTTATTTTTGCATATAATTATTCAATATACCAACCCCGTTATCACCATGCAAAAGCTTATCACCATGCAAAAGCTATTAATCTCCTGTTTAGTTCTATCCGCATCATTCACCGCTGCAGCTTCCGACCGGGCGTTCACCAACGGTTCGCAGAAACTCATCGTTGACAATTCGACAGGTGCCGTCACCATCGTATCAGGCAACGACACGATAGTCAAAGGCAACCTCCCTGCATGGGGTCTTGTCGATGCTTCGTTTGACGCCGTGCCCCGCTCTTCCGACTCGGCTGCAATCAAGCATGTACCCTATATCGGTCTCGGCGAAACCGTCCGCTACCCCGAATCACTCAAGAACGTGAAGGTGACAAGCCGCAAGATATCCGACACCCACGGCGATGCGTTGCGCGTGAGCGTAACCGGTAACTACGAGGGTGAGAAAGCTACGGTTGACTATGACCTCTATCCCGAGTTCGTAATGACGCGCCTGTCGGTGGAAGCTCCCGCCGGCAAGAAGGGTGACTTCGCGCTCAATTACCTTGCCCCCGTGTTCACCCGTCAGCCCTTCACATTCGCTGACCGCACGGGCAACTACTTCATATCCGTACCCTACGACAACGACGCGTGGGTGCGCTACGCCAATACCCCCTTCGGCGACAAGCTCCCCGCATCCTACGAAGCGGCGGCTTTCTTCAACGCCGACACCCGTCAGGGTCTCGTAATCGGTTCGGTGGAGCATGACATCTGGAAATCGGGCGTATCGGCCGCTACCGACGACAACGCAGCCATCACTTCGCTCGAAGTGTTCGGCGGCATCACCTCCGACCTTACCCGCGACCGCCGTTACCACGGTGCGGTCAAAGGCGCTACGGTAAAATCACCCCGCATGATTCTTATCCCCGCCACCGACTGGCGTGACGGTCTCGAACTGTTTGCCGACCAGTGTGCGCTCACCGCTCCCTCCATCCCCGCCAAGGGTCCCCGTCCTTTCGGCTGGAACTCATGGGGCAAACTCCAGACCAAAATCAACTTCGATAAAGCGATAGAAGTCAGCGACTTCATTCACGATAACCTCCAGAACCGCGGTTTCTTTGATGCCGACAGTTCGGTTGTAGTAAATCTCGATGCCTTCTGGGACTTCGGTTTCAAGCCCGAGCAGCATCGCGAGTTTGTGGCCCACTGCAAGGCCAACGGACAGAAAGCCGGTATCTATTACTGCCCCTTCACCGACTGGGGCGGCAATCCCGAAAGTGTTGTGGGTGAAGCTCCCGAATACAAGATGAAGGACCTCTACGTGACCGTCGACGGTCAGCCCGTGAAATTTGACGGCGCTCCCGCTCTCGACCCCACACACCCCGCAACCAAAGCCCGCATCAAAAAGCAGCTTGAGCAGTTCATCGACTGGGGATATGAATATGTGAAGATTGACTTCATGGCCCACGGTGCCTATGAGTCAGACAATTACTACGACCCGGCGGTGACTACCGGCGTGCAGGCCTACAATCAGGGCATGGCCTATATCGACTCAATCAACGACGGCAAGATGTGGCTCAACCTCTCCATCGCGCCCCTCTTCCCCGCCAACTACGCTCACTCACGCCGCATCTCGTGCGACGCGTGGGGCAAAGTGACCGACACCGAGTATGTGCTCAACGCGCTGACCTACGGCTGGTGGCTCGACCACTTGTACCATTACAACGATGCCGACCACGTGGTGTATGAAGGCTCGTCGGACGGCGAAAACCGCATGCGCATCACCTCGTCGGCTCTCACCGGCGTCTATTTCCTCGGTGACGACATGAGCAACGGCGGCGACGACGCTGTGAAGGAACGCATCGTGCGCAACACCGGCAACCGCGACATCAACGAGATGGCACGCCGCTGCAAGTCGTTCCGCCCCGTAGAGCACGCCCTCGGCACCAAGTCGGCCGACATGTTCACCTACGATACCGACGACTGCATCTACCTCGCCGTGTTCAACTTCACCAACGAGCCTGCTGTCAAGAGCCTGCCGCTGCGCCGTCTCGGCCTCTCCGAGACCAAGACCTACAAGGCCAAGGAGCTCTGGAGCCAGGACCCCGTCGACATGCAGGCCACACTCAACGCCGCAGTGCCCGCGCTCGACGTAAAGGTATATCGCATAGAAAAGTAAATACTATTAAGTAAAAGTAAATACCATTATAAACACCTGACAAAACCAACACTACTACATTACAATGAAAGCAAGAAATCTGATTCTCACAATGGCTTTGGCAGCGACCTCAATGTCGCTTGTAGCCGAGACCCGACTCTCGCAGGGCCATTGGAATATCACCAATGCCGACGACAACTCGCTGACACTCAGCTACGACGGCAAGGATATTGTAAAAAAAGCCTACGCTAAGGTGACCTACCGTATCAAGGACACTCAGGCTACCGGCGAAATCAACAGCCTCTCTGTAAGCCCGCTCTCGGTAACGATTGAGGATATACAGGATGAAATCGGCACCGGCAAAGCCCTGACCCGTGTCTACGGCGACGGCACTGCCAAAATGATACAGACCATCAACCTCTACAACGAGCATCCTTTCGCCATTGCGCAGGTTGCGGTCACTGCTGATGCCGCCGGCACTGTCATCGAGTCGAACCATATGGTGGCTCTCGCCTCCGAGACTGTGTCAGACAACCTGTGCAACAACACCATGTCGGCTCTCGAAGTACCCTTCGACAACGACGGTCACGGCCGCTATCAGGTATATAACTTCAATACCGAAACCACCTCACACGAAGTGACTTGCGTATTCGACAAGACCTCTACCTCTAAATTCGGCATGGTGATGGGTTCCGTTGACCACGACAAGTGGAAAAGCGGTATCACCGTTGTCGGTACGTCCAACAAGGCGTTCAAGAAACTCGAACTCCTCTCGGGCTATACCTCGGTTGCATCGCGCGACTACGACTGGAATAGCAACACCCTCATTCCCCACGGCTACGTGAAGGGAGAGAAGGTGGAGTCGGCCCGATACCTTATCGGTTGCTTCGACGACTACCGCGTTGGTCTTGAGACATTTGCCGAGACTTGTGCGCTCGTATGTCCTCCCGCACCCTGGGACCTTGGCAACCCTATGGGTTGGAGCACATGGGGCGTAATGATGAACCACGTCAACACTCCCGCCGTAAAGGAAACAGCGAAGTGGATCAAGGACAACCTCTTTGACCTCGGTTTCCACGACAAGCAGGGCCAGACCGTGGTGAGTCTCGACTCATTCTGCGACGGCTGGGGCATGACCTCGACCGAAATCTCTCAGCTCGGCAACAAATTCCTCGGCGAAGGCTCTTACAGAGAGGGCCGCGAGACACTCCAGGGCCTCAACCAGCGTCTCGGCCTCTACGGCGGTATGGTGGTGTGGGACTGGACTTTCGACTCTAAAGTCGACGGTACAGGTATCCGCGATATCCCCTCCTACAACTGGGGCGACTGTCTGCTCCGCTACAACGGCAATCCCCATTACCTCTTCAATGGCGGCCAATACTGCGCTATCGACCCCACTCACCCCGCGTTCTATTATAATATGGATTATACGCTGTCACGCTGGGCTGCCTACAACATCAAGTATCTCAAGTTTGACTTCATCAACTCCGGCATATGCGAGGGTGACTCATGGTACAATCCCGAAATCACCACCGGTGTGATGGCCTACAACTACGGTATGCAGATTATCTACGAACTTGCACAGAAATACGACATGTATATCGTAGAATCAATGGCGCCCCTCTTCCCCTACAAGTGGGCTCACGGACGCCGTAGCTGCTGCGACCGTTTCAGCGAACTTGGTGAGAGTGAATATGTTATGAACGCTATGTCATGGGCATGGTGGACCGACCGTCTCTACGCAGTCAACGACCCCGACCAGCTTGTGCTCCACAAGGACGGCTACAACAAGAGAGAGACCGAGGGTGAGAACCGCGTGCGTGTCACCTCCGGCATGTGTACCGGTGCATTCATCATCGGCGACAGCTTCTCCGACAAGTGTGTCTACACCGACGACAGCGGCCACACCAAGGGCAGTGTCGTAGCATATCCCGAGGAGTCAAAGGCCCGCGCTCTCAAGATGTTCGGCAACGCCGACATCAACGCATACGTGCGTGAGAACACCGGTTCGTTCCGTCCTGTTGACAATGCCAACTACACCTCGAGCCAGCAGACAGTCTACAATTATATGCGCGACACCCCCGACTATGTTTATGTAGCATGCTTCAGCTTCAGCAAACTTATCGGGCGTAACGGCACACTGACTTTCGAGGAACTTGGCATTGCGCCCTCCAACGTGAAGGAAATCAAGGAACTCTGGACCGGCGAAACAGTGGCCAAGGATGCTGACTCGTTCAAATACAATGTTCCCGCCGGCGACGTACGTGTGTACCGTATTTCAAAAGTGACCTCGGGTGTCGACGACATCGCCGTTGACAAAGCCGAGGCCGCCACACTCACTGCCGTAATCTCAGGCAACGAATGCGTGGTATCGGCATCGGCCGACATCGCATCGGTTGAGCTTTACGACCTGAGCGGCCGCTGCCTCTCACGCGCCGACAACGTGAACCACGTGCAGGCTGTGATGAATGTCAATGTGCAGAGCGGCGTATATATCGTCAACGCCGTTATGGCCGACGGTACTCGCCTGTCACATAAGACTATAGCACGATAAACTACCCGCGGCAGCGCATGCAGTCACTGATAACCGCCCGTCGGGTATAACAATAATATCATGAACCTTATATGCGAAAAGGCTTTAAAATATTAACCGTAATAATCGCTGTGATAGCGTCGGCCATAACGGCCGGCGCATTACCGCGAGCCGTCAACTATTCCTTCAATCAGATAGGCACCAACGAGGGATTGTCATCGTCCTACATCAAGGCTATAACGCAGGATAGCAACGGCTTCATGTGGTTCGGAACAAAGAACGGACTTAACCGCTACGACGGCAAGACCGTGAAATGTTTCGATTGTTACGACCGTGTCAACAAGCGCGGCAACAATAATATCAGTTCGCTGTATGCATCGGCCGAAGGCGACGTGTGGGTGGGTACCGACCGCGGTATCTACATCTACAACCCTCTTTTTGATACCTTTACATATCTTGCAACCAAGAGTGCCGAAGGCGTCAGCGCCGACGACTGGGTGCAGGATATAATCCCTGACCGACGCGGCAATATATGGGTGCTCGTGCCCAACCAGGGTATATTCCGCTACTACGACAACGACAAGGTGGACTATTACCCCGTGATACGCGACAAGGTGGGCGACAAGGACTATCTCCCCGTATCGCTCTTCGTCGACAAGGACGACAATGTCTACACCGGCACCACGCGCGACGGTCTCTACTCCTACGACCGCGCTGCCAACAAGTTCGTGCGGATGCCCGGTTTCGATACGCTTTGCAGCGAGACCGTGCTGCTCATACGCCAGACCGCCGACGGCAACCTCGCTCTCTGCACTCCCGACGGCAAGATATTCCACTATCAGCTTGGCACAGGCTACATGACCCCCATTCCTGTCAATGAGGACAAGGATATATTTGCCCGCGCCATGATATGTATCGACAACGAGATATGGCTCGGCACGCAGAACGGCCTGTTTATCATCGACATGATAAACCGCGACAACCAGACCAAACTCCTGGAGGGTGGCGACGGAAAGAGCAATCTCTCCAACAGCACCATCTACTCGCTCTATGCCGACCGCGACGGCAATGCCTGGGTGGGCACGATGTATGGCGGCGTCAACTTCTTCCAGCGCAAGGGATTCAAGTTTGACCGCTACACTTCGGGCTTCGGTAAGAACACCCTGGCCTCCAAGCGCATACGCGGCCTTTCGGAGGATGGCAACGGCAAGATATATATCGGTGCCGAGGATGCCGGCCTCACAGGCTTCTATCCCCGTACCGGCCAATTCGAGGTAATCAACGACAAGGATATAGCGCTGATGATAAAGACGTTCCGCGACACGGTGTATGTAGGCAAAGCCCGCACCGGCATGGACGTTTATGTCGACGGCGAGAAGGTTGACAACCGCTTCACCGACCTTCATGGTGTCGACGAGACCAACAGCGTGTACTCGTTCCTCGTCGACGGCCAGGGACAGAAGTGGGTAGGCTCGGACTGGGGCCTTTTCCGCGCGCTGCCCGGCTCATCGCGTTTCGAGCTGGTGCCTCAGCTCAATCAGGCATGGATTTTCGACATCGCGCAGGATTCCAAAGGCATCATTTGGTTTGCCACAATGGGTGGCGGTGTGTGGAAATACAATCCGTCAAACGATAAGTTTACCCACTATCCCTTTGATGAGTCACACTCCAACGGTCTGCCTACCAACTCAATAAGCTCTATCATGGAGGACTCGCGCGGTACAATATGGTTCTCGACCGACCGCGGCGGCCTCGTGAAATACATGCCGCAGGACGACCGTTTCGAGTCAGTACCCGGACTGCCCGACAACGTGGTCTACGATATTCTTGAGGACTCCAAGGGCTACCTGTGGTTCGGCACCAACCGCGGCCTCGTGAAGTATCATCCCGAAACGGGTGAGATAAAGGTGTTTACCACCGCCGACGGCCTGCTCTCCAATCAGTTCAACTATCACTCGGCGCTCAAGTCGAAGGACGGCTGGTTCTATTTCGGCACGATGGAGGGACTTATAGCCTTTAACCCCGAAATTGACACCTACAACGACTCCGTGCCGAAGATATTCTTCACCGCGCTGCGCAGCGGCAAACGCGAGCTTAAGCCCGGCGGTCCCGACTCGCCGCTGGTAAAGAGCATATTCTACACCGACAAGATTGTGCTGCCCCACAATTTCTCCCCCATGATACTTGAGGTATCGACTCCGAGCTACATACCGCAGGGCACGCTCGACTATACCTACCGCATGCTCCCGAACGATACCACATGGATACCGCTGACCGACAACATTATAACGCTTGCCAATCTTCCCCCGGCCACCTACGAGCTTCAGGTGAAAGTGAGCAATGGCACCGGCTACTCCGTGCGCAATATAGAGATTATAGTAAAGACACCGTGGTACAGCACCTGGTGGGCCATTACATTATATATAGTGCTGTCAGGCGTGATACTGCTCTTCCTGTGGATTCGCTACAAGCGCAATCAGGACCGCAAGCTCGCAGCCAAGGAGCAGCTTTTCAGCGTCAACAAGGAGAAAGAACTCTACGAGAACAAAGTGCAGTTCTTCACCGAGATAGCCCACGAGATACGCACACCGCTCTCGCTTATCGACGCACCCCTCGAAGCTATGGAGTCGCTCAACATCGAGGACAAGCGCGTGGAGCGCTACATAAAGGTGATGCGCAAGAACACGTCGCGCCTGCTCAACCTCACCGGGCAGCTGCTCGACTTCCAGAAAATCGGCGCCAACCAGTTCAATATCAAGTTTGAACGCGTCGATGTCACCCAGATAGTCAACGACACAATAGAACGCTTCGAACCGACAATGCAGGTGAAGGGCCGCGAACTCGTCACCTCCATCCCGCAGAAGGATATATATGCCGTCACCGACAGCGAGGCTTTGATAAAGATATTCTCCAACCTGCTCAACAACGCCCTCAAGTATGGCCGCCACACCACCGAGGTGTCGCTCACTTCGGACGATGACACATTCACCCTCTCCGTCACCAGCGACGGCGAGAAACTGAAGGGCGAGAACTCGCTGCGCATCTTCGAGCCGTTCTTCCAGGTTAATTCCCAGCAGGATAACAACGGAGTGGGCATAGGGCTGCCGCTCTGCCGCACTCTGGCCCACTTGCTCAACGGCACCATCACGCTGGCCGACAACAATTCCGAGCTCAACACCTTCGTGCTCACCCTGCCGCTCCGCAAGGATGACATGGAGGCCGAGGCTGTGCCCGTCACCGACGTCACCATGAATGAATATGTCATGGAGGAGACCGTGCCCACCTCGCTCGAGCAGGAACACAGCTACTCGATACTTCTGGTAGAGGATAACGACGACATGCGCGAATTCCTCGCCGACCAGTTGTCGCAGAATTTCGTAATCGACACCTGCTGCAACGGCCAGGAAGCCCTCGACAAGCTGCAGGACCATAACTACGACCTCATAGTCACCGACCTGATGATGCCCGTCATGGACGGTTACGAGCTGTGCCGTCAGGTCAAGAGCGATATCAACCGCTCCCACATCCCCGTGGTGTTCCTCACGGCCAAGAACGACCTTGAGTCGAAGCTCGCGGCCCTCAAATGCGGCGGCGAGGCTTACATCGAGAAACCGTTCTCCATCAAGTATTTCCGTCAGCAGATACTCTCTCTGCTCGAAAACCGCAAGCACGAGCGCAAGGCGTTCCTCAAGCAGCCCTTCTTCTCGATTGACAACATGAAGATGACCAAGGCCGACGAGGAATTCATGAACAAGGTAATCAAGATAATCACCGACAACATCTCCGATGAAAACTTCTCGGTAGAGTCGATGGCCGATGTGTTCTGCATGAGCCGCTCGTCGCTGCTGCGCAAGATAAAGACACTCTTCAACCTGTCGCCCATCGAGCTTATACGCCTCATACGTCTGAAGAAAGCGGCCGAGCTCATACAGGAGGGCAAATACCGCATAGGCGACGTATGCTTCATGGTGGGTATCAATTCGTCAAGCTATTTCAGCAAGCTCTTCTTCCGCCAGTTCGGCGTCACCCCCAAGGGTTTCGAGAAGCAGTGCCAGCAGTATGCCCGCAACGGCGAGGCAGCCCGCGCACCGCAGCCCGAACCGACCGACGCGCCCGATGCGGCCGAGGTTGCCGATGACAACGCTCCCGACGAACTCCCCTCCCCCACCGAGGAGCAATGATTGAAAACAAGACCCTAATCTATTAACATTATAAACTAATCAGAATTCCTGTTATGAGAAATTTAAGAAAAATGGTACTCCCCGCTATGTTCGTTGCATTGGCTGCAACAGCCGGCAGTCCGCTGTACAAAAATCCCAAAGCTCCGATCGACGCCCGTGTCGAGGACCTGCTTTCGCGCATGACTCTCGAGGAGAAAGTCAAGCAGATGCAGAACAATCCTACCGGCAAGGCTCACGAAATCGCCGACCGCTTCAAGGGTGACAGCTACGGTACCACTCACGAGATGGATTGCAACGCCTATGATGCAGCCGTTATATACAAGACTCTCGGCGAGCACGTGAAGAAGAACAATCGTCTCGGTATTCCCATCATAAACTGTGCCGAGGGCATTCAGGGTATCCTGCAGAACGGCTGCACGCTCTTCCCCCACGCTATCGCCCAGTCAACCACCTGGAACCCCGAACTCATAGAGGAGATGACGGCAGCCTGCGGCCGCGAGGCACGCGCCATAGGTATCCGTCAGGTGCTTTCTCCCGTACTCGATATAGCGCGCGAACTCCGCTGGGGCCGCGTTGAGGAAACATTCGGTGAGGACCCCTACATGATTGCCGAGATGGCCAAGGCATTTGTCAACGGCTATCAGGGAGAGGGCGTGCTCGCCATGCCCAAGCACTTCGTGGCCCACGGTACTCCCCGCGGCGGCCTCAACTGCGCGTCGGTAGCCGGCGGTCCCGCCGAGATGCGCAACCTCTATCTCTACCCGTTCCGCCGCGTGATTGCCGAGTGCAAGCCCGGTGCTATCATGTCGTGCTACTCGGCCTATGACGGCGAACCTCTGACCGGTTCGCGCTACTATATGACCGACGTGCTCCGCGGCGAGCTCGGCCACACCGGTTACGTCTACTCCGACTGGGGCTCGGTGGAGCGCCTCAAGACATTCCACCACGCCGTTGACACCCCAGAAGAGGCTGCAATCATGGCAGCCGAGGCCGGTATCGATGTCAATGTGGACTGGACCTACCAGACACTCGTTGACGCCGTGCGTCAGGGTAAAATCAGCGAGGACGTTATCGACACAAGCGTGCGCCGCGTGCTCCGCAAGAAATTCGAGCTCGGCCTTTTCGAGGGTGACAAAATCAACCCCGACGACGTGAAGAAAGTGGTTCGCTCCAAAGAGAATATCGACCTGGCAAAGCGTGTGGCCGATGAAAGTATCGTCCTCACCGAGAACAAGAACAATATCCTCCCCCTCGACCTCGACAAGTATAAGAAAATAGCCATCGTGGGCCCCAACGGCCACTACGCGCTGATGGGCGACTACGCATGGGTCAACCCAAGCGGCGAGGAGGGTATCGACCTCTATGAAGGTCTTACCGAAGCACTTGGCGATAAAGCCACAGTAACCTATACCGAGGGTTGCGACTGGTGGAGCCAGGATGATTCACGCATACCCGAAGCGGTAAAGGCTGTTGAGGATGCCGACATCGCCATCGTAGCCGTAGGCACGCGCTCAACATTCCTCGGCCGCGGCGGCAACAAGAACACCGCCGGCGAGGGCTACGACCTGTCGTCGCTCGACCTCCCCGGCAAGCAGCAGCAGCTCCTCGAAGCTGTCGTAGCCACCGGCAAGCCCGTAATCGTTACTTTCATCGCCGGCAAACCGCTGGTACTCAAGTATGCACAGGACCATGCCGACGCCGTTCTCGTGCAGTTCTGCGGCGGCGAGCAGCAGGGCGCTGCCATGGCCGACGTGCTGCTCGGCAACGTGAACCCCTCGGGCAAGCTGACCGTGTCGTTCCCGCAGAGCACAGGCAACACCCCCTGCTTCTACAACCACTACGACACTGACCGCGAAGAGCCGTTTGACGCCCCCGGTTCGTATGACGAGCCGCGTCTGCACTACATCTTCGAAGCTCCCGAACCCGTGTGGAACTTCGGCCACGGCTTGAGCTACACCACCTTTGAATACTCCGACATCGAAGTAGACAACAAAGAGCCCAAGGCTACCGACACCGTGACTGTGAAAGTAAAAGTGACCAACACCGGCGACCGCGAGGGTAAAGAGACCGTGCAGCTCTACGTCAACGACGTAGTAAGCACTGTGTCAACTCCCAAGCAGCAGCTCAAAGGCTTCAAGAAAGTCAACCTGAAGCCCGGCGAAAGTCAGGTAGTGGAGATAGCGCTCCCCATGAAGGAACTCGCTCTGTGGAACAGCCGCCTCGAAGAGGTTGTGGAGCCCGGAGACTTCGAGCTTCAGATTGGCGCCGCCTCCGACGATATCCGCGGCACTGCCACCATCACGGTGAAATAACCCCGACCCTTATTAATATACACCTTATAAAAAAATTAATATACACCTTATAAAAAATCCTGTCTGATAACAGAAACAAAGAGTAACAAAAATCAAAAACAAACCCTAAAGTTTATGAGAATCAGACCATTCATTATCTCAGTGATGCTGTGTGCCGCAGGCGCGGCCGCAGCCGGACCTTTGTACAAGAACTCCAAGGCTCCCATCGACGCCCGCGTCGAGGACCTGCTCTCGCGCATGACTCTCGACGAGAAGTGCATGCAGCTGCAGAACCGTCAGGTGGGCCACGTTGGCTCTATCGCCGAATCGTTCGGCGAGAACAGCTACGGTACAACCTACGAAATGACACAGAACGCCTACGAGGCAGCCAAGATATTCAAGGCGCTCGGCGAGCATGTCAAGAAGAGCAACCGCCTCGGCATCCCCATCATCAACACCGCCGAGGGTATCCAGGGCATCATTCAGGACAGCTGCACGCTCTATCCGCTGCCGCTGGCCCAGGCCTCGACATGGAACGTTGACCTCATTCAGGACATGACCGCAGCCTGCGGTCGCGAAGCCCGCGCTATGGGTATCCGTCAGGTGCTTTCACCCGTGCTCGACGTGGCCCGTGAGCTGCGTTGGGGACGCGTTGAGGAGACCTTCGGCGAGGACCCGTTCATGATTGCCGAAATGGGTAAAGCATTTGTCAACGGCTATCAGAGCGAGGGCGTACTCGCTATGGTAAAGCACTTCGTGGCCCACGGCAGCCCTTACGGTGGCCTCAACACCGCCTCGGTGCCCGGTGGCGAACATGAATTCCAGACAGTCTATCTCTACCCCTTCAAGCGCGTCATCGCCGAGGCATGTCCCGGTGCCGTCATGACCTGCTACTCGGCCTACGACGCAGTGCCCGTCACCGGTTCGAAGCACTATCTCACCGATGTGCTCCGCGGCGAGCTCGGCCATAAAGGCTACTGCTACTCCGACTGGGGCTCGGTAGAGCGCATCTACTCCTTCCACCACGCCGTCGGTTCACCCGAAGAGGCTGCCATCAAGGCTGTCAACTCAGGTGTCGACCTCGAAGTGGGCTGGACTTACTCCACTCTCGCACAGTCAGTGCGCGACGGCAAACTCGACGAGAAGGTTATCGACGACGCCTGCCGCCGCATACTCAAGGCCAAGTTTGAACTCGGTCTTTTCGAGGGTGACAAAATCGACCCTGAGAATGTGAAGAAAGTAGTACGCAGCAAGGAGAATGTCGACCTCGCACGTCAGGTAGCCGAGGAGGCTGTGATACTCCTTGAAAATAAGGACAACTTCCTCCCCCTCAACCTCGACAAGTACAAGAAAATCGCTGTCGTAGGCCCCAACGGCCACTTCGCCAACATGGGTGACTACGCGTGGGTTGACTGCGACGGCAAGGAGGGTATCGACCTCTTCGAGGGTCTTACCGAGGCTGTGGGCGACCGCGCTACGGTGACCTACGCCGAGGGTTGCGACTGGTGGAGCACCGACGAGAGCAAGATTGCCGACGCGGTGAAAGCCGTTGAGGATGCCGACGTGGCCGTAGTGGCCGTGGGTACACGTTCCTACTACCTCGCACGCCGCATGGACAAGCCTACCTCGGGCGAAGGTTTCGACCTGTCGTCGCTCGACCTCCCCGGCAAGCAGCAGCAGCTCCTCGAAGCTGTCGTGGCTACCGGCAAGCCCGTAATCGTGACATTTATCGGCGGCAAGCCCCTCGTGCTCAAATACGCGCAGGAGAACGCCAACGCCGTCGTGGCTCAGTTCTGCTCGGGCGAGCAGCAGGGTGCCGCGCTGGCCGATGTGCTTCTCGGCAACGTCAATCCCTCGGGCAAGCTGACCGTATCGTTCCCTCGCAGCACGGGCAATACTCCCTGCTTCTACAATCACTATCCCACCGACCGCGTGGAGACAGTGGAGCGTGGCGGCGGTCCCGACAATCCCCAGTTCCACTACGTATTCGAGCTCCCCGAACCGCTCTGGAACTTCGGCCGTGGCCTGAGCTACACCACCTTTGAATACTCCGACATGGAAATCGACAACACAGAACCCAAGGACACTGACACCGTAACGGTGAAAGTGAAGGTGACCAACACCGGCGAGCGCGAGGGCAAAGAGGTGGTGCAGATGTATGTCCACGACCGCATCAGCTCAGTGTCGACCCCCATACAGCAGCTCAAAGGCTTCAAGAAAATCAACCTCAAGCCGGGCGAAAGTCAGGTTGTAGAGCTCACCCTCCCCATGAAGGAACTCGCTCTGTGGAACGAGGACATGCAGCAGGTGGTTGAGCCTGGAGAGTTTGAGATACAGCTCGGCGCGGCTTCCGACGACATACGCCAGTCGGGTGTCATCACCGTCAAGTAAAGATTATCTAACAATCATCTAACCACTACTTAACATTATAACAACCTAATTACCCAAAACTAATTAACAATGAAAAAAGTGATTATCGCAGCTGCCGCGGCAATGGCAGCGACAGGTGTATCGGCGGCAGTGAAACTGCCTGCCTACATCGGCAACAACATGGTGCTCCAGCAGAACACTGAAATCACCATCCCCGGCGTGACCAAGCCCGGAGCTAAAGTAACAGTTACCCCCTCATGGGCAGCTCCCGTCAAGGCTACCGCCGATGCCGAAGGCAACTTTGCCGTTACTCTGACCGCTCCCGCTGCCGGAGGTCCGTTCAGCATAATCTTCGACGACGGCGACACCGTTGCCATCGAGAATGTGCTTTCGGGCGAAGTGTGGCTCTGCTCAGGTCAGTCAAACATGGAGATGCCCGTAGTGGGCTGGGGCCGCGTGATGGATTGCGACACCGAGGTAGCTCTCGCCAACAATCCCAATGTGCGTCTGCTCCAGGTGCATAAGAACATCTCTACCGCACCCCTCGAGACAGTCGATTTCAATGGCGGCGGCTGGATGGAATGTACCTCGGCCACAGTGCCCGAATTTTCGGCCTGCGCCTATTTCTACGCCCGTGAACTCGCCGACAAGCTCGGTGTGCCCGTAGGCGTTATCGACACTACCTGGGGCGGTACTTCGGCTGAGGCGTGGACTCCCTTAGCCTACCTCGAAAGCGTCCCCGGCTTTGATGACGAGAAAGCCGACCTGAAAGAGGCTGCCGGCGACGTGGCCAAGATGCAGGAACTCAACGGCGCCCGTTACAATGAATGGAAAGCCAAACTTGCTGCCGACGAGAAAGTGGCATCGAAGGATGTATATCACGGCGGCGAAGAGGGCTGGAGCAAGATGCAGCTGCCCGGCAACTGGGAGTCAAAAGGAATGTATATGGACGGTATCGTCTACTTCCAGCGCAATGTCGACATTCCCGCCGACTGGGCCGGCAAGCAGATTACTATCCACTTCCCCGGCATTGACGACGAAGATGTCACTTATTTCAACGGTCAGGAGATAGCCCGCGGCTGGGGCTGGAACACCGAGCGCGCCTACAAAGTGCCCGCCGACCTCGTTAAGGCCGGCAAAGCGGTGATTACCGTAGTCGTTACCGACACCGGCGGCGAAGGCGGTATCTACGGCGATGCTTCCAAGATGTACATGGAATGTGAGGGCGAGCGCAAGTCGCTGACCGGCAACTGGGACTACATGGTATCGAGCGACTTCTCGAAATTCCCCCCGGCACCTATCACCATCGGCTCGTCAAACTATCCCACCGTGCTCTACAACGCTATGGTCAATCCGCTGCGCAACTTCCCCGTGAAGGGCTGCATCTGGTATCAGGGCTGCAACAACGTAGGCCGTGCCGACCAGTATGCCGTACTCTTCCCGCAGATGGTGAAAGGCTGGCGCGACGCTTTCAACAATCCCGACATGCCTTTCTACTTCGTGCAGCTCGCCGGCTATCTTGCTCCTAAGTTCTGCCAGCCTGAATCGGAATGGGCCGCTCTGCGCAACTCTCAGCTGGCCGTGCTCAATCTCGACAACACCGGCGTTGCAGCAGCCATCGACCTGGGCAACCCCGTCGACATTCACCCCAAGAACAAGCAGGAGGTTGCACGCCGCCTTTCGCTCCTGGCCCGCAACAAGACTTACGGTCAGGACGTAGCCTGCGAAGCTCCCAAGTGCATCAAATCATCCGTTTCGGGCGACAAGATGACACTCACCTTCAACGGCCCCGTACACGCTACCTCGGCTGCGGCTCTCGGCTTCATCCTCGGCGACAAGTCAGGCAACTGGCAGCCCGCCAAGGCTGAAATCTCCAAGGACGGCACTATCGTGACGCTCACCGCTCCCGGCATCAAGAAACCGGTGGCTGCGCGCTACGACTGGGCCGACTATCCCAACGGCAATATCTACAGCAGCGACAACCTGCCTGTGGTGCCGTTTGCTACGGATAAGAAAATCTAACCCTAACATACTAACTTTAAACTATTTATGAAAAAATCAGTGTTCCTTTTTGCCTGCGCGGCCACAGCAGTTTCTGCTATGGCCGGGGGCAAAATCATCCCCATCGAGACCGCCAACGTGGGTCTCGTCTATTCGGTAGGTGACGACGGCCGTCTCTATCAGCGCTATTTCGGTGAAAAGCTCGCCAATGCCGACGAGTATGCCAACCTGCCCCAGGGTATCGAGGCTTACCTCACCCACGGCATGGAGGACTACTTCGAGCCGGCGCTCCACATCAACCACCCCGATGGCAACGAGTCAACCCTGCTCAAGTATGTCGACTCGGCTACCACCAACAACGCCGACGGCTCGGTGACTACTGTCATCACTCTCGCCGACCCCGTCTACAAAGATGAGGTGAAACTCCACTTCACCGCCTATCCCGACGTTGACCTCATCTCTACCTTCACCGAAATCAAGAACAACGAGAACAAGCCCATCGAGCTTGAAAAGTACGCATCGTCGCTGCTTACCTTCAACCGTCCCGAGTATTACCTCACTCAGTACAACGGCGACTGGGCCAACGAGGCCAACGCCCACGAGCAGAAACTCGAATTCGGCAAGAAGCAGCTCGACACCAACCTCGGCTCGCGCCACAACATGTTCCTCGCCCAGTTCTTCCAGCTCGGTCTTGACGGCCCCGCTCAGGAAAACACCGGCGAAGTGCTTGCAGGTCAGCTCGGCTGGACCGGTAACTACCGCTACACCTTCGAGGTTGATAATACCGGCAAGCTCCGCGTGATTTCAGGTATCAACCCCTACAACTCAGAGTACACCATCGGCAAGGGAGAGACTTTCACCACTCCCGAGTTCTTCTTCACTCTCTCACAGGAGGGTAAGGGTGGTGCCAGCCGCAACTTCCACGACTGGGCGCGCCAGTACAAGCTCAAGGATGGTATGGGCGACCGCATGACTCTGCTCAACAACTGGGAAGCAACCTACTTTGACTTCGACGAGGCCAAGCTCATCCAGCTCTGCAAGGATGCCAAGACTCTCGGTGTCGACATGTTCCTTCTCGACGACGGTTGGTTCGCCAACAAGTATCCCCGCAACGCCGACAACGCCGGTCTCGGTGACTGGGGCGAAAACGAGGCCAAGCTCCCCAACGGTTTCTATCCCGTAATCGAGGAAGCCAAGAAGCAGGGCGTGAAGTTCGGCCTCTGGATTGAGCCTGAGATGGTCAACCCCAAGAGCGAGCTCTACGAGCAGCACAAGGACTGGGTCATCACACTCCCCAACCGCGACGAATACTACTTCCGCAATCAGCTCGTGCTCGACCTGAGCAACCCCAAGGTGCAGGACTACGTGTTCTCCGTGCTCGATGACCTCAAGACCAAGTATCCCGACATCGCTTTCTTCAAGTGGGACTGCAACTCACCCATCACCAACATCTACTCACCCTACGAGAAGAATCAGAAACACCTCTATGTTGACTACGTGAAGGGCCTCTACAACGTGCTCGAACGCGTTAAAGCCAAATACCCCGACCTGGCCATCATGATGTGTGCCGGCGGTAGCGGCCGCGGCGACTACAAGGGTCTCGAATACTTCACCGAGTTCTGGCCCAGCGACAATACCGACCCCGTGGAGCGTCTCTTCATACAGTGGGGCTTCTCGCAGGTGTTCCCCGCCAAGACACTCTGCGCTCACGTGACTTCATGGAACCACGATGCTTCAATCAAGTTCAAGACTGACGTTGCCATGATGGGCAAGCTCGGTTTCGACATCAACCTCCACGAACTCAGCGACGGCGACCTCAAGTACGCCCAGCAGGCAGTGCGTGAGTACAACCGTCTGAAACCCGCTATCCTCCAGGGCGACCAGTACCGTCTCGTATCACCCTACGACGGCGAGCACACCTCTACTATGTATGTCACCAAGGACAAATCAAAGGGTGTGGTATTCGCATTTGACATTTACCCCCGCTACAACGAGAAGCAGTACAATGTCAAGATGGCCGGCCTTGATCCCAAAAAGACCTACACCGTGACCGAAATCAACCGTCAGGACCTCAACAACCAGACTATCGGCACTTACTCAGGCAACTACCTGATGACCGTGGGCCTTCCCATGTTCACCGGCAACAAGCTCGCATCACGCATCTACGAGGTTTCGGCCAACTGATGCTGATTAGTAACCATGAATAACCTGTAAATCAATAATTTTGATGATAAAAACAGTCATATTCTCAGGTATGGCGGCGGTGGCCCTGACGGCTCCTGCCGCCATTCCGCTTGCTATAAATACCGATGATGTGACTCTGATGCTCAATGTCGACGACGACGGCATGCTGCGTCAGAGCTACTTCGGCAAGCGTATGGCCGACGAAAGTTACGGCCCCTTAGACCGTGGTGTCGAGGCTTTCACAACCCACGGTTACACCGACCAGTTCGAACCGGCGCTGCATATCAACCACGCCGACTACAACTCCTCGTCAGTGCTCAAATATGTCGACCACAAGGTGGAGGAAGTGAAACCCGGAGTGACCGTTACCACCATCAATCTCGCCGACCCGGTCTACAACGACGCCGTGTCGCTCGTCTACACCGCCTATGCTCCCGAGAATGTCATCGCCTGCCACTCGGTCATCACCAACAACTCCAAGAAGGACATCGAGCTTGAGAAATACGCCTCGTCGATGCTCTCGTTCTATGCTCCGGAGTATTACCTGACCGAGTTTTCCGGCGACTGGGGCAAGGAGGCGCGCATGAGCAGCCAGCCTCTGCGCTTCGGCAAGAAGGTAATCGACACCAAGCTCGGCGCGCGCGCCAATGCCTACGTGTCACCCTTCTTCATCCTCTCGCTCGACGAGCCGGCTACCGAGACTTCGGGCGACGTCGTGCTCGGCACTCTCGCCTGGACCGGTAATTTCCGCTTCAACTTCGAGGTTGACAATCAGGGTCTGCTGCGTGTCATCTCTGGCATCAACCCCTACTTTTCCGCCTACAGGCTGAAGAAAGGGGAGAGCTTCGTGACCCCCGACTTCGTGTTCACCTACTCCAAGGAAGGCATAGGTCAGGCCTCGCGCAACTTCCATGACTGGGCCCGCAACCATAAGGTCAAGGATGGCAACGGCGACCGCATGACGCTGCTCAACAACTGGGAGGTGACAGGAACCGACTTCAACGACGAGAAACTGATTGCCATGATGCATGATGCCAAGGAGCTCGGCGTCGACATGTTCCTGCTCGACGACGGCTGGTTCGGCAACAAGTATCCCCGCGACAACGACCTCCAGGGTCTCGGTGACTGGGACATCATGGAGAAGAAGCTTCCCAACGGTTTCGCCCCCATCATCGAGGAGGGGAAGAAACTCGGCGTGAAGTTCGGCCTCTGGATTGAGCCTGAGATGGTCAACCCCAAGAGCGAGCTCTACGAGAAGCATCCCGACTGGGCCGTGACCATTCCCAACCGCGACATCTACACCAAGCGCCATCAGCTCGTGCTCGACCTGAGCAACCCCGAGGTGCAGGACTACGTGTTCTCCATCGTCGACAAGCTGATGACCGACTGGCCTGATATCGCCTACTTCAAGTGGGACTGCAACTCGGAGCTTACCAACGTCTACTCCCACTATCTGGGCAAGGACCAGGAAAACCTCTACGTCGACTATGTGCGCGGCCTCTACAACGTGCTCGACCGCATACGCGACAAGTATCCCGACCTGCCTATGATGATGTGTGCCAGCGGCGGCGGCCGTTGCGACTTCCAGGGCCTCGAATATTTCACCGAGTTCTGGACCAGCGACGACACCGACCCCGTGGAGCGTATCTTCATACAGTATGGCATGGGCCAGTTCATGCCCTCCAAGGTGCTCTGCGCCCACGTAGCCCGCTGGAACGACGATGTCAAAATCAAGTTCCGCACCAACGTGGCCATGATGGGCAAGCTCGGCTATGACTACAATATCCATCATCTCGACGAAAAGGAACTCGCCTACTCCAAGCAGGCTGTCAAGAACTACGAGAAGCTGAAACCCGCCATCCTCGACGGCGACCTCTATCGCCTCGTCTCGCCCTACGAGGGCACTCATGCTGTCAATCAGTTCATGAGCAAGGACGGCAAGCTCGGCGCCGTGTTCACGTTTGACATCTACCCCCGCTGGGGCGAGAACTACTACAACGTCAAGTTCCAAGGTCTCGACCCCTCGGCCCGCTATGACATCTATGAGATTGACCGCTTCGATGCCGGCGATTTCAAGTATGGCGACTACACGGGCGAATATCTCATGGAGGTAGGTCTGCCGATACTTACCGGCAACCGTCTCCACTCGCGTGTATATGAGATACGCAAACAGTAAATCCCCTAATAAACCCTAACCTGAAACAAACATTAAACAGATGAAAAAATCAATTCTGCTTGCAGCCGCCGCCGTGGCTCTCGGTGCCTCGGCCGGTGACTACACCAAGTATGTCAACCCGATGATTGGTACGGGTGCATGCGAAGGTGGCCTCTACGGCAACAGCTATCCCGGCGCCACAATGCCCTTCGGTATGGTGCAGCTCAGTCCCGACACTCAGCCCGCCCCCGACTGGTATGACTGCTCCGGCTACCGCGATATCGACGCCGACGTGCACGGCTTCACCCACACCCGTCTGAGCGGAACAGGTGCCTGCGACCTTATCGACGTATGCCTCTTCCCCACATCGACTGACCGCGCCTGGGGCCACTTCACCCACGACCGCGAGGAGTCACGCCCCGGCTACTACTCCGTTGACCTCCAGGAGGAAAACATCAAGGCCGAGCTTACCGCCACTCCCCGCGTGGGCGTTCACCGCTACACCTATCCCGCAGGTGCCGCACGCCGTATCCGCCTCGACCTCGACCACTCGGCCGTAAAAGGCAGCTGGGACCGCAAGATTATCAACGCCCAGATACGTCAGGTAGCTCCCAACGCCGTTGAGGGTTATCGCGTCATCACCGGCTGGGCCAAGCTCCGCAAGGTATATTTCTACGCCGAGTTCTCCGAGCCAATCGAAAGCATGGACCTCAGCGACGGCTGGCGCCACGAGCCGGGTGCCGACGTTATCAACGGCCGCCAGCTCATCGCCATGCTCGACTTCGCCAACAACGACAAGCCCCTCGAAGTGAAGGTAGGTATCTCGGGCGTATCGTGTGAGAACGCCAAGGAGAACCTTATGACAGAGGCCGCCGGCAAGAGCTTCGACATGATTGCTCAGGCTGCCGACGCCGCCTGGGACAAGGAACTCTCGGTTATCGACATCGATGCCGACGACGACACCAAGTCAATCTTCTACACCGCCCTCTACCACTCGCTCATCCAGCCCAACATCTTCAACGATGTCAACGGCGAGTACATGGCCCCCGACTACACCGTAGCCAAGGTGCCCGCAGGCGAGAACCAGTACACCACCTTCTCCCTCTGGGACACTTACCGTGCCACCCATCCCCTCTACACCATCATCGCGCCCAAGGCCAATGCCGACTTCGTCAACTCCATGATACGCCACTGCGAGGTCTACGGCTACCTCCCCATCTGGCATCTCTGGGGCCAGGACAACTACTGCATGATCGGTAACCACGCCATCCCCGTGATTGTCGACGCAGTGCTCAAAGGCACCCCCGGCATCGACGCCGAGCGCGCCTACGACGCCGTGAAACGTTCGGCCACCGTATCTCACCCCAACTCGCCCTACAACGTGTGGGAGGAGAAAGGCTACATGCCCGAAAACGTGCAGACCCAGTCAGTTTCAATCACCCTTGAGATGGCCTACGACGACTGGTGCGTGGCACAGCTTGCCAAGGCTCTCGGCAAAGAGGCCGACTACGAGCACTTCATGAAGCGCGCTTACAACATGGACAACCTCTACGACTCGGAGTGCCACTTCTTCGCTCCCAAGGATGACAAGGGCGACTGGATTCGTCCCTTCGACCCCCTCAAGCACGGCGGCAACGGCGGCAACCCCTTCACCGAAGGTAACGCTTGGCAATACTACTGGTACGTGCCTCAGGATGTGCCCCATCTTATCGAGCTTACCGGCGGCAAGAAAGCCTTCGAAGCCAAGCTCGACGAGTTCTTCACCCTCGACGAACAGCCTGAGGAGATGAACGGCAACGTGTCGGGTCTCATCGGCCAGTACGCCCACGGCAACGAGCCCTCCCACCACGCCGCTTACCTCTACAACTACGTGGACCGTCCCGACAAATCGGCCAAATATCTCAACCGCATCATGACCGAGATGTACAAAAACAACTCATCGGGTCTTATCGGCAACGACGACTGCGGTCAGATGTCGGCTTGGTACGTATTCTCGGCCCTCGGCTTCTACCCCGTAAACCCCGCTTCGGGCGAGTATGACCTCGGTTCGCCCCTGGTAGAGCACGCCGTGCTCAGCCTCCCCAACGGCAACACCCTCGAAGTGAAAGCACCCCGCAAACGCGCCGACTACATCAACCCCAAGGAAGTGCGTTTCAACGGCAAGCTCCTCAAGGACCGCAAACTCTCCCACAAAGACCTCATGCAAGGCGGCATCCTCGAATTCAAAATGACAAAGTAACACCGCCCGCCGGCCCCTGAAAGGCTACCGGGCAACCAACACTCCCTACAAAAAAAGGCCCGTGCCCTCCCCCCAAAAAAAGGAGAAGGCACGGGCCTGAACTTTTGGCTTATGGGTCAATTTGCAGGCTGAAATCAGGTCACCGGTTACTGCTAAATCGGCGGCCTTCGGACGCCCCTTTCCATGTGCAGCTGTTATTATATCTTCATATTAATTTATCAAAAATCAAGTCGGCTTTTTTCGGACGGATACAGCGATACCGAGCGTCATATAGGATAGTGAATCTTTTCGTATGCCTCCACCACATCCGATACAATGGCAAGCTCTATTGCATTCTTGTCATCGGAAGGCGTCTCGTCACTGACCAGAGGCAGTAATTCCTCTATGCGGTCCAAAGCATATTCATATTGCTTTTCGCTTATATCCTTTATCTGTGGCTTGTGGGAATCTCTTGATGCCCATTCTAAAAGATATTTATCAATAAGCCTTTTGCAATACATGCTAAATTGTTTAATATTAGGATGTAAAGGTAGCTAAATAAAATTTTCCAAACAAATAAAATGGCTTAAAATGAAAAAATCCAAACAAATAATTGGGGCGTTTTTGAAAAAATCCAAAGAAATAAATGGATTTTTGAGGCGTGGCTGTTTTTTCGGATTATAGTTCATCCATCGTGCAGTTACTTGTATTTTTCAAGGAGTTGGGTGAGGCGCGCTACGCCGGCGGTTGCTTTCATGGGGATTACCGTTACGTTGGCGGGGACGGCTGCGGGGTTGGGGTCGATGTAGAATACCGGGATGCCGGGGCGCACGTAGCGTATCAGCGCCGCGGCGGGGTAGACCTGCAGCGTGGTGCCTATCACCACGAATATGTCGGCCTCCGAGGCGAGTTGCGCCGCCGGCTCTATCATAGGCACGGCTTCCCCGAAGAACACTATGTTGGGGCGCACGCGGTGGCCGTCGATAACAGTATCGGGCGTGGAGCGGAACGAGGCATCCTTGAGGCGATACACCATCGACTCGTCGTCGATGGCGCGCAGCGTCATCAGTTCGCCGTGCAGATGCAGCGTATTGGTGCTTCCGGCGCGCTCATGCAGGTCGTCGACATTCTGGGTGATAATGTACACGTCGAAATCCTTTTCGAGCTCCACGAGGCCGCGGTGGGCGTCGTTGGGCTCAACGGTGGCGAGCTGCGCGCGGCGGTCGTTGTAGAAATTATGCACCAGTTCGGGATTGCGCGCGAACCCTTCGGTCGAGCACACCTCCATCACGTTATAGTTTTCCCACAATCCGTCGGCATCGCGGAATGTCGATATGCCGCTCTCGGCGCTGATGCCCGCGCCGGTCGATATTACAAGTTTCTTCTTCATAATTCTTTTTTTTCAGGATCAGCACTAACCCCGTTTCCCGATATTTGTTAACGGCGTTAATCGCAAATATAGTTTTTTTTATGGCTTTTTTCAAATATAAATCTTATCTTTGTGTTGCGCGTGGATAAATATCGCGCTAAGATTCATACTACAATAACAAAACAAACGATATGATTGACCGACACAGATATTGCGTAATCATGTGCGGCGGCATAGGCAGCCGCTTCTGGCCCTACAGCCGCACTGACCGCCCCAAGCAGTTTATCGACTTCCTCGGCACGGGCCGCACCCTGCTGCAGATGAGCTACGACCGCGTGCTCCCCTTCGTGCTGCCGGAGAATATCATCATAGTGACCAATGCGCAGTATGCCGACCTCGTCAAGGAGCAGCTGCCCGAAATACGCGACGAGCACATCCTTCTGGAGCCGGCGCGCCGCAACACCGCGCCCTGCGTCGCCTGGGCCGCCTGGCACATCGCGGCCATCGACCCCGAGGCCTCGATGATAGTGACGCCGAGCGACCATCTCATCACCCGCGAACGCGAGTTTGAGGCCGCCATCGAGGCAGGTTTCAACTTCGTGGAGAGCAACGACGCGCTCCTTACGCTCGGTATCACTCCCACGCGCCCCGAAACCGGCTACGGCTACATACAGGTGGGCGAGCACGTCGACGGCGACATACTCAAAGTAAAGACATTCACCGAAAAGCCCAACCTCGAACTCGCGAAAGTGTTCCTCGAAACGGGCGAATTTTTCTGGAACTCAGGTATATTCCTCTGGAGCGCACGCGCCATCAAGGCTGCCATGCTCGCCCACGCCCCCGACATCGCCAACCTCTTCGACGAGGGCGCCGAGGTGTTCAACACCCCGCAGGAGCAGGAGTGGATAGCCCGCAATTTCCCCGGCTGCATGGGTATCTCCATCGACTTCGCCGTCATGGAAAAGGCATCCAACGTCTACGTCGAGACCGTAAGCTTCGGCTGGAGCGACCTCGGCGCATGGAGCGCGCTCTACGACAACTCGCCCAAAAACCGCGACGCCAACGTGACGCAGCGCTGCTCGGTGCTCGCCTACAACGCCACCGGCAATATCTTTGCCGTTGACAATCCCGGCAAACTCATCGTGGTCGACGGTCTCAAGGATTACATCGTGGCCGACGCCGGCGACGTGCTCCTCATATGCCCCAAAGCCGAGGAGCAGCGCATCAAAAACATGGTTAACGACGCCAAGATGGCATTTGGTGATAAATATCTGTAATAGTGGCTGATACGTTTGATATACGCAGCCAGTCGGGCGAACGCGACGGCGACTTCGAGCGCGCCCTGCGTCCGCAACGGTTCGGCGACTTCTCCGGTCAGGACAAGATTGTGGAAAACCTGCGGGTGTTCGTGGCCGCTGCGCGCATGCGCGGCGAGGCCCTCGACCACCTGCTGCTCCACGGCCCTCCCGGCCTTGGCAAAACCACGCTCTCTGCCATCATAGCCAACGAGCTCGGCGTGGGTTTCAAGGTCACCTCCGGCCCCGTGCTCGACAAGCCGGGTGACCTCGCGGGCATTCTGACCTCGCTTGAGGAGAACGACGTGCTATTCATCGACGAGATTCACCGTCTCAGTCCCGTGGTGGAGGAGTACCTCTACTCGGCGATGGAGGATTTCCGTATCGACATCATGATTGACAAAGGGCCCGGCGCGCGCTCCGTGCAGCTCACGCTGTCACCCTTCACGCTCGTGGGCGCCACCACGCGCTCCGGCTTGCTGACGTCGCCTCTGCGTGCACGTTTCGGCATCAACTGCCACCTCGAATACTACGACCACGAGATACTGCGCGCCATCGTGCTGCGTTCGGCCAGTCTGCTCGGCACGCGCTGCACCTCGGAGGCCGCGCTCGAGATAGCCATGCGTTCGCGCGGCACGCCACGTATCGCCAACGCGCTGCTGCGCCGTGTGCGCGACTTCGCCATGGTAAAAGGCAACGGATTGATTGACCTGGAGATAGCTCGTTTCGGCCTCGAAGCGCTCAACATCGACCGCTACGGCCTCGACGAGGTCGACAACAAGATACTCACCACTATCATCACCAAGTTTAAAGGAGGACCCGTAGGACTCTCCACCATCGCCACGGCCCTCGGCGAGGACCCCGGCACCATCGAGGAGGTCTACGAGCCATATCTCATAAAGGAGGGCTTCATAAAGCGCACCCCCCGCGGCCGCGAAGTCACCGACCTCGCCTGCACCCACCTCGGCCACGCCCTCAACGCCGACCTCGACGGCCTCTTTTCGTAGCCCTGTTGTGGCGGGGGTCTTGTGGTGGGGCCGTCCTCGGCCGCACGACCCTAAGCTGCTTTGCGACCCGATTGAGCATTGCCTCTGAGGTGCGGCCGGGGACGGCCCCACCACGTTGCACCACGATACAAAAAAACGACACCCTTTGGGGGTGTCGTTTCTTTTGTATGTATTGTTATTGTTGTCTAAGTGTTAGCGCGGGGTGATTAGCGGATAACAGTTTTAGATACTTCTGAACCCTGACGCTTGATGAGGAGCTGGCCGGCAGCGGGGTTCTCAACGCGTACGCCCTGGAGGTTGAAGTATTCAACGGGAGCGTCGTTGTTGTCGATAGCTACACCCTCAATACCGTTTGAATCGGAAGGAGTCTTGAAGGTGATTGAGCTGGGAGCTTTTGTGCAGGTGTACCAAGCACTACCGGAAGTAGATGCGACGAAAAGCATTGAACGCAGGGGGAATGAAACAGTAGTGTTTTCACCCTCTTCAGTAACGGTAATTCTGTTTTCTGCGGGGCATTCTGAGGGGTCATCAAAGTTGCTGCTCAAGCTTGCGTAGTAATATACTCCATCTTCTGATCCACCGTTAATACCTGTGCTTGTAAGTCCGATAACTGCGTTGGCGGGATCAGCGAATTCGATTACCATGTCGGGGCTGGTTCCCTGGAAACCGAATGTGCTGTAAGCGAGCTTAAGGGGATCGATTACTTTAATGAGGCCCTCTTCTTTGTTTACCTTAACATTTACGGTATAGGGAGTACCTGCGATAGCTTGAGTTGCAGTGAACATGGGGCTGATGATGGTCTCTGTCATAGTTGCTTCAACTGTTTTTGACCAGGGATCAACATAGTTACCGCCGGGGAGAACGAGGCAACCGTCTGATTCGCCAATGTACCATTTGTTGGGATCTGTACCAAACTTGCTGTCGGAAGGAGCTTCGGGCCACTGGAGCTGGAGGCTCTCTACGGGGAAGTAGATTACACCGTCTGTTTCGTAGGCGTTAGCCTCACCGAAATTTTCAATGAAGATGTCTTTGGTGATACCATAATCATCGGCAGCAACCCATGAAAGAGAAGCGATGTAGGTGATACCGTCGACATTATCGATAATACCGGTGTTCTGGTTAGGCACGAGTACGTATTCGGGATCGGTAGCGTCAACAATGAGAGTGCCGTCGGCCAGCATATCGGACCATACGCCTACTACCTTGTAAAGACCTTTCTTGCCTTCTGCTTCGTAAACGGTAACGTCAACAAAATCGTCAGTAGCGCCGTAGGTGTCAGCTACGACCGAAGACTTATATTTACCTTGACCGAGTTCTTTCCAGGTTTCGCCATCATAAGCGTTAGCTTTAGCGGCAACGCGGTTGGGGGTAGACACTTCAGTAGCAGTGCGGATTACTTTTTCGAAATCAACAGCATTGGCAGCTGATTTTTTCGCGGTAGCAACGGGAGCAACAGCGCTTGCTGTAGCGGCAGCGAGTGCCATCAAAGAAAATGCGTAGAATTTCTTCATGTGTTAAATGATTAGAAATGTGAATATTATGTTAATTATTTTTTCGTTTTATGTACCTTGGTGTATTTAAGTGTTATGTACCTTGGCGTGAGTTTCTATTGTACCTTAATCGGCGTCGGTTGAGGCCGAACAAATAATAGGAATGTCACCCGTTTTTTGGGATACCTTGGAAACATGTCGCAAAGGTAATGCGCAAATTTTCAATTTGCAAATATTTTTCAACTTTTTTTAGCAAAAAATAAATTTTAATGATTCTTTGGTAAAAAAAAGACAGAGCGGGGACGTCGTGGTGGGGCCGTCCTCGGCCGCACCCCAGAGGCAACGGTCAATAGGGTAGTTAGGGAGGTGGTGGGTTGTGCGGCCGAGGACGGCCCCACCACGGGGGTGCCTAATCGTGGATTGCTTGGAGGTTGCGTTGGAGGCCTTGGAGTTTGGTGCGTTTTATTGCGGAGTGGCGGAAGATGGTGGAGAAGTCGGCGGGGGTGAGGGCGGCTATGGCTGCGGGGGTGAGGGTGCGCAGGGCGGGGCGGGGGTGGAACTCGCTGATGGTGGTGTCGGGTAGGTTGCGGTTGTGGGGGCATACGCGCTGGCAGAGGTCGCAGCCGTAGAGGCGGCCGTGGAGGTCGGTACCGGGGGGGAAGTCGCCGCGGTGCTCTATGGTGAGGCAGGAGAGGCAGCGGCTGGCGTCGATTCTTGGTATTGGCCGGGCGGGGGCGGCTTCTTGGGGGTGGGCTGCTTGGCTTTGGCTTTGGGCTTGGGCGGCTTGGGACGGGGGGACCTCCGCCCGTTGGGCGTCGGCACGGTGCTCTTCTTGGAGCTTTGGGGCTTGGCTTTGGCTTTGGCTTTCTCCTTGGAGGGCTTGGCTTTGGGCTTTCTGCGGGGCTTGGCTTTCGCTTTGGGTTTTATTTTGGGGGTAGGTTATGGCTTGGGTGGGGCAGGCTTGGAGGCAGCGGTTGCAGGAGAGGCAGGTGGCTGTGGAGGGTGCGGAGGGGGGTAGGGGGAGGGTGGTGATTATGGTGGCTATGAATATGTAGCTGCCTGCTGCGGGGGTGATGAGCATGCCGTTGCGGCCTATGAAGCCTATGCCGGCGCGCACGGCCCAGTAGCGTTCGGGCAGAGGGGCGGTGTCGACGCACACGCGGGTTTCGGCGCCCCAAGTTTCCCTGATGGCGCGGGCTACGTTGTCGAGGCGTGCGCGGAGCACTTCGTGGTAGTCGTCGCCGTGGGCGTAGGCGGCGATGCGCTCGAGGTTGCCCTCGGTATGGTCGGCGTGGTAGTAGGAGAAGGCGGCTACGATGAGCGAGCGGGCGCCGGGCAGGAGGGTGCGGGGGTCGCGGCGCAGGTCGCGGTAGTTCTCCATGTAGGTCATGGAGGCGTGGCAACCGTCGGCGAGCCACGCTTCGAAGGGGGCGAAGTCGGCGTCGGGGATGGGGGCTGCCTCGGCTATGCCTGAGGCAACGGCGCCCTGTGCGGCGAGCATGTCGCGGATGGCGTCACATGGGGATTGGGTGGAGTTCATAGCCTTCATTGAGTAGCCACTCGATGGCGCGGGGCAGCACTTCCTTCATGTTGCGCTCGGCCTTGAGGGAGTCGTGAAACACGATGATGGAGCCGTTGCGGGCGTAGCGGCGCACGTTGGCAAACACCCGGTCGGGGGTCATTTTGCGGCTGTAGTCGCGGGTGACGAGGTCATACATTACTATATTATAGTGCTTGCGTATGGCCTTGGCCTGGGCCCAGCGGAGCAGTCCGTGGGGCGGACGGAAGAGGGGGGAGTCGATGAGGGTGTCGGCCTCGGTGATGTCGCGCATGTAGCGGAAGCGGGGAGTCTTGATGCCCTGCAGATGGTGCATGGTGTGGTTGCCGAAGCTGTGGCCGCGGCGTTTGACCTCGGCGCATAGCTCGGGATAGCGGCGCACGTTGTCGCCCACGAAGAAGAATGTGGCCTTGACGCCGTAGCGGTCGAGGGTGTCGAGCACCCAGGGGGTCACTTCGGGTATGGGGCCGTCGTCAAAGGTGATGTAGGCCACCTTGCGTTTGCGGCGTTTTAGGCGCCATATCGCTTCGGGGAAGAGGAGGCGGTAGAGTAGCGGGGGCTGTTCGATCCACATGGGCTGTGCGGGGTATATCGTGGAGTGTAGAGCGCCGTGGCTCCGGGGGCTCAGATGAGCCCCTGAAGCACGCGTTCAAACTTGGTGTCGAAGTCAGGACCGGCTACGCGGTTGAGAGCCTTGACGAGGGCGTCGGAATTGCCGCCGTTCTCGCCGTAGCACTTGATGAGCTGGTAGAGGTAATAGGGCACGTAGGAGTCGACGTTGGTCACCTCGAGGTCGTAGACCGTGGCCTTGGGGTTGGATTTTCTCTCAAGGAGCGAGAAGAGGTAGGGCACGTGGGGCGCGTAGTGCTCGATTTCGCTGAGGAGCACGTTGAGGCCCTTGTCGACTATGGCTTCGTCGCCGAGACCTTCGCCGAGGAGCACGTAGAGCTGACCTACCTGCTGGCCCACCTGCACAGAGTAGGGCGACAGCGACGCGGGCAGTTTCTCCTGCATGAGGTCGAGCACTTCGACGGCCTTGCGGTAGCGGTCGGTGCTGAATGCATTGAGCTGCTCGTCGGTCATGCTGTCATAGGGCAGGGCGGCGGAGGCTACGGAGTCGGCTGCCGAATATTCGGCAACGAGACCCTCCTCATAGAGGGCGTTGGCGAGGTCGATGAGGGCGGAGCGGTGGGTGGTGACCATGCGGCGCACTGTCTCGTCGAGGTATATATCCTTGCCGGAGTCGAGACCGCCCCAGCGGAAGCGATTCATGACGTTGTCATACATCTTGTCGGTGGCCACGGCGTAGGACTGAGTGCGCTCATAGGTGCCGTCGCGCAGGGGAGTCACCTCGTAGGCCAGACCGGTGGAGCGGAGGTTGGACGAGAGGTTGAGGTAATAGTCGTCGGGCACGGTCATGGCGAAGTAGGCGGGTCGTTTCCAGCCGTCGGCGGCGCCGTGAGCTATCATGTCGAGCGACAGGAGGTCGCCGAGCGATGCCATGCGTTTCTTCGACCAGTCTACGCTGATATAGTCGTCGGCAGCGGCGGCTTCGTCGGCGCTTATCACGCCTGCCTTTACGGCCTCGTCGATGTCGACGGGAATATACATGCGGGGGTAGCCGAGGGCGCGGATGCCGTTGATTTCGGCCGCGGGGTTGACGTAGAGGTCGTTGAGGGCCGAGAATACGTCGAGATACTGGCCGTCGGCGTTGTCAAAGACGTAGACTGACTGCATGCGGTCGTAGGCGTAGTCCTCGGGCTGGGCCTGGAAGTCGATGGCCGGAGCGTTGTATGAGGGGAGTTTCTGGTGGTTGGCATACCAGTCGGTGGTCAGGTAGGAGAGGTTGACCACGCGCACGTCGGTGCGGTAGCCTTCAACCTCCTGGGCGTACCAGAGGGGGAAGGTGTCGTTGTCGCCGTTGGTGAATATGATGGCGTTCTCGTCGAGCGATGCGAGGTAGTTCATACCGAAGTCGCGGGTGGTGTAGCGGCCTGAGCGGTCGTGGTCGTCCCAGGTCTGCGATACCATCTGCAGCGGCACGAGCACAGCCGCCACGCAAGCCACGGCGGCGCCTGCGAGGCGTGCCCCCTTGGCATTTCTCTTCTTGCCGAAGAGCCAACGCACGAGGAGCCATAGGCCGTAGACACCCATGCCCACCCATATCGAGAAGGCGTAGAAGGAGCCGGCGTAGGCGTAGTCGCGCTCACGCACCTGCATCGGGGGCTGGTTGAGGTAGAGCACGATGGCGATACCTGTCATGAAGAAGAATATGAACACTACCCAGAACTGGCATATGCCCTCCTTGCCGCGCACGAGCTGGGCGGCGATGCCGAGCAGACCCATCAGCAGCGGGAGCATGTAGAACACGTTGTGGCCCTTGTTGGCGCTGCCCTGGTCGGGGGGGAGGAGCGACTGGTCGCCGAGGCGGGGATTGTCGAAGAAGGGGATACCGGTAATCCAGTTGCCGCGGTTCATCTCGCCCTGGCCCTGGAGGTCGTTCTGGCGGCCGGAGAAGTTCCAGAGGAAGTAGCGCCAGTACATGTAGTTGAGCTGATAGTCAAAGAAGTAGCGGAGATTCTGCTCGAAGGTGGGCACGGCCACTTCCTCGCGCAGGTCGTTGCCGGGGATTGAGAACACCTCGCCATCCTCGTCGTAGTAGACGGTGACTTTCTCCTTGGGCAGCGATTCCATAGTCTCGCCTATCCATGAGAGGTAGCCCTGCGGGTGGCCGGGATTCTGGGAGTAGAGGCGGGGGAACACCATGTTGGGCACGTAGCGGGGCTTGAGGCGCGGCTCGGTCTCGACGTATTGGTCGGGCTGCAGCGAGTCGGTCTTTACAACCTTGGCATACTGTGACTTATCGTTGGTGCTGCGGAGTTCCTGCATGGGGTTGCCGGTCTCGTCGTAGATGATGGTGTACTCGGGCGAGGAGGTGAAGGCGGGGCCGTAGAAGATCGGGGTGTCGCCATACTGCTCGCGGTTGAGGTAAGATGAGAGGGTGAACACGTTGTCGGGGGCGTTCTGGTTCATGGGAGGCTGGGCCGACGCGCGCACGAGCAGCAGCGTGTAGGAGGTGTAGCCGATGAATATGACCAGAATGCTGAGGGCGGTGAGCGTCAGGAAGCGCACCGAGAGGCGGCGGGCAAGGAAGAGGTAGCCGGCGAGCGCTCCGATGAGCACTACGGGCACGAGTGCCGAGCTGCCTATGAAGGGGATGCCCGAGAGCACAACGGAGAGTAGGAACGACCACTGTATCTGACGGCGCGACTTCTGGCGGTAGAGGGCGCTGACGCACCATGCGAGCACGCCGAGAAGTATCACGGCGTAGAGCAGCACGCCTATATTGTAGCTCATGCCGAGCTTGTTGACGCAGAAGAGTTCAAAGTACTGGGCTATCTCGATGAAACCGGGCACGAGGCCGTAGAGTATCAGCGCCACTACCACGAATGAGAGCATGAGCGTCAGTATCGAATACTTGAACATAAGCGAGCCGCGGTAGAACCAGCACATGGAGCAGACACACAGGGCGAGCAGCGCCGGGGCGTAGTAGCCTGTGGCGAGCAGCACGACGGTGATGACGGCTATGCCTGCGGCGACGGCCCACATGAGCCATGTGGCGGTCTTGACGATGGCGGGGCTTTTGCTCATGCTGTCGGCCTTGCGGTAGTAGATGATGAGGCCGAGGGCGGGGATGGTGAGGAGGTTGAGCAGGTGGACGCCGATTGACACGCCTATGACGTAGGCCACGAGGATGAGGTAACGGTCGGCGTGGGGCTCGTCGGCGCGATTGTCCCACTTGAGTATTAGCCAGAATACCAGGGCGGTACAGAATGAGGAGAAGGCGTAGACCTCACCCTCGACGGCTGAGAACCAGAAGGTGTCGCTCCAGGTGTAGACGAGCGCGCCGCACACTCCGGCGCCCATCACGGTGAGCAGTTGCGAGAGCGTAAGCGCCTGCTGCGAACGCCCTACCATAAGTCGGCGCACAAGGTGGGTTATTGTCCAGAACAGCAGCAGTATGGTGGCTGCACTGAGCAATCCCGACATGGCGTTGACGGCGATGGCATAGTGTGACACGTTGCCACCGGCGAAGTTGATGAAGAAGCGGGCGGCGAGGATGAAGATAGGGTTGCCCGGCGGGTGGCCCACTTCAAGTTTGGCGCCCTGCGATATGAATTCGGGGCAATCCCAGAAACTGGCCGTGGGTTCGAGCGTCAGCATGTAGGTGACGGCGGCAATGAGGAAGCATATCCAGCCCGCGGCATTGTTTATGATATTGTAAGTCCGGTAACCGTAAAGCGGTCGCTCGGTGTTAACCCCGGTGGCGGGGGCAGTGTTGGCAATACCCATAAGCGGTATAAATCAGTTAATTTGTAATGTCAAGTAAAAAGTAGCCTACAACAAAGCGATTGTAGTGTCAATCGACAAATTTACCAATTTTTTTGCTACGATGCAAAAAATTAGGTCAATTCATAATTCACAATTCACAATTCATAATTAGGCGGGGGGAGTGTGGCGGGGTATGTGGCGGGGGTCTCCTGACCCGCGCTCATTTATCTCAATCAGGCGTGGGAATTGAGCGAGCACTGGTATTGAGCGCGGGTCAGGAGACCCCCGCCACATGGCGCAACGTGGTGGGGCCGTCCTCGGCCGCACCTTAGAGGCTTTGTTGATACTTCGGGGTTTTTGTGGTTTGTTTTTTGTGTGTTTTTGTGTGCGGCCGGGGACGGCCCCACCACGTTGCGCCACGATTCTCCATAATGCAGGCAGGGCTGTGACGGTCTCCGTCACAGCCCTGCGGGGTATTGTTGTGTGAAAGGTGATTATTTCACTACTTTTACTGACTGGCCGGCGGCAGTTACGATGAGTACGCCGTTGGCTTCAACGTTGATGGGGGTGTTGGTGACACCGGTTGCGATGGTGCGGCCCATCATGTCTACTACTTTGACGTCAGCGTTAGCGTCGGCGTTGGCTACGATAGTGTTGCCGTTGACGGTAACTTTGACAGTAGTGTTGGCGATGTCGCTTGTGATAGTGCCTACGCCGCTGAGTTCGGGAGCCCAGTTGATAGCTGAAGCCTTTTCGTTGTTGAGGCTTACAGTCTGAACACCGACTTTGTAGAGACCTGCTTCATTGTAGGGGAGGGTGTATTCATTAACGTAGGGACGGATTGCGATGTTTTTGTTCTCAGCTACTTTGATGAAGCCGGTCACGGGGTCAACGGGGAGGTTGGCGATGACTTTGCCTGAGGGAGTCACTACAACGACGTTGTAAGCGCAGTTGAGGTTGTCGGCGTCTTCCCATTTAACAGTGATGGTTTTAGCTTCTTCATCGATAGCAGCAGTTACGTTGGCGGGAGTGTCGGGAGCTTCGATTTCAATATCGGTAGTGTTGTGCCAGAGCCAGCGAGCCCAAGCCCAGTCGCCACCGCCGTTGAGCATTCCGCGGTAGTCTACACCGTCCATCTCAGCGTTGTCGTGGAGCCAGCTGTAACCGGTCTGGAAGCGGTCAACGAGACCGTTGCCGGTAAGGTCACCGAAACATTCGTGGCCATCTCTGGCGTCGAAGCCGCGGATTGCGAAGTTGGCGGAGCGGTTGAAGTTGCCGCTGAAGTCACCATAGTAGACAGCGCCGTCCTGCTTGCCTACGTAGAGGATATCGAGGACATCGTCACCGTCGAAGTCGCGGACTACGAGAGACATAGTCTCTTCGTCGGGCAGACCGGCAGAACCCATAGGGTTGCCATAGTCGAAAGTCTCCTCGGGGTTAATATCACCCATGCTGTTGTTGTTGTAGAAGAGGAGAGTCTTCCAGCCGAGATTGTGGTCACCGTAGCCGGCGTTGATAAGGTCGAGGTAGCCGTCGCCGTCGAAGTCGGCCAACTGAGTGTTGCCGCCGCGGGTAAGGTAGAAAGCACCTGTGCGGTCGGTTACGTCGATAAATTTCTTGCCTTCCTGGTTGAGGTAAACGCGGCCGTTGGAACCGCCTTCGTAGATGCCGTCGCTAACTTTATCGCACCAGCCGTCGAACACGAGGTCGAGCCAGCCGTCGTTGTTGATGTCGGCCATAGTAACGTTGCCTGAGAGGAGGAGGAACCAGCCTTCGAGCTCGCGTGAGGGGATAACTTCAACTTTTTCGTCACCTTCGCCCTCGGTAACGGCGTTGGTCCATGTGCCACCCCAGGTTTCGGCGATATTCATCTGCTCGAACTGACCGGTACCGTCGATATTGCGCCAGAGCTGGGCTACACGGCCGGGTTCGCCGGGTTCGTTATCCTTCTTGAGGCCTGAGAATGCGAAGTCAACATAGCCGTCGTGATCATAGTCACCCCATGCTACAGTTTTCATGAACATGCTCTCGCCATTGTTATCGTCGGCTACAACGATGGGGAGGTTGCAGTTTTCAACTACTTCGAAGCGGCCGTCGCCTACATTCTTATAAAGAACGGTTACCGCCCACTTGTTGTCACCGAGGTCGAGGCGACCGTTCTGGGGGATTTTGTCACGGAAACCGGCGTAGTCGTCGCCGTTGGCGATACCTGACACGAGGAGGTCAACGAGGCCGTCGTTGTTGAAGTCGACAGTAGCGTAGTGAGCCCATTTTGTGGGAGCGATACCGTGCTTGGGTTCGATGTAGCTCCACCATTCTTTGGGGTTGCCTTCGTCGTCAAGGTCATTTTCGTCAAATGTACCGTTGGGGGCTGTTGTAATTCTATCCTCAGAGTAGGTTCCATCGCCGTTGTTGATAATCATGCCGGAAGAACACTGCCATGACCAGAGACCTTTGTGGTCATAGGTGCTGTGCCAAGAGTTACCTGAATAATAGATGTCGAGGTGACCGTTGTTGGTGAAGTCGGCCATGATACCACGTCCACCCTGTACTCCGATAAAGTCTGCGGATTGGGGATAGATCTGCCAGGTGGCGTCAGCGCTGGCAGTGAGTGCTGTTGCAGCAGCTGCAACGAGCATTGCGTTTTTAGTAAAATTCTTCATGTTATAATGATTAGGTTAAAAAATCCTTTTTGCAAAAATCGTGAATCTATATAAAATGTAATGCAACATTTGCTGCATAATTTGAAATAAATGCTCCAGAGGAGCCTGATTGCAAAAATATGCTCTCTTTAATGCAAAAATATAAAAACGGTTTCAAATTAGCAAGCAGCGGGGTGTTAAAATTGCTCAAAGGGGCTGCTGCAGCGGGTTTCGGGGAAAAATGAAGAGACCGTGTCAGCCGACACAGTCTCTTCCACCCTTTAATCACCTGCCGAAGCAGGCATTCCTGTCATGTCTAACCTTATTAATAATTTAACTAATTAACAATTTAACTAATTCAGTTCTATATATTCACATTATTACTTCACTACTTTGACTGACTGACCGGCTGCGGTGACGATGAACACGCCGTTGGCCTCGACGCTGACGGGGTGGTTGGTGACACCGGTTGCTACGGTGCGGCCCATCATGTCAGTGATTTTTACTTCGGAGTCAGTGTCGGCGTTGACGGTCACGGCGTTGCCGTTGACGGTCACTTTGACTGTGGCGGCGGCATCGTTGACGATTAAGCCCGCGCCGCTGACTTCCTTACCCCAGCTGATGGGCGATGACTTCTCGTTGAGGAGGCTTACGGCCTGCACGCCGAGTTTGTAGTTGCCGATTTCGTTGCAGGGGAGAGTGTATTCCTGCACGCCGGGTCGCACGGTGACCTGCTTGTTGTCGGCCACTTTGACGAAACCTGTCACGGGGTTGACGGGGATGTTGGAGATGACTTTACCCGAGGGGGTCACCATCACCACGTTGTAGCCGATGCCGGGTTCGTCGGTGTCATTCCATTTCACGGTCACGGTCTTGGTCTCTGCGTCAAATGAAGTCTCGATGCCCTGAGGCGCTTCGGGAGCTATGACCTCTGTGTCGGTGGTGTTCATGACGAGCATGTGGTTGTGAATCCATGTTTCGCCCTGGCCGAACATTTCGATGAGGTTCATGCCGTTGAAGTTTTCCTGAATCCAGTTCCAGCCGGTGCGGTAGAAGTCGGTGAGACCGTCGCCGTTGAAGTCGCCGAGACCGGCCACCGAGTTGCGGGCGTCGCCGTAGAGGAATATAACGGGGTCGTTGGAGTAGCCCTCGTAGTTCTGGCCGCCGAAGCAGCTGTAGATTTTGTGTTCGCCCTCGTCGCCGTCGTAGAAGAAGTCGACGTAGCCGTCGTTGTCGAAGTCACGGGCGTGGACGCGGTAGCGCTCGCCGGCAGGGAGGCCGTATTCGGCCATGTCGATGAAATTGTCGTAGGGGTTTTCGGGGTCGCCGGTGTTGTAGTGGACGAAGGCTTTGTAGCCGGCGCGGTCGTAGTAGCCCGAAGTCACGTAGTCGAGGTAGCCGTCGCCGTCAATGTCGGTGAACACCGAAGAGCCGCTGCGCGTGCCGGCGAGATTGCCGGCGGGGTCGGTGCCGTCGATAAATTTCTTACCCTCCTGATTGAGGTAGAGGCGGGCGTTGGAACCGTTGATATAGGCGTTGTCGCCTACCTGGTCGGCCCATCCTTCAAACATGAGGTCGAGCCAGCCGTCGTTGTTGACATCGACCATCGTTACCTGACCCGAGAGGAGGAGGAACCATCCGTCGAGTTCGCGGGGGGCGATTCCGGCATCCTTGTCGCCGTTGGTCCATGAGCCGCCGCGGGTCTCGGCAATGTTCATCTGCTCGAACTTGCCGGTGCCGTCGATATTGCGCCAGAGCTGAGCCATGCGTGAGGGTTCGCCGGGCTGGGTTTCGGGTATTATGCCGGAGAAAGCGAAGTCGATATAGCCGTCACGGTCATAGTCGCCCCATGCCACGGAGCGCATGAATGAGCTTTGGCCCTTGCAGTCGTCGGCGTAGAAGATGGGGAGGTTGCAGTCGTCGACGCGTTCGAAGCGGCCGTCGCCGAGGTTTTTGTAGAGCATTATAGTCCACCAGCCCTCGCCGTTGGGGGCGCCGTCGCCGCTATGCCATATCTTGCGGTCGTTGGCATCGTACCAGTGCATCTGGTCGTCGCCGTGCATCTCGCCCACGATGAGGAGGTCAATGAGGCCGTCGTTGTTGAAGTCGATGGTAGCGTTGTGGCCGAAGCGGGCGGGAGCGATATTGTGTTTGGGCACGGTGTAGGTCCATTCTTCGGTTTCGCCGTCGGCTTTCAGGTTGCCGGTGGGAGCGGAGTCGATGCCGTCGATGGTCCATGTGCCGTCGCCGTTGTTGTAATACATCGACGAGGTGAGCTGGAACCAGAAGCCTTGCACGTTGCCGAATTTTTCAATCTTGCCGTTGCCGGAGTCGTAGATGTCGAGGCGGTCGTCGTTGTTGAAGTCGGCAACGACGGGAGCTGAACGTTCCGAGCGGAAGAAGTCTTTACTTGCGGGGTCAACAGTCCATGTAGCCTGTGCGCCTGCGTTGATAGCGGTCGAAGCCGCTGCAAGAACCATGAGTGATTTGGTAAAATTTTTCATGTAATAAACGTCAGGTGAAAGTTAATAAATCAGGTTAAAGTTATTATAGTTGAGAGTTAAAGTTACTATATATGTGCCGACAGGGCGGCGCGTCTATGAAAAAGTTACTATATATTATTTGTTGAGGTTACTATGTATTATAGAAGAAGTTACTATATATTATATAGAAAAAGTTTTTCGATTGGTCATGGCGGCTTTTCGGCTCTGTAAACGTGTATATATTAAGGCGTTGAGCCGAATAGCGACATTGCAAAGGTAGGCACGCGGGGCGCTATTTGCAATGAGCATTACGCCAAATTTTCCGACAAAAACGTCATATTCCGGGCGGCGTATGCAACGATTACGTCAGTAAGAGATGGGGAATTTTTTGAAACATTTGCGGAAATTTTCCTGATTTCCGCTCATATTTTTTATTTTCTGCGGGATGGATTCTATAATGGCGGGAATAAGGATATAAATCGGTCAATGGCCGGGGAGGCGGGGAGGACAGGTCGGGGAGGACAGGTCGGGGAGGACGAGTCGGACCAGTCGGACCAGTCGGACCAGTCGGACAGGTCGGACGAGTCGGAGAAGCCCTGTCGGTCTTAGCGGCCCTATTTGTCGGGGAGTTCCGACCTGTCCGACTGGTCCGACTGGTCTGACTGGTCCGACTCGTCCTTTACTTCATCCTATACTATAGTATTGCCTCTCCTGCCGCTTTGCACTCTCCTGCGGCTGCCTGCTTGGGGAAAGGTGTTGCCGGGATATAAAATTGTGGAATATCTTTTATGAATTATAAATTAATTATACTAATTTTGCTTGCAAATACATAGCCATGACATACGAATATGATTATCTGGTAATAGGCGGAGGCATAGCAGGTATGAGCTTCGCTCTCAAAGTAGCCGAGACCGCGCGTGTGGCCCTTATATGCAAGACCACTCTCGACGAGGCCAATACGGCTCTTGCACAGGGTGGTGTGGCTTCGGTCACCAATCTTGAGGTTGACAACTTTGAAAAGCATATCGAGGACACGATGATAGCCGGCGACTATCTCAGCGACCCCGAGGCCGTGAGAAAGGTAGTGGAGGGCGCTCCCGAACAGATACGCGAACTGCTGCGCTGGGGCGTTGACTTCGACCGCCGCGACGACGGCAGCTTCGACCTCCACCGCGAGGGTGGCCACAGCGAGTTCCGCATTCTCCACCACGCCGACAACACCGGCTACGAGATACAGCAGAGCCTTATACAGCGAGTGCGCGAGCATCCCAACATCGACATCTTCGAGCACCACTTCGCCATCGAAATCATCACCCAGCACCACCTCGGCAAGATTGTGACCCGTCGCACCCCCGACATCACCTGCTANGGCGCCTATGTGCTCAATGAGGAGACGTCGGTCGTCGACACCTTCCTCGCNAAGGTGACACTGATGGCTACCGGCGGCGTGGGAGCGGTGTACCAGACCACGACCAATCCCCTCGTTGCCACCGGCGACGGCATAGCGATGGTCTATCGCGCCAAAGGCACCGTCAAGGATATGGANTTCATNCAGTTCCACCCCACGGCGCTCTATCATCCCGGCGACCGCCCCTCGTTCCTTATCACCGAGGCCATGCGCGGCTACGGCGCCGTGCTCCGCAACCTCAAAGGAGAGGAGTTCATGCATAAGTATGACCCGCGCCTGTCGCTNGCTCCGCGCGACATTGTGGCCCGCGCCATNGACTCCGAGATGAAGCAGAACGGCGACGACCACGTGTATCTCGACGTCACCCACAANGACCCCGAGGAGACCCGCCGCCACTTCCCCAACATCTACCGCAAGTGTCTNTCGCTCGGCATCGACATAACCAAGGACTACATACCCGTAGCCCCCGCGGCCCACTATCTGTGCGGCGGCATCAAGGTCGACAGCAACGGCGAGTCGTCAATCAAGCGCCTCTACGCAGTGGGNGAATGTTCCTGCACGGGGCTTCACGGCGGCAACCGCCTCGCCTCCAACTCGCTTATCGAAGCCGTGGTGTATGCCGACGCGGCAGCCCGCCACGCCTCGCAGATGATAGGCCACTACTCGCTGCGCACCGACGTGCCCCAATGGAACGACGAGGGTACGCGCCACCCCGAGGAGATGGTACTCATCACACAGAGCATCAAGGAGGTAAACCAAATCATGGGCACATACGTTGGTATAGTACGCTCCGACCTGCGCCTCGACCGCGCCTGGAANCGNCTCGACATCCTCTACGAGGAGACCGAGAAGCTCTTCAAATGCTCCAANGCCTCGCGCGAGATATGCGAGTTGCGCAACATCATCAACGTGGGCTACCTCATAATGCGCCAGGCCAAAGAGCGCAAGGAGTCACGCGGACTGCACTACACGCTCGACTATCCCCCCGTGCCGCACGCCGCGAAATGACCGCAGCAAACGATGGCCCGCTCACNGCGGGCCTCGATATATAATATGAAATGACACAATGAAAGGGTTCGTTAAAATATTGACAGCCCTGATTATCGGCACAACGGCAGCGGTAACGGGTTACTGCGCGGCGCAAGAGCCCGACGGACTCGACGACGCGGCGCTCANACGCGTGCGTCAGCGAGTGTTCCGCGGCAAGTATTACCCNGTTATCGACGGCGACACGGTGATGATGCTCGTGTTCAACGACATCGANGTGTATCCCCCGTTGAAATTCAAGAACAAGAAGGAGGAGGAATTTTACTGGCGCACGGTACGCGACGTGCGCAAGGCCCTCCCTTACGCCAAACTTATATCCGAAACCCTCACCGAAACCTACGAATATCTCCAGACTTTCGANACCGAGAAGGAGCGCTCCAAGTATCTCAAGGAGATGGAGGGGGAGGTGTTCAACCAGTACAAGCCCGCGCTTAAACAGTTNACCAAAGGGCAGGCCAAAATCCTCGTGAAGCTGATAGGCCGCGAGACCAACCAGAGCGGCTACGACATCCTCAANGCCTTCCTCGGCACCACCCGCGCCCTCTTCTACCACGGCTTCGGCAAGCTCTTCGGCGTCAACATCAACAACGGTTACCGCCCCGACAAAAACAAGGAGGACGCCACCATAGAGCGCATAGCCACCCTCATAGAGCAAGGCCAACTGTAGCAGCCCCGCCACANGGCGNCNCTAAAAAAAAATCAAAATAATTGTGAACAATNCTGCAAGAGGTCGTGTTGTAATAAAAGTGCGACTGACATAAGTGTGTCAGTGACATCCAAGACAGCGGTCTGACCAATTCAATTAATAACAAAATATTACGAAAAACTAAATTATGAAAAAGTTTTTTACTTGCGCAGCAATCTTCTGCGCTGTAGCTCTTGTAGGTTGCTCAAAAGGTAACANTTCAGAAAATGGTGATGCTGCTGACTCAACAGTCGCAGTAAAGGTGGAAGGTGATAAGGTAGTCACTTCCAACGGTGATGTNATCGGCACTGTAGTTGAAGGCAAAGTTGTTGATGCTCAGGGCCAGGTACTCGGCACAGTCGACGAAGTCACCGCAAAACTCAATAGCGATAGCGAAAGCCTCAAGGATAAAGCCGCCGACGTATATGACGACGCCAAGGACAAAGCTGCATCACTCGTTGATGAAGCCAAGGACAAAGCATCTGACGTATATGACAGCGCCAAAGATAAAACCACTGAAATAGTTGACGGNGCCAAGGATAANGCAGCCGCAGCTGTCGACGGTGCAAAGACTGCCACAAACAATGCTGTGCAGGACGTTAANAACGCCGGTGCAAGTGCCGTAAATAGCGTTAAGGATGCAGGCTCAAAGGCGGTTGAAGATGTNAAGGANGCCGCCAACAACCTCCTCAAGAAATAATCCTTACCCAAAATAAATCCCACCAGAGCGCGACAGGGCCANCGCCCCGCCGCGCTTTTTTAATATNTCAAAAAATTTGGCTGAGAATACNAATATAGCTAATTTTGCACTGAATAAAGTTTCTAAGGTAATTTAGGGTATGTTCANTTTTAAATCAAANGAGACATATTTAAATCAAATGAGNCATNCTCTTGACTGCTGCGGAGTNCNTATGCTCCGTCATGATATGNTTCCAATCATTCATTTAACTNATATATGAAAAAAATTTTACTCTTTGCGGCTGCGGCGCTTGCAGCCATCAGTTCCCGGGCTGCCACAGGTACCCAGAGCGACCCTATTCCGTTGACCGACGGTAACTACACCGTCGATTTCGGAAGCGGAAGTTCGATGTTCTACAGCTACACCCCCGATGTNGACCGTATGCTTACGTTCTCCGACNTCAACAACGTATTCATCTACGGTTTCCAGATTCAGCCCACGGGCGAGTTNTACANCGAGACCTTCAACGGCACCACCTACGTGCAGGCCAAGGCCGGCGTCGAATACTCCATAGAGGTGACAAAAGGCTGGGCTGCCGGTGCTTCATCATTCACCTTCGGTCAGTATGACTGCGCTTTCCCCGACGGAAGCAGCTGGGCTACAGCCATCGAGCCCATCGACCGCTTCACCTACGTGCCCATCACCATGAGCCTCCCTGCCTACCTGCGCTACACCGCGCCCGAGGACGGTCTGCTCGAAATGAAATTTAACGCCTACATCAACCTGACCTGCTCCGAATCGGAGAACGGAACCTTTGAAAGCGTAACAACCTCCTATGACAACGGCGGTTACAGCGGAGCGCTCTCGGTTGAGGCAGGCAAGACCTACTATTTCATACTGACTGCCTACAGCTCGCCGCTCTGCGCGTTTGAGTTCAGCGAGGTCAAGGAGGGACAGTCGCCCTATATGCCCTATATCCTCGAAAACGGTTCAAAAGGTCTCTTCCCTAAGGAAGCAGGTAAATATTACTATCAGATAACCAACGACCCCGCAGCGGCAATGCTGCAGATTACAGGCGACGAAGCCTTCGACGGCATGGCGCAGTTCGGCAGCAGCTTCACCTACTTCAATGCCGACTCAAAGGATAAAATCAGCATTCGCGTTGAGGTATCGGCCTACACATCACAGTATTACCTCGTGCTGACACGCGACACTGACGCCGTGGCCGACCAGCATTTTGACGTCAAGTTTACCTCCGAGGCCTACGACGTGTTCCCCGGCGTGGCAATATCGGAAGGCGAGACCGTGCTCCCCGCCGCTCCCGGTAAGTTCTACTACACCTTCACCGTTCCAACCGACGGACGTAACATTGTGAAGATAACCCCCGTATCGCCCGACTCCAAGAGCACAGCGTCGCTCTACTATGCCGACAATAAATACTCATCGCTCGCCACCGGCACATCGATTGACTATAAAGCCGCGGCAGGCCGTGAATACACCGTAGTGTGGAGCGTGCTCGCCGACGACGCACCCCTCGCCTTCAACCTTGAGTTCGTGGCACCCGCTCCCGGCGAGAGCTACGACAATCCTATTATAGCCCGGGAGGGTGAGAACGTGGCCGATGGCGGCAAGACCGTCTACTTCCGCTATGACGCTACCGTCGACGGCTGGATCGTCATCAAGCCCGGTGAAGGTCTCAACACCCCCTCAGTCAGCATGATGCCCACCGAGAGTGACCCCTACATGCAGGCATGTGACATCATTGACAACGGCGACGGCTCCTATCGCGTGGCCTCGCAGAAAGGCCGCGGCTACCTTATTATCTTCACCTCGGAGGGTGAGATACGTTTCACTATCTCCGAGCTTACCGCACTCCCCGGCGAAGCCCCGACCAATCCTCTCGTAATCACCTCCGAGACAACCGTTATACCGGCCGAGCCCGCAGTGTACTGGTACAGCTACACCGCGCCCCGCGACGGCAAACTCGTGATAAGCACCAACATACCCTTCCAGCAGACCGTCGACCATCAGGATTACACCTATGTGCAAATCTATGATCCCGCCGACCCCGACAACCGCATAGCCCAGCTGCGTCCCGATTACGACCTCGGCACATTCACCGAGAAGATAATGGACACCACCGAGGGCTCGCAGTATCTCATCAAGGTGCGCACCCTCGTTGCATCTGACGATCAGTGGATCAAGTGCATCGTCCGCGACCCGATTGCAGGCGAGGTGGCCGAACTGCCCATCGAGATACCATTCGACGGCGTCTCTGGCCGATATGACTTCGACCGTGTGGTCAACTACGAGGCCGATGCAATATGGTACGGTATCACCCTCCCCACCGGCTACTTCACCCTCAAAGGCAACTCGGGCGGCGTGTTCAACATCGCGCTCTTCAGCCCCGACAACATCGAGCAACCTCTTGCCCGTACCGAAGTTCTCGACCTCGATTACGACGAGGAAAACGATATGTACATCTACCTGTGGGGTATCAACGGCTACCACATCACCACCCCCGGTCAGTATCTGCTCCAACTCACTGACAATGAGGTGCCCTTCGCCGCAACAATCAGCATGTCGACTACCGGCATCGCCGACGTTACTCTCGACGGCGATATGACAGTGAGCGCGGTAAACGGCGGTGTGAAACTCACATCGGCTGCCGCTGCCGAGGCCCGCATCTACACAGTCGACGGCCGTCTCATCAGCAGCGTGACTGTGGCTGGCGACGTAACAGTCAGCCTCCCTGCCGGACTCTATATCATACGCTTGGGCAACAACGTAGCCAAAGTGACAGTGAAATAATCAGTCAGCAACCCGACCATAACAAGAGGGTGAACCGCAACTAAACGGTTCACCCTCTTATTTTTTAATTGCCGCTCACCCTTCTTTTAATTACCGCTCACCCTCCTATTTATTGATTTTTTTCATTAAATTTGCATTGCAATCCTTTTTGACGGAATATGATGGCAAGCAACAGATTAAACCACAAGACCGCGGAGTTGATTGACTCCTTGAAGAGTAAAGATAAAAAACGGGTGCTTTTCGTGTGCCTCGGTAATATATGCCGGTCGCCGGCTGCCGACGGTATCATGCACGCTATCGTGGCGGAAGAGGGCGTGTCGGATATAGAGATAGACTCTGCAGGCACGGGCCGTTACCACATAGGCCAGCTCCCCGACCATCGCATGCGTGTTCATGGCCGACGTCGCGGACTTGAATTCGACCACCGTTGCCGCCAGGTCACCGCGTCCGATTTCGATGACTTCGACATCATCATCGGCATGGATAGCTCCAATGTCAGCGACCTGCACGACATTGCGCCGAGTCCTGAAGCCGAGTATAAGATAGTGGCCATGAGCGAGTTTTTCAATCCGTCGACCCGCTACGACTATGTCCCCGACCCCTACTACGAGGGTGCTGAGGGCTTCGAACTCGTGCTTGACCTCCTCGACGAGGGTTGCCATAACCTCTTTAATGCGCTTGAAGGACGATGAAAGCGCTCTTACCCTGCATATTAACCGCTCTTCTCGCGCTTGGCTCATGCTCAGGAGGCGACAAAGAGCCGACAGCCGCCGACACCGACTCGGCGCGTGACATCGAGCTGGCTGAACTCAGCGAAATACTCCGCCCAAACAGTCCGCTCAAGAATCCCTACGACTGGCACCTCGACACTATGCCGTCGGGAGGGAGGAAGATGCATATAAACTACCTCGGAGGCACGCTCGGCCGGGTGTTCAACGACTCCAACTACCTGCATCTCGAGGCGGCAAGAGCGCTCGGTATCAGCCCGGTAGATACTCCCGCCAAAGCGTGGCACGCATCGCGCCCGCTGGTCAAGATTGAGTCAAACCCCGACTTCGTCGTCGATAACCTCACTCACTCCATGCCCTACCTCGTGCCCGAGGCCGCGCAGCTGCTCCACGACATTGGCCGCAGCTTCAACGACTCCCTCGAAGCCCGCGGCGGCGGCGCCTACAAGCTGAAAGTCACCTCGGTGCTGCGCACCCCCACCACCGTAAAGTCGCTGCGACGCCACAACCGCAACGCCGTCGAGACCTCCACCCACCTTTTCGGCACCACCTTCGACATATCATACGCGCAGTTCATGTGTCTCAACGACTCGATGCCACGCACCCAGGAGGACCTTAAAAATCTGCTTGGCGAAGTTTTGAATGACCTAAAACGCCGTGGCCGTTGTTATATAAAATATGAGCGTAAGCAGGCGTGCTTCCACATCACGGCGCGACCGGGCTGACCTCATATATTTCAACTGTTTATTTAAGGGATGTCTATTTAAGGGATATGGAGGAAAAAGAATTGAATGACAACAATATAGTGACGGAATCAACCGCTGTTGCGGATGATGCCGCGCCTGAGCGCGACCCGAAGCAGCGAGGCCTGCGTCCACGCAGGCCGTGGTGGCTGCGATGGCTGCGCGGACTGGGATGGACCGCTCTGTCGCTCGCCGTGGCAGCAGTCATAATATGCTCGGCCGTGGTGTGGGTGCTGTCGCCCGACCAACTTACGCCCATCATAGGGCGCGTGGCCTCGCGTGTGCTCAATGCCGATGTCACCGTAGGGCGCGCCGAACTTACCTTCTGGAGCTCCTTCCCCAAAATCAAAATCGAAATCGACTACCTCGAGGTTGTGAGCCGTTCGCTCGACGGACTCAGTGACGCCGAGCGCGCTGCGCTTCCCGTCGATGCCGACTCGCTCATGTCGGTGGGCCACTTCAGCGGCGGTATCAACCTCCTTCACCTTGCCGGCGGCAGGATAACGGTCTACGACGTGGAGCTTAACCGCCCGCGTATCAACCTTATACAGGTCAACGACACGGTGTCAAACTTCAATATATTCCCCGCTTCGGCGCCCGACACCACGTCGACCCCGATGCCCGAAGTCACCATCAACCGCTTCGCCATCACCGATGCGCTGCCGATGCGCTACCGTTCGCTGCCCGACAGTGTCGACGTCTCGGTCAACCTGCGCACCATCACTCTGGAGGGTAGCGACGCGCCGCAGTACAAACTTGAGATGACCACACGCGTGCAGACCCCGCTGCTCGACGACGTGGCCTACGAGACGATGCGCTTCTCGCTCGACGGCAAAATCAACTGGTCGGCCGAGCACCCCTCGCTCTTCAATATCGACGACCTCCACTTCACCCTCGAGGATGATATTGACATGACGCTCTCAACGTCGGTCGACGTGTCTGACAATCTGAAAGTTGACCGTCTTGACGTTGACCTGCGCAATATCCGTCCCACCAACCTCATAGAGCATCTGCCCGAGCCGCTGCGCAGCAATCTTGCCACGCTCGACACCGACATGTCGGCCAACCTATCGGCCCGGCTGCTCCGACCCTACATCATCACCGACTCCATCACCTTCCCATGGATGGAAGCCACGCTGAGTATTCCCGACTGCCATTTCAATTTCCGCACAATCGATTTCCGCCATCTGTCGGCCGAAATCAAGGCCGAGGTCAACGGCGATGATCTCAACCGTTCGACCGTAAGCATCGAGCACCTCGACATTGACGGCAAGGCTGTCGACATAAAGCTTTCGGGCACAGCTACTTCGCTACTTGACGACCCATTGCTCAAAGGCTCGTTCCGCGGCGACATCGACTTCGCCGCTCTCCCTCCGATACTCAAGAAGCAGCTCGGAGGCCGGTTGACGGGCCATCTCGACGCCGACACTAAGTTCAACTTCCGCCTCTCCGACCTGACAGCCGAAGGCTTCCACAAGGCCGTACTCAGCGGTAATATGAATCTGCGCAATGTCAACTACGAGTCAACCGACACGCTGACACGCGTTTACTCCCGCCTGGCCACGCTGACATTCGGCACCGACATGAGCTACACCGCTGACGGCGTGCGCGCCGACTCACTGCTCGTGGTGAAGGTGACGGTCGACACCGCCGCCATGTTTGACCATGGCATGGAGTCACGCCTGAAAGGGTTGCGCGCCGGATTCGGCACTACCAACAAAGCCGCCTCGGCCGATACCACCAAGATAAATCCCTTTGGCGGAGCGCTCCACGTGGCCGATTTGTTCCTGTATGCACCCGACGACTCCGTGAGAATGCGCATGCGCGACATAAGCGGTTTCGCCTCGCTGCAGCGATTCAAAGGGGAGGAGCGCGTGCCCAAACTGATGCTCCGCTTCAGCGCCGGACGCATGCGCCTCGCTCAACCGCAATACATTGCCACACTGACAGGTACGAAATTTGACATCAACGCCAATCTGCGTCCGCGACGCAAGGGGATACAGCCTCTGCGCGGCGCCGGCGAAGCCGACGGCTCCGCACTGCGCGAGATGTCGATGACCGACTCCATGGCCAACTCGCTGCAGGGCCGCATGATGCGTCTTACCGCCGAACAGCTCGACTCGATAGGTGTGGATGTAATCGACTTCAACATCGACAACTCCTTCCGCTCGATACTGCGCCGCTGGAATATCAACGGCACATTGCAGGCTGCGCGCGGCAACATGCGCATGCCCCGCCTGCGACTGCGCAATCAGTTCAACGACCTCGATGTGACCTTCAACACCGACTCCGTGGAGCTGCGCAATCTCAATTACCGCTTCGGTCACTCCGACTTCCGGGTCACCGGATTGATTTCCAATATCCGCCAGGCGCTTTCGGTGCGCCGTCCAGGTGCGGTGAAGATTGATTTCGACATCAATTCCGACTCCATCAATGTCAATGAGATAGTGCGCACCCTTTCGGGGGCCAACGCTCATCGTGACGACGAGCACGACGACGAACTCCTTGACGAATGGGCTAAGGCTGAAGCTGCCGACATCGAGAATATCGACACTATGCCCGACTCACTGACCGGCCCGATACTCATACCGGTCAACATCGACGCCAATCTCAATATCCACGCCCGCAAGGTAATCTATTCCGACCTGGTGTTCAACGACTTCGCCGGCCAGTTGCTCATATATCACGGCGTGGCCAATCTCCATAACCTGAGCGCGGCTACCGACGTAGGCAAAATCAGCGTGTCGGCCCTCTACTCCGCGCCTACCGCCGACAAGATAAACCTCGGCATGGCAATGGACCTGCGCAACTTCCATATCGACCGCCTGCCGCAAGTGATACCCGCCATCGACTCCATAGCCCCGATTATGCACTACCTCTCGGGCGTGGTCAACGCGCAGGTGGCCGTCACCTCCGACATCACCCCCGACATGTATTTCGACCTGGCTTCGCTCAAGGCCGCGATGCAGTTCTCGGGCGACAGCCTTGTGGTGTTCGACAACTCCACGTTCCGTTCGCTCTCGCGCTGGCTCATGTTCAAGGACAAGAACCGCAACATGATTGACCATCTCAACGTGGAGATGACAATATCCGACGGTGTGCTCCATCTCTACCCCTTCATAGTCGACATCGACCGCTACAAGCTGGGTGTGATGGGTTACAACGACCTCGACTTCAATCTCGACTACCATATAGCCGTGCTGAAATCGCCGATACCGTTTAAGTTCGGCATCAATCTCAAAGGCATGCCCGACAAGATGAAGATACGTCTCGGCGGTGCCAAGTTTAAGGAAAACATGGTGGTGCAGCGCGATTCTATCGCCATCAACACGCGCATATCGCTGCTGTCGGAAATCAACGGCGCGTTCCGTCGCGGACTGCGTGCGGCGCGTCTCGGCCCGCTGCGCATCAAGGGCGACACCGGCACGAGCTACATGAACGCCGCTGAGGAGACAATCTCCGCAGCCGACTCCGCTGTCATGATAAAGGAGGGACTGATTGAGGTGCCCGACTCCGTGGCCGCCGAAATCTTCTCACGCATTGAAAATAAGAATAATGGAAACTCCGGAAAATAAACTGCAACAGGCATTACAGCGTTTTGCCGTGCGCAAGGGGCTCGCTTCGGCCTCCTCCCTGCGTTTTCGCGCCGCGCTTATCGACATGGACGGTACCCTCTATGACTCGATGGGCCATCACACCCTGGCGTGGCACAAGATGATAAGTGACCTCGGCATTGAGGCCGACCGCAACCGCTTCTACCTGTTCGAGGGTATGACGGGCAAAGCTACCGTCAACCTCCTCTTCCGCGAATACCTCCATCGCGACGCCACCGACGAGGAGGTAGCTGAACTTTATCACCGTAAAACTGTTTATTTCAATGAGATGACACCGGTGAAGCCTATGCTGGGTGCAGCGCAGTTGCTCACGACACTCAGCGATGCGGGCGTCACCTGCGTGCTCGTGACGGGGTCGGGACAGCGTTCGCTCATCGACCGCCTGGAGCGCGACTTCCCCGGTATCTTCAAGCCGGAACTGATGATTACCTCGGCCGACGTGGAGCATGGCAAGCCCGATCCCGAACCCTACCTCAAAGCCATGCAGCGCGCAGGCGTCACGGCGGCGGAGGCTATGGTGGTGGAGAACGCGCCGCTCGGCGTAAGGGCCGGAGCGCAGTCGGGTGCGTTCACCTTCGGACTGACCACCGGACCGGTGCCCGTGAGCGCTCTTGCCGACGAGGGTGCCGACATTGTGCTTCCCTCCATGCAGGCGCTCGCCGACCTCGCCCCTCAATTACCGTTGGCGGGGAAATAAACGATTAAAAATAAGATAGATATGAACTCACAGGAACTCGTTTTCACCAACAACGTAGGTGAAGCCATCGATACAATTGCCGCAAGGCTCAATCCGTCGAAGACATTTGTGCTTGTCGACGTCAACACCCAGTCATTCGTGTTGCCGCGTCTGCAGGCTTTGTCGCAGACCGTTGCAGGCGCTACGCTTATAGTGACCCGCGCCGGCGACATGCACAAGAATCTTGACTCCACGCAGGCTATATGGAAACGCCTGGGCGACGAGGGCGCTACCCGCCATTCGCTGCTCATCAATGTTGGTGGCGGCGTGGTGACCGACATGGGCGCTTTCGCAGCCTCTACCTTCAAGCGCGGCATCAGCTTCATCAACGTGCCCACCACTCTGCTCGGCGCCGTCGATGCCTCCGTTGGCGGCAAGACAGGCATCAACTTCGGCAGTCTGAAAAATCAGATTGGCGTGTTCTCGCAGGCCGATACGGTCATCGTGTCCACGCTCTTCTTCAACACCCTGACCGTTGAGGAACTCCGCTCAGGCTACGCCGAGATGCTGAAACACGGGTTACTGGAGGATGCCGACACGTTCAACAGTCTGCTCGGCCGCCACGTCGAGGATATCGACCCCGACACCATGCTCGACCTGCTGCAGAAGAGTGTGCTGATAAAGAAGGACATCGTCGACACCGACCCCGAGGAGAAGAACATACGCAAGGCTCTCAACCTCGGCCACACTGCCGGCCATGCCTTCGAGTCGCTTGCCCTCGAACGCAAGTCGCCCATACCTCACGGCTATGCCGTAGCCTACGGTCTCGTTACCGAGCTCGTGCTCTCGTGCATGAAGCTGTCGTTCCCCTCCGATGTGCTCCACCGCTTCGCGGCCTACGTCAAGGAGGAGTATGCAGGTTTCCACTTCTCCTGCGACGATTACCCCCGCCTGCTTCAGCTGATGCACAACGACAAGAAAAATCTCACGGCGGCCGACATCAACTTCACCCTGCTCAAGAACATAGGTGATGTCACCATCGACTGCATCGTGAGCGAGGACGACATAAAGTCGGCGCTCGATATAACCCGCGACCTGCTGGGCATCTGACAATATCCCTCACAATGAAAAAACGTACGCTTTACGTAACCGATATGGACGGCACGCTGCTCAACAACGGCAGCTACGTCAGCAACCGCAGTTCGGCCATCATCTCCGACCTGTCGCACGACGGCGCGCTCATCACCGTAGCCACGGCGCGCACGCCGGCCACGGTGGTTCCTCTGATGGAGGGGACGTTTACCACTGTGCCGTTCGTGGTGCTCACCGGCGCTGCGCTCTACGACCATGCCGCCGGGGCGTATCACGATGTGCGCTACATCCCTGCGGGCGATATGGACCTGCTGCGTCAGCTCTATGGCGAGGCGGGCGTTCACCCCTTTGTGTATCACCTCGATGCCGACGGTCGGCTCGTGGTGTATCACCATCACGACATGACGCAGCCGGAGCGTGATTTCTACGTACCGCGCCGCAATCTGCGTCTCAAGCGCTTCACCTTCGAGCCTATGTGCCGCGAGGCAGAGGACAACGTGCTGCTGCTCTTCTCCACCGCGCCGCGCAAGGTGATACTCCCGCTGGCCGATGCGCTGCGTGCCACGGGCCGCTTCTCCGTGTCGTGCTATCCCGACATCTTCACCCCCGACGTGCTGCTGCTCGAAGTGTTTGCCACCGGAGTGTCAAAGGCCGACGCTATAAGCCGTCTGGAGCAATCGACGGGCGCATCGCGCATAGTGGCTTTCGGCGACAATCTCAACGATATACCCATGCTTGAAATGGCCGACGTGGCTGTGGCGGTTGCTAACGCCCACCCGCAGGTCAAGGAGTGTGCCGACATAGTCATCGGTCCCAACTACGACGACTCGGTGGCGCGCTTCATGCTCCACGATTTTTATAACAACTGATTACCATCCGGTTCTGCTTTGATGAATTCTTACGACTTACGACCATATTTCAAATTTATATTCCTCGTTATCACGGCGATAGTGGTAATCATATTCCTGCACGTATCGTCGGGCATAGTCAACGGGCTCGCCGCGCAGGAGCGCGAACGCATGCAGATATGGGCCGACGCCACGCAGCGCATCGCCTCGATTGCCTTTGAGTCGGTCGACAATGATAATGACGGTGACGGCGTGCAGTCGTCCGACGACATTGAGTTCCTCCTCTCGATTATCACGCGCAACCACACTATCCCCGTGCTTCTCGTTGACGATGAGGGGAATATCCTCGACCATCGCAATTTCGACCTCCCTGACCCGGTGGACTCGATCAACTCGATAGTCACCACCGAGGCCAACCGCTCTTATCTCGAAAAGAAATACAAGTCGCTGCGCAATTCGTCAAATGTAATCCCCATCAACATAGGCGATGACATAGTGCAGTATCTCTACTACGAGGACTCGACGATGTTGAAGCGGCTGAGTCTCTATCCCTACCTGCAACTTGTTGTGATGCTGGCATTTATTGCCGTAGTCTACTTCGCCGTGTCATCGTCGAAGAAGGCCGAGCAGAACAAGGTGTGGGTCGGCCTGTCAAAGGAGACCGCCCATCAGCTCGGCACACCCATCTCCTCGCTCATGGCGTGGCTCGAACTGCTTCGCGCCGAGGGTATTGACCCGGAGATTGTAGGGGAAATGGATAAGGACGTGACGCGACTGGAAACTATCGCATCGCGTTTCTCCAAAATCGGCTCGTGCCCCACGCTCGAACCGGTCGACCTCTGCAAGGTCGTGGCGTCGGCTACCTCCTACATGTCAACGCGCATATCGTCGCGCATAAAATTGCGCTACGACTCTGACGGTCAGATGCTCCCCGTGCAAATATCGCGTCCGCTCATAGAGTGGGTGCTCGAAAACCTTATCAAGAATGCCGTCGATGCCATGGAGGGTGACGGCTCTATCACCATTACCTCCACTGCCGACGACCGCTACGCCTGCGTCGACGTGGCCGACACGGGCAAGGGCATAGCACGCAAGCATCAGAAAACCATCTTCAATCCCGGTTACACCACCAAGAAACGCGGCTGGGGTCTCGGCCTCACCCTCGCCAAACGCATCGTGGAGCAGTACCACCACGGCCGTATCTTCGTCCTGAACTCCGAACCGGGTGTGGGCACTACATTCCGCATCCTGATACCCCTTTCCGACTAAGACCCCGATATTAACCCCGTTTCCCTACATGCGCAGCGAGCAGGCTGAGAGATGGCGGTGACCTATGCGGCAGTATAGGCATTTGCGTTTTTCGCAGTATTCGCGGCGCAGTTGCACCATCGCCTGCGATACGAAGGCCGATGGGATGTTGATGCCGGCTGAGGCAAACATGGTGGTGATACGGTTGCTCTCCGGCTTGATTTCGTGGAGCAGTTCGGCTATCTCGCGGGCGCGGGTATAGTTGCCGTTATAGTTGGCGTAGGCGTAGGCGAGCGGGATTACTGCGTTGATACACAGTATGTCGAGCGACGATTTGGAGAGTGCGCCCGTGTGGTTGCCGGTGCCGTTGCGGGCCACGTCGGCGAGCATGTCGTAGGCGTCGGCAAGGCGCTCTATGCCGAGCAGGCGCGATGTGAAGTCGCGGCAGGAGCATATCAGTGCCCCGAGGTATGAAATGCGGCGTATGGGGAAATTTTGCGGCCGCATGCGTGAGAATTTCCAACCCATATCGGCAGGGGGCAGCAGTCCGAATTTGGCGGCAAAGAATTGATACTCAGTAGCGAGTCGCGGTGAGTACCCCTCCATGCGCAGGGCAGCGTCGAGAAGTCCCGCCTGTCCGAGCAGTATCGCCTCCACTATCAGCGGATTGTCGGCATGGCGGCGCATTATGCGCAGCGGAGTGGCGCGGGCGAGGCGTTCAAACGGTTGGGAGTTTGTTCCGAAACCGAGAGCGCGGGCTATCGTGATGTAGGCGGCTTCGTTCCAGTCGCCTGAGTTGGACGCGACAAGGCTCTCTATGCGCTCCACTTTCTCGTGCAGGCGTTCGTAGCCGAGGGCGGTCACCCAGTCGGTCATGTAGATTGACGGTATATCCTTTATTGCGGCGGAGCAGGGGAGGGTGTCGACGGAGAAGTCGGCGAGAGCGCGGAAACTGGCGTTGAGGTCGGGGCGGCATTTCATCACGAATTGCGGTATCACCTCGCCGTTGGGGCGGTAGATGGGCTGGTCGTCGGTCTCCACTACGTGAAGTATAACGGTTTGATAGGCAGGGTCGTCGGTGTGCTTGTGGCGGTGCCAGTCAGATGCCCGCAGGTGTATCTCCACGTTGCCTACCCATGTCTGGTTGTCAATGATTACCGAGGCGTTAAAGAAGTCGGGTCCGGCACCGTTGTTTATGATGCCGGGGTTAATGACCTGCAGCCGTTTTCCGTCGACTGTCGTGAGGTTGTTTTGAGGAAACAGCCTGTTGGCCCACACGTAATGCATTAACTTTTCCAAACTCTGTAACCTTTATGTAACAAATATAGCTTTAAAATTTACAAACGTAAATAGCTGATAATGCTTGCAAAAGACAAATATACTCAATTTTTGCTAACTAATATTATCGATTTTTATGTTAAAAAACATAGTTTTATTGCACGTTTTCTAAAAAATGAGTAATTTTGCATCGTTTTCAATAGCACACAATATATAAACTGACCGATGAGAAATCGGCAGGGCAATAAAGAACATCAAGCGCATTTTTTGGTTGAGCGCTTGAATGGGTTAAAGGTAAAAATGGATTGTTTTAATGTTTGTTAAGTATGAAAAAGATGATTAAACGTGTTGTTGAATGGTACATAAATACCACAGCAGCAATTTATTAAAAAGTAAATCCGACCTCACCGAGGCCGGATTTTTAGTTTTATATGCAGCCTTTGCGGGGGAGGGCATCCGCGAGGCTTTATGCATTGCAGGGAAATGCGCGAGGCTTTGTGGCATTGCGGGGGGATGCGCAAGGCTTTATCGGGAGGCCATGCGGTGGAGGATGAGGGGAGCTTCCGGGCCCATGTTGAAGATGAGATCGAGGATGGAGAGATTGGGGATGAAGCCGAATTTATCGGCTCTTACCTGGTAGTATTCCACGGGATGAATGGCCGGAACATGAGGCTCGGGCTGAACGCCCTCACCACAGTGCTCTTCTTGGGCCGCAGGNCTTGGNNGGGGNNGCNCTTNCAGGAGCTTCGGAGNGNGNAGGGGNTGCGGGGGCTTNGAGGAGGGGGGATTGGGAGGCGTAGGTGATTTCGTTGTCGAGGTTGAGGATGGCGCGGATGGCGCGGTCGCTTTCGCGGCAGAGNGTGGCTACGTCGCGGTATTCATCGACGGTGGTCGGNGCGAAGAAGCGGNGCAGGCGGTCGATGTAGAACTCGAAGAAGGGNGTGCGNCCGTAGGCTGAGGCGAGGGTTTCCTCTATTACGTGCCACCACATGCCGTGGGTCGACAGCGCGATGTCGCTCCAGCGCAGCGGGCCTTTGACGCCGTCGGGCTTGCTGACGGGGACGGTGAGGTTCTTGATGCCGTGAGTGTCGACCACGGTGAANCGNTGGGTNGATTTCTGCCTCTTGTCGTAGCGGAGAGTGTCGTCAATCACCACACGGGCACATGCTCCCATGGTGGCATAATAATCNACGCTGCCGAAGAGGGCTATCGGCAGCGTGGCGGTTATGTTGTTGTTTCCGAAACGGTTCATTTGTCGGGGTTCGGGTCGCGGAACACGCGGTTCCAGCGTATTTTACCGTCGAATATCGACTTGTCTTTATCAAATGAAATAAGGACTCCGCGGGGAATGCCCACGATGTGGTCCTCGGGCACGAAGCCCCAGTAGCGGGAGTCGAGGGAGTTGTCGCGGTTGTCGCCCATCATGAAGTAGTAGTCCATGTTGAACGTGTAGGTGTCGGCGGGGCGACCGTCGATATACACGCGGCCATCCTTCCATTGGGCCGACGGNTTGTTNTCATACACGCGTATGGCGCGCTCGTAGAGCAGCCAGTTATCCTCGTCGAGNTTCACGGTCATNCCTTTCTTCGGGATGAGAATNCCGTTGTCGCCGCCGTAGTCGGAGCGNGTCCAGCCTTCGCGTTTCGACANCTCGAAGGGGAAGATGCCGAGNTGGTCGTTGACGGCAGGCTCGCGTATCACTTCCACAACGTGNGGATTGCTGCTGACCTTGGCATACATNTCGGTAGTGAGCGGCAGACGGTAGACGGGNGCGCTGCCNGGTTCGGTCTGNAGCAGGATGCGGTCGTCGGGCGATATTTCGAGTTNGTCGAAATAGCTGTCGGATAGGAGGTTGCCATCGGTCACCACGTAGTAGGCAAACTGNGCGTCGCGCGGCATGGCCTGCTTCTTGCCGTCGATGTATATCTCGCCGTCGATAATCTTGAGGCGCTGGCCGGGGAGTCCGACNGCNCGCTTCACGTAGTTCTCGCGACGGTCAACGGGGCGGGTGATTTTCTTGCCGAACACGCGCTCGTTGTTGTTGACGGCGTCATAGCCGAGCATCTCCACGAGCTGATAGTAGTCGGGATTGGGNCTCTTGGTCATGACGGTGTCGCCGGCGGGGAAGTTGAACACCACGATGTCGCCTGCTTCAACGTTGCGCAACCCTTTNAGACGGTGGTACTTGACGTTGGGCCACTCAAGGTAGCTGTTGCAGTTGAATACGGGCAAAGTGTTGTGGACCAGCGGGAAGTGGACGGGTGTCATGGGCACGCGCGGTCCGTAGGTAATCTTGTCGACGAAGATATAGTCGCCGGTGAGAAGGGTCTTTTCGAGCGANGACGAGGGGATGGTGTAGTTCTGTCCGATGAAATTGAATACGAAATACACCAGGATGAGAGCATAAACGATGGCGTCGACCCAGGCCATGACGGTGCGCACGGTCTTGTTCTTGCTTTTCTTCCACCACGTGAAGGGGATATAGCCCGTGATGTAGATGTCGAAAAGNAGGAACAGGACGAGCAGGAGCCACCATGAGCCTACCCACAGTGAGAACCCTGTCCAGAGGGCGGCCACGATGCCGAAGCGNACCCAACGTGTGGGCTTAATACCCGAAGTGCGGGCCTTGAGGCTCGCACGTGCTTTNGCTGCGAATTGTGCAGCTTTTGATTTATTTTCGGGGGNCGGACTGTTGCTGTTTTCTATATTCATAAGTCAGTCTTGGTTACTTTAGCAGGTCGCCCATGAGCCGGTCCATGGTTAGGATGCCGTGGCGTCCTTTGGTGTACTCCGCCGCTATGACCGCACCGAGGGCGAAACCTTCGCGCGACTTGGCCTCGTGCTCCAGCGTGATGGTGTCAACGGCTGAGTCCCAGCGTATGATGTGGGTTCCGGGCACTTCGCCTTCGCGACGGTGGTCGATGACGAGCGCGCCGTCGGCAGCAGGGCCTTCGGTCCAGTGGTCTATGCGGTCGCTCTCGCTGATGATTTCCTCGGCGAGGGTTTTGGCGGTGCCGCTGGGATGGTCGAGCTTGTGGACGTGGTGCACTTCGAGCATCGAGGGGGTGTATTGGGCGAACTTGTTCATGATGCGCGCCAGNTAGCGGTTGACGGCGAAGAAGATGTTGACGCCTACACTGAAGTTGGAGGTCCAGAAGAATGTGGCGTCATACTTCTCAATCATGGGGCGCAGCTCGTCGACGGTGCCCCACGAGGTGGTGCCCGACACTACGGGTATGCCGCGCTCGAACGCGCGCTTATAGTTGGCCACGGCCTGCGAGGGCACTGTGAACTCGATAGCCACGTCGGCNGACATAAATCCCTCGGAATCAAAATCCTCCTGATTGTCGGCGTCGATNACGGCTACAATCTCATGCCCCCTGTCGCGGGCTATCTTTTCAATCATACGGCCCATTTTGCCGTATCCGATAAGAGCTATTTTCATGCGTTTGCTTGTCTGCTTTGACTTTTTGACTGTCGTTGCTTTGACCGGTTGCTTATNTGCTTTGACCTGTTTANTTATCCACTTTGACNGCTACCGCGGTCTCGAGCTTCTCCTGCACGGCGGCGTCGAGCACGGCCATTGTCACGAGGTTGACGATNTCGCGCACGGGAGTGTCNACGTTGATGAAGTGGACAGGNTTGTTAAGACCCATCTGAATCGGGCCGATGGCTTCGCCGACGCCCATCTCAAGCAGCATGCGGTAGGCCGTAGAGGCGGCGGAGAGGTTGGGGAACACGAGGGTGTTGACCTTCTTGCCTTTGAGGCGCGAGAAGGGGAAGGTGGCGTCGCGCAACTCCTGNTTGAGGGCGTAGTTGAGGGTCATCTCGCCGTCGATGGGGAGTTCGGGNTACATCTCCTGCATGCGGTCGACAACGTTGTGTACCTTCACCGACTCGGGAGCCGAGCTCGAACCGAAGTTGCTGAACGATACCATCGCGATGTTGGGGTCATGGGAGAAGAACTCGGCGGCGTTGCGTGCCAGACGGGCTATGTCGAAGAGGGTGTCCTCGTCGGTCGACTGGTTGATGGCGGTGTCGGCGATGAAGAGCACGCCTTTCTGGGTGTCCATGATATGGAGCGANGCGAAGTGCTTGTAGCTGGGGCGGATGCCTATCACCTCNTTGGCTATCTCGCCGGGGAGGGGATTGGAAGAGTATGTGCCGCAGATGATTGCGTCGGCGAGGTGTTCCTCCACCATCATCATGCCGAAGTAGTTGCGGTCATACATGTTTTCGAGCGCTTCGGGATAGGTAACGCCCTGGCGCTGACGCTTCTGGGCGAGTTTNAGNGCNAACTCGTGGCGACGCTCGGCCTCGCGGTCGTGACGGGGGTTGACAATCTCGATACCTTCGAGGCTGACACCGAGACGCTTGGCGCGCTTCTCAATCATCTCTTCGTTGCCGAGGAGTATCGGGGTGCAGACACCGATGCGCATTGCGCTTGCGGCGGCACGTATCATCGAGTCGGTGTTACCCTCCGAGAAGATTACGCGCTTGGGATTGGCCTTGGCGGCCTCGGTGAAGCTGCGTGAGAGCTTCTTGTCGATGCCCATGAGAGCGCGGAGTTTGTTGTCATATTCATCCCAGTCGGTGANGGGGCGGCGNGCCACACCCGATTCCATAGCGCCGCGTGCAACGGCGGGNGCAACGGTTGTGAGCAAACGGGGGTCGAGGGGCTTGGGCAGGATGTAGTCGCGGCCGAAGCTGAGGTTGCTCATGCCGTAGGCAGCGTTGACCACGGGNGGTACGGGCTGCTTGGCAAGGTCNGCGATGGCTCTTACGGCNGCAAGTTTCATCTCCTCGTTAATCTGTGTAGCGCCTGAGTCGAGCGCGCCGCGGAATATGTAGGGGAAACCGAGCACGTTGTTTATCTGGTTGGGATAGTCGGAGCGTCCGGTTGCGAATATCAGGTCGGGNCGCGATGCTATCGCCTTTTCGTAGGAGATTTCGGGGTCGGGGTTGGCGAGGGCGAAAACGATAGGTTTCTCGGCCATCGACTGCACCATCTCGGTGGTTACCACGTCCTTGACCGAGAGGCCGAGGAACACGTCGGCATCGACCATCGCTTCGGCGAGGGTNTGGATGTCGCGGTCGGTNGCAAATTCAGCNTTCTGCGNGGTGAGGTTGGGACGGTTGCGGTTGATNACACCCTTTGAGTCGCACATCACGATGTTGGCGGGGTTGACGCCGAGGGCCACGTAGAGGCGTGTGCAGCTCACGGCTGCGGCGCCTGCACCGTTGACCACGAGGCGTATGTCACCGATTTTCTTGCCCTGGAGTTCGAGGGCGTTGAGCAGTCCGGCTGCCGAGATGATGGCGGTGCCGTGCTGGTCATCGTGCATCACGGGGATGTTGCACTCCTCTTTGAGTCGGCGCTCTATCTCGAAACATTCGGGGGCCTTGATATCCTCAAGGTTTATGCCGCCGAAGGTGGGGGCTATGGCTTTAACTACCTGAATGAACTTCTCGGGGTCCTTCTCGTTGACTTCGATGTCGAAACAATCAAGGCCGGCGAATATTTTGAACAGCAGGGCTTTACCCTCCATCACGGGTTTACCGGCGAGGGCGCCGATGTCGCCGAGGCCGAGCACTGCGGTGCCGTTGGAAATAACGGCCACGAGGTTGCCTTTGTTGGTGTATTCATAGGCATCCTGCGGGTGCTGTTCAATCTCCAGGCAGGGGAATGCAACGCCGGGCGAGTAGGCCAGTGCGAGATCGTTTTGCGAGGAGTAGGGTTTTGTGGGGATTACCTCCGTTTTGCCGGGGCGCGGATAGCGGTGGTAGTCCAGTGCGGCTTCTTTCAAATTGTTTGACATAATCTGTATATCTTGTTTTTATATTTTTTTTACCTTATATATAATGACTGCGGGGCGCGGTTGGTTCACAGTGTCGGCCGGACCGAGGCGGCAGCCTGTCGGTTCAGAACCGTTCGTACACGAGCGTTTCGCCCGAACCGAACGGGTAGAGATACATGTAGCCGTTGGACAGACCCCAGTTGAACGACCAAGTATCGCCCATGTTGAAGTAGACGTAGAGCACATCGTCATAGGTCTCGTAGGTGAAATAGTAGGTCGATTGTCCTGCGTAATCATCTATGTAGTAGTAACCTGTGCCGTCTGACATGAAATGGTATTCGTTGTAGTCGGCATAGGGGGGCGACACGATGCTCCAGTGGCCTATCAGGGGGCTGTAGATGAAATCGTCATCGTCGTCACACGAGGTTGTAAGCAGCGACACGAGCATCACTGCGAGCAGTGCTAATGGAAATCGGCGTATATTGGCTCTCATAATAGTTATAGTATTACGTTATTTTGCAAAAATACACAATTTTTTCTTTATAAATGTACTATATTTAAATTAAAATGTGACAAATATCTACTTTTAGCTAATTTTAATATTAAGTTGTCAATTTTAAGGTATATCGGCGGCGAGCAGGCAGAGTGTCAGGCAGCGGTCGGCGCTCCGCAGGGTCATGCCGTCGTAGGCAGCTCCGAGGGCGCGGGTGGTGGAGGCGTCGGGGGTGATGGTGGTGATGTCGATGCCGTCGCGCAGTGAGAGACCGGGGGTGTCGGCGGCTTTGTAGACGGCTTCCTTGATGGTCCACGCGTGCAGGAGCAGGTTGCCGCTGATATAGGATTTCTCTTTGTCGCTCAGGAACTTATCGGCGATGCGGGCCAATCGGTCGGTGGGCTCTTCGATGTCGATGCCGAAGCGTGCGCCGGGCGCGCCGAGGGCTATGCAGGCGGCTGATTTGCAGTGGGATACGGAGATTGCAATGGGTAACGCGCCGTTGTCGCCGGTGAGGTAGGGGGCGCCGTTGTCGCGATGGCCCAGCAGAGCGCCGCGGAGAGCGGCGTAGCGGGGCGTGCCGTCGGGCCCCGTGCCGTCGTTGACTGCCATGGCCGCTGCGTGGTTGATGAGCTGATAGGTCATAGCCCGCTCGCGACGGCGCTTTTCGGTTGTAATATCGTTGATTTCAGATAGTTGAGCAGGTGTCAGCATGCCGAGGTCGAGATCGGCGAAGTCGCCTTCAATGATGTCGACGCCACGGTAACTGTGGGTGCGCACTGTCATAGATGCATCGTTTTGAGAGTGTGCAGAATATCGCGCTGAAGCATGCGGCTAATCGGAGCGAGGGAGTCGGCTGTGACGGGTGTTGCATCCTTCATAAAGGCTACGCCGCTGACCACAAGCGACTTGCCGTCGGTCGACAGGAACTGCACGGGGGTGGAGATGCCGGCGTGGGTCACCACGAGTTTGTTCTCGAATCCTGAGGGGCTGTCGAAGTCGATGAGTTCGGGGTCAGTGCCGGAGAGGTTGAGAGCGATGCGGTCGAGGCGGTTGTCAATCACGCTGTTGAGAGTCTTGGCATCGACCGGGGTGACGGTCATGTATATTACGGAATTGAGGTCGGGATAACTGATGTCGACAAAGCGGGAGAGGCCCGACTCGTCGGCGCGTATTGAGCAGGTGGCCGCGGTGTTGATGTCGATGCTGAGGCCTGAAGGCTCGACAGTTACGGAAGTGAATGCAGAGTCGGGGAGCAGCACGCGGGGGTAAGCCTGACGGCGCGGCACGGGGGCGTTGTCGGCCTCGTTGCCATGCTTGCCGTCGCCGGCACAGCTCCACAGCGCGCAGGCTGTCATGATTGTAACGATAGATTTAAGCATATAGAAAAACAGATGGTTAAGACCCCGTTCCCCAATATTTGTTAAAAACTCGGCGGTCGATTTTTGAGTGCATTTGTTCGGTGGTTGAAGGAGTTATGGGGTTCCATAACGACTGAAACCGACGGACAAATACGC
>JAAVEW010000013.1:32244-39292 GCA_014801075.1 Barnesiella sp. | reverse complement strand
GTGAGCTTTTTGTTCGTCAAGGAAATTTGCCTTGCTGGATGTAAATAGGCCAAGGTCATTCTTTTTTCGGTCAAGTTCATAATATGATTCCCGTAGCAAAACAAAAAGCTTCTCTTTTAAAGAAACATTGTGCTCAGAAAGTATATCCGCAAGATAAAAATCAGCATCAATAATGCCAGATTTCTTGGCTTTATCCCAATCAACATTGATTGTCGGTTTTACTTCAAGTAGCCATTTTTGATATATCGCTACAAAGTTATTTTTACTTATCCTTATTCTTGACAACTTTGATTTGCCAACAATAAAGTTGTGTTTAATAAATTTTTCAAGTTCTTTTTTATCACGGTCAAAATTGAACGTAAGAATTTGGTGTGATAAAATATCTTTAACTCTTTCATGAATTAAAGCAAATTCTTTTGTGGAATGATCCGAAGGCGTTACATTCCAATTGAAATCGTTTTGATGAAATATTTCCAGAAGATTATTGTAAGGTATAAACGCAATTTTTTCTGCATCAAAAGCTCCGAGAAAACGAGGGGGTAGATGATGCTCGAATGTATGAGCTTTACCGATTGTTATTACAAGCTGAACAAAAGATTCCTCTATATTAGATTTATTTCCTTTTTTCGCCTCCGCCCACATGAGATATTCAGTCTCAAATAATTGTAGCCCATTAGATGGTACGGCAACGCAGAAATCCACGTTGCCTAAGATCGAAGTAGTATCATATGCTTGAAAAAAGTCCTGTGCGACTTTATTCTTAAGTTCTTCTTCACGTATTTTATTGGAATATGCCATAATCTATAAATATTTCCGCCGTTAAGCAGGGTGCGGGGGTCAACTTTGAGGATAGGGACTATTTTGACGAGCATTTCGAGGGATGGTTGGGAGACATTGGAGCACCACCTGGAGATGGTAGCTTCGTTTTTGCCTAATTGTTTGGCAAGCCATTTGCCTGTGCGGCTCTGCTCAACTAAAATTACTTTTAGCCTGTTTATACGCTCGATTTCTGCATCTATGCTTTTTTGTTGACTTGGGATAATTCTTTAAGTTAATGTGTAAATCTAATTAGAATTTTTGAATCTACCAAATTTGCTCCAAAGATGCGCCATGAAATGAAATTTAGTTGACTTGTCTGCAAAATGTAATGTGGTTGCGTAGGTTTGAATTTCGGGGTTCCCTATTCTCCGGTTTAGATAAAAAGAAAGAATGCTGAGAATCAAGTGATTTCAGCATTCTTCTGCGTTTTTGGCGCTTTGGGGTGACCCCGGAGGGGCTCGAACCCTCGACCCATTGATTAAGAGTCAATTGCTCTACCAACTGAGCTACGGAGTCATTAGTTTTGTTTTTGGTGTCTTACTTTGTTTTTTGGGGTTGCTTGGAGCGGTCGGTGTGACTTTGCTCTTTGCTTTTGCAGGGGCTTCGCGGGGGTCAGTTGGCGGGACCGTGGTGAGGCTCTTGCGGTAAGACGGTGCAAAAGTAGGGATAATTTTTTATTCCTGCAAGTATTCGGGGAATATTTTTTAAAATTTTATTTGGGATTTTTTTGTCGGGGATGAGATTTTGCGTGTTTATAGCGCGAATTTGTAAAATATTGAGTAAATTTGCGCATTATATTATCGCGAAAGATTTTTTCTATTATGAATATTTCTTATAAATGGCTTAAAGATTATATTGATTTTGAGCTTGGCGCCGAGGAACTGTCGTCGGTACTGACGTCGGTGGGTCTGGAAACGGGCGGTGTCGAGGAGGTTGAAACCATCAAGGGTGGCTTGCGCGGCCTTGTTATCGGCAAGGTGCTGACATGCGAGGAGCATCCTGACAGCGACCACCTGCACATCACTACCGTTGATCTGGGCGACGGCAAGGCTACGCAGATTGTGTGCGGCGCGCCCAATGTGGCTGCGGGCCAGACTGTGGTTGTAGCTACCGTTGGCACGAAGCTCTACGACGGTGATAAGGAATTTCAGATTAAGAAATCGAAGATACGCGGCGTTGAGTCGTTCGGTATGATATGTGCCGAGGATGAAATCGGCGTGGGCACGAGCCACGACGGTATCATCGTCATCGACAAGGAGGTGGCTCCGGGCACTCCGGCGGCTGAATATTTCCACGTCGAGAGCGACTACGTGCTTGAGGTGGACCTTACGCCCAACCGCGTTGACGCTGCTTCACACTACGGTGTGGCCCGCGACCTGTCGGCATGGCTCGACTGCCACGCGAAGGCTGCGCAGCTGCGCAAGCCGAGTGTGGAGGCATTTAAGGTTGATGTCCCCGACGGCGGCATCAAGGTGAGCGTTGAAAACACCGAGGCCTGCCCCCGCTACACAGGTGTCACCATCAAGGGTGTCACCGTGAAGGAGAGCCCCGAGTGGCTCAAGGAGCGCCTGCTCGCCGTAGGTCTGCGCCCTATCAACAATATCGTCGATGTCACCAACTACATACTTCTCGGCATGGGCCAGCCGCTCCATTGCTTTGACTGCGACAAGATTGCCGGCGGTGAAATCGTGGTAAAGACATGTGCCGAAGGCACTCCCTTCACCACTCTCGACGGCGTGGAGCGCAAACTCTCGGACAAGGACCTCATGATATGCAACGCGAAGGAGCCGATGTGTATCGCCGGCGTGTTCGGCGGACTTGATTCGGGCGTCACCGAGTCAACCACTTCGGTATTCATCGAAAGCGCATATTTCAACCCCACCAGCGTGCGCAAGACCGCTCGTCGCCACGGACTGTCGACCGACTCGTCGTTCCGCTACGAGCGCGGCTGCGACCCCAACTGCAACCTCTACATCCTCAAGCTGGCCGCCCTGATGATTAAGGAACTGGCCGGCGGCAAGATTACCGGCGAGGTTATCGACATCTATCCCAACGTTATCGAGCCCGCCACCGTAGAGTTCAACTACAACCGCTGCAAAGCCCTCATCGGCAAAGATATACCCCACGACACCATCGACGCGATAATCAAGTCGCTCGAAATCGAAATCGTGGCCCGCGACGGCGAGACACTAACACTCAAAGTGCCCACCTACCGCGTTGACGTGACCCGCGAATGTGACGTCATCGAGGATATGCTCCGTATATATGGATATAATAATGTGGAACTGACCGACACGCTCCACTCGTCGCTGTCGTTCAAGACCGTGACCGACTCGGCCGAGGACCTGCGCACCCGCCTTTCGGAGCAGCTGACCGGCCAGGGCTTCAGCGAGATACTCAACAACTCGCTGACAGCCGAAAGCTATTACGCTGACCTCGAGACCTATCCCCTGAGCCGCTGCGTAAGACTTCTCAACCCGCTCAGCAACGACCTGGCCGTAATGCGCCAGACACTGCTCTTCGGCGGACTGGAGTCACTGGCCCACAATATCAACCGCAAGGCCGCCGACCTCAAGATGTATGAATTCGGCAACGTATATTTCTTCAACCCCGAGGCTGAGTCGACAGCCGAAGCGCCGCTCGCCCCCTACCGCGAGGGACAGCGCCTGGCATTGTGGCTCACCGGAGCCAACCGCGCCGGCAACTGGAACAAGGCTGCCGAGGAGTCGAGCATCTATGACATGCGCGCCTACGTGGAGATGGTGATCCAGCGCGCGGGTATCGGTGCCAACCAGCTGACAATGACCGCTACAGCGGGCGACGACATCTTCGCCGCATCGCTCACCGTGGCCACCCGTTCAGGCAAAGAGCTTGGCCGCATCGGCATCGTGTCAAAGAAACTGCTCAAGAAATTTGACATCCGCCAGGAGGTCTACTTCGCCGAACTCGACTGGATGGCGATAGTAAAACTGTCGCTCAAGCACACCACCACCTTCGCCCCGCTGCCCAAAACGCTCCCCGTGCGCCGCGACCTGGCGCTGCTGCTCGACAACGGCGTGTCGATGGAGGATGTCGAAAAGACCGTGCGCGAGAGCGAGCGCAAACTGCTCCGCACCATCACCCTCTTCGACGTGTACGAGGGCAAGAACCTCCCCGAAGGCAAGAAATCCTACGCCATCGCCATCACCCTGCAGGACGACGAAAAGACCCTTCAGGACAAGCAGATTGAGGCTGTCATGAACAAGATAACCACCAACCTGCAGAAGAAACTCGGCGCCGAGCTGCGATAACGCGCTCAGCCCCGACCCCCGAAAGAACCAAACGAATAAACAATAAAAATATAAAATACCTACTATGGGAAGAGCTTTTGAATACCGTAAAGCAAGAAAGTTGAAACGTTGGGGTAACATGTCCCGCACATTTACCCGCATTGGTAAGGAAATCACAATAGCCGTGAAATCAGGCGGTCCCGACCCCACAACCAACCCCCGTCTGCGCGTGCTCATGCAGAACGCCAAGGCTGCCAACATGCCCAAGGACACCGTAGAACGCGCCATCAAGAAGGCCACCGACAAGGACTCGGGCGACTATAAGGAAATCACCTACGAGGGATACGGCCCCTTCGGTATCGCCATCTTCGTGGAGGCAGCTACCGACAACAACACCCGTACCGTAGCCAACGTGCGCTCCTACTTCACAAAGCACGGCGGTTCGCTCGGCACCCAGGGCTCGCTGACATTCCTCTTCGACCACAAGAGCGTGTTCAAAATCAAGCCCAAGGATGGCGTATCACTCGAGGACCTCGAACTTGAACTCATCGACTACGGTGTAGACGAAATCGAGGCCGACGAAGAGGAAATCGTGCTCTACGGCGAGTTTGAGGAATTTGCCAACATCCAGAAATATCTCGAAGGCAACGGCTTTGAAATCGTGAGCGCCGAGTTTGAGCGTATCCCCCACGAGCTCAAGGAAGTAACCGCCGAGCAGCGCGTCACTCTCGACAAACTTCTCGAGAAACTCGAAGAGGACGAAGACGTGCAGAACGTGTTCCACAACATGAAGGAGAGCGACGAGGAATAATCCCCGTCACTCCCCCTTCCTCCCCTACAACAACGGCCGACGCAACGACGGCCAATACAGATTTTGACAGATAAGTTACTTATGTTTTCAGGAATANTAGAAGAAGCAGCCACCGTAAAAGGAGTTGAACGCTCGGGCAGCAACATCAATCTGGAGATTGAATGCAGCTTCACCGACGAGTTGAAAATCGACCAGTCGGTAGCCCACAACGGCGTGTGCCTCACCGTGGTATCGCTCAGCGACAAAGGCACCTACACNGTGACNGCCATACAGGAAACCCTCGACCGCAGCAACCTCGGCGACCTCGTGCCCGGCTCCAAGGTNAACCTTGAGCGNTCCATGCTNATGAACGGCCGCCTCGACGGCCACATCGTGCAGGGACATGTCGACTGCACNGCAGTGTGCACCGAGATACGCGAGCTCGACGGCAGCACCTACTTCAAATTTGAATACGACGTAGAGCCGGAGATGGTGGCCAAAGGCTACACCACCGTAGAGAAAGGCTCCGTGACCGTCAACGGCGTTTCGCTGACCGTATGCGAGTCGGAACGCAACACGTTCAAGGTCGCCATCATTCCCTACACCTTCGAGCACACCAACTTCTGCAACATCAAAACAGGCAGCAAAGTCAACATAGAGTTTGACATAATAGGAAAATACCTCGCCAAACTCATGGCAAAATAAATACACGTAAACACAATAAAAAGAAGCTATGATAAAAGTTAATGTAAAGGACGTGCTTGGTACGGTCAGCGAAGCTACCATCAAGTCGTATGACAAGGCAGGCGCCGAAGCGCTTGACAAACTGCACAACGGCACAGGCGCCGGCAACGATTTTCTCGGTTGGGTAAANCTCCCTTCCACTACCCCCGCCTCACTCATCGAGGATATTGAAAACACTGCAAAATCGCTCCGCGACAACTGCGAGGNAGTAGTAGCCATCGGTATCGGCGGTTCTTACCTCGGCGCAAAGGCCGTAATNGAAGCCCTTTCCGACTCATTTGCAGCCTACCGTCAGGGCGGCGCACCCAAGGTGCTCTTCGCNGGCCAGAACATCGGCGAGGACTATCTCTATGAACTCAAGGACTTCCTCAAAGGCAAGAAATACGGTATCATCGTAATCTCCAAGTCAGGTACCACCACCGAGCCCGCCATCGCATTCCGCATGCTCAAAGAGCAGCTCGANGCCGAACTCGGCAAAGCTGAGGCATCGAAACGCATCGTTGCCATCACCGACGCCAAGCGCGGCGCNCTCCGTCAGCTCGCTACCGAAGAGGGCTACAAGACATTTGTCATCGAGGACAACGTGGGCGGCCGTTTCTCAGTGCTGACTCCCGTAGGTCTGCTCCCCATCGCCGTTGCCGGCTTCGACATCAAAGCCCTCATCGCAGGCGCCGTAGAGATGGAGAAAGCTACCGTCAACGCCGACGATGCCAACCCCGCATTCCTCTATGCNACNACCCGCAACGCCCTCTACAACGCAGGCAAGAAAATCGAAATCCTCGTCAACTACAACCCCAAGCTCCACTACTTCGGCGAATGGTGGAAACAGCTTTACGGCGAGAGCGAGGGTAAGGACAAGAAGGGTATCTTCCCCGCAGCTGTNGACAACTCTACCGACCTTCACTCTATGGGNCAGTGGATTCAGGACGGCGAACGCACCATCTTCGAAACCGTGCTCTCTGTCGAGAACCANAAATACAATCTGACCATCCCCTCTGACGACGCCAACCTCGACGGCCTCAACTACATCGCCGGCAAACGCGTTGACCAGGTCAACAAGATGGCCGAACTCGGTACACGTATCGCCCACGTTGACGGCGGTGTGCCCAACCTCCTCATCACCATCCCCGCGCTCGAAGAGCGTTACCTCGGCCAGCTCATCTACTTCTTCGAGAAAGGCTGNGGTATCAGCGGCTACATCCTCGATGTCAACCCCTTCAACCAGCCCGGCGTAGAGGACTACAAGCGCAACATGTTCGCNCTCCTCGAAAAACCCGGCTACGAAAAAGAGACCGAAGCCATCAAGGCACGCCTCTAATCGTCAGCGATTAGATAAGNNATCCAATAAAAAACCAAGACCGAGCCCCACAGCCCGGTCTTGGTTTCTTTATTTTANTNCCTANTTTCCANANTNTNANANACATCA
>JAAVEW010000013.1:0-32239 GCA_014801075.1 Barnesiella sp. | reverse complement strand
TAAGGATACTGCCGCATCTATTTGTTAANGTACGTTAAATTANGTGATTCTTTTTGCGTTTCGTGAACTATATGGGCGCCGNGGCGTTTTACTTGTACAAAGCAGAATTACTTTTTCCATTGCAAGAATGTGATAATGATTGGTTTAAGACATTGAGGCTACCGTGAGGCAGCCTCTTTTCTTGTTTATACCTGTTCNNCAATATTTGTTAACGCCGGATAACGGGGATCTCGCAGTGTGGTTAATTATAAAANCAGTGTGGTTAATTTTAAAATCAGTTGCTGAAGGNGAAAGGNCGATGGGGATTCAACGCTAATTGGTCGTAGTGCATCGGGGCGGGTAATGGTTTTTAGGTAGGCGGGCGGGGATGTCGATGGAATAATTACCCATTTTTGGGTATTTCGNGGGTTGANGCTATGGCGTAATTTTGCACTGGTAAATGTAGTGATTCTGCAAACGATGAATAGGTATATATCCTCGGTATTGATTATGGCGGTTTCCACAGCGTGTGCTGCGGCGGCCGATTANACTCTGAGCGGCACCGTGACCGATGCCGCCGATGNCAGTCCGCTATCGTTTGCAGCCGTCACCGCAGGCGACGGCAAGGAGGGCACGTATGCCGACCTCAACGGCCNCTGGCANCTCGCCCTNCCCGAAGGCACCTACAACATCACCGTCAGCTACCTCGGCTATAAACCGCAGACAGTCAAAGTAAACCTCAACGCCGACAAAAGCATCACCACCGCGCTCTCCACTACGGACAACGCACTGGGCGAAGTCACCGTCACAGCAAGCGAAAACACATCGCTGACCTCCGGCTCGCGCATCGACCGNGACGCCATGTCCCACCTGCAGCCCACCAGTTTCACCGACCTTCTCGAACTCCTCCCCGGCAATATCAGCAAGACCCCNNACATGGGNCAGGTCAACTCAATAGCNCTGCGCGAAACCGGCTANCTGTCGCCCAACGGCTCAACCACCGAGTCAGACGATTACGCCATCTCGTCGCTCGGNACATCATTCGTAATCGACGGCGCGCAGGTCAATACCGACGCCTCACTGAGCCGCGTACCCAACGCCACATCGGGCGACGCCGCCTACATGCGTTCCACCGTGAACCGCGGCGTTGACATGCGCACCATNTCCACCGACAATATAGAAAGCGTGGAAGTGATGCGCGGCATCCCCTCGGCCGAGTACGGCAACCTGACGTCAGGCGTGGTCAACATACGCCGNATNCGCCGCGCNACCCCGCTCACCGCNCGATTCAAAGCCGACGAGTACAGCAAACTCTTCTCCATAGGTAAAGGCCTTGAAATCAANAGCCGCGGTGACGTAATNAACGCCGANCTCGGCTACCTCGACTCCAAAATTGACCCGCGCAACAATCTTGAGAACTACAAACGACTGACCTTCTCGNTGCGCTCCCGCGTGCGCCGCGAGCATCCCGGCGCNGTCTACACCTGGAACATGTCGGCCGACTACACCGGCTCATTTGACAACGCCAAAGCCGACCCCGACCTCAACCAACGCAAAATCGACGAATACAAAAGCCAATACAACCGCGTAGGCCTCGCCTCCGAACTCTCGGTGACATTTCCNCGGCTGACATGGATTGAATCAGTTGGNGCAAACATTGCNGCCAACTACACCGCCGACATCGTGACACGCCGCCGNCANGTGACGCCCAACGGCACACCCCTCGCNCCCACCACCACCGAAGAGGGAGTGCATGACGGCCGCTATCTCCTGTCGCNCTACATAGCCGANTACAAGAGCGACGGCCGCCCCGTCGACTTCACGGCCCGTATCCGCGGTGCAGGCTCATANTCCAACGGCCCGTGGCTCCACCGCTACAAAGCCGGCGTCGAATACACNTTNGCCAAAAACTACGGCAAGGGGGAAATNTACGACCCGCTGCGCCCNCTCTCCGGAGGATGGACCACACGTCCGCGCGCATTCCGCGACATACCCGCACTCAACACNCTCTCGGCCTACCTCGANGACGGTATCACCCTGCTGCTCGGCTCAAGCCGNATTGAGGCTCAGGCCGGCGCCCGNNTGATAGCCCTCACCGGTCTCGACAGCCGCTACTACCTCTCGGGACGCCCCTACATCGACCCGCGNATCAACGCCGAGTGGACNCTCCCCACGTTCACCGTCGGCACCCGCCCCATGACCATCTCCNTAGGNGGCGGCTACGGTATGACCACCCGCATGCCCACCATCGACTACCTCTTTCCNCAGGTCCACTANGCCGACTTCGTGCAGCTCGGCTACTACGACGTGCAACANCCCGANGAATACTCGCGCGTCAACCTCCGCACCTACATCACCGACCCCACCAACTACGACCTNCGCGCGGCNCGCAACAACAANTGGGAGGTGCGCACGGGCATCACATGGGGCAAGAACCGACTCTCAATCACCTACTTCGAGGAGCGCCTCAAATCAGGATTCCGCTACTCGGAGATATANGACACCTACAGCTACCGCCGCTACGATGCCTCNGCCATCAACNCCTCCACGCTGACCGGACCGCCATCGCTCGACGGCCTCCCCTACACCGACCGCACCATTCTCGACGGCTTCAGCCGCGTCACCAACGGCACGCGCATCGACAAGCAGGGNATAGAACTGCAGCTGACCACCGCGCGCTGGCAACCGCTGCGCACAGCGCTGACCGTCACCGGCGCATGGTTCCACACCCGTTACTCCAACTCGCAGCTGCTCTACAAGCCTGTCAGCACCACCATAGGCAACACCGCCGTGAGCGACCTCTACGTAGGTCTCTACGACACCACCGACGGCCGNGTCAACGACCGCTTCACCACCACGTTCATGTTTGACACCCAGATACCTCGCTGGGGACTGATATTCACAACCACCGTACAGAGCACCTGGCTCACCCGCCAGCGCCGCATGCGCGAGAACCCCATNCCCGTGAGCTACCTCTCGGCCGAGGATGGCAAGCTCCACCCCTTCACCGAGGCCGACATGAAGGACCCCATGCTCCAACACCTCGTGGCCACCTACAACGAGAGCCTCTTCGACACTCAGAGCGTGCCCGTTGCTTTGTATGTCAACCTCAAGGCCACCAAGCAGATAGGCCGTTGGCTGCGGCTCTCGGCATTNGTCAACCGCATTCTCGACTATCTGCCCGACTACACGTCAAACGGGTTCACGATACGCCGCACNTCNGAAGCCTACTTCGGCATGGAGGCCACAATCACCATTTAACCGACTGACCGACAAAGCAATCACTCANCNACCGCACATATCGAAATAATATAAACCAATAATTATACAACAAAATGAAAATTGCAAAATTCATCCTCGCCGCCACCCTTCTCGGCGGCATGTCAGTGCAGCTTACATCATGCTCCGACGACGACACCGTAGCTTACTACCCCGTGAGCGTCACCGTCAACCTCCCCGCCGAGATTGCCGACGCCACCATTCTCGATCAGGAATATACGTTCAAGAACGTATCGACCAACGAAGTGAAAGTATTCCNCTCGGCCGAAGAAATCGAAGTGACCGAAGGCCTCTATGACATCACCTATACNGCACACGTATTGATGGCCAACNGCGTGGAGACCACCATGCGCGCCATGCAGCAGAGCGTAAGAATCACTTCGGGCGAGAACAACGTCAGCCTCACCGCCTACAACACCATCGCAGCCGACGACCTCATCATCAGCGAAGTGTTCAACACCGGCACCACCAACGCCACCGGCGGACAGAACCGCGACTCNTACATCAAACTCTACAACAACACCGACCACGTGCTCTACGCCGACGGCATCACCTTCTTCGAGTCGGACTTCTCAACCATGCAGAAATATGACTACGACCCCGACCTGATGCCTACCCACGTCATCGTGCGCACGCTCTTCACCGTTCCCGGCGACGGCACCCGTTTCCCCGTGCAGCCCGGCGAATACTTCCTTATGTGTGANCGCGCCAACGCCGCGTCCGAAAACTCCTTCGACCTCACTCACGCCGACGTCGAGTGGTACGACGAGTCGCAGGTGGCATCGCAGCAGGATACCGACAATCCCGACGTGCCCAACATGGACAAAGTGTTCAGCTACTCGCGCTCCATCACCATTCTCGACCAGTCGCAGCGTGCNTTCGGTATAGCCCGCCTCGGCGTCGACGCCGACACCTACCTTGCCGAGTATGCCTACACAGCCACCTACGAGATGGTACTCACTGCCGGCACTTTCCCCATGACCAAGAAGGACTGCTACAAGCTCCCCAACGAGTGGGTGCTCGACGTTGTCACCCTCGCCCCGCAGGACAACTACGCATGGAACGTCACCTCACCCTCGCTTGACTGCGGCTGGAGCTACGTGGCTCAGAACACAACCGACAAGACCCGCTTCTTCAAGAGCGTGCGCCGCAAGATGCTCTACATCAACGAGCAGGGCAATCCCGTGCTTAAGGACACCAACAACTCAACCGACGACTTCAACGCCCGCGTCACTCCCTCGGAGATAGAGCTGCAGGGCACGGCGGTTGATGCCGACGGCACCCTCTGCACCACCCTCACCTACGACGGCGTNACTCCCGTAAAATAATGACAATCAATTGACACTCAGTCGTAATGACTCTTTTAAACCGCACCATATTACTGACAGCACTTGCAATGCCGGCCTCGGGNTATGCCCTCGAGGCCGACACTGCTACTGCNACTGTCCCTGCCATACAACGCGTGGCTATGCACGGCGACATGATGCGCTCAATGCCGGCGCTCTCCTTCGACAACCCCGCNCTGAAGCAGTGGGAGCAATCCTACAGCTACACGTCGCTGACNNTCGATGCAGTGAGNGACCGCGCCAACCGCGCCGTCGACACGCAGCGCGGCAAGGGGGAAACAGCATGGAGCGTCGGAGCCGAAAGTCAGATGAAGTACAAGTCATCGACCCTGTGGGGCAGTGCGGCCTACCGCAACGGACGCAAACTCGGCATTAATTGGAACGAGAGTTCCGANGCCGACATCATCTACCCCTACTTCACGGCCGACTCCATCGGAGGTGACATGCGCATGGAAACNTANAGCTTCGCGGGAGGNTATGCCGACCACACCGACCGNTGGGGATGGGGNGTCACCGCCGCCTACACCGCGGGACTGTACTACCGCAATGTTGACCCGCGTCCGCGCAACACCACCTCGCGGCTCGACATCGCGGCNGGAGGCTCAGTGCGCATCGGTGCGTNGGCCTACCTNGCNGGGGTTACGGTCAACTACCGCAAGTACAAGCAGTCATGCGACATCGAGTTTGTCAACGAACTGAGCGACAACCGNATATGGCATCTNACCGGGCTCGGCACTCACTACGAGCGTTTTGCCGGCAACGGTTACAACCACTACTACAACGGTCAGCGCTTCGGGGCCGGCATCAACCTGTTCCCTGAGTCGCGCCGCGGGGCAGTGGCGTCGATAGGTTTCAGCTCGTTCAGTTTNGACCATATCCTGACAGCNCTCAACAAACTCCCCCTGCAGTCGGCCACCGACAATCAGCTGACAGCCCANGCCGGATGGCTCGCTCCGGGGCGTGTGNACGACATAGCCGCCATGCTCACCGNGACCTGCGGCAAACGCAAAGGCACCGAGAACCTCTTCGGCGACCCTTCGGGCAACGTATATCCGCAGATTGGAGCGCTCGACCTCTACGCCCACAGCTACCTGTCGGCCACGGTCAACGCCCTGTGGCAATGGCGACCGGCAGCNTCAGCACTGCTTTCGGTCAACCCGCGCATAGCTTTTNACCGCAGCGATGAGAGCTACCTCGACCCGCGCCGCAAACTGCTGCTTACGTCGCTCACTCCGGCTCTTACCGTCAAGGGGGGCATGCTGCTCGGCCGCGACTGGCACGCCTCGGCGTCGCTCGACTTTGCCTGCGCGCTGCCTGTNGACAACGTGTGTGACCTGCCTTATCAAAGCGGNATTCCCGNCGGAATGCAGGCCGTTGACCGCGACCGCTACGACATTCTGTCAAAATCCCATACTCTTGCCGGAGTCAGCGCCGAGCTTACGCGTGCCATCTCCGACAACTACGCCCTGAGTATCTCGCTCTCCTACGCCCGCCACAGCTACACGGCCGGCATCCACTCCNACTGCGCCCGCGCAGCTGTTTCACTGATATTCTGAATTACTGATTATTATTGACATGAAAAAGATATTCAAATCACTACTTGCCCTCGCCCTCCTGTCGCCTCTGACCTCCGGCGCGCTCAACAAGCTCCCGGTCGACTCCGACGTGCGCATAGGCACTCTCCCCAACGGCCTCACATACTACATCCGCCACAACGACACTCCCGCCAACTGCGCCGACTTCTTCATAGCGCAGCGCGTAGGTTCGGTCAACGAGGAGGACAACCAGCGCGGTCTGGCCCACTTCCTGGAACACATGTGCTTCAACGGCACGAAGCATTTTCCCGGCAACTCGCTNATTTCCTACCTCGAATCAATCGGTGTGAAATTCGGTGCCAACCTCAACGCCTACACTTCGACCGACGAGACGGTCTACAACATCTGCGACGTGCCCGCNACNCGNCAGTCNAGCCTTGACTCCTGCCTGCTCATNCTNCGNGACTGGAGCCACGACCTGACGCTCGCCGATGCCGACATCGACGCCGAGCGCGGTGTCATAAAGGGGGAATGGCGTCAGCGCCAGGGCACNGCCAACAACCGCATGCTCGAAAAGGCCGCCCCGATTATCTACGGCGACTCAAAGTACGGNCANCGCATGCCNATCGGACTTATGTCGATTGTCGAGAATTTCCCTTACGATGACCTGCGCGACTACTACCGCCGCTGGTATTACCCCGAGAATCAGTGTGTAATCGTGGTAGGCGATGTCAACCCCGACGTCATCGAGGCTAAAATCAAGCAACTCTGGAGTGACGTAGAGCGCCCGTCGTTCAATGTCACCCCCGCGAAAGAGCTTGTGCCCGACAATGCCGCCATCATAGCCACCGTGCAGAGTGACCCGGAGCAGGTGAACCCCGTGGTGCAGATTTTCATCAAGCATGACGACCTGCCCGAGGGCGATGTCAACACTATCAACGAACTGCGCCGCGAGCTTGCCCGCGACCTCGTGGTCGACATGCTCGCCGAACGCCTCACCGACCTCGAGACCGCTACCGGCACGCTGATGAACGCCGTAGCTATCGGTGACCGTCAGTTCCTGCTCTCACGTTCGCGCGACGCACTGATGGTGCGCGCCGCCACCTCAACCGGCCGTGAGGAGGAGTGTGTCAACGCTCTCGCTTCGGAATTGCAGCGCGCCGCCATCCACGGATTCACCGACGTAGAACTCAAACGCGCCAAACTCGACGAACGCGCCAAACTCGACAACCAGTTCACCTCGCGCTCCAAAACCACCAACACACAGTATGCCCGCACCTACGTGCGCCACTATCTCGACGGCGGCGCCCTCCCCTCTCAGGAGCAGTATTACAAGATGATGAAGGGAGTGCTGTCGCAGGTAAGTATCGACGAGGTCAACGATTATATCCGTTCGGTAGTGAAGCCCGACGGCAGCAACGTGGTGCTCCTCGCCTACCTCCCCGGCGGCAATGACATAGCCATGACCGATGCCAAGCTCGCGGCGGCCTATTCGTCGGTCGACCTCGCGTCACTCACCCCCTACGAGGCAGCTGAAATCAGCAGCCCTATTCTCGCTTCGATGCCCGCAGCCGGCAAGATTGTCGCCGAAGAGACCGACCCGCTGTTCGGTTCTACCGTGTGGACCCTCTCCAACGGCATACGCGTGCATCTCAAAAAGACCGACCACAACCCCGACCGTGTCTACATCGCGGCCTATTCGCCCGGCGGATTCTCGGCCGGATATGACGCTGACCTCGCTCCGGAGTATCATCTTATCAACGACGTGCTCGCAGCCGGTGCCTATGGCGGCCACACGGCCACCGAACTGCGCCGCATCACGGCGGGCAAGAGCGTGCGCGTTGACCTCGCTGTCGACAACATGGAGGAACGCATCTTCGCCACCTCCGCAACGTCCGACCTCCCCGTAGCCATGCAGCTGCTCCACCTCAAAGCCACTCAACCCGAACGCGATGACCAGGCCTTCAACTCCATCATCGAGAACCATCGCATGAAGCTGTCGTCAAACAACGCCAACCCCACTTTCACGATGGCCGACTCCATCCACTACTACGTATATGACCGCCATCCTCTCGGCGCCAAACTCAGCCTCGATGACCTCAACCGCGTGAGCTACGACCGCATCATAGCCATGCACCGCGACCGCTACGGCGATATGGGCGACTTCGACTTCTACATCATAGGCGATTTCGACACCGACTCGCTGCGCACCCTGACCGAGCAGTATCTCGCATCGCTCCCCTCGGCCGGTCGCCGCGAGAAAGCGCAGGATATCGGCTACCACTACGTGAAAGGCCGCGAGCACATGCGCTTCACCACCCCCATGGAGACTCCGCAGACCATCGCCTACACGTTCTACAACTCACCCTGTGACTACAATCTCACCAACGTAATCAAGGGCCACGCGTTCGGCAGCCTCGTGCAGTCAGCACTGCTCAAGGACCTGCGTGAGGACCGCGGCTGGACCTACTCCATCAAGGCCCACGGTGGCGTAGGTGCCGGCATGAACGGCGATGATCCCTCCAACTTCATCATGCCGGTGTATATCCGCGTGTCACCCGAGAACGCCGACTCCACTTTCGCCATCGTGGCCGCGACAGCCGACTCGCTCGCCGACCCCGCCAACATCTCCGACGACGAACTGCTCAAAATAAAACAGTACATGCTGAAATCCTACGCGCAGAACGCCGAGGACAACAACTACTGGATAACGGTTCTGCACATGTATGACAAGTTTGGCCGCGACATGCACAACGGCTACACCGACATTGTCGAGAGTCTTACCCCCGCCGACATTGCCGACTTCGCCCGCAACATAATCCTCCCCGCCAACCGCATCCAACTCGAAATGTCGCCCGCGGAGTAAGAAGTTCAAGCTAACTTTTTTGTACGAATCTTTGATTGTTTTTTCACTTTCAGGGATTCGTACATTTATTTTATACAAATTGATTATTTTTTTGCAAATATATATTGGATTGCCTTTAAATGATTTATTAATTTTGTAAACCATTTTGAAAATTTTGCAATAGGAAATAAATTGATGAAGCAGACTGTCAAGATTCAGGAGTTGCCGCATATTGGCTCCACACGTATAGCATGGCTTGACTGGTTACGGGCTATAGCATGTCTTATGGTCATTATGGTTCATGCGTGCGAGTGTGTATATTCCAACGATTATTCTTTTAGTTTTACCGACTCTACAAGTCTGTGGAGCGTAGCACTGATAAGCGGATTCATGCGTCCGGCAGTACCGTTATTTCTTATGGCATCCTCTTTCCTGCTTCTTCCGCTCAAAGGTGATGTCACCACATTTTTCAGAAGGAGATTAACACGCGTCGCCATACCATTCGTCGTATGGCTCGTACTTTATGCAACGCTGCCGGCTGCATGGGGGGAATGGGACTGGTCGGAGTCTATCAGAAATCTGTCAACAGTATGGATTAATTTCAATCCGCGTGGGTCTCACCTTTGGTTTCTGTATATGCTAATAGGTATTTACCTTATAGCACCGATAATATCTCCTTGGCTTAAAAACGTGTCGAAACGCCAAGAACAATTTTATATCGCGCTTTGGTTCCTGACAACTTTCTCTTGGCATATCCATGAATATGTGGGGGAGGTAGCCGGCGAGTGCTGGTGGAATCCCTATCCCACTTTTTATTACATTTCCGGAACCTTCGGCCTGGTACTGCTCGCCCATTATATAAGAAAATATATCGACTGGGGAGTAAAAAAGACTTTAGCCGTAGCATTGCCTTGTATTGTAACAGGCTACATATTCTGTGTTGGGTGGTTCTACTACCAGTCGGGGATTGCCGAGGAAGTGCGTATTCTTGAACTCAGCTGGCAGCCATCCTCATTTGCCCCGGCAATAATGAGTTTCGGTGCATTTCTGCTAATTCGACTTATAAAAATTTCATCGGGAGCAGTTTATGATATTGTGCGTCGCATATCGGAAATGAGCTATGGAATGTATCTGATGCACATGATGTTGTTACCTGCCGTGTTCTCATTTTATTCAGGTACAATGCCGGTTTATTGCGTAATCCTGTCCACTGCTCTCTCCACTTATATTATTTGTTTCGTGCTTACGATGTTGATTTCCCGACTTCCATTCGGCAAATATATAGTAGGTTGATTGTTAATCGTTGTTAAATTTTAAAACTTAGTGAACTATCCCGCGCCGAGGGCGTTTGATAGGTATAAAGCAGAATTACTTTTTCCATTGCATGAAATGTGATAATGATTGGTTTAAAGCATTGAGGCTACCGTGAGGCAGCCTCTTACTTTTTTTATATACTTCCCGCAATTTTTATATACCTCCGCAGTATCCGCCACCCCTAGGGGCAACACATATTGCAGGTCAAGTTATTATTGACCTGTTTTTTGTATTGACCTGTTTTTTATATTGCGGCAATATTTTACCATTCGGTTAAAAAAATAATACAATTGCTGCAAAAGGGGACAAAATGACGGGGATGATGACGTTTTTGTCAAAAATTGACACAAAATTTATAGTCATCTCGCCGCTTTATATATAACTTTGCATCGGAAACGGGAAACAACCGATTCCATTCATGCAAAGAAATTTTGGGTACATTATAAGGTTAAGATTGGTTGGTTGATTGGCCGAGAGCCAATACAAATTCCATTTAACAAATCAGGTTAAAGTTATTATATATTTAAGGTTTTACATTTTCAATCATAGTGTCGCGAGACAGAAGGTTGAAAAGACAACAGACGACGAGAGTCGGCTCCCCCTTTAAGCCAATTTTTAATTGGCTTTTTATGATTTAAGGTATAGAAAGTGAGCGACGNGAGTCGGACACATGATGATTTTTCGCAATGGAAGGAAACTTCCAAAGTTTTTTCAATCTTGAAATATTTTTCTAAGTAAAAAAGAGTTTCCTCCGAAGCTCTTTTTTACTTTTTTATACCCCTTTACTTTTATACTCCCTCTTATATATCCCCCCCGAAGCAGCCCCGCCACCACTCAGCGGATAGTACCGCGTCGCGGCAAAACCTATATGTGCACCCGTAGCGGCATAGAACCTACAGGCATAGAACCGTGGAGATGCAGAACCGTGACGAGGCGTCCGAAGGCCGCCTCGGTGTGGATTAGATCTTAAGGTAGACTGTTAACTAAAGTTAAATATTGCTTTGTGGTGAACTATGCCGCAGGCGGGGCGTTTTANTNGTACATAGCAGAATTACTTTTTCCATTGCAAGAAATGTGATAATGATTGGTTTAGAATATTGAGGCTACCGTGAGGCAGCCTCGTTTTCTTTTTACCCGGTTTATCTTAGGGAGTGATTGGAGTTAAAATTAAATATTCCATTATATATTTCGCGGATTTATTTTGCGGATTTTTTCGGAGAAACTATTGCGGAATTTCAACCCATTGTATATTTTTGCGGTAAATTAAAAATCATTTATCGCATCACATTTCGTATCATTTAAAAGTGCAAAAAAATGAATACGTCAACTATCGAAAACATCAACAAAGAGATTGAAAAAAACCTCGGCCATCAGCACCTTGACGACATTATGGTGATTGCATCACCCTTTACGGGGTCGTCAAAAGTAGTTTACATTCTCACGCCTACAGCCATCCCGATGGCTACGCTGCAACAATGGTCGGCGCACTACCGTTGCAACATAGTGGAAGTGTCGGGCTTTGACTGGGACAACGACATGACGCCCTGGACCGCCACCAACGTGCCCGCAACCGAGCCGCCGTTTGCCGGACACGCGGCTTCATTCCTCCATCTGCTGACCGACCATATCGTGCCCGAAGCGGAGCACGCCATGGGTCTGAGCACCGACACGGAACGCACACTCCTGGGCATCTCACTTTCGGGACTCTTTGCCGTGTGGTCATGGATGACCGACGACTGCTTCACCAACATCGGCTCTATCTCCGGCTCATTCTGGTTTGACAACTTTATCGACTGGCTGCAGCGCCACGTCANCCNCAAATCGGGCATGGCACGCTTCTCGATAGGTGCGCTCGAAGGNGGCAGCCACGGCAATCCCCGCTTCGCCAACGTGCAGGAGCAGACGCGCGAGGTTGTCGACATTCTGATAAAGGCGGGTATCGANGCCACNNTCACCACCAATCCCGGCGACCACTTCGCCCCCATCGCCCCGCGCATCGACAGCATGCTCTCCCTGCTCTTCCCCAATGCCGGGAAATGACAGTAAAGCAGCATTCAAAACATACCTACGGTAGCATTCACATCATTATAATTCCGAGTAGCCGGTAAGAATCAAGCGTCGCATACAGCTTTATTTTTTACCGGCTACTTACTAATTTTTCTTTAATAGTTGGTCATTTTGATTTTAATCAGTATATTTGCTATTTAGTAGAGTGAATCCTACCGAATAATCCAATAATCACATCATATGAACTTAAAAACCACAATTCTGCTGTCGGCCGCCGGTACTATCGTGCTCACCGGTTGCTCCAAGAAACTCAACCAGTTCAGCGCCGACTATTTCGATGTCAACCCCGACCCGCTCGAAGTAGTGGGCCAGCGCATCCCCGCCACCGTCACCGGCCATATCCCCGCAAAATTCTTCGTGAAGAACGCCGAAGTGACCGTAACCCCCTATCTCACTTTTGACGGACAACAGGTAGCATCGCAGTCCTATCGCTTCCAGGGCGAGAAGGTGCGCGGCAACAACCCCGTCATCTCCTACGAGCAGGGTGGTTCGGTAACCATCCCCGTAGTGTTTGACTACGAGCCGGCCATGAACAAGAGCGAACTCGAACTCGCCTTCAACGTGACCCAGGGCAACAAACAGTATGTTCTCCCCCGCGTCAAGGTAGCCAACGGCGTTGTAGCCACTGCCGCTCTCGCCGATGCTTCAACCGTCGATGCAGCTATCGCTCCCGATGCTTTCCAGCGCATCATCAACGAGAAATATGCCGCTGATATCCGATTCCTCATCAACCAGTCAAACCTGCGCCAGAGCGAGCTCAACTCACAGGCAGTCAAGGACCTCAACAAAGAGATAGCCGACGCCCACGCAGCCGACAACCGCGAAATCGAGGAAATCAACATTTCATCATACGCTTCGCCCGAAGGCTCACTCGACATCAACACCCGTCTGGCCGAGAACCGCGAGAAAGCCACTACCGACTACCTGCGCAAACAGCTCACCAAGGATAAAATCACCGACTTCGGCGAACTCACCGCTCAGTTCACCGCCGAGGACTGGGAAGGCTTCCAGCAGCTCGTAGCCGCTTCTGACATCGCCGACAAGGAACTCATCCTCAACGTGCTCTCACGCTTCAAAGACCCCGAAGAACGCGAACAGCAGATTCGTAACCTCTCGTCAATCTTCGACCAGCTCGCCGACCAGATTCTGCCCCAGCTGCGTAAGTCACGCATCACTGCCTCAATCAACATCATCGGCAAGAGCGACGAAGAGATTCAGCAGATCTACAAGTCAAATCCCCGTTCGCTCACCGTCGAGGAACTCCTCTACGCTGCCACCCTTACCGACAAACCCGCCGAGCAGCTCGACATCTACAACACTACTGCTACCGTATATCCCAACGACTACCGCGCGTTCAACGACCTCGGTGTAGTGCAATACTCAACCGGCGACTACGACGCTGCCAAGGCTAACTTCTCGGCTGCATCACGCCTCAACCCCTCAGCTCCCGAACCTCAGATGAACCTCGGTCTTATCGCCCTCCTCAACAAGGACTACCGTCAGGCCAACCAGAAGCTCGGCAACGCCGCAGGTATCGATGAAATCGGTGGTGCTCTCGGTACATACTACATCATGACCGGTGACAACGCCGCTGCTGTAAAGGCTTTCGGCAACACCAAGTCAAACAATGCCGCTCTCGCCCAGATTCTCACCAAGGACTACAGCAAAGCTAAATCGACACTTGCCGGTATCACCAATCCCGACGCTACTACCTACTATCTCCTCGCCGTTCTCGGTGCGCGCACCAACAACGACCAGATGATAACCACCAACCTGCGTCAGGCTGCCAAACTCGACAGAGCAATGATCAAACGCGCTCAGAACGACCTTGAGTTCGCCAACTTCAACATCAACTCAATCTTCTAATCACGCGTCCCGTAATCCGGTCCCGCCGGCCCTCCGGCCCAAAGGACCGCATAACATAACCCAACATCAGCAAGGGCTGACCCGCCACACACAAAGCGAGTCAGCCCTTGCTGCATCGTGGTGGGGCCGTCCCCGGCCGCACCTGAACATCCTGCGTAACCTGCTCCGCGATAGCTTCTTGCATGACCCGCTACGCCATAGCTTCCCCGCGTAACCCGCTATACCACTTGCTCCGCCATAGCTTCTTGNGTGCGGCCGAGGACGGCCCCACCACGAGGTNGCGTCNTAACAAAAGAGGCGAAGAACTATGGGAAAGGGCATCCGGAGGATGCCGATTTACCCGTAACCGGGGTTGCCGAGCGAAGCGACGGCGCCCCCGGGCTAATGACAGCAGGGATGAAGGCGCTCGAAGACCGCCGATTTAGATGACTTACTGCTGTAAATCGGCGGTCTTCGAGCGCCTTCACTTTATTACTATTGAATAACCCCGCACGTCTTCGCTGCGCTTCGACTGGCGGGGTTACTGCTAAATCGGCGGCCTGACGGACGCCCCGTTATCTACAGATTCCTTCATCCCCCACTATAATGTTATTGCATAAAAAAATGGGAGCATGGCTGCCGGTGGTGGTGCCATGCTCCCTGACTTAACATTATAAGAAACTAATCATCACATTATTACTAAGTCTTTATAAAAGATAAAAGTCAATCACAGGTGTTTTTTCAACGCGGCGCCGGGGTATGTGCTGACCCGGCGCTGCGGTAGGAGTGTCGGCCGGTGGCAAGCCTTACTTCATGAATGAAGCGAAGGCGTTGATGCCGACATGGTTGGGGTTGAGGGCGCGAGCCGAGGCAAGGAATGTGCGGGCCTTGTCAGCGTTGCCCATGCCGTAGTGACCGAGTGCCATCATGTAGCGGCAGTGTACCTGGTTGGCGGTATTGAGGTCGCTCTCCCAGATGAGCAGGTCGGGCAGTGACACTGCGAAGTAGTCGGGCTTCATGTCGTCGAAGATGTGCTGCTCACCGTAGGTGATGAGGCGGTTGAAACGACCGCGTGCTTTATCCTCGTTGCCGAGAGCGAGTTCGCAGAGGCCGGCGTAGAAGAGCTTGTCGGGGGCGGCATCGTTGTAGTAGAGCGCAGCGGCGGGTTCGAGGGGAGCCACAGTACCTGCGGTCCATGCTTCGCGGGCTTTCTCGGTGTCACCCATTGCCTCGTAGGCTTTACCAAGGAGGTAGAGGATGTCGTTGTCGAGAGCGCCGTGGAGCTTGCCTTCACCGAGGTGGTGGGGGTAGACGAGACACTCTTCAAGGAGTTTGACAGCTTCGGCGGGGTTGCCTACGGCCATTGCTTCCTTGGCGAGCTCTATGCGGCTGTACTGGTACTGAGCGGGCACTTTGCCTTCGCCACCTTCCCAGGGATGGAATATGTGGGAGTCGAGGAGCTCGATGGCGCGACGGTAGTTGCCGGTGAGGTTGAGCAGGGTAATCTGTTCAAGCAGCAGGTCATCGCGGCGTTTGATGAGCTCGGGATACTTCTCGATGAATGCGAGACGCTCGGCGTGGTCGCGACCGAGACGCTTGTAGAGCTGGTCGAGCTCCATGAGTATGCGGGCGTCGGTAGTGTCGAGGTTGAATGCGCGTTCCATCATTTCAACTGCGGCTTCGGTGTCGTCGAGCTTGTTGAAGGTAGCGAGCGCGAGGTTACGCCATACGGTGGGGAACTCGGGATTGAGCTCGGTTGACTTGCGCCACAGCTCGATAGCGAGGTCATACTGACGCTTGTCGTAGTAGAGGTTGCCGAGGTAGTAGGGAGCGTTGGCGTCGGCGGGGTTGACTTTCATAGCCTCGTTGAGAGCGAGGATAGCTTCGAGACGGTTGGGGAAGCAGAAGTCGGGGCATACCTTGGCGGCTTCCTCAAACATAGCCTTGGCTTCGTCGGCTTTGCCCTGCTGCACGAGGCAGTAGCCTATGTAGTAGCGGGTCATAGGTGTCACGGCGTTCTCCTCGATGGCGATGTTCCACACATTGAGGGCATCCTGCCAGCAACCTGCGGCTACGTAGTCGAGAGCCACCTGGTCGTAGTCGTTGGCATCGCCGCGCATCATTTCGCGCATAGCCTTGACATTGCCCGATTCGTAGAGACAGCCGAAGTTGAAGGGGTCGATTTCGAGAGCGTCGGCGCAGCACTTGGCGGCATCATCCTTGCGGCCCATGCGGTTGAGGATATTGGCCTTGAGGGCGCGTGCCACGTGGTTGTGCCAGTTGCGTATGAGCGAACGGTCCACCTCGTAGAGGGCATCTTCGAGACGGCCCTGCATTGATGAAATCTGAGCGCAGGCCATGTAGCCGGCGTCCTGCCATGCGGCGTTCCAGGTCGACTTGTAGAAGCGGTCGTAAGCGTCGGAGTATTTGCCCTGATATTTGAGCGCGAGACCGAGGTTGAAGATGGGCTCGCCGTCGTAGGGGTTGGGGTTGCGTCGGGTGATAACCTTGACTGCGGTGCGCAGATATTTCTCGGCGATGTCGAAGCGGCCTTTGCGTATGTACCAGAGACCGAGAGCATTGTTACAGCGCACGTCCAACGGGTCGCGGCGCAGACCCTCCTCGTAGTATTCCACGGGGTTGAAAGTGGCGTGGCGGTACTGCTCGAGGTGCTGACCGGTGAGGAAGAGCTGTTCCACGGTCTTGATTTCGTCGGGACGGAGGGCAGCCTCGGCCGAGTCGGGGATGGGACGGATGTCGGCGGGTTCGGCGTGCCATGTGAGGAGTTCGCGGCCTTCGTTGTCGGTGATTACGACATTGAGGGTGTCGAATGCGTTGTCGCCCACGGCGAGCACTTCGTCATAAATCTTTTCGGGTGAGAGAGTCAGAGTCTGCTCGGAGAGAACGGCACCTGCGTCGGTCGAGAGCTTGATGGTGATGTTCTGCTCGGAAGTGGCGAACACTTTGAGGTTGACCTTGCCTTCGCCTGCGGGGTCGATGTTGAGAAGGATATCCTTTGAGGCATTCTTCACGACGCCGAGTTCGCGGTAGGGGAGGAAATACTGGGTGAATGATTTCTCCTCGAAGGGCATGAGCCATGTGAAGTCAGGCTGGTTCTCGGTGTAGACGCCGGCCATGAGTTCGATGTAAGGACCGTCGTCGTCGGTGAGGTTGCGGTCCCAGGCGCGGCCGAAGTCGCCGTTACCCCATGTCCACTGCTTCTTACCGGGCGATACGTGGTGCGATGCCACGTGGAGCATACCGGCGCGGGTATCGTTTTCGTAGCCACCCTCGAAGTTGTATTTCGAGTTGACGGCCATGTAGGAGGTGGGCACCTTGATATTGCGGTAGTTGGAGATGTCGACGCCGGCCGAGTAGTCCATCTTGTAGTATGTGCCGGTAGCGATGGGGAATGAGCTTACGGCGCGCTTGCCGTGGTCGAACACTGCGTTGACATCGGCGGGGAACACGCTCTGATAGTGGTCGTTGACGGCCACTGCGGGGTTGGCCCACCAGAGGAATGTCTGGGGCAGCGGAGTGGGGTTGTAGAGCACGCCCTTGATTTCGAGATATGCCTTGCCGGGACGCAGGGTGAAGCCGGCCATACCTTTCTGGTGGAACATGCGCTCACGTTCGTTGACCCACACGGTCACGCCGCCGTCGGGCAGCTCCTCGATGGTGCAGTCGACGGGCATGAATGTGGAGGGACGGTGGTGCTGAGGCCAGTTGAACTCGATACCGCCTGAAATCCAGGGACCGGCGAGACCCACGAGAGCGGGTTTGATTACGTGGTTATAGTAGATGAAGTGACGGTTGCGCACCTTGTCGTAGGCCATCTGCACGCGGCCACCGAGCTGCGGAAGTATCATCACTTTGATATATTCGTTTTCAATCCACACCGCGTCATATTCGACATCGGTTTTCGTATCGGAAATCGACTCAATGACAGGATAGGGATATACTACGCCCGAAGAGCCCTGATATACACGTTTTTCAAGAAAAATAGGGTTTTTCTCGGGAGCTCCGGGTTCATAGGTGGGGATTACCACCTTCTCTTTCCATGCTTTTACCATCGTTATTAGAGTTTTAATAGTTTTTGATTTCGTGTTTTAAAAAGGACGTGCCGGTTATATTGTACCTTTCACATCTTTTTTACCGTTTCCGGCACGTCCGGTTAGCTGTATGTAGGTTTGTTTGTTAGGAAGTTCAGGTTGTTAATCCTCGTTGACGAGTTCTTTTTCAAGCTCTTCGAGCGACTTGCCCTTGGTTTCGGGCAGACGGCGCTGCAGGTAAATGAATCCTGCGAGGCAGATGCCGGCATAGAGCCAGAAGGTGCCGTAGGAACCGAGGCCGGCGTTGAGCATGGGGAATGAATAGGTCAGCGTGAAGCAGCCCACCCAGAGCGCGAAGGTGCAGACACCCATTGCCGCAGCACGGATATTGTTGGGGAAGAGTTCGGCGAGGAGCACCCAGGTAATCGGGCCGAGCGACATGGCGTAGCAGGCGATGGCTGCAACCACACACACTACCATCAGAATGCCGTTGACCTCCATGTAGTAGCAGATGCCGAGGATGAGATAGATAATCGCGAGACCTATAGCGCCGAAGAGCATCAGCTTGCGGCGACCCCAGCGGTCGACGGTGAAGATTGCCACGATGGTGAACACCACGTTGGCCACACCGGTAATCACGATATTGAGGAACATGCCGTCAATCGGGAAACCCGCACCCTGGAATATTTCCTGAGCGTAGTTGAAGATGACGTTGGTACCGCACCACTGCTGGAACACGGCGATGATGATACCGAGCACGAGGATATTGACGTAGCGATGCTTGAAGAGCGCGCTGAGGCCTTCGTTCTTGCCCTCTGTCTTCTCTACGGAGCGCACCTGGGCGATATTCTCCTCGGCGTAGGCTTTGCCTCCGATTTTATCGAAGATTGATTCGGCTTTGGCAACGCGGCCTACGCGGGTGAGCCAGCGCGGACTCTCGGGAATGAAGCAGGCGAGGATAAGGAAAGCGGCTGCGGGGAATGCGCCCGACCAGAACATCCATCTCCAGCCCCACTGCACGTTCCATGAGTCGAACACAATCACGTTGTCGGGTACAGGCTCAGCGATGAGCATATTGACTATCTGCGCGGCAAGGATACCGAGCACGATTGTCATCTGGTTGAGTGTCACAAGTTTACCGCGTATTTTCGTAGGAGCAACTTCGGCGATGTACATAGGCGAGAGTGCCGAGGCAAGACCGATGGCTATACCACCGATGAAACGCGCCGCGAGGAATCCGCCGTAAACGCTGAAAGCGCCTGTCGCATAAGCCGAGATAAGGAAGATTGTTGCCGAGATAAGGAGCAGCGGCTTGCGGCCGAAGCGGTCGGCCATAGTGCCGGCGGTGGTGGCGCCGATAAGGCAGCCGAGGATTGCAACCGACATGGCGAGTGCCTGCTGAGTAGTATCTTCAGAGATACCGAAGAACACTTCATAGAACGGCTTTGCGCCGCCAATCACTACCCAGTCGTAACCGAAGAGCAAACCGCCCATGGCCGATACGAGGCAGATGAAAAATACGAAAAACTTGTTGTAAGAGTTCATGATAATGATAAGTTGTTTTTATTTTTCAGGAAGATTTAAGAAAGGCCTGACATATAAAAGGCAGTCCTTATGAAACAATTCCTTTTTCACAATGCAAAATTACAACTCCCCCGCCCCCTCCGCAATGGATAAAACCCCGCAAACAATGGACAATCTTACGATTTCACACCCCCATCTCCCCTACTGCCCTATGATTTTAGGGTTAAAGCCTAATAATATCGGGTTGATTGTTTGGTAATTAGGAATATTTTATGCAAATTTGCAGTGGCACTGCAAATTTGCATAAAATCTCAACTCGACAATGGTAGAATATATTCATAGAACAATGGCTGAGGCTATCAAGGAAGCCTCTCAGTATTTCCCGGTGATTACCCTTACGGGTCCACGACAGTCGGGTAAATCAACTCTTTTGAGGCATGTTTTCCCGGCGCTCTCCTACTGCTCTATGGAGAACCCCGATACCCGTTCTCAGGCAATTACCGATCCGAAAGGGTTTCTCGCCTCATTTCCCGACGGGGTAATAATTGATGAAGTACAGCACGTGCCCGACCTCCTGTCATATATTCAGGGAATAGTAGATGAGAACCCCGGCCGTAAATTCTATCTGACGGGCAGCTCTCAGTTCTCCCTGCTAAAAAATGTGACACAGAGTCTCGCGGGTCGAACGGCCGTATTTGAATTGTTACCGCTAAGCCTTGCAGAAGTTGCTGATTTAGCGGTTGACGAAAGTGTCGACTCCGTCCTTTACCGAGGTTTTTATCCCGCCATATGGAGCGGCAAGAATATACCGCGTCTGCTCTATCCCAACTATATTAAGACATATCTTGAGAGAGACGTCCGCGATATTCTCGCCATAAAGGACCTTGATATTTTCCAGCGGTTTATCAGACTTTGCGCTGCGCGTATCGGATCAATATTCAATGCCTCCGAACTATCCAACGAATTGGGTATTGCGGTCAACACCGTCAACTCATGGCTGTCAGTGCTTCAGGCCTCATACATAATATACCTGTTGCCCCCATTTTTCACCAATACCCGCAAGCGTCTCACAAAAAGTCCCAAGATATATTTCACTGACTGCGGCGTAGCCGCCTATCTGCTTGACATAGATTCGCCGGGGACTATGAACCGTGATAAAATGCGCGGACACCTGTTTGAAAACATGGTAATCATGAACTTCCTGAAAGATCGTTACAACCGCGGCGAGTCAGGTGGATTGTACTTCTACCGCGACTCCAACGGCAACGAGGTAGACCTGCTTGTCAAAAACGGTTCTCAGTATGACTGCTACGAGATAAAATCGTCAGCGACATTCCACACTGATTTCACGAAAGGCATCAAAAACTTTGAAAAAAGTTATCCCGACCTGGTCAACGAAAAAACAGTCATATACTCCGGCACGGAAATGCCTACAATCGAGAACATCAAAATCCGCAACTACAACAACCCCGTCTAAACCTCAAAATATTCCACCGGGCAATTTATCTACGGGTGATAGATAGCCATGCTGATGCCAACCACTCGGAGATAACGCAATCGCCGCCGCCCTCTATTTACGGGGGCGGCGGCGGTTATGTCGTATTATTCTTATTGTCTGATTCCTGCTATTTTTTCTTCCTTGTTGGGGAAGTCAGTGGGGCAGGGAGACCGTTTCAATCAATACATGGGGGTGAAGGGGGGAACGGGCTGGAGCATGGTGGTCTGGTCGCCGCAGGCGTTGAGCAGCTTGGAGGTATCAATCTTCATTACCGATGCGCCGGGACGGAGGTCACACTTGTTGAGGTCAACGTAGTAGAATCCGTTGGAGACGGCCAGGTCGAAGTAGTAACGGAGGTCGCGGAGATTGGAGAACGAGCGCCACTGGGTGGAGGATACGTTGGGCTCTCCCTCAACGGTGTAGGTGTAGGGCACGCAGCTGTTGAACAGTACGGTGCGCGCTATCGAGGCGCCGAGGTCGGCATCGCCGGTCTTTTCAACGTGGGTCACGAAGTAGGTGGCACGCACGCAGCGGTCGGGGCTCGACACGGTGCCGGGGAGCATGTTGCGTCCGCCTATCTTCTCCCAGTAGCTGACGATAGCCTGCATCTGGGGCCACGAGGGGTCGTTGGTCATGGCGTGCATGTCGGTGGTGCCCTCGTAGATGTTGATGTCGCCGTGGTTGAACTCTACCACGGCCGAATGGCCGGTGGCATCGGTTACTCCCCAGTGGAGCGCCGAAACGGTGCCGTCGTCAAACGTGGCGCCGGAGAGCGAGAAGTTGTGCTCGCGGAGCACGGCTATCACCTCGTCGGTGGTGGCGTTCATATCGAGAAGCCACGCCGTGAACATTGCCAGCGACATAGGGGGGCGGTTGATGGTCGTATCGTTGTCGTAGACGGTACCCTTGCAGAAGAGGCCGTTGATTGAGAGTCCCTTTTCGTTCATACCCTCGGTGACGCCGCCGTCATATCCTACTGCATATACGGCACCATATTTCGAGGTCCATGTCACAGCACCGGGGCGGTCGGAACCCTGCTTGGCCATGCCGCGCGGGTAGACGTAGACGTTGGTGGGAATGGGAGTCTTCCAGTCGAGCGAACGACCTATGATATAGAGGCTGTCATTGCCCTGATAGATTATACGGGTGCAGGCGTCGGCCGACTGAGGTGAAACACCGGCCACAATAGCGGCTGCCAAAAACAATCCCTTCTTCATAAACTTTGATAAACGTGTCATAACTGATGTGTGTGTTTGGTTGCATCGCAAGCGATTGCAATTATTAATATTACTGCTTCATAAAGCCGGGGCCGGGACGCAGCGGCATCCCCTCCCCTGCTTTAAATGAAACGCTACGCCACGACAGAAAGTTCACCCGGTCGACAACATAGAAAGGGCCTGTCCCGCTTGAGATACCGATAGGTAGGGACAGGTCCTTTCGCACCGTTCGTGAAGTGACCTCAACCGGTCACAATATATCATCAGCGGGCGATACAACCCGAGAATCAGTAGGTGATGGTGACGGTGTGGCCGTCGGGGGTGTTGTCGAAGGTCAGAAGGTAGGTTTTGGATGTCGCGTCCCAATTGGCGGGGTTGACGGTTTCTACGTCATCAACCACTACACTTTTGGGAGCGCGGGGCAGGAGTATGCGGGCTATGCCGTCGGTGTCGATGGGGCTTTTGGCCGTGAAGGTGTAGCTCTTGGAGGTTACTTTCTCGTCGCTTTCACGGAACGATGCGGCAAGCACCTGCGGACGTTTCCTGTCGGCTACGGCTACAACATCGACAAGCAGGGCCTGCGTGCCGGGCTGCACCGTTACCTCTTTCTTCACGGGGAGCGCGGGGTCAAAGAGATCGATATATGTACCCTTCAGCGTCATGGGCGTGTCGGCCACGCTTTCATCCATTACGGCAGCTATGACGTAGGGGGAGCGGTTGAGAAGGAAGTTGTTCTTGAACTGAAGTTTGTTCTTACCTCCGTAGAGCGATGACACGGCGTTGATGAACGCGGCGTCGCCCTCTTCGTTGAGGATATGCTCCTTGGGGTCGTTGCGCATCACCACTACCTCACCTTTCCCTACCTTGTAACTTCCGTCGGCAGCGTCGCGGTCGATGCCGAGCTGTTCAAAGAGATGCTGCGAGGGAGCGGAGTAGGAGTTGGAGCCGATCGACCACCACTCGCTGACATTCTGGAACGGGTCCTTGTCCGAGCCGACGAACAGCAGCTTGCCGCCATCTTTCACCCATTGGGCGAGATACGTATGGGCCGCGGCATCGAGCGGTTTCATATTGGAATAGGTCATCACGAGCACTTTGGTATCGGCCAATGTTGCCGGCACACCGAGGTTCTCGATATGCACGGTTTTGACGGGCACGCCGCGTTTCACGAGCGGGAGGGCGAGACCGTAGAAATTGGCAAGCTGCGGGTCGTCATAGCCGTCGTGGAGCGGGAAGCGCTGGAACATGAGCGAGTTGCCCATCAGTATGCCTATACCCTTGCTGCCTGTCACATCGTTATTGACCACCGGCATTTTGTTGAGCGCATTGATCATCACCTGCATCTGGGTGGAGTAGAAGCGGGGAATGCGGGTGCGGCGGTCGCTTCCGTCGTCCACCTTATACAATCCTTCATACACTCGTTCGGGCCACGGCATCACTTCGTAATCGCCCACCCCGGGGTAGAGAAGCTGGGCCGTGAAAGTAGCCTGATAGTTACGTTTGTAGTCGTCCCAATCCTTGGCGCGGTCCTCGATAGGATCGGTCAGGAAGAACATCTTGCGGCCCGTGGGAGCGGTCATCGACTCCATGGAGCCATACTCGAGGAAAGCGGTTTCAAATACGCGTTCCTTATACTTGCCGTTGTAGAAGTTGGGCTCGCGCGATGTGCCGGTCCACACCTGGGCTATATAGCCGTCGACGCTCGGCAGCGATGCCAGACTCGCTTCGGGCGACACTATCTGCCACTGCGAGTAGTTGACGAGCGAGTGAGTGGGCACGTAACACTTGATGTCGCGGCCCAACGACCGGCCATATTCCTTGGCGTAGGAGAATATCTCGTCGAGCGCCCGGTAATAGAGGTGATATTTCAGTTTATTGGACATGTAGGTAGCTTCGGGCGATTCATGCTGCGGACGCCACTCGGTGCCGTAGTATTCCTTCCACTCCTTCTTGAAGGCATCGCTGTAGCCTGACCGCGCCCAGAATTCCGGTTCCTCCATGAATATGGCATCGACTCCGGCGTCGATTACCCGTTTGATATGCTTCTCCTTGAGGTAGTTGAGAAAGTTTTCCGAGGGAACGATATACGGCACCATGTGTCCGTGCCATATTGTGTCGCCGGTCTGGGTGACCTGTCCCTCGTCGAGATGTCGCTTGCCGTCCCACTCGCCGGTGAAATAGTCCTGATACTCGCCCCATGCTATTCCGGTCATGAAATGCACGGTATAACCCTTATCCTTCCAGCTCTTTACGCGCGACTCGAAGTCGTGGCGATTGCCGTGGCGGTCGCTGGGATTACCACCCACGCCATACACCATTACCGCATCGGCGCGGTTATCGATAGTCGGACTCCACGCACGCGAAGTCTGAAACGTAGTCTTAACATTATCATCGGCAGCTCTTCCCTCAAAAAATATGCCGGCTGCTACGAGTAATGGCAATGCGATAGTCAGTTTGGTTTTCATGATCTTAAATAAACTCGGATATAGTTTTGAAAATAATTAAGTAATAAAATGTTCGGCTGAGTTACCCGGTCGTACTATAATAACCTCAAAGTTAATAAAAAACTATAAAAAAAGAGGCTGTTCGGTAATATTAAATGCGCGATGAGCGTTGATATTGATGTAAAAACATCCGGCGCGCGCAATCTTTTCGCCGCCGCGGTATGTTTGTAACGAAAATACGATTTATTATATGAATGATAACAGAGTAGTTGTAGGTATCGGCGAAGCCCTCTGGGACGTATTGCCCGACGGTAAGAAGATAGGCGGCGCACCCGCCAATTTCGCCTATCACGTGTCGCAGCTGGGACTCCCCGGCATTGCGGTCAGCGCCATCGGTCACGACCGTCTCGGCGAGGAGCTGAAAGGTCAGTTTGACAAACGCGGTCTCACTACGCAACTGCCCGCGGTCGACTATCCCACCGGCACCGTACTGGTAGAGGTCGACGAGCTCGGTATCCCCTCCTACGATATTAAGGAGAATGTGGCGTGGGACAACATACCGTTCACCCCCGAGCTTGAGCAGCTTGCGGCTCGCACCCGCGCGGTGAGCTTCGGTTCGCTGGCCCAGCGCAATGTCGTGTCGCGCGACACCATCCACAAGTTTCTCGACGCGATGCCTTCCGACAACGACACGCTCAAAATCTTTGACATCAACCTGCGTCAGGGATTCTACACTCCCGAACTTATCGAGGAATCGCTCGAACGTTGCAACATACTGAAAATTAACGACGAGGAACTGGTGCTTATAAGCCGTCTCTTCGGCTACCCCGGCATCGACCTGATGGACAAGTGCCGATTGCTCCTCGAAAAGTACAATCTCAGGATACTCATCCTGACCTGCGGCGTCAACGGCAGCTACGTGTTTACCCCCGGCAGCATGTCGTTTATCGAGACCCCGAAGGTGGAGGTTGCCGACACTGTTGGCGCGGGCGACTCGTTCACCGCCGCTTTCACCGCCGCGCTGCTCCGCGGACTTTCCGTGGCCGAGGCCCACAGACGGGCCGTCGACGTATCGGCCTACGTGTGCACGCAGCATGGCGCAATGCCCGTATTACCCGAGTCGCTGACTCAATAATAGGAATGTGACATTCCCCAACTCGATGGTCGACCGTATCACCCCCGCCACTCTCCCCGCCGACGTGGAGCGCCTCAACGCCATGAACCGCACCGACGACAACGGAACTATGAAAACACTGGAGACCATAGTTTAATTCCCGCGACGCAAAACATATAAAAAAGAAAAAGAGGCTGCCTCACGGTAGCCTCAATGTCTTAAACCAATCATTATCACATTCTTGCAATGGAAAAAGTAATTCTGCTTTATACCATTAAAACACCCTACCCCTCACAATGTTCACCATCCCACCAATTTTAACTACCCTTAACACTGCGGGGTGCAAACGCACCTTCGACAACAGCTAAAAAAATGTTGCTAAAAATTTGATATATTAATATTTAATACATACCTTAGGCGAAAATTATTTACTTATGAAAAAGTGCATCACATTATTAATTTGCTGCGTCATTTCTTTAGCAGCATTTGCTGACAGAACTTTCAGTTTCGGACAAATCAGTTGTTGGAGTCCACAGGTAGGATTAGTAAGCGGCGGCGGTGCCGTCATCACCATTACAGTAGGAGACGGTTATATAGACCATATTTTGTACGGGCGCCTATATGCCGCGGCCGTAAACGCCGACGGCTCTACCACCTACCTGCCGAGCAGTTACGCCGGAACACCGATGGCTCAATTGCAGGGCGTAATGCTGTCGGCCGACCTCATGCGGCTTGAAGAACACATGTCGTCGTCATACGGAGGGATGACATGCCAGATGATAAACACTTACACTAACGCGGGCGAGGATGGCGGACGATATGCCGACAGTTGGGCAAGCGCGATGGCCGCGTCAAACGACAGCAGCCATGATCGGGAGAACCGACGCTCGTCAGGCACTTGCAGCCGCTGCCACGGCACAGGCATTGACCCGTCATGTATCGACGCACCAATGCCAACTTCAAAGACCGGCTCAAATAAAATTCCGGCCTACACAAAATGCCCCTACTGTAAAGAAACGAAAACATTTGACCACTGGCACTGGCGTTGCATAGAGTGCCGATAAAATAGAAAAAGAGGCTGCCTCACGGTAGCCTCAATATTCTAAACCAATCATTATCACATTCTTGCAATGGAAAAAGTAATTCTGCTTTATACCATTAAAACGCCCCACCCCGCACAAAGTTCACAATCCCACCAATTTTAACTATCCTTAACACCTACCCTCTTCTCCCCCCACCTACGTCAGTCTCACCAATACATAACGAGGCGTCCGTAGGTCGCCGATTTAGCAGTAACCGGGGTTGCCGAGCGAAGCGATGGCGCCCCCGGTATCAATGCCGGAGGAAAAGAGGCGCCCGCAGGCCGCCGATTTAGTAGTAACCCCGCCCGTCGAAGCGCAGCGAAGACGTGCGGGGTCAATCAATCCCCGTAGAGGGAAGGCGCCCGAAGGCCGCCGATTTATACAGCTTATAGTTGTAAATCGGCATCCTCCGGATGCCCCGCCACAGCAGCTTATGCTTTATCTTGACGCCATACTTTTACTATATGCTTATCCTGACTAATTTTCTACTGCGTCGTTTTACCTTTTCCGCAGTGCCAAACTTTATGCTTATCTCCACTAATTTTCTACTGACCCAATATTTAGACTCTGTGAGGCAGGTGCTATAAAACAAAAATAGCAATATTCTTTTTGAATACTGCTACTTGACATGTTGGTGGTCCCACTTGGGCTTGAACCAAGGACTCCCTGATTATGAGTCAGGTGCTCTAACCAACTGAGCTATAGGACCGGGGGAATGTTGTTTTCCTTGTGGAGTATAGCGGACTCGAACCGCTCACCTCGACACTGCCAGTGTCGCGCTCTAGCCAGATGAGCTAATACCCCTTTTTGCGTGGCAAAGATAGTTGTTTTTTTTGTGACGTGCAAATTTTTCGGGTATAATTTAGGCCCGATTTTTGAGGTCGGGCCTTAAATTATTTATTTTTTACGCTATTAGATAGAAAGTCGACGGAGTGTGTCGAGCAACTCGCGGTTGATGGGCTTCTCTTTCTTGATGGCGCGGGTGAAGGGCACGTAGACGATTTCATCGTTCTTGATACCGATCATGACGTTGCGCTGGTCGTCCATGAGTGCGTCGATGGCTGCGGCGCCCATGCGTGAGGCAAGGATACGGTCGTAGGCTGTGGGCGAACCGCCGCGCTGCAGGTGGCCGAGGATTGAGACGCGCACGTCGTAGCCGGGATACTCGTTCTTAACGCGCTCGGCGAGGCCCATTGCACCGCCGGTAACGGGGCTTTCGGCCACGAGCACGATTGATGAGTTCTTGCTCTTGCGGAAACCGTTCTGGATGAGTTCGGCCAACTGGTCGACCTGTGTTGAGATTTCGGGTATGATGGCTGCTTCGGCTCCGGCAGCGATGGCGCCGTTGAGGGCGAGGAATCCGGCGTCGCGGCCCATTACTTCGATGAAGAAGAGGCGCTCGTGGGAGGTGGCGGTGTCACGGATTTTGTCGACGCAGTCCATGATGGTGTTGAGGGCTGTGTCGTAGCCTATGGTGGAGTCGGTGCCGTAGAGGTCGTTGTCAATGGTGCCGGGCAGACCGATGATGGGGAAGTTGAATTCGTTGGCGAAGATGCGCGCGCCGGTGAGGGAGCCGTCACCGCCTATCACGACGAGGGCATCGATGTGGTGGCGCTGCATTACGTCGTAGGCGAGCTGTCGGCCTTCGGGGGTCTGGAACTCCTTGCAGCGAGCTGTCTTGAGGATGGTGCCACCCATCTGTATGATGTTTGACACGTTCTGGGTGTGGAAGTCGACGATTTCGTCGGCGATGAGGCCGCGGTAGCCGCGGTATATGCCTTTGACGTTGAGTCCGCTGTAGATTGCGGAACGGGTGACGGCGCGTATGGCGGCATTCATGCCGGGGGCGTCGCCTCCCGATGTGAGAATACCTATGGTCTTGATTTCTGCCATGTCAGTATGTGGTTTTGATGTTGTTAATATCCGGTTTTGGCAAAGATAATAATTTTTATTCAGTCGTCAAATATCTGCTACGCGAGCTTTAGGATTTATTCGTCGAGCGAGTAGTTGATAAACTCGATGAAGGGTGCGAGCTTGCTGAAGCGCTCGGCCGCCATCTCGGGCCACGAGGGGTCGGAAAATTCGCGGGCGGTGACGCGCGAGAAGCGTCCGTAGTCTTTCATGCGCAGGTATTGAGCCTGGGGATGGTTGCGGTCGTAGCCTTTGGGCACGGTTTTGAGCGCGGAGCCGCACCACTGCGGGAATGCCTGCTGCAGCGCGGGGTTCTCCACTATCGACTCAAACTCCTCGATGTTGTCGACGATGGCCTTGCGCATCTTGCGCAGCATGGCGCTGTCGGGACACCACAGGCCACCGTAGAGGCCGCCCTCGGCCGAGGGGTCGAAGTGGAGATAGTAGCCGGCGCGGGATGACTTTTTGCCGTAAGGGCCTAAGCCGGCCGACATGTAGGTTTTGAACGGTGTCTTGTCGGGGGAGAAACGTATGTCGCGGTATATGCGGTACACGCAGTCGCGGGCCGTCATGTGGGCCATTCGCGGCTCCCAGGCGGACATGTAGCCTATGAGGCGCGTCACATCCTCCTCCCAGCGGGCACGCAGCTCGGTGTAGAGAGCTTTATGCTCGGCAAACCATTCGCGATTGTTGTGGGCCGCAAGTTCTTTCAGAAACTCAAACAGGCGCGGCACGTAATATCCGTCTTTCATTTTATATCCTCCCACTCTACATCGGTTATCTGACTTTCCGTGCGCGTATAAGTGGCGCGCGTATATCCGTCAGCAGGACTGTCGGGGTCGGCGGGAAGTTCCTCAAACTTCACATACTCGCCTACATCTTTCGTGATTTTCTTGCGGCGCATTATGGGCGAAGTCCAGCCTGCCTTGCGCCGGTTGGGTTCTGCCCCCTGCGCCCGCTGCCCCTGCTGAGCTTCATACATGCTCCGCATGGCATCGCGCATGGTACGGCGTGCCTTATACACCGTAGCCACTACCCTTAACAGGGGTATCACGAAGAATACTACAAATATTATCAGCAGGAATGTACCCATGGATATAATCTAATAGATCGAACTTTATCAGTCGGTAGTAACTCTGACGATACGCTGCAGCGCCGAGATGGCTATGTAGAGCAGAATCGTGGCCGCGAAACCGCCGATGCCCAGTGTGACCACGAAAACTACCGCAGCAAGTACCATGAAGTAGCGCACGAAATTATCGCGCAGCGAGAAGTTGGACATCTTGAGCGAGAACATCGGCAGATTGCTCACCATGAGCAGCCCGATAAGGAAGATGACTGCCACGGTTACGCCAACGGTGGGATGAAGCCGGCCCTGCATAAGCGGACCTACGACACCGATCCAGAAGATGGCGTTGGCCGGGATAGGGAGCCCCTTGAAGGTGACTGACTGCGAGTCGTCGATATTGAATTTGGCCAGTCGCAATGCGCCCATGAGCGGGAGGAAGAGTGCAAGATAGCTGCACCAGCCCGCGTTGGCAAGCTGAAGCACGTTGAGCAGCAGCATTGCGGGTGCAACGCCGAAGCTCACCAGGTCGGACAGCGAATCGAGCTCCTTGCCGATGCTCGACTTGGCATGCAACAGACGTGCCGCAGCCCCGTCCATGAAATCAAAGACAGCCGCAAGACCCATCATCAGCGCCGACCACTGCCAGCCGTGCAACGGGCCGACCTCGGCGATAGGATTGAACGCAAAGACAATCGCCACGCAGCCCGAGAGCAGATTGAGCAGCGTGATGCAATTGGGCACCATATTCAATATTTTACGTATCATTATTTCTTTTCAGGATGCAGACGGCCCACAAGGGTGAGACCGCCAAGGGTTTTATCACCAATATTAACAAAAATCTCAGTTCCCAGAGGAAGATAGAGGTCAACACGCGAGCCAAACTTTATGAAGCCCATGTGGTCCTCGATGTTGGCATCGTCGCCCGGCTCGGCATACGTCACAATGCGGCGCGCCATGGCACCTGCTATCTGTCGCATGAGTATGCGCTGTCCTTCGGGTGTCTCAATGACAACGGTCGAACGTTCATTCTCCTTGCTTGATTTGGGCAGATAGGCCGCCATGAAGTTACCGCTGTGATGCTTGGAATAGATAACCTTGCCATCGACCGGAAACCAATTGGCATGCACGTTGAAGATGCTCATGAACACCGACAGCTGTATGACGCGCTCGTGCAGGAACTCGTCCTCAAATGTCTCCTCCAACGCAACCACCTTACCATCAGCCGATGCAACCACTGCATTGACGGGGTCGCCACGGAAATGACGGCGGGGTGAACGGAAGAAGTTCAGCACAAGCAGGAACAACACGCCCGACACCGAAGTTACAACAATAGGCAAAGCGATTATGTTCTGCAGCGTAAGCCACAGCGGTACATTGATCACAAGCAAAGCAAGCGCCAGGATGACCAGAATATTATTACCTTCACTATGTATTTTGACTCTCATTGATTAAAGACAGTAATGCTTAAAACAAAGCAATTAAAAAAATATATATTCTCACAAAGATAACTCTTTTTTTTTAAACGCACCCAATAAACCACACAATAACTCCCACACGAAGCCTCGAACCTCGGTATCTGCCCGAAAATGGCCGATTTTATTTTTGATTTTCTTGTGGCGGGGGTCTCCTGACCCGCGCTCTAACAGCAAAAGCCCGAAAGAAACAACCTTATTGTTAGAGCGCGGGTCAGGAGACCCCCGCCACGATGCGTTACGGCCAATTAGCGCTGATTAACCATCAATTATCAAAGCTTTCAAAGCGCGGCCGAGGACGGCCCCGCCACGAGGCGCGGCCACTTGTTCTCCTTGATGGGGTTTGTCGTAGGTGATTGGGGCTGCTTTGGATAAGGAATTGCGAACTATAGAAGCAAGGCAATGTAACCGTGCAATTTGGAGTTTGTCTCCGGGTGGAGATAGCAATGATAGCGATTGCGGGTGATTGAAGCAAAGCAATTGCGGGTGATTGATGCGATGCTTTTGCGGGTGATTGATGCGATGCTATTGCGACCGGTATAAAACAAGAAACGCCGGAGCTGGTTGCAGCTTCGGCGTTTCTCTCTTTTAATAGGGGGCGGTTACCTACTCTCCCACTTTCGCAGTACCATCGGCGTGGCGGGGT
>JAAVEW010000012.1 GCA_014801075.1 Barnesiella sp. | reverse complement strand
GCAGGCGATTTTTGCCCTGTTCATCAGTCGTGTACATCAAGTACACTCCTTCTTCACATGTCAAAACTCGCTCTGCGATATGCGGCCGAGTTTTTAACAAATATTGGGGAACGGGGTCTGAATTCTACGGGCCCTTTATCCATTTTGCGGATAAAATATAAACCTTTAACAGTTGTCGGGTGTTAATCACTCGACAACTATTTTTTATGATTGACACAGGCATTTCCGCCTATTATTATAAATGAAGCAATCGCAGAATCAAATAATCGAGATTTCAGGGTCTGACATGACCTCGAGCCTTCCGTTGCCGTATGCCGACCACGGCATTCAGGCAGGATTTCCTTCGCCCGCGCAGGATTATATAACGGAGAGCATCGACCTCAACACCGAGATAGTGCGTCACCCCGCAGCCACATTCTATGGTCGCGTCAACGGCGACTCAATGATAGGCGAGGGGATTGAGGATGGCGATCTTATAGTAATCGACCGTGCCATCGAGCCGGCCGACGGCGACCTTGCTGTGTGCAGCGTGGAGGGGGAGTTTACCCTGAAGCGCATAAAAATAGAGCCTGACCGTGTGTGGCTCATTCCGGCCAATGAAATGTTTGACCCGATAATGATTACGCCCGACAGCCGTTTTGAGATATGGGGCGTTGTCACTTATGTAATTAAGCGCAAGCATCGGCGTCGGCTTATGTGACAAGAGCTATAAACGGCATTGGCTTTCGACGTGATTATTCGGATGACGCAACCCAAGTCACAATTAACACTCCTACTGATATAATCAGATTAAAATCTACCTTCTCTAATTATTCTTACTTAAACCTCCGATGATAGGACTTATTGACTGCAACAACTTTTTCGTTTCATGCGAGCGTATCTTCCGACCTGAGCTGGCCGGCAGACCCGTTGTAGTCATGTCGAACAACGACGGTTGCGCCGTCGCCATGTCAAACGAGGCCAAAGCGTTGGGAATAAAGAGGGGAGTACCCATATACCAAATCAGGCAACTGGTGCGAAAGCATGGAGTGGCTACCATATCGGGCAACCATCGCATGTATGGTAACATATCGTCACGAGTGATGGCCACCATCGGTACTATCGTACCCGAGATTGAGATTTACTCCATTGACGAGGCATTCCTCGACATGTCGCTCTGGGAAGGGGAGATGCTTGAAACGAAAGGCCGCAATATAGTGGCGAGAGTAAGACGTGAGGTAGGTGTACCGACTTCGCTCGGTATTGCTCCCACCAAGACACTTGCCAAGATTGCAGCACGGTTTGCCAAGAAATATCCCGGTTATAAGGGCGTGTGCATAATCGACTCCGACGAGAAACGCCGCAAAGCGTTGTCGATGACGTCGATAGAGGATGTATGGGGCATAGGACGACGCCTCGGCAAGAGGTTGCGCCAGTACAACATCACCACCGCTCTCGATTTTGCCGAGATGCCGGCGTCGCGCGTCCGCCAGATTATCAATGTCATAGGCGAACGCACCTGGCGCGAACTCAACGGCATAGCCTGTATAACACCCGAAGATGCCGAACCGCTCAACAAACAGATATGCGCATCACGCAGCTACAAGAAATCAATCGACAATCCCGCCGAACTCAAGGAGGCGATTTCCACGTATTGCGATATGGTGGGGCACAGATTGAGAAAGCAGAGCGGTTGTGCCAAGTCGGTATCGGTTTTCATTCAGACAAACTCATTCCGCCCGGAACTGCCACAGCATTACGGTAGTACGACGATTGAACTTGACGAAGCCACCGACGACACACTGACTATAACCTCGGCCGCTATAAAAGCCATTGACTCACTGTTCCGACAGGGGTACGCTTACCGTCGCGCCGGAGTAACAGTAAATGAAATAGTAAGTAAAAATGCCGTACAGCAAAATCTGTTTTCCATCCCGGGGAACCGTGAGCGCCGGCAACGCCTTATGCAGACATTAGACAGAATAAATTCAGTAGCTATAAAGCATGACATAATACATAGCGCCGCATCACATCCCGCTGTAGCTATGGCCAGCCGCAATCTGCCTACACGCGCAACCGACGATAAAAGCGATGGCAAGTCCGGAAAGAATACAGGCGGCGTGTTGCGCATCTTCTACACAATGCTCTTGCTGCTTTGCTCGATGACAATGAAAGCGGCCGGTCCGCTCGATGAGATTCCCGATACACTCCAACGAACCGTCGACCTCACCGAGATAACGGTGAAACCGGGCAAGGAACACTATTCCAAAAAGAATAATCCCGCAGTTGACTTCGTGACCCGCATCCGCGAGAACGCATCGCTGGGCGACCCTCGCGAAAAGGATAATTACAATTACAAGAGTTATGAGCGCATAGTATTGGCGCTGAATGAATTCGGCGATTCTATCGGAACGAACGGCGGATTGCTGAAGAAGTTTGAATTTCTCAATGATTACGTCGACACGTCGGAGGTGACAGGCAAACCGATTCTGCCCCTCAGCCTCAAGGAGAAAATCTCCAATATATACAACCGCAAGGACCCGCGCGCCACACGTGAATATATCACCGGCATGCGTCGAAGAGGTCTCGACGAGATAGGCAACCAGGATGCGGTACAGACCGTTCTGGAAGACCTGTTCAGAGAGATTGACCTCTATGACAATGATATAACGCTTCTGCAGAACCGATTTGTCAGTCCGCTATCGAAAATCGGTCCTGACTTCTACAAGTATTATCTTTCCGACACAGTCGTTGTTGACAATGACAGTTGCGCGGTGCTGAGTTTCGTTCCGAGAAACAATGCTACATTCGGTTTCGTGGGACGAATGTACGTTCCGCTGCACGACCCGACAATGTTTATCCGCCGCGTGACAATGACACTGTCGAAGAACGCCAATGTAAACTTCGTAAAATCGTTGAACTTCGACCAGGAATTTGAACGTCTTGACGACGGCACACGCCTTAAAACCACCGACATTCTTACGATAGAATTTCAGGTGTTACCCGGTACGCCCGGCATATACGCGCAGAAATACACTACATACACCGACCATAATTTCGACAACGCCGACCGCCCCGAACTGTTTGACAGGTTGGGCACGACATACGCCTCGGCCGACGCATTTCTCAAAGATGATACATTCTGGAACGACATGCGCGGTGAGAAAGTACATTTTACCGACCGCGAGATGGGGTCAATGCTCCAGGCACTACGGGCCAATACAGCCTACCGCATAATCGAGGGTGGTCTCAAACTGCTCGTGAGCGGATATGTGCATCTCGGCAAAGCCGACAAGGTGGAACTCGGACCGGTCAACACCCTCGTCAGCTTCAACGACGTAGAGGGCACGCGTTTCAGAGTCGGAGGATTGACCACGGCCAATCTGAGCAAGCACTGGTTTGCCCGCGGCTACGCTGCCTACGGAACAAAAGACCACAAATGGAAATACTCCGGCGAGATAGAATACTCGTTCAACGAGAAGAAACGTCATGCCTATGAGTTTCCCATCCACTCTATCCGACTCTCTCACCGATATGACACCGACGCCCTCGGACAGGACTACGCGTTCACCAACCCTGACAACATATTCCTGTCGCTAAAGCGCATGAGCGACACGCTTATGATATATCAGCAGAAAACTGCGCTCGAATATACCCTTGAGCTGGAGAACAATCTGTCGTTCGGAGCTTCCGTTTCACATATCCGTCAGGACGCTACGCGATATATACCCTTCATCTACAGCGACGGCAGCCGTTTGAGCCATCTTGACTACACGCCGTTCACCGTCACGCTGCGCTACGCGCCGGGGGAGAAGTTCATGCAGACCAAGACCCACCGCGTACCCGTAAACCTTGACGCACCGATATTCCAGATTTCCCACACCTATGCTCCCGGCGGCAAATTAGGCGGATCGAAATACACTATCAACAAAACCGAAGTAAGTTTCCAGAAACGTTTCTGGCTCTCGGCTTTCGGCTACGTAGACGCCGTAGTCAAGGGAGCGCACGTGTGGAGCACGACGCCGTTCACCGAGCTTCTGATTCCCAATGCCAACCTCTCGTACACCATTCAGCCGGAGAGCTTCGCGTTACTGACACCTATGGAGTTTATCACCGACACCTATGGCGTGTTTGACCTGACTTACTGGGCCAACGGCGCGCTGTTCAACAACATTCCTTATTTCAAGAAACTGAAACTGCGCGAAGTGTTTGCATTCCGCGGCGTGTGGGGACATCTCAGCGACAAGAATAATCCGGAGGTCAACAAGTGGCTGCCGCAATTTCCGCTTGGCGCCAACCCGGTGCCCATGACTTCCACACCCTATCTGGAGGTATCGGCCGGCATTGACAACCTGTTCCGCATACTGCGCGTTGACTACGTATGGCGACTGACCTACCGCAACACCCCGGGAGTTGACAAAAGCGGTCTGAGAATAGCGCTTCACTTCAATTTCTGATGCCCGACTATACAACCCGATTATACAAGATGTATCATAAAAATTAACATTAAGTTAAAAAAGTCCGGCAATTTTTTGAAAACGAATCGGTAAAAGATTATCTTTGTATTTCATTTAAGTAAGTATCGTTTTATTTTCGTACTTACTTAACAAAGAAAATAAAACACGTTTCAAATCAAACAGTTTAAGAATGGCTGCCAACAAAATAGTTTCCAACTGCATACTCCTCCCGCTGTCAAAGCTTTACGGCATGGGGATGGGTATCAGGAACATCATGTTCAAATGGCACATTCTGAAGCAGCGCAAGTTTGACGTACCTGTAATCGTTGTGGGAAACATCGCCGTAGGCGGTACGGGCAAGACCCCCCACACCGAGTATATCATAAATCTGCTCAAACACAATTACCATATAGGCATGATAAGCCGCGGTTACAAGCGCAAGACCAAGGGGTTTGTGCTTGCTACCTCGCGCACCACGCCTGCCGACCTCGGTGACGAGCCTTACCAGATATATCAGAAGTTTGGCCGCGAGATTTCGGTGGCAGTATGCGAGAATCGTTGCGAGGGTATCGAGGAGTTGTTGCGCATCGACCCTGACATCAACCTGATTGTGCTCGACGATGCCTTTCAGCACCGCTACGTCAAGCCTACGGTATCAATTGTGCTTACCGAGTTCAACCGCCCGATATTCATGGACAAGCTGCTGCCGCTCGGCCGACTGCGCGAATCGCAGAAAGCAATCTATCGCGCCGATTTCGTGGTAGTCACCAAGTGCCCGGAGCGCATCAAGCCGCTTGAATACCGCATACTCGACAACAACCTGGAGCTTTATCCCTATCAGAAACTGTTCTTCTCGCGATACAACTATCCGGCACTGAAACCGGTGTTTCCCGAGGAGGCGGTCAGCGTGCCCACCCTGCAATGGCTCGACCATAACGATGCCGTGCTCGTGGTGACGGGCATCGCCAATCCGCGACCTCTCGTTAAGATGATAAAGCGCAGTCACGCTGCTGTCAGGATAAAGGTGTTCCCCGACCATCACAATTTCTCGCGCAAGGATATCCATGAGATAGCCCGTCGGTTTGAGGAACTGGAAGGCGACAGCAAGTTCATTCTCACCACCGAGAAGGACGCTGTAAGGCTTGCCAACAATCCTTACTTCCCCAAGCAGTTGAAATCGAAGATTTTCTATCAGCCTATAGTGGTAGAGTTTGACAATCTCCGTCCCGAAAACTTTGACTACGAGCTGAAGAAAATTATCGCAGACAAGATACAGGCCGGCAAATAAGCTGCGGCTTCAAACAATGCCTCATATTTATACGTTACTTAAATATTAACTTCACTTTTTAATTAACGACCATGATCGAACAAATTAACCAGACAGCAGAGTATCTCCGCTCACGCGTGGCCGACATGCCCGCAATCGCAATAATCCTCGGCACAGGTCTCGGCGGCCTGCGCAACCACATCGAGAATCAGGAAATCATCCCCTACACCGAAATACCCAACTTCCCGGTATCGACAGTCGAAGGCCACAGCGGCAACCTTATATTCGGTACGCTCGGCGGCAAGCGCGTTATCGCCATGCAGGGCCGTTTCCACTACTACGAAGGCTATGACATGAAGCAGGTTACTTTCCCCGTCAGAGTATTCAAGGCTCTCGGCGTGGAGACATTGTTTGTGTCAAACGCAGCCGGCGGTATGAACAAAGAGTTCAAGGTGGGCAGCATCATGACCATTACCGACCATATCAACCTGTTCCCCGAGAATCCGCTCCGCGGCAAGAACTACAATGAACTCGGCCCGCGTTTCCCCGCAATGACCGAAGCTTACAGCAACCGCCTCATCAAGCTCGCCGACGACGTAGCCGCAGCCAAAGGTATCACACTGATGCACGGTGTGTACGTAGGCACCCCCGGTCCTACATTCGAGACACCGGCCGAATATGAATATTTCCGTATCATCGGAGGTGACGCCGTAGGTATGTCGACAGTTCCCGAAGTAATCGTTGCCAACCATGCCGGCATGGAAGTGTACGGTATCTCAGTTATCACCGACCTCGGCGGCAAGGACATCAAGGAAGTGCCCACCCACGAAGAGGTGCAGCTCGCAGCTCAGAAAGCCGAACCGCTCATGGTTGAGCTGATGAAAGGCATCATCGAAAAAATTTAAAAATATTGTCGAACAGACACTCATTATGGAGGAAAAACAAACTGAAATATCCACCCTCGGCGAGTTCGGACTGATTGAGCATCTCACAAAGGATATCGAATTCCAAAACGCATCGACCGTCAAAGGCGTGGGCGATGATTGCGCAGTGCTTCATTACGAGGACTCCGAAATCCTCGTCAGCACCGACATGCTGATTGAAGGCGTGCATTTCGATCTCACCTACGTTCCGCTCAAGCATCTCGGCTACAAGGCTGCCGTAGTAAACTTCTCCGACCTTTACGCCATGAACGGCGTTCCGCGTCAGATTACGGTATCGCTCGGTATTTCTAAGCGCTTTACAGTGGAGCACATGGAGGCTCTCTACTCAGGCATACGTCTGGCCTGCGAAATCTACGGCGTGGACCTGATAGGGGGTGACACCACCACCTCACGCTCCGGCCTTGTAATCTCCATCACCTGCATAGGCGAGGGGAAAAAGGACAAGATTGCTTACCGCAGCGGCGCGCGCAACACCGATCTGATATGCGTGTCGGGCGACCTCGGAGCGGCCTATATGGGCTTGCAGCTTCTCGAGCGCGAGAAGGTAGCATCGGCCGGACAGAAGGACTTCATTCCCTCATTCCAGGGAAAAGAGTATCTTATTGAACGTCAGCTAAAACCCGAAGCACGCCGCGACATCATAGAGGAACTGGCCAAGGCAGACATCGTGCCTACAGCAATGATGGACGTATCGGACGGCCTCTCTTCGGAACTGTTGCACATATGCAAAGCTTCCGACACGGGATGCCGCGTGTATGAGGACAGAATCCCTATCGACTACCAGACCGCCATCATGGCCGAAGAGCTCAATATGAACCTCGTAACCGCCGCGATGAACGGCGGTGAGGATTATGAACTTCTCTTCACAGTGCCGTTGCACTGCCACGAGAAAATCAAATCTCTCCCCGGCATCAAGGTAATAGGCCACATCACCGACAAGTCACTCGGTTGCGCCATGATTACCCGTGACGGCACCGAGATACCCATCGCCGCGCAGGGCTGGAATCCGCTGAAGTAGGAGAGGGACAGCTGACGCAGTAGAAATGCCGGAGCGTGCTCAGGCAACTTTTACCGCAGACAGAGTTCTTGTCACTCAATAAAAATCAATCGGGAGGAAAAAACACCTCCCGATTAATTTTTATTATGCAACTTAGTGCTGAAAATCCAAAGTAAATTACTAATTTTGCAACGTAAACAAAATAGAACATTCAAAGACTTATGATCAATCGCATTCTAATCCGCATTAAGGTAATACAAATGCTCTACAGCTTTATGCTGACTCGTAGCGATTTCCGCGTAATGGAAGCTCCCGCAAAGAAAACCCGTGACGCAAAATTCGCCTACGAAATGTATCTCGACACTTTATTGCTGATACTGAAGCTCTCGGGCCGTAAAATTTCACCGAAAGATAATGTGGCGCTTCCCACAGCTGCCATTGTAGTGCCCGCAATTCAAAATGCAAAGATGGTGACATCGCTCTCCTCCAACACAGAGCTGCAGGAGCTTTCAGTAAAATACAACCGCGATTTATCACAGTACGAGGACTGCATCAGATACCTCATTGACGAGGTGACTGACTCGGCCGCTGCCAAGGATTACATCAAGAAGCGCAAGAGAACGCTTGCCGAAGATGTTGACTTCTGGGTAGTGATGTTGCAGACAATTCTTCTCAAAGACGAAAAATTCATCGAGGCTGCGCGCCGCAACGACGACTTCACTATTGCCGGTTTTGAAGCCGGTATCAATATGGCCGTTGAGACCCTGCGCAACTTCTACGATGTAAAATCAGCACTCGTCAATTCACGCAAGAATCTTCAGGAATCGCTCGAACAGGCCTACAAACTCTATGCCGGCCTGCTCATGCTCCCCGCTGACATAACCCGCCTGCGCGAGGAACAGCTCGAAGCAGCGAAAGAGAAATACCTCCCCACCGCCGAGGATTTGAACCCCAATCTCAAGTTCGTGAACAACGAGTTTGTAAAGGCTATCGGCGAATCACGCTCGCTCGAAGAGTATCTCAAGGAGAATCCCTTCTCGTGGGACAACGATTATTTCCTCGTCAAAGATCTCCTCGACAGCATTCTCAAAAGCGACATATACGCCAAGTATATGGAGATAAAGGGCACCTACTTCCAGGCTGACTGCGAGTTCTGGCGCAACCTTTTCAAGGATGTCATTCTCCCCTCCGACTCGCTTGCCGAGGCTCTCGAAAGCCGCTCGGTTTACTGGAACGATGATGTCAACATCGTGGGTACATTCGTGCTCAAGACAGTGCGCCGCACTGCCACTGACGCCGCACAGCGTCTGGAGCTGATGCCGATGTACAAGGATGAAGAGGACGCTTTCTTCGGCGAAAAACTGTTTGTGGAGGCTATCAACAATGCTGACAGCTACCGCGAGCTTATCGACCGCTTCATCAACGACGCGCAGTGGGACAGCGAGCGCATAGCGCTGATGGATATCGTGATACTCACCGCCGCCATCGCCGAGATACTCAACTTCCCGTCGATACCCGTGCCCGTAACCCTCAACGAGTACATCGAGATAGCCAACTATTACAGTTCGCCCCGCAGCGGCCAGTTTATCAACGGCATGCTCTTCTCCATCATCAACTATCTGCGCGAGAACAATCAGCTGGAGAAACCTTTCGACAGTAAGAAATAATCAGACGACGGTCGATAATTTTCCCGCGGACGAAAATAGTTGAGCAAAAACTTATTGAATATTCAAATAAATAACTATCTTTGTAAACAAACATATAATTGTCTACAAACATTTAATCAGATCAATACAATGCAGACTTCATTTATTTCATTCGCAGCTCAGGGCGACAAGGCAATTGATAATGCTCAGGTTTCAACTTCAACCGAGCAGTCAGGTGCAGCCAAGGATGGCGCTCAGCAGCAGCCCGGAGGTTTCCAGCAGTACAGCGGCCTCATCATGATTGTAGTGCTTATCGCCGTATTCTACTTCCTCCTTATCCGTCCCCAGCAGAAGAAACAGAAACAGATGCGTGAGTTCCGCGAAGCTCTCAAAGAGGGTGACCACGTAGTTACTGCCGGCGGTATCTACGGCAAAATCACCGGTGTGAAAGACACTACTTTCATCATCAACATCGGCGACGGTGTAAACATCAAGGTTGACAAAGGTTCAGTATATCCCTCGGCTGCCGACACTCAGGCTGCTCAGGCAAAATAATATACCTCTCAATCAGTTTGAGACAACCCAATCACAAAGGCTGTGTCAAAAAATTAATATTCAAGCATAACAGGGACGCACGGTCAGTGCGTCCTTTTTTATATACCTCAATAGAATGGACATCAAGGCGATACTATCAAAGATAAAGAAGAGCGTTAATTCAGAAAAAGGGAAATCAGTATTCACGTTCCTGATATTTCTGCTTATTGCTACAATCTTCTGGTTCATGATGACCCTTAACGAGACGGTGCAGCGTGACTACCGTCTGGAGATAGCGATTACCGATGTTCCTGACGGGGTTGTATTCCTGAATGAACCGCCCCAGTATCTCGACGTCAGTGTACGCGACAAGGGTCGTGCCCTTGTCAAGTATGACTGGGGCAATCCGCCCAAGGTCAACATCAGGTATGACTACTTCATAAAAAGAGGGGAGAACGGTGTCATTATCAATCAGGAAATGCTGACCAACAATATTCGCGGCTCATTTGGTTCGGGCTGTGAAATCCTGTCCATGCGCCCCGACTCAATCAAACTGATTACGACTACACGCCCCGGTGAAAAGCTGCCTGTATTCCTGAATATTTCGGTTGGGACGCAGCCGCAATATGCTGCCTACGGCGACTTTGAGTGTGACTTTGACAGTGTAACTGTGTATTCGCTCAACGGCATCCCCGAGTCAATGGCAAATATCCAGACCGAGCACCTGTCGTTGCGCAATCTCTCCGAGACAACAACCATTAATGTGCCGTTGATTTCACCCGTAGGCATGCGTTGCGAACCGTCACACATCAATGTCACTATACCCGTGGAAGCGCTCGTTGCGAAGAAACGCTCATTGCCGGTACGATTCATCAATGTACCCAAAGGCGTTTCGGGTCACATATTCCCGTCGACTGTCGAAATCAATTATCTCGTGCCGATGAGCATGTTTAAGAACGACACTGCCGAGCCCGTGGCTGTTGTCGATTATCACAATATCAACGATAAATCGTCGATGATCCCCGTGACGTTGAACAATATACCTGATTACTACTTTAACTGCACGTCAACTCCTGCCGAAGTTGAGTATTTGATTGAGCAATCAATCAACGTTGATAATTCTCACGATTAATTAAATAGAATATGCTTACAGCAATAAGCGGAGGTATCGGCTCGGGAAAGAGTGTGGTAGCGCGTATGCTTCAGGCTATGGGCTATGAGGTGTATGACTGCGACAGTCGCGCGCGCCGGCTGATTGACAACAGCGACTCTATAAAGCAGTCTATTGCCCGGGAATTAGGCGCGTGTTGCATCGCAGCAGACGGCTCGCTTAACCGAAAGACCGTAAGCGACATCGTATTCAATGACGCCGGGAAACTCGGCATACTTAATGCAATCACTCATGCGGCCGTGCGTGAAGACCTCGCTGAGTGGAACAGGGAGCAAACGGGCAGATTGAAATTTGTAGAAACGGCAATACTGTATCAAAGCGGAATTGACCGCATGGTTGACGCGGTGATTGAAGTTGCCGCACCGGTTGATGTGAGAGTGGAACGAATAGGACAACGCAACGGTCTGGAACGCGACGACATAATACGCCGCATCGAATCACAGAACTTTATAGCGGAGAATCCTCACCACACAATATATACAATACTTAACGACGACACGACTCCCATACTGCCGCAACTTCAGGCAATACTTTCAGTCTTGACTGATTAAGGCACTGTCGTCCAATATTGGTTAATGCTGCGGTACAATGTGTCAGTATGCAGGGCACTCTAACGAGAAGTCGTCGGCATCGTTACCGAAGGGTAACTTTTCGCGGATTTTTGCAAGTTCGTCACGGTCAACGTCAGCATATATTATACCTGTTGCCGGGTCGGGAGTAGATACAATTTTACCAAGACCGTTTACTATAAAAGAGAGGTCGTCGTAGTCACCGAAGTCGTCGCTGCCTCCGCGGTTGGCACCTACAATGACGGACTGATTCTCTATACCACGCGCAATCAGGAGCTGTTTCCACGCATATCCGCGCGATGTGGGCCAGTTGGCGGGGACAATCATTAAGTCATANTTCTGACGGCGNTTNCGGCACCATACGGGGAANCGGAGNTCATAACATACTATCAAGGATATGTTCCAGCCACGGTAACGTATAACAGGTGGNAGCTTGTCGCCGGNGGTAAANATCTCATGCTCCATTGAGAGCGAGAAGAGGTGGCGCTTGTCATAGTANGTCTCTTCGCCCGATGGCTCGATAAAGAAGCAACGNTTATAGAATTTCTCTCCGACACGGCAGAGGAAAGAGCCGGCAATTGCAAAACCNTAACGTCGCGACANAGCTTTCAANGCNGNAATGGTTTCACCATTGATGGGCTCGGCAAGTGCCGATATGACCTGNACATCCTGCATAAAACCTGTACTGAACAACTCCGGGAGAACCAGAATATCAGTATCTGAAGCTACTTTCGCGGCACAAGCCTCGACAGCGCGAAGATTTTCCTCACGGTCGGCCCANGCNATTTTCATCGGGTAGGTAGCAATTTTCAATCGGCGCATATCTATAAGTAACTGTTTAAAATTATTTTATATTAACCGTTCTCATTATCTTAATATTCTGTCGGAGCCTTTTCCGCCGCTTTTCCCCTCGTCATCAGTCATGTAGCTCGCTACACTCCTTCTTCCTCATGAAAAATCGTCAGGAAAATCCTTCCGCCATAATATTAAAATAATTTTGAACAGTTACTTATCCGTTTATTTGTAGTCGGNNNTTACTCGACCGAGAATTTTTCGGGGTATTTTCCCACTGCATCCNTGTAGTAGTCCTTGATGGCACGCAGGTCNGCCTCATTGTCGCCGGTAGGGTAGAATGTCTTTTCAACGCGCGCTTCCTTGTCTTTGAAATCAATTACGGCAAGCACGATNGGNATGTTGGCCAGACGCGCGATATTAAGAAAGCCCGTGCGCCACTGAGTGGTGAGNCTGCGCGTTCCCTCCGGAGTGATGGCAAGAGATAGACGCTCGTGGCTGTCAAAAAGTTTTACAAGCCTGTCGACNGACGATTCATTCTTACCNCCTCGCGACACGGGGATGCCTCCCATAGCCCGGAATANATATCCGAGGGGGAAAAAGAACCACGATTTTTTCATAAGGAAACCGGCCTTGCGATTGACTGACGCATAGGCCAGTTTNCCTATTATAAAATCCCANTTGGAAGTATGGGGAGCNACACATATTATAGACTTGGGNTAGTCAGGTACNGATACCTTTACTTTCCAACCNATAAGTTTCAGTATAAATCGTGAAAGTCCCATAATTCCAATTACTTAATTAGCTGATAAATATTATTTCTTTTTGGGCATTGCCGCATTCATCTCTTTAACAACCGAAAGCACCTGATTGTTAAATGATTCTGACAATTTTCCAAAAGCCTGACGATAATACTTGGCCTTAGCGGCGTTGTACTGAGCCTTGTTTTCAAACTCTTTGGGAGTTTTNTCAAAGGCGATATTTGTGCGGCAGAGNGCGGTTGACTGNAATTCNGCAACTTTGACGATAACGTCGGTCATAGCTTTGNTGTCAACACCGGGAATAAGGTTCTTTGCAAGAAGTGACTCNCCTGCGATGTCGCCGCAGATATAACGAATCTGTTTTTTGAGATTTCTTTTGTTTGCCATGGTTGTAATGGTTTTATAAAGTTAATAAATATCGTTTTAATGCTGAGAATGTGGCAGGAAGNTTGACCGNCTGTTTCTGTCGGGTGCTGAATTTCTGCAATGCTTCGGGCACATTGACNGGNTCGTTGATGCTGCTTTCAACNGTTTCCTTGAACTTGGCAGGATGGGCCGTTTCGAGGAACACACCGATTTCATCGCCTTTCAAACCGTCCTTAAGCGCAAGATAGGCAGTGGCGCCGTGCGGGTCGAGCAGGTAGCCGTTCTCTTTATACACTCTGTCGATTACAGCAAGTATCTCCTCATCGGAATAGCTGCTGCCNGAGATATGCTTCGATACCTCATCATGGCTCTTGCCGTAAAGGTCGAGGATGCGGGCNAAGTTGGAGGGAGCGCCTACNTCCATAGCGTTGGCTACGGTGAGTATCGAGCCCTTGGGGTCATAGGTGCCNGTCAAAAGATAGTCGGTGAACACCTTATTNCGGTTGTTGGCCGCGATAAATCGCTTCACGGGCAGGCCCATACGGGTACCAATAAGCGCAGAACAGATGTTGCCGAGATTGCCGCTGGGCACGCTGAACACCAGTTTGTCACCGGCNTTCTCNTCNTCGGTCANNGCAACCANCTGTGCATAGGCCCAGAANTAGTAGAACATCTGCGGNAGGAAGCGNGCGGGATTGATGGAGTTGGCTGATGTCAGCTTCATCTTGCTGTTGAGTTCCTCATCGACGAATGCAGCNTTGACCATTGCCTGACAGTCGTCAAACGTGCCCTCGATTTCCAGCGGGTGGATGTTTCCGCCGAGGGTGGCAAACTGCATCTCCTGCAATCGGCTCACTTTGCCNTTNGGGTAGAGCACGAACACGTTGACACCCGGCACATTGAGGAAACCNTTGGCNACGGCGCTGCCTGTATCGCCTGAAGTGGCAACCAGNACATTGACATCGCGGCCATCGTTCTCTTTCTCATTGAAGTAGCCGAGCAGTCGCGCCATGAAGCGCGCGCCNACATCCTTGAATGCAAGTGTCGGACCNTGGAACAGTTCGAGCACATAGATATTGTCCTCCACCTTCTTTAAAGGCACGGGGAAATTAAGCGTCTCATATACNATAGCTTTAAGACGGTCAGACTCGATATCCTCACCGAAGAGGGTATTGGCAACCACGTAAGCTATCTCCTGAAACGACATATCTTTCAGATTGTTGAAGAAAGCCTTGGGTATCACATTGATACGCTCCGGCATATATAATCCGCCATCAGGAGCAAGGCCCTTGATTACAGCATCTTTCAATGATGCGAGAGGGGCTTTTCCGTTTGTACTGTAATATTTCATTTTTATATATTGACTGATGGTTTAACGATTGAGCAACAACGGCATGAACTCCAATACGTTACGATTACCGTAAGCACCGGCTCGAGCCGAATTTTCATCATAATACACTACCGAATCGGGCTCTGTGTCGGGACGCCAGATTACGAAAGGCACGGGGTCGGAAGTGTGAGTTCGGATACGGCATGGGGTAGGATGGTCAGGCAGAAGGGCTACCGTTACAGGTTCATCCATATTCTTTACGGCCTCGATTACAGGACGGACAATACGTTTGTCGAGATTCTCTATCGTCCTGACTTTCAAATCGACGTCACCTTCATGACCCGCCTCGTCACTTGCCTCGACATGCAGGAACACAAAATCGTAATCCCCCGCAAGAGCATCGATGGCAGCCTTGGCCTTACCCTCGTAATTGGTATCATACAGGCCGGTAATACCCTCAACATCAATGATGTCAAGACCTGCGTAACGACCTATGCCTCTAATCAAATCGACAGCCGAAATCACCGCTCCTTTACCGATGCCGAAACGCTCGCGGAGAGTCATCATTGACGGGCGGTAGCCTAATGACCAGGGCCATATCATGTTGGCAGGGTCTTTGCCTCGCTCTATGCGGCGGCGGTTGACGGGATGATTCTTCAGAATATCATAAGAGCGCTTCATCAGGTCGATAAGCAGTTCGGCCGTGGGTCGGGCCTCCTCGGTAAGCGCCTTGGGGAGAATCGGTTCTACTTCCGTACCGGGAACGTCATGGGGAGGAGTGCAGTCCACTTCCTTCCTGCCACCTTTGATTCTGAGCAGGTGGCGATAGGAGACACCGCAGTTAAACGTAACGAGGTCAGAGCCTAATTCCTTTTGCAGTGTATCGATAAGAAGAGCTGACTCCTCGGTAGTGATGTGACCGGCGGAGTGATTTTTCAATATGCCGTTTTCGACACAAACAAGGTTGCAGCGCATAGCCACTTCGTCATCAGCTATATCAACGCCAATACTCGCTGCTTCGAGCGCACCACGCCCCTCGTATGCCTCTCTGACATCATAACCGAGGATGCCGAGATTGGCGATTTCGCTTCCGGGGGCGAAGCCGGGTGGAACGGTATTGAGTGTGCCGTTGACGCCGTTTGCGGCCAGAAAGTCAAAGCCCGGAGTCATGGCATACTGGATAGGGGTGGACCCGTCCAATGCCAATACCGGCTCGTCAGCCATTCCGTCGCCAAGTATTATTATATACTTCATGAAATAAGGACAAAAAGATAAATATTATCGGATATTGGCAATACTGATGATATCGGCGAACACACCGGCCGCGGTTACGTCGGCTCCCGCACCATATCCTTTGATGATGATGGGGTATTCCTTGTAGCGTTCGGTGGTAAGCGATATAACATTATTGCTTCCTTCGAGAGAGTAGAAGGGATGTTCACGGGTCACCATCTGCAGGCTTACCGAAGCCTTCTCCTCATCAAGTTTTGCAACGAAACGGAACTGCTGGTTATTATTCTCGGCATCAATACGTTTCTTCTCGAAATCATCGTCGAGGTCGGTAATCGAACGGAAGAAATCCTCAATGCTGCCCTCGAAATACTTTTCAGGGATAAATAAATCACGCTGAACATCCTCCTGCTCCACACGATAACCTGCCTCGCGGGCAAGAATCACAAGTTTGCGTATCACATCTTTACCCGATAGGTCGATACGAGGGTCGGGTTCGGAATATCCGGCCTCGCGTGCCATCATTATGGCCTTGCTCAACGGAATATCCTTGCTCAGTACATTGAAAATATAGTTGAGCGTACCTGACACTACCGCCTCGATGCGCAATATCTTGTCACCTGAGTTGATGAGATTGTTTATCGTATTGATAATGGGAAGACCCGCTCCGACATTGGTTTCAAAAAGGAATTTCACATCTTTTTCGCGTGCAATCTTCTTGAGTCGGGCGTAGTTCTCGTAATTTGATGAAGCGGCAATCTTATTGGCTGCTACCACGTTGACGTTGTTGGAGAGCAGGTCGGCGTAATAGCCGGCGATGCTTGCCGAGGCTGTACAGTCCACAAACACAGGGTTGTAGATGTTCATACCTATTACACCGTTTATGATATTTTCGGGAGTAGCTTTAATTGTAGCCTCCTTGAGACGGTTTTCGTAGTCTGACAAGTCTATGCCTTCGGGGTCGAAGAGCACATGCTTTGAGTTGGCAATACCAACCACTTTCAACTGCAATGCTTTCTCCTTGTGCAACTTCTCCTGCTGATGATATATCTGCGAGAGCAGTCGACGGCCCACGTTGCCGATACCTACTATAAAGAGGTTGAGCACCTGGGTTTCCGACAGAAAAAAGGAGTCGTGAATAACATTGAGAGCCTTGGTGAGATTGGGGCGCTCGATTACAAACGAGATATTGGTCTCGGTTGCACCCTGAGCACATGCAATCACGCTTATACCGTTGCGGCCGAGAGTGTTGAACAGCTTGCCTGCGATACCGGCGGTATGCTTCATATTCTCGCCAACTACGGCCACGGTTGCGAGGTCATCGGTAATTTCGATGCCGGTAAGCTCGCCACGCTGCAACTCGTTGCGGAATTCCTCGGAGATGACCTGTGCGGCCAACGGAGCTTCCGACGACTTGACAGCGATTGAGATATTATTCTCACTGGCAGCCTGCGACACGAGGAACACGCTGACCCCGTTGCTTGCGAGAGCATCGAAGATACGCGCGTTGATACCGTAGATACCCACCATACCGAGACCGCTCACGGTGATAAGACTCGTATCGTTGATGGAGGAGATGCCTTTGATTGCCTTTCCCTCCGCTGCGCTGTGAGTCGAGGATATAAGCGTGCCGGGGGTTGTCGGGTTGAAAGTATTCTTTACACGGATGGGTATGTTCTTGTGGAACACCGGGTAGATAGTCGGAGGATAGATTACTTTGGCACCGAAGTTGCAAAGCTCCATCGCTTCGGGGAAGGACAGCGTATCAATGACATAAGCCTTGTCGATGACGCGGGGGTCAGCAGTCATGAAACCGTCGACATCGGTCCATATCTCCAGAGAGTCGGCATCGAGAGTAGCGGCCATGATAGCGGCAGTATAGTCGCTTCCACCACGGCCGAGGTTAGTAATATCGCCATCCTTGTCCGATGAGATAAAACCGGGAAGTATTGCAATATTGAATTCGGCGTTGTCGAAAGTAGCGTGTATAGCCTTGGAAGTAGCGTCAGTGTCAAGGACATGCTTTCCGAACTGTTTCTTTGTAATAATGAAATTACGCGAATCGAAGTAAGCAGCACCATTGATGACGCGGGATATTATCACACTCGACAACCGCTCGCCGTAGCTCTGAACCACGTCGAGAGTGCGGGGCGAAAGGTCCTTAATCAGACTGATACCGCGGAACACATTGCCAAGCTCCTCAAGAAGGGGATTGACAATCGACTTCACATCGAGGCGCTTTTCCTCGGCTACAGTCTCGTCAATAACATGAAGGTGACGCTCTACAATCGATGCATAGGATTGCAGATAGGAGCTGTCGCCATTACATGCGAGACGTGCCGTATTAATAAGCTGGTCGGTGATACCCCCCAGCGCCGACACAACGACTATAACCTGTTCCTCAGAAGCCTCAACTATAGCTTTAACATTGCCGAGGCTTGCGGGTGTTCCAACGGATGTCCCGCCAAATTTCAATACTTTCATACCTATTTTGCTATGATAAGCACGTTAAATAAATCAACGATAAAGCTGTTATCTACGGCTTGGTGATACAAAGATAACAATTTTAAGCAGCTTAAAGGCTACTTCATCCATTAATTTTATCGTTTTATTACAATTTACCGCTATTTTGCGACAAATTAGCTGATTTCCGATGAAAAATAGAACTTTATTTTCGGAAAATCTGTCTGCGCCATCTGCAGCACATAGTTGGAATCAGCGAGGAACACATCGCGTCCGTCACGGTCGACAGCCATAAACTGATGCTTGCGCTTCTTGAATGCTGCAAGCGCTTCGGCATCGTCGCTTTCAATCCAGCAGGCTTTGTAGAGCGAGATGGGTTCCCATCGACACTGCGCTCCATACTCGTGAAGGAGTCGGTACTGGATGACCTCGAACTGAAGCTGACCGACGGTACCGATAAGTTTGCGGCCGTTGAACTGGTTGATGAACAACTGCGCCACGCCTTCGTCCATGAGCTGCTGAATACCCTTGTCGAGCTGCTTTGACTTCATGGGGTCGGTGTTCTCGATATATTTGAACATCTCGGGGGAGAAACTGGGCAGACCCTTGAAGTGGAGTATTTCGCCGGAGGTCAGAGTGTCACCGATTTTGAAGTTGCCGGTGTCAGGGATACCGACAATATCGCCGGGGAAAGCCTCATCGACAATACTCTTCTTCTGCGCCATAAAGGCAGTGGGAGCGGCAAAGCGCATCATCTTGTCAGTGCGTATGTGCTTATAGTTGACATTTCGTTCAAACTTGCCGGAGCAAACCTTTACGAATGCTATACAGCTGCGGTGGTTGGGGTCCATATTGGCATGAATCTTAAACACGAAGCCGGTGAAAGCATCTTCATCGGGACGAATCTCGCGTTCCTGCGCCATGACGGGGCGGGGAGCGGGTGCTATCTCAACAAAGCAGTCGAGCAACTCCTTCACACCAAACATATTGAGTGCCGAGCCGAAGAACACCGGCGCCATCTTACCGGCAAGGTATTCATTAACATCAAATTCGGGATACACGCCCTCAATGAGTTCAAGATCCTCGCGCAATTTGGCAGCGTCAACTTCGCCGACATTCTCGTCGATACGCGTGTCGTTGATATCGTCAATCTCCACGCGGCTCGAAATGGTCTGTTTGCTCGGCGTGAAGAGGTCGAGGCTATGCTCATATATATTGTAAACGCCCTTAAACTTGGCACCTATGTTGATAGGCCATGACAGGGGACGCACACCGATTTTCAGTTCGGCTTCGAGTTCGTCGAGAATCTCGAAGGGGTCGCGACCCTCGCGGTCGAGCTTGTTGACGAATATGATAACCGGAGTGTTACGCATGCGGCACACCTCCATGAGTTTGCGGGTTTGCATCTCGACACCTTTCGCCACGTCAACAACGATGATAACGCTGTCGACAGCGGTCAGCGTACGGTATGTATCCTCCGCGAAGTCCTGGTGGCCGGGGGTGTCAAGGATATTGATTTTGTAATCCTTATAATTGAAACCCATTACCGAAGTGGCAACCGAGATACCACGTTGTTTCTCGATTTCCATCCAGTCGCTGGTCGCGGTCTTTTTAATCTTGTTGGACTTTACGGCACCCGCAATATGGATTGCACCACCAAAGAGTAGCAATTTTTCAGTGAGAGTCGTTTTACCGGCATCAGGGTGCGAGATGATGGCAAATGTGCGACGACGTTTTATTTCTTCCGACAATGTAGCCATCAGTCATTCTCTTTAAGACGTTTGATACACTCCTGAAGCGACTCCTCCCAGTGGGGTATCTCGATGTCGTAGGTCACTTTGATGCGGTTGCGGTTGAGCACGCTGTAGTAGGGGCGGGCAGCCGCGGTGGGGTAGTCCTCCGAGGGGATGGGGTAGACCTTGCAGCCTTTGATGCCGGCGATGCGCAGGATTGCTTTGGTAAAATCATACCATGAGCAGGCGCCCTCATCGGTGAAGTGATAGATACCCGATACCCACTGCTGTGACGAAAGGATTGCATAGATAGCATCGGCAAGGTCGCGGGCATAGGTGGGGGTACCAATCTGGTCACTCACTACTCGGAGTTCCTTACGTGTAGCACCGAGCTGCATCATTGTCTTTACGAAGTTCTTACCATAGGGCGAGTAGAGCCATGCGGTGCGGATGATGATACTGTCGGGAGCGAGCGCGAGGAGCGATGTCTCGCCCTGACGCTTTGTAGTGCCGTACTGCGAGATGGGGTTTACCTTATCCGATTCGCTGTAGGGCTTATATGACTTACCGTCGAAAACGTAGTCGGTAGAGATATGTATGATTTTAGCACCGTTGAGATCGGCAGCGGCTGCGAGATTCTTCACGGCGTTGACGTTGATTGACGCGCAAAGCAGTTTATCCTCCTCGGCACGGTCAACATTGGTATAGGCCGCGCAGTTGATGATATGTGTAACCTCGTTGTCGAGCACGTATTTCTCCACCGCCTTGGCGTCGGTAAGATCAAGCTCCTGAATATCCGTATAAAGAGTGATGCCGGGCATTTTTTCTTCAAGAACATTTCTCATTTCATGTCCAAGCTGCCCGTTGGCTCCTGTAACTAATATCTTCATATAAATAGATTTTTTATTTCTGCCACAAAGTTAATCAAAAAAACATAAATATCACGGCCCGACACGTAAGAAAACCGTGTCGGGCCGTGGTTAGCGGATTATTTTTTTCGCCACTGAGCGGTGACGCGAACTATTACCAGTTGATTTTAAATATGTAGGGTTCGGCCACCGAGCCGCCGTGGATATTGACATCGCCTACGGCATAGAGATATGCGGGACGACCGTCGATTTTGAGGATGGCGGGGCGCTCGAGCTTGCCGGAACCGCATCTTACAAAGAGATTGGGTGTCTGCATCAGCTCTTCGCGGTCGGCGGGACTACCCCAGTAGTCAAATATAGTACCCATGGCAATCTTGGCATCGGAGAGATTGAACTTCAATCCGTCGGTTGACTCCCAGAGGGTGAGGTAGCCCCAGCCGCCGGTGTTGCCGCCGAGATTATCGGTAGTCAGCAGGTAATATTTGCCGTCAACTTCAAATGCCTGCGCATCCTCAAGGTATGAAACGTTGTCGGTGATAGGCGCGTCACACTTGGTATAGGGACCCTCGAGTTTGTCGGACACGGCGTAACCGTATTTCGACTCCATCTGGCCGGGAGTGCCTGATTTGAAGTAGATGTAATACTTGTCACCGATTTTGAGGAACGCGGGGTTATCGGCACCGATAGCGCCCTGATATGTCCAGTGGTTGGGATCATCATCCTGGCACTCAACCATAATGCCGCCGTTGTCACCGGCGAAATGCCATGGGCCGTCGATAGCATCGGCTACCATCATGCCCACTCGCTGACGGTGACCGCCGGGGGTGGGGTCCTGGCAGATATAGAGCAGCACATACTTGCCGTCGACCATCTCGAGGCGCGGATTGTGAGGCCCGCGCATAATTGAACGGTCGGGGAAGTTGGCGGTTTTCATGACTGTGGAAACGTATTCAAACGGTCCTTCAGGCTTATCGGCCACGTAGTGGGCGATTTCGGCATTTTCTTCAATCCAGCCTTCCATGCCTGTCTCTGCAGGCCAACGGCTTACGAAAGCATGAACCTTGCCGTCCTCGGGACATACAATGGGGGAGAAGCACCATACGTACCAGTCCTTATCAGCCACAGCAGCTCCGACAAATTCGCCCGAAAGCGCCATATTGGAATAAGGTAGTTTCAAAGTAGCACCTTCGGCCGAGGGCAATGAGGTGCGGGGCTCTGCTCCGCTGACGGATAAAACAGAAGCGACTGCCGATATAAATATCGGTAATACTTTTCTCATAATCATGAATTACTTTTAAGGGTTTGAGATGTTAATGTTAGGTTTTCGTTACAAAGGTAACAAAAAAATCCTAATAAACAACGAACTCATAGATGCGGGTCACGCGACCGTCAGACGACTGTTCGGGCTGCACGACCAACAAGCGGACGTAACGGGCCGTCACGGGACTGTGCAACGAGCGGTTCACACGGTTCTGCTTGTTGGACAGCATGGCATCGACAGTGCGCCACTCTTCGTCAAGACTATTGCGGGTCTGCAACAGGCAGGTAGAGGTGATGTATGCCGGATTCTCAACTGCGGCTCCGGTAAGCGTCCAACCGGTTATTTCGCGAGGCTCGCCGAGGTCATACTCTACGAAAGAGGGGATGCCGGAAGTATCGCACCACTTGGTCGAAAGGTCGCCGTCGTGCATGAGCTGAGGTTTCTCTTCATTGTTGACGTAGCCTGACCATGCAGTCATGTTGCCGGCATTTACCAGACTTTCCTTCCCGGCAGAAGCTTCGGTAGGCGCCGCATTGCTGTTGTCGACAATTGATGTGCGGTAGAGCTGCGAGGCGGGGGTTACTTCTTCGGGCAAGCCTGAAGCAAGCGTTGCAGCAAAAATCACGATGTCCGAATTGTCGGGCAGCACAATCTGACGGGTCTTGGCGGGGATGTCGATACTATATTTATACATATAAGTAAACTCGTAAGGGCAATCGCCGTCTGGAGAATGGCGGTGAGTACCTACGTAACCTATCTCGTCGTCGAGCAGGTAGCCCTGCGTGTGGTCGGTATGTCCCCACTGTCCGATAAATCCGGTGTAGGAGGGAACGACAAGGGTCTCGGTATTCTTGCCGGCGGTGAGGACACCCTGTGCAGAGCCTTCTTCTTTTGTAGCAGCTGCGAGAATATACAGTTTTGAGTAATCTCCTTCGGGCAGAAGGATAGTATCACCATTGCACTGCAAGCCATCGAGCAGCGCGTCCTTTTCGATAACGAACGGAATGCCGGCCGAGGTGATGGTGTCAGGCATTATCTCAAGCGCATACGAGTAGCCTTCGGAGAAATTGGCATCACTCTCAAACGCGTTAAGGCTGTAGCATTTCTTATTGAACGAAAGATTGAGGCTGACAAACTCGGGCTGCTTTGCCTGTCGGGGCTCGTCAAAGGTAACCTTATAGGTGGCGATACCGTTTTTGCCGAGCGACACTGCCAGGTCATTGCCGTTGAACGATGCGGCACGAAGAGTTTTCTCGGTACCGTCAGCTTCCACTGCGCTCTTGATGGCATAGGGGAAACGTATCACTCCGCTCTGAGCGTTCTCTCCGGAAGTTTCGTAGACGCGTACCACATACTCGTTGCTGCTCTCAGCTTTCTTGAGAGCTTTGATTTCGATAGCCGGGTTGGAGGATGAGGCGAGCGAGAATGAACGGCCGAGCGCACCGGCGTGGCGTCCGGTACGGAATGCCTTGACGCGCTGGCTGAGGAGGTCGGCATCAGCCGATACAGCGGCTTTGTTCAATGCTCCTGCGTGAGGATTGAGCGAGTAGGTAAATTCGTGGTGACCGTAATCCTGGCGGTTTTGGTAGGTGAATGCGTAGTCGGTCTGCGGAGTATGAAGGAGGGTGAGACGGAGGGTATTGTCGGTGGGCTTATCCCAACCGTATTTGCCGTCGTTCATTACAGCCACGCCGTAGCTGCCATCGGTATCTGTGAGGTCGGCCCAACGGTGAGCATAAACCTCGTAGGCGGTGGTCGTATTATTGCCGCGTTCGATTGTTCCGACGCCTAGATCGTAGGTAGCTACTGGGTTGCTGACTGTCAGCGGAAACTCAGCTTTCAGCAGGGCGTTGGTCGAAGCCCAGTCTATATCGTTGAAGAAGTCGATACGGTCGGCCAGTTCGCCCTCGTAAAGTCTGATATACTGGCGGAAACGGGAGTCGCCATATTGCTTTTCGACGCAAACGGTTGAACGAAGCGGACCATTCTCCACCAATGATATTTTCACGTTGTCGGTAATTGAAACGGGTTCGGCATCGAGAGTGCTTTTATGGATTTCCCAAGCGGGCCAGGGGTATGACTTGTTCTCTTCAAACATTGCCAGACGTATCGCCTTACCCGGATCAACCAATTCACGGGAGGCCTTCTTATCGATAATTGACACAATGTCGCCGTTCTTATCGAATGTCATCTGATATGCAGAGTTTTCAAAGACATTAATCGGGGCGGCGGATTGCGATTTACCTTTGCCCGACAACTTGACATCAACAACGGAAAATCCGTTGGCCGGCACTGTGACTTCAGCAATCACTGTAGCCATGCCATCCTTGAAGTCAGTGACCTGAGCGGGACAGTTGCGTCCGGCGGCATCCTTCACAGTCACTTTGGCGGGGCGCGACGAAGAGTGGAGCGCGAACTCCACCACGTCGGTAACTTCATGGCCGAGCGCGTTGTAAAGGACTACGGGTGTGCCTGACACGCGGGTGTCCATCATATCGGCCACCGAGGCAACAGCTGAGGTAAGCAACCCGGTAAACTGTTTCATCGAAATCAGTTCGTCGTTCCATGAAAATTCATAAGCGCGGGGAATACTTGTCCCGGTAAGGTCATCGTGGAACTGATGGTAGAGGAAACGTTTCCATGAATCGGTCAGCTCGGTGGAGGGATAATCCGCACCGGCAACAAGTTCGGCAGCCACCGAGGCGCCTTCGGCAGCTCCGGCAAGGAGTTCATTCTGGCGGTTGAACAGTTTCATTGCTGCCTGCGAAGTGTAGCAACCTGTGCCATGCACGTCCATAGTAAGTTCGCCGTCAAATACGGGCAATTCGGGATGGGCGCTGTAGGGGAGATAGTCTTTGTAGATTTGGTCACTTGTAACGCTGCAAACCTCAACATCGCCATCGGCATTGACCGCGCGTGTCACTGCTTCGACTGACTGGATGGTGGGAGCACCGCCGACGTCGCCCGTACCGAAGTAATGGTAGACTTTGTTGAGCGGACTCATCGCTGCTCGCTGTTTCAGTTGTTCGCTTTGCGTGAGGTCCTCGTTGCCGAAGCGCGAGGTGTAGTCAAACCCGTGGGTCATCATGATGCGCGAACCGTCGACACCCTGCCAGAGTCCGATTGTGAACGGCAGTTTCTTGTCGCCATAAAAGGGATTGTTGCGCCATTCGAGTTTCTGCGAAGAGAATCCTATGAGGCCACAATGAGAAGCCACGGTGGGCAATGTCCAACCGAAACCGAAACAGTCGGGAAGGAATATGTCGGTACTTTCAACTCCAAATTCGTCGCGATAGAAAGTCTGTCCGAGCAGGATATTTCGTATAAGGGATTCAATCGACGGAATGTTGACATCGTTGGCATCCCATGAGGTGCCGCACACGTGCCAGCGCCCTTCAGCAATGCGCTGCTTCATCAGTTCATATTCCCTCGGATAGTATTCCTTAATCCAGGCATACTTGATGGCACCCTCGAAATTGAAGATGTAGTCGGGGTATTTCTCAAATAGTTTCAAATTGCGGTTCACGGTGTTCCACACGTAGTCGCGGATTGTGGTCTGCACGTCCCAGTTCCATTGCGTGTCGAGATGGGCATCAGAAACCATGTAGGCCACCGGACGCTCTGCCGAAGCATTGTCGGCCGGAGCAGCAGCGCCCGCAAGTCCGGGCAGCAGCAACGATATAACAGGAATATATCTTTTAATTTTCATGGTGAAAAATGATTAGTGAATAATAATCGGTTCTTTCTGCAAATTTAACAATATATTACGTAAACCACGTTTTAAACATAGCGCAATACGTATCTAAAAATAAAACTCTCGTCCGAAACGGCTGTTAACACTCAGGCAGAGCGCTCCTCCGCCAAAGGTAAACACATCGTTTTAAGACGCGTTAATTGATAGTAAACGAGAAGTGCATGCAACTCTCCCTAACTTTGTATTATGATATTTTAATAAGGTTTTCAGGTAAAAAGTATTAACTTTGTAATTATTAAAATCTATACAGAAATATGTACTACGTAATAAAACGCATCGAAATAGCCGGCTCGCACTCGTTGAAACTTTCTTATGAAAGCAAGTGTGCGAACCTTCACGGTCACAACTGGATTATTACCATACACTGTCGGGCAAAGGAGCTCAATCAGGACGGTATGGTTATTGACTTCAAACATATCAAAGATAAAATTCACGGTTATCTCGACCACGGTAATTTCAACGAGCTGTTACCGTTTAATCCCACCGCCGAGAATATCGCACGATGGGTCACGGAACAGATTCCTGAATGCTACAAGGCATCCGTGCAGGAGAGTGAAGGCAACATTGCCATCTACGAAGTTGATGAATAACGGCTGACGACAGATGAAAGTAAACGAGATATTTTACTCACTGCAAGGGGAGGGGTATTGGACCGGGACTCCCTCGATTTTTGTAAGATTCAGCGGCTGCAATTTGAAATGCGATTTCTGCGATACGCACCATCAGGATGGTGAAGAGATGTCGGAAGAGGAGATAGTCGAGGCTATTTCACAATATCCCGGGGTGCATGTAATATTTACCGGCGGTGAACCCACATTGCAGCTGACGCACTCGCTCGTGGAGCGTGTACATGCTATTGGCAAACGTGTTCATATCGAAACTAACGGCACACTTCGACTCAGTGACGACTTGGTGCAGGCGATTGACTGGATAACTGTCTCACCCAAACACGCTCCCGTGCTGATACAGCGCATCGACGAACTCAAAGTAGTGTTCCGAGGCGCAGGGCAACCAATGTATGCATACGACACTCTGACCGCAAGCCACCCTGATTGCCACTTCCTCCAGCCATGCGACGTCAGCAATCCCTCAGAGAATGCCCGTATCGTCAACGAAACCATCGAATACATTAAGCAGCATCCCCACTGGAGGCTATCACTTCAGACCCACAAACTCACCGGCATTCGCTGACACTTTCCCTCAACGGAGGCTTTTTAAAGGAGAATAAAATACAGGGTGTAGCAAAACGTAATATAATGTTTTGCTACACCCTCATTATTTGAATACTATTCGGCCTAATATACCGATTACTTGGATTACTGATTATTTAATATCCGCGCCTTTCTTAAGAGCTTGATCAAACCATGCGCAAACACATACAATAAGAATTACAAACGACATACCCGATAAATTTAATGGTTACAAGGAAAGTCACTACAACTTTCATCGACAAAATTACCGCCGAGCAGGGCAACAATAATGCCCACAATATTTAAAAAGTATTTAACAGCCCGAGGTCAGGCAAAAAGTAAAGCAAAAGACATGTAAATATGATAGCCGAGCCCCCAAAAAGTGGCGACACATCTCATTTTCCGCCATAAAACAATAAGCTCCTGTCAATCAATAAAATCACCGACTTCCCGCATCAATAAAGAGAATACGGCGGAATATCCGAACAAAAAAAATCACATTTTTTTCAAAAAAAATGTCCAAAAATTTTGCAGATATAAAAATAATATCTACCTTTGTACACGTAAAACAAAACCACCTACAAAACCTCAAAAAATTGCCTTGTGGTGTAATGGTAGCACGTCGGATTCTGGTTCCGCCTGTGAGGGTTCGAATCCTTCCAAGGCAACAAAGCAAAGGGCTGAGTTTCAAAAACTCAGCCCTTTGTCTTTATCCCCCACTTACCCAACTACTCCTAGCGCAGGGGCGCCTCCAAGAGAGAGAGGGGGGGGAGCATAGTAAAATACCTGTGTTTAGGCGTAAACGGCGTCTACGTATCAAGACATTTGGGGTATATATACGAACTGAGTTGACCATTTTTGTTTTTGGTCAACTCAGTTGATTTTATTGGTTGGTCTTGGTTGAGCTTTGATGCAAGTTCGGGGTTGCCTATGGGAGGCATTCTTTTTTCTTGCCGCTCTTTGGCTTACTCTATGCACTGCACATGGCGGTGCACTTTCGGAAGAGTAGGCGTGGTGTTACTTCTTGTGGAAGATATTGCCGATTTTGCCTTTGATTTCATCAAAAGCGCTTTCCTGTACGCCATCTCCATCGAGGTCGCCAACAAGACCTTTACTCTTTATTTTCGCTACTATCTCATTGAACGATAGTTTGCTCGTATCAATATCTTTGAGATGCTCCTTAACCGCAGAGATATCGAGTTTGTCACCAAATTTGGTTTTCAATTCGCTGATGATATTCTGAATGTCCATAACTATATGTTTTTAAGTTGAGAATAAGTTAACTGATATTCAAACAACTTCAACAAACAAATAGTTTTCCGAATTATCAACAACGGATTTATTCCACCGTAACGGACTTGGCAAGGTTACGCGGCATATCTACGTTGCAACCTTTCTTGACTGCAATGTGATAGGCGAGGAGCTGCAAGGGGATTGATGCGATGATGGGGGAGAGGCATTCAGGTACAGCGGGAATCTCCAGCGTGAAATCGGCAATGCTCTTAATTGTCTTGTCGCCTTTATTCACAATTGCGATTACCGAGCCTCCACGGGCCTTTACCTGACGAATATTTGAGATAATCTTGTCGTGAAGGTCATCCATGGGCGCTATGACTACAGTTGGGAGTTCGTGGTCAATAAGTGCGATTGGACCGTGCTTCATCTCAGCTGCGGGATAACCTTCGGCATGAATGTAGGAAATCTCTTTGAGTTTGAGAGCTCCTTCGAGTGCCGAGGGGAAATTGTAACCACGACCAAGATAGAGGAAGTTGTGAACATAGGTATATGTTCTCGACAGTTTCTCAATATCTTTATCAAGCTTCAGAGTCTCTTTAATCAGCGCCGGGAGCATTTCGATAGCCGAGGTAGTGCGCACGAGAGTATCGGTCGATACTGTGCCGCGCAACTGTCCGATAGCGAGGGCGAGCATAGCGAGCACTGTCACCTGACCGGTAAACGCTTTCGTAGAAGCAACACCGATTTCAGGACCTACATGAATATAAGTACCCGAGTCAGTAGCGCGGGCGATAGATGAGCCTACTACGTTGCAGACACCGTAGACAAACGCGCCTTTCTCCTTAGCGAGTGAGATAGCTGCCAAGGTATCGGCCGTTTCGCCCGACTGAGAAATAGCTATGACTATATCATTGGGAGTAATGACGGGATTGGAGTAGCGGAACTCGCTTGCATATTCAACCTCAACCGGCACTCTTGCTATATCCTGAATAAGGCGTTTGCCAATAAGACCGGCATGCCATGAAGTACCGCAAGCAACAATGATAATACGGTGAGCCGATTTGAATGCTTCGCTATTTTCATTGACACCGGAGAGAACAATACTGTTATTATAGACACGACCGCGGATACAGTCCTCCAACGTCATCACCTGCTCGTAGATTTCTTTAAGCATGAAGTGGGGATAACCGCCTTTTTCAAGCTGAGAAACCGAGAGTTTGAGTGTCTTGATGTCAATATTCGAGGGCTCTTTGTCAGCATTGATTACCTGGAGCGGTTCACCCTTCTTAATGATAGCGATTTCATCGTCATTGAGATAAACCACCTTGTCGGTATAATCAATAATAGGAGTCGCATCAGAAGCAAGATATGTTGCATCATCACCGATGCCGATTACCAAAGGTGAGCTCTTACGCGCCGCAATGATGGTGTCGGGCGTATTTCGGTCAATAACCGCGATTGCATACGCACCTACAACCTGCTCAAGCGCTTCTGTAACAGCCTCAATCAATGTGCATTTGTTGTTCTCCTTGATGTACTCAATGAGCTGTACAAGAACCTCGGTATCCGTTTCGCTTTTAAATTCGCAACCATGCTCGATGAGCGCTTTTTTCAGAACGTTATAGTTTTCTATAGTACCGTTGTGAACAAGAGCCAAATCGCCGTGAGAACTGCAGTGGGGGTGAGCATTAACGTCGTTAGGCTCTCCGTGGGTAGCCCAACGGGTATGAGCTATACCGATAGTACCTTCTACATCCTTAGACTCGCAAAAGTGCTCCAGATCTTCCACTTTACCGCGCGACTTATAGATGTTAAGCTGGTTGTTATCATTAAGAATTGCCACGCCTGCACTATCATATCCGCGATATTCCAAGCGATGAAGGCCTTTGATAAGGATAGGGAAACACTGAGCATTTCCGATATAACCTACGATTCCACACATATATGTAAAAATTTACTCCTAAATATAATTCCGTGTTAATGATACGATAATAGATTGGTTTAAGCACGAGCCGCAACAATACAGCATGCTTAAATCTACGCAAAGATACAACTTTTTTCTTTCAGTTCCATTATTTTACGCCATAAAAGTGCTTTATTGCATATTCAAGCCCACAATGACCGACAAAAGGAACAAAAAGAATCAAAAAAGAAACAAAAGCGACTATACAAGAAAAGCGGGAAACCCATAAGAATTTCCCGCTTTCATCTGTCTTGGATAATATTATTCCTCGTCCATTAGTATCTCAAGCATCTTGATTGCTGAGTCGGGGATACGTGTGCCGGGGCCGAAAATAGCAGCCACACCGGCTTTGTAAAGGAAGTCATAGTCCTGAGCGGGGATTACACCACCTGCTGTAACCATGATATCCTCGCGTCCAAGCTTCTTGAGTTCTTCAATAACCTGGGGAATGAGAGTCTTGTGACCGGCAGCCAGCGAAGATACACCGAGAATATGAACGTCGTTTTCAACGGCCTGACGGGCAGCCTCGGCGGGAGTCTGGAACAGAGGACCCATATCAACGTCAAAACCGCAGTCGGCATAACCGGTAGCTACAACTTTAGCACCACGGTCGTGACCGTCCTGACCCATCTTGGCAATCATGATACGGGGCTGACGACCCTCTTTCTTCGCAAATTCCTGACACATCTGCTGAGCTTTGATGAAGTCGGGATCCTGTTTTGTTTCGTTGGAATACACGCCTGAAATAGTTCTGATTACTGCTTTATAACGTCCGACAACATCTTCGCACGCATCGGAGATTTCACCAAGAGTAGCACGGAGACCGGCAGCCTTGACAGCGAGGTCAAGAAGATTGCCTTTCTTGGTGCGTACACATTCGGTGATAGCCTCGAGAGCTTCCTTAACGGCTTTCTCATCACGGTTAGCCTTAACCTCGTTGAGACGTTCAATCTGCTCTTTGCGCACCTCGGTATTGTCGATTTCGAGAATATCGATGGGATCTTCGTGGTCAAGACGGTATTTATTGATACCAACTATAGTCTGACGACCGGAGTCGATGCGAGCCTGAGTGCGGGCTGCAGCCTCCTCGATACGGAGTTTGGGGAGACCGGTCTCGATAGCCTTGGCCATACCGCCGAGTTTCTCGATTTCCTGAATGTGTTCCCAAGCGCGGTGGGCGATTTCGTTGGTCAGAGACTCTACATAGTAAGAACCTGCCCAGGGGTCGATTTCCTTTGTAATATATGTTTCTTCCTGAATGTAGATCTGAGTGTTACGGGCGATACGTGCCGAGAAGTCGGTAGGAAGCGCGATAGCTTCGTCGAGAGCGTTGGTGTGGAGCGACTGAGTGTGACCCAGAGCGGCGCCCATAGCCTCGATACATGTACGGCCCACGTTGTTGAAGGGATCCTGCTCGGTGAGCGACCAGCCTGAAGTCTGAGAGTGAGTACGCAGTGCGAGCGATTTGGGGTTCTTGGGATTGAACTGTTTTACAATCTTAGCCCAGAGCATACGTGCGGCTCGCATCTTGGCGATTTCCATAAAGAAGTTCATACCGATAGCCCAGAAGAACGAAAGGCGGGGAGCGAAAGCATCGATATCCATACCTGCATTCACACCGGCACGGAGGTATTCAAGACCGTCGGCAAGTGTATAAGCGAGCTCGATGTCACAAGTAGCACCGGCTTCCTGCATGTGGTAACCCGAGATTGAGATCGAGTTGAACTTGGGCATATTCTGCGAAGTGTACTCGAAGATGTCGGCGATAATACGCATCGAGAATTCCGGCGGATAGATATATGTGTTACGCACCATGAATTCCTTGAGGATATCGTTCTGGATGGTACCTGCCATCTCTTCGAGCTTGGCACCCTGCTCCAAACCGGCATTGATATAGAATGCGAGCACGGGGAGAACGGCACCGTTCATTGTCATTGAGACAGACATTTTGTTCAAAGGAATACCGTCGAACAAAACTTTCATATCCTCGAGCGAGCAGATTGACACGCCGGCTTTACCTACGTCACCGACAACGCGTTCGTGGTCAGCATCGTAACCACGGTGAGTAGCAAGGTCAAACGCTACCGAAAGACCTTTCTGGCCGGAAGCGAGGTTACGGCGATAGAAGGCGTTGGACTCAGCTGCGGTAGAGAAACCTGCGTACTGACGGATAGTCCAGGGACGCATAGCGTACATACCTGAGTACGGGCCACGGAGGAAGGGAGGAATACCTGCTACGTAGTCGAGATGCTCCATTCCTTCGAGGTCAGCCTTGGTGTAGATGGGCTTAACGGGGATTAATTCGGGGGTAAGCCAGTTTTCCCCTTCCTGCAGGGGAGCGGCCTGCGATGCAAAAGCATCGTTAGTTATATTGATGTTAGAAAAATCCGGTCTCATTGGTAAGAAATCATTTTAAAAGTTCGGCGTTAAATTTACGAAGAGTGTCAAGCACATTGGAACGAACGTGGATGAAGTCCGTGATACCTTTAGCCTGAAGTTCTTCGGTACATGCCGGAGCACCGGCAACTACAAACTTAGCTTTACCATCGATAAGGTCAAAAGCTTCGGGAGCATACTGGGCATACTCATCGTCAGACGAGCAGAGCACGATAATGTCGGCCTGCTTGTCGAAGGCAGCCTTAACACCGTCGGCAACAGTATCGAAACCGATATTGTCGATGATTTCATAACCTGCGCAGCCGAAGAAGTTGCTTGAGAACTGAGCACGTGCCAGACGCATAGCGAGGTTACCGATTGTAAGCATGAACACCTTGGGGCGGTTTGAAGCATGCTCGGTAGCGAGACGCAGAGCTTCGAAGTCACTTGCCTGACGGGCAGTATTCAACGCCTTTGAAGCGTCAGCACCGTCGTGGTTGCAACCGCATGAGCAGCCGGTCTTTTCGATTTTGCCGGCAGCCATCTCGTTGAAGTTGGGGAACTGGTTGGTGCCGAGAAGTATCTCTTTGCGGCGAGCCATGTCGGAATGACGTTTTGCGGCTGACTCGTTGACAGCTTTCTGAACAGTACCTTCGGTAACAGCCTTGAAGAAACCGCCTTCATTCTGCACTTCGAGGAAAAGCGCCCAAGCCTGTTTGGCGATTGACACGGTAAGAGTTTCCACGTAGTAAGAACCGCCTGCGGGGTCAACGACCTTGTCGAGGTGACTCTCTTCCTTGAGGAGGAACTGCTGGTTGCGGGCAATACGCTCCGAGAAGTCATCGGGATTCTTGTAGGGGGTATCGAAAGGCACTACTGTGATAGAATCAACACCTGCGAGAGCGGCCGACATTGATTCAGTCTGGCTGCGAAGGAGGTTGACGTGAGCATCATAGATAGTCTGGTTGAAACGAGAGGTCTCAGCGTGAACCATCATTTTGCATGCGCAATCACAAGAGGGATTGTACTGTTTTACAATCTGAGCCCAGAGCATACGGGCAGCACGGAACTTGGCAAGCTCCATGAAGTAGTTTGACGAAACACCCATATTGAATTTGATAGCGCAGCCGGCTTCGGTAGCGTCAACGCCTGCATCGGTAAGCTGGCTCATCCACTCAGCGCCCCATGCGAGAGCGTAACCGAGTTCCTGATAGATGTAGCAACCTGCGTTTGAAAGCATGACAGAATCAACAGAAACCACACGGAGACCGTTGATATGCTTAGCCATCTCAATCATATCCTTGGCATCAGCTACAGCGTTGGGGAGGATTTCGCCACCGTGACGGAGAGCCTTGCGAAGGGGATTATAGTCAATCGAACCGTTGAATGAATCTTTAACACCGGCAGCATCGATGATGTCAACCAAAATGCGGCAGAGCTCCTTGGCGTGAGCCGGGCAGCAGCCGAGATTGATTTCAACTTTTGCCAGATCTATACCTGCGAGAAGTGCTTTTACATCTTCAGCATTTACCTGATTCTTGGCGAGTTTAAAGTAAACTGAGTTAACACCTTTTGTCAGGATGTCAAGAGCTTTGGCATTGGCCTCGGCTACATTTTCCACAACGATTTCCTGACGGGTCAGCCATTCGTTGTTGTCGCGCGTACCTCTGACGTAGGGATATTGACCGGGAAGAGAATCAGTGGTTTTGAAGTCGGCAATATCTTCTCTGCGATACATAGGATTTACATTAAATCCTTCATTGGTGCGCCAAACCAGTTTCTTCTCAAAGGGGACACCCTTGAGGTCGGCATCGACTTTTTCGCGCCATTGCTCAGTGGTAATGGGAGGAAATTGGTCGAACAATTTTTCTTTCTTTTCTGCCATAACGGTATTATAAATATTTCTTTAATTTTAAACTTTGGGGAAAATTTAAAAACAATATTTTTCGGTATTATTCCGATTTAAGTTCTACAATAGTGTCTACATATTATATATAGGCTTACAAAAGTAGAAATTATTCCCCATATTTTCAAATATTAGCGCTGAAACTTTTTCGCAGCTTGCCTTCGTGAAAGCTCCCATTCCACAAGAAATGTCGCATGGAACGGAATCTGATATATTCAAATTTTATATCTTTGCATATTCATTACCTCAACCCGACAATTATGATAATACGAAAGGGCATTCCAGATGACATCGATGCGGTAGCCGATATATACAGTGCCATACACGACGAGATAGAGCAGGGCCGATACAAAATGAAATGGTTCAGAGACCGTTACCCGACACGAGCATGGGCCGAGGAACGTATTGCCGCGGGCGATTTGTATGTCATGGAGGATGAAAGACAGATTGTAGCATCAGCCGTAATCAACCACAACCCGCTGCCGGAATACTTCGAAGGGAAATGGCACCAACCGGCCAACTACGACAAGACCCTTGTGCTCCATTCGCTCGTAGTGGACCCGAGATTGATGCGCCGAGGATATGCAACCGCCTTTATGGCATTCTTCGAGCAAACCGGCATCGACAACGGTTGCGAACGTTTGCGACTTGACACCCAAATGATTGACATCCCTGCACGAAATCTTTACAAGAAACTCGGATACACCGAAGCTGATTACGTGCTCTGCCAATTCAAAGGCATATCCGACATAGATCTCGTTCTTATAGAGAAACTGCTTTGATGAAAGTCAATCCCTGTTATCGATATTTATCCTATAATGTGTATTTAATAAAAGACATGGCATCGCGACTTCATTTCGCGATGCCATGTCTATGTTGTTAATATCTAACAGGTGTTTTCGTTTGGTGGAAACACCTGTTTAAACAGTTACGTCTTATTTCTTAGTGAGAATATAGGAGCGATGGGGAGCGGCGATGCCGGAGAGGCGTCCTTTCTTCACTTTAAATTCCTTACCATAGACTTCATCTTTGTAAGTGCCGTTGGGCAGACCGGTCGGAACGTCAACAAAGTTTGCCACGCCGGAGATATTTACAATGGCTGCGCCTTTATTGCCACGGTTCACAACAAGAACTTCCCCATTGTCAGAGACCTGAATATCCTCTTTCTGTCCATCCATATCCTGGCGGAAATGGTTTACTGCCACAACTTCGGGATGGAAAAACTCATCATTACCTCTTGCGCCGAGTACATTGTCGCCCCAGTAGTTATCGCGCGTAGAGCCCATAGGGCGGCTGAAGAACAAGGGCACACCGTTCTGACGTGCTGTAAGGAACACCCAACCGGTACGTATCTGGTCGTCAGTCATTCCGGCGCTCTCGTGAGCGTTGCAGTAAGTATCATGACTCTCAACCCAGGTAGTAAGGTACTCGGGAGCTGCCTGATGATACCAGTTTTTCAAGTCCTTATCTTTGGCAGAACCATGTTCGATAGCCTCACGAAGCACATAGCCGTAGCTTGAAGCTGTCTGTCCCATATAGTCGGCATACTCAGCTTCGGGAACATTCTTATCCTGAAGAACCTCGCCATACACGAACAAATCATCATAAGGAACGGCGAGTTTGACGCCCTTTACTGCCTTGCGGCCGGTAGCCACGTCCCAGAAATCATTTTCCTTAACGCCCGACGCCGTATCAACCGGGTCGGAATGCACACCGATATGCTTGGCTGTATCATAACGGAAACCGCCCACGCCAAGACTGAGGAGATCGTTCACAAACTCCATGTAATATTTCTGGAAATCAGGATTCTCGGTATTCACGTCGGGCAGTCCGCCTGAGCCCCAAAGCGTGCATTGATAGCGGTCATTGTAATCCCTCACGGGGGTAAGGCCCTGCGAATGATAGAGTTTGTCCCTTCCACCAACTGCAGCAATCATTTCATCATCAACGCAATCCACATCAAAAGCGGTGTGGTTGGGGAGTACATCGACAATGACACGTATATTATATTTAGCAGCAGAGTCCATCATCTGTTTCATCTGGTCACGCGAGCCAACAATCTGATTACCGATTTTCCAGTTGACCGGCTGATAATAGTAGTACCAGTTACCCTCGGCTACATTGTCGTCAAAGATCTTTTTGGAACTGCCTTCGGGGTTGTAGCAACCCTGCACGGGAGAGGTCTGCACCATAGTAAATCCGGCATCGGCAATCTTTGCCATGTTCTCGGCTATTGCCGGAAAATTCCAGCTCCAGGCATGGAGGATAGCATCAGTGTTGGTAGCATCAGGATTATGCGTCATACGGTCTTTCGCACCGACAGTAGCCAGTCCGCCGCACACACCAAGCGCCAAAGCGCTCAAAAGAATACGTTGTTTCATTGTTTTAAAGAAAAGTAATTATGATATTAATTATAAATTCTATTGTAAAATAGCTTCATGGTTATATGATTAATACAAATATAGATACAATTCATCTAAAAATCAATTTTTATACATCGTTTTTATATAAATTTGGATTTTATCAGTATTTAAAAATATTGCATAGTGAGCGGAAATTTTAAAGTTTATATAAATTTTTGTCAAAAATATTTTGCAACAAATAACAAAAAGTGTATATTTGCACCATAAAGTTAGAAATATGACAAAGCAACCGACAACACCGATAGCATTTACCAAAATGCATGGCATCGGAAATGACTATATTTATATCGATTGCCTCTCAGCGGATATTGAAAATCCGTCGGAGCTATCGATAGCGATGAGTCCGCGCCACACGGCGATAGGGTCGGACGGAATCATTCTGATATGCGCTTCGACAATCGCTGACTTCAAAATGCGCATATTCAACGCCGACGGCTCGGAAGCGATGATGTGTGGCAACGGCAGCCGATGCGTAGGAAAATATGCCTACGACCATAAACTTACTGATAAAACAATGTTAACGCTCGAAACTCTTTCGGGCGTTAAACATTTATATCTGCATATCAATGAAGTGACCGGCAAGGTCGATGAAGTGACAGTCGACATGGGTCCGGCGTCATTCCTTTGTGAGGATGCAGGCGTTGACTATCATGACAGCGAGATGATTGAAACTCCGATTGAAACTGCGATTGGAACAAGGGAAATTACGGCCGTATCAATGGGCAATCCCCACGGCGTAATATTCATGGACGGAATTGATGAACTGGATATTGCATCAGTCGGTCCCGGCCTTGAATATCACCCGATGTGGCGCAATCGCGCCAATATAGAGTTTGCCACGGTCATTGACCCGCATACCATCAGGATGAGAGTGTGGGAACGTGGTAGCGGTGAAACCCAGGCCTGCGGCACCGGCGCCTGCGCCACCGCCATGGCAGCAATACGCACGGGACGGGCCGAATCTCCGGTCACAGTAAAATTATTGGGTGGCGATTTGACGATTTCCGTCGATGATGTCACCGGAAATGTGATGATGAAAGGCGCCGCCGAAGAAGTATTTACCGGTTTCTATTGTCCTTGCTGAGAAAATTCGCTAAATTTGCAAAATCATTCGGTATCTTACGGGGTGCCGTTATAACAAGGGAAAAGATGTTTAAAATAAACGACAACTTTTTAGCACTTAATCAAAGCTACCTTTTTTCACAGGTAGCCAAAAAGATCAATGCTTTCAAAGCTGACAATCCCGATGTGGAGATTATACGTATGGGTATCGGCGATGTCACCCGTCCGCTCGTGCCTGCCGTTATAGAGGCTCTGCACAAGGCAGTCGACGAACAGGCTGTCTGCGAGACATTCTGCGGCTACGGTCCGGAGCAGGGACACGCTTTCCTCACTAAAGTCATCTCCGATAATGATTACAAGTCGCGTGGCATAGACATTTCACCCGACGAGATATTCGTATCGGACGGCGCCAAGAGCGATACCGGGAACATCGGCGATATACTTTCGCTTGCCAATAAAGTTGCGTTGACCAATCCTGTCTATCCCGTTTATCTCGATACCAATATAATGTCGGGGCGTGTGTCGGGCAACAACGTTGAATTGCTGCCTTGCACAGCCGAAAACGGATTCGTGCCCTCCCTCCCCGAGAGCAATCCCGACATAATATACCTCTGCTATCCCAACAATCCAACAGGAACAACGCTCAATAAGGCTCAACTTAAAGAATGGGTTGACTATGCCCGCAGTCACGGTGCGCTGATATTGTTTGACTCGGCTTACGAGGCATTTATCGTTGATGACGATGTGCCCCGCAGCATATATGAGATTGAAGGCGCCAAGGAGGTTGCGATAGAATTTCGCAGTTTCTCCAAGACTGCCGGATTTACCGGTCTGCGATGCGCTTACACCGTTGTCCCCAAAGAGCTAAAAGGGGAGGACTGCAACGGAAACAAGGTCGCACTCAACGGATTGTGGCAGCGCAGACAATCAACGAAATTCAACGGTGCGTCATACCTGTCGCAGCGAGCAGCCGAGGCCGTCTATTCACCAGAAGGGAAGGCCCAGGTCAAAGCTACAATCGACTATTACCACCGCAATGCCGCAATATTGAAGGAAGGCCTGGAGAAATCCGGACTTGAGGTATATGGCGGCGTAAATGCCCCCTATATCTGGGTCAAGACTCCCCAAGGCATCGATTCNTGGACNTTCTTCGATATTCTCCTGTCAAAGTGCCACATAGCNTGNACNCCCGGNGTCGGTTTCGGCTCGGCAGGGGAGGGCTACGTAAGGCTGACGGCATTCGGCTCATACGAAGATTGCCTGCGNGCGGTAGAACGTCTTTCCCAATTAAAATTATAGTATAAATCAATCAGATATTTTTTCAACTCAAAATACATTCCCAACATTATGTCAGATTTGAGATTTAAAGTTGTCGAAGAAGCATTCGACAGAAAGGCAATCCCCGTAGAAATCCCTGCGGAACGCCCCGAACGTTATTACGGCAAATACGTATTCAACCGTCAGAAAATGTTTGAATACCTGCCTAAGGACACCTACGAAGCNCTCATCAACGCTATTGACAACAAAGAACCGTTGTCACGCGAGATAGCCGACTCCGTAGCTCAGGGAATGAAGCGTTGGGCCATCGACAATGGCGCTCGTCATTACACCCACTGGTTCCACCCGTTGACCGACGGCACCGCCGAAAAGCATGACTCATTCATTGACCATGACGGNAAAGGTGGNGTNGTAGANGAATTTACCGGCAAACTCCTCGTGCAGCAGGAACCTGACGCATCAAGCTTCCCCAACGGTGGTATCCGTAACACTTTCGAGGCTCGCGGTTACTCTGCCTGGGATATTTCCTCTCCGGCNTTTATCCTCGACAAGACTCTCTGTATCCCGACAATTTTCATCTCCTATACAGGCGAATCNCTNGACTACAAGACNCCTCTGCTCAAAGCGCTCAACGCTGTCGACAAAGCGGCTACCGGCATCGCCCGTTACTTCGACCCCAAAGTCAACCACGTCAACTCATACCTCGGNTGGGANCAGGAATATTTCCTTGTCGATGAAGCTCTTTATAGCGCACGTCCCGACCTCGTGATGACCGGCCGNACACTGATGGGCCACGAGAGCGCAAAGAACCAGCAGCTCGAGGACCACTATTTCGGAGCAATNCCTTCACGNGTTGAAGCCTTCATGCTNGACCTCGAGATTGANTGTCACCGTCTCGGCATTCCCGCCAAGACCCGCCACAANGAGGTNGCNCCCAACCAGTTTGAGCTCGCTCCCATCTTCGAGGAAACCAACCTCGCCAATGACCACAACCTCCTGCTCATGTCACTCATCTCGGAGGTAGCACGCCGNCACAACTTCCGCGTGCTTCTCCACGAGAAACCTTTCGCAGGCATTAACGGTTCCGGTAAGCACAATAACTGGAGCCTCGGTACTGACACCGGCGTACTTCTGTTCAGCCCGGGCAAGACTCCGAAAGCCAACCTGCAGTTCATCACCTTCGTGGTAAATGCGATGGCTGCCGTTTATCACCACAACGCNCTTCTCAAAGCCTCTATTTCTTCNGCTACAAATGCCCACCGTCTCGGCGCTAACGAGGCTCCTCCTGCCATCATCTCAATCTTCACCGGCACTCAGCTCGCAGAGATTCTGGAGAAAATNGAGAAGAGCACCACAACCGATATGCTTGACATNACNACCAAGTCAGGCCTGTCACTCGGCGTGTCACAGATNCCCGAAATCATGCTCGACAACACCGACCGTAACCGCACATCACCTTTCGCATTCACCGGCAACCGCTTCGAGTTCCGCGCCGTTGGTTCATCGGCCAACTGTGCCTCTGCAATGATTGCNCTCAATGCTGCCGTAGCCGACCAGCTCAACAAATTTAAAGCTGCAGTNGANGCCCGCGTTGAGAAAGGGGAGGACCTTACCCACGCGCTNCTNGAAGAAATCCGCGCACTCATCGTCGAGACCAAGCCCATCCACTTCGATGGCAACGGTTACTCCGACGAGTGGAAAGAAGAAGCTGCCCGCCGCGGCCTCGACTGCGAGACTTCAGTTCCCAAGATTTTCGANGCGTACCTCTCAAAGGATTCAGTTGAGATGTTTGACCGCACAGGCGTATTCTCCAAGAAAGAACTTGAAGCACGCAACGAGGTAAAATGGGAGATGTACACCAAGAAGATACAGATCGAAGCCCGCGTGCTCGGCGACCTCGCTATCAACCACATCATCCCGGTAGCTACCCGTTACCAGTCAATATTGGTTGACAACCTCGTCAAAATCAAGACACTCTTCAACGACGAGAAGTATTCGGAAATCGTTCGCCAGGACCTCAACACCATCGAGAAAATGGCACGCCACATGTCAATCATCAAGGATGAGGTAGTAGCAATGGTCAATGCACGTAAGGATGCCAACCGACTGACCGACGAACGCGAGAAAGCNATTGCTTACCACGACAACGTAGTTCCCCGCATGGAGACAATCAGATACCACATTGACAAACTCGAACTTATGGTCGATAACGAAATGTGGCCATTGCCCAAGTACAGAGAACTGCTTTTCATTCGATAAACCGTTTANNCGAGAGGAGCGTAACANCCGTTACGTTCCTCTTTTTATNCTTTCCCACATATATAATATATGGAGCAACTCAAACATGAGTGTGGAGTGGCGATGATACGCCTTCGCAAGCCGCTCAGTTACTACAAAGAGAAATATGGTACATATTCCTACGCGCTCAATCTCCTNTACCTGATGATGGAGAANCAGCACAACCGCGGNCAGGAAGCTGCCGGNGTAGGTGTNGTAAAAATTGATACCCCTCCCGGCAATGAGTACATATTTCGCGAACGTGCGCTCGGCACAAATGCCATCACCGAAATCTTCGCCAACATAGGNAAGCAACTTGAAGATTTCAATGAGCAGTCGATGACCGACGAAGAGGTGGAACAAACAGCACCGTTTATTGGCAACGTGTACATGGGTCATCTGAGATACAGCACGACCGGCCGCAGCGGTATCTCATTCGTTCACCCGTTTCTGCGTCGCAACAACTGGCGTTCGCGCAATCTGCTGCTATGCGGCAACTTCAACCTTACCAACGTTGACCTCNTGTTTGAGAAGGTAGTAGGAGAGGGGCAGCATCCCCGCATCTATTCCGACACGTTCCTATTGCTGGAGCAACTGGGATTTGCCCTTGACCATGAGTGCCACAAGATATACCGTTCGCTTCGCGANACCACNCCNGCCGCTCGGATTGAAACTGAAATTGAGCGGCTGATTGACCCGTCGCAGGTGCTGAAATCAGCTGCNCCCGATTGGGATGGTGGCTTCGTGATATGCGGTGCTACNGGTTCGGGTGACATGTTTGCTCTGCGCGATGCCCACGGTATCCGTCCTGCTTTTTATTACGCCGACGATGAGATAATCGTCGTAGCATCGGAGCGCCCNGTAATTCANACGGTGTTAAATGTCCGCTATGCCGACGTNAAAGCTATACCTCCGGGCAATGCATTGATTGTAGGACAAAGCGGTGCGTTTGAAATAAAGGAGATATTGCCTGCAGCCGATTACAAGCATTGCTCCTTTGAACGTATATACTTTTCGCGCGGATCTGACCGCGATATTTACTGCGAGCGAAAGGCACTCGGCCATAACCTCGTTCCCAAATTGGTCGATGCCATAAACAAAGATTTTGCCCATACGGTATTCTCGTTCATTCCCAACACCGCAGAAGTAGCATTTATCGGACTCGTCGAAGGCCTGACACAGGAACTCGAAGCAAAAAAATGCAACGAAATCATCCNACTCCAGACCGAAAATCGCCTGACACCGGAAACCCTGACCAANGTGATGGCCGANAAACTGCGCATCGAGAAGGTCGCCATCAANGATATAAAGCTGCGTACATTTATCGCCGAAGGAAACGCGCGTAATGAGCTTGCGGCGCATGTCTACGACGTGACNTACGGTTGTATAGAAAACAACGTAGACAACCTGGTTGTAATTGACGACAGTATCGTGCGCGGCACCACACTCAAGCAGTCAATCATCAAGATGCTCGACCGCCTGCATCCGGCNCGCATCCTCGTNCTTTCNTCNTCNCCGCAGGTCCGTTANCCTGACTATTACGGCATCGATATGTCCCGCATGAATGAATTTATAGCTTTCCGCGCAGCCATATCGCTATTGAAAGAGCAGGGGAGAGATGCCGTAATCGATAAGGTATATGAGAATTGCGTAGAAGAGCTTAAAAAGCCNGTAGAGTGTCANATAAACTGCGTTAAGGAAATATATGACCAATTTACCACCGACGAAATTTCAGCGCAAATAGCCAANCTNCTNACCCCGGCAGATANTCACGCNGANGTNCAGATAATATANCCNGAAATCGANACAACNCGCGAGACATTAAAATCAGCCCCCGGCGACTGGTACTTCTCCGGCGACTATCCGACACCCGGCGGCAACCGCCTCGTAAACCGCGCCTTCATAAACTACTACGAAGGCAACCAAAACCTCCGCTAACNNCCCCAAATAAAGNCNCAAACAGNNCNAAATAAAGAAGCAATNCTAATCTCCAGCATAAATCCCGGCCACAAGTCGGGATTTACTTTTATNAAAGCAAAGNCATTNCTTATTATTAAAGCTNATATTCAAGCTCATGAGACTTATGCNGGAGATANGTATTTTANCCTTAAAGNACGGAGGAACTTATCCTTGTAGAGANGTATCTAACAGAANCAGAAACAACGNGGCAAAACACCCAAAGGGGAGNACNCCCCAACACCANATTTTACATAATGTACATTATGGGAAAACTNTTAAAATCTATCCTCGTAACAACTATNAAAGTTATGAANGTTTACAATTCTATTAAAAAAACTATNAAATCCGTGTTTAAAAATGAAAACTCCAACTAACAACGTACCTGTTTACGTATTCGAACCCGAAACCCAATCAACTGAGTTTCCCGTTTCCGTCGTCGATGAAAATGGACACCGTTCCCTTGTTCATCAAACAATATCTGATTCGGATATTATCAACACAGAATGCCGTGACGTATCACTCAACGCCTTACTTCGCGCAGGTGTTGACCCCTCCAAGATGCACGTNAANACAACAGCTAACACTCGCATAGATGAAATCGATACAGCGTTACGAAACTTATCTCAAGTGGAGTTGCCCGAAATTGAAGTTAACCCTGAAAATCAAAATTAAAATCGTAAGAAAATGAGCGTACATCAATTATTCGACAAAATCAACATCAAAGCCGCTGCTCAAGAGTATTCAAAATNTGACCTCAGCAGTGACACCCTTATGACTTTCGACTTCGGCCAGATGGCAGTCGTTAACGTTATCGATAATATAATGGGAGACAAAATCCGATATGACTACCGCCTCTTTGGTCGTACCGCTCCAAACGTATTCCCTACCTTCGCAGATATGGGACAACGTTCTATACTTGTTTTTGTACCCTACTATCAAATTGCAGACGATGCAGATGCCTATATCGAAGGTCTACAGTATTATGCCGGACGCCCCGCAGTCGGTCGTTTCTTCTATCAGAAAGAATTGGATATATTTTTTTACGGACCTTTCTACAGTTCCACAAATGGTGGTTCTTCCGGTGCAACATGGGATTACCTCCGCGTAATGAATGCCGATGAAATCAAATCATACAACGAACTGTTACCCGCTTCTCGCCCTCTTTCAGTATTCACTGTTTCCGATGGTAATGGTAAAACAAATTACCTCCGACTTACCCACAAAGGTAAGGTACTGTATAATCTTCTTCGTGGTCTCGGTTACACAATCAACCGTTCTATAGTCTTTGCAAAAACCACTGACACCGTCGGTTCTAAAAACGGCAACGTCGTTCTCAATGCTTACCCGCTCCTTTGCTACCTTAAAGCCTATTCGGACCTGCTAACCCCGACCGCATTCTATCAAACTTCAGCGCTTCAAAAGTGTCTCCACTCTATTAAGTCACTCTCTACAAGTGATAACTTCGTGGATTCAAGTGGATTCATCAAACTGTCAAGCATGCGTTCACAAATACAGTCCGCCCTTCGTGTCTACTACGATAGCGATTACTTTACCAGCGCATGGCAATCAACTAACTCACCCCTTTCATCTACTATCACGTCAGTTACTGAATTTTCCGACATCAACAATCAAGTCGATGCATTTGCCGATAATGTCGGTAATAAACTTGACCTCCTCGCCAATGGCTCAACTGTTCAACTTTCTCAAACACAACTTAATTTCCTTAAAGGATTCGATTCTTTTGTTCGTCGTAACAATCTTGTCGGTTACCGTGAGTTCAACGCTGTGTATGCTCGCTTTGGCCTTAAGCCTTCTGAACTCAAGTCAAATTACTGTAAAGTCCTCCTCAAGGAATCTATCCCCGTCAACACTGGAGATGTAACTGCTACCGCACAAACAGAGGATACTCTTCTCGGTTCATATGCCGGTAAATCATTTCAAAACGCAGAGCATCATATGGAATATGAGGCTCAAGACCACGGTATGTTGCTTCACCTCACATCCCTTTATGTCAAACCCATGTATTTTCAAGGCACTGCTAAACACTGCCTCCGTAATAACACATATGATTTCTACAAGCCCGAATTTGATGGCGTCGGACCTGCCGCAATATCCCGCCTTGAACTTAACGGACAGTTGGATGATACTGTCTATGGCTACACAGAACGATATAACGAGTATCGCTTCCAGCAAAGCAAAATTCTTGGAGATTTCGAACTTGACCCCACGATGTGGCCTTGGCATGCAGGCCGCTACTTCTCCAATACACTGACCCCCACGGCACAGACTGACAACATGCTTATGTACACCACTGATGCCGCAGGTAACAATGAGTTCGACCGCATATTCTCAACGCAGAACGTCGACAACCCATTCGACCACTTCTACCAAACTTGGCAGTTCCGAGTCTCTGCACTCCGTAAGATGAAGAACCGCAACGAAGCCCTCGGCCTCGGCGTTGGTGAAGTCAAACTTGATGCTAACGGCTCAATGTAATATACCGAAAATATACAACGTATATTCGCAAAATATTCAAAAATATCGGTTTCGGCGCGCTCATTAGCGCCGGAACTGTTTCTTTAAATTCAAAAATCATATAAATAAATATACAATATGGTACCTTTAGTAGGCTCAGCACTTATAGGTGCAGCAGGTAGTCTTTTCGGTGGTATTCTTGGAAGTGCAAGCCAAAACTCCACTAATAAAACTAACTTGCAAATAGCACGTGAAACAAACAAAGCCAACCGTGAGAATCAAGAGTATCAAAATCAGTGGAATCTCGAGATGTGGAACAAGCAAAATGAGTACAACAGCCCTGCCGCTCAACGTAGCCGCCTCGAAGCCGCAGGCCTTAACCCTGTGACAAATGGCCTTGATGGTACTGGCAATGCTGGTTCATTGACCTCCGCAGAATATACCGCCACCCCAGGTGCTCCTATGGAAAATAGTGGCGCTTTTATGGCTGACGGCCTTATGAATGCAGCTCGACAGTATGCAGAAATTAAAAATATAGAAGCATCAACCAAAAAGACCGAAGAGGAAACTACACAAACCGAGCTTATAAATAGTATCACAAAAGCTACACAAAATGATGTTATTGACGGTGCGCATTATCAAATGCTTGTAACTAAAGGTACGGTTGATGTTACCGAAAATCAGGCCAAGCTTCTTAACAAACAATACGATGAAGCTGGTAAGCATATCGACCTTATGGAGCAAAGTATAAAACAGATTCAACAGTCGATGAAGTTGGATAAATTCAAGGCCATAGTTGATGCTACTGCTCAGTATATTCATCTGAACAATGAACAGACTAAACAATTTCAAGACTTCTTTATACAGTTGTATCGTTGTAATCTTGAGAAACAGCGTCTTGCTCTCGACACTCGTGTCGGAAATGCACAAATACAGTTACTCGGTAATCAGTCAAAAGTCGCTGATGAGACCGCTAAAGGTCTTTCTTTTCAAAACTCTATTAATGAGAAGAGGAAACAACTTGGTATCATAGACAATCAAGTTTCTAAGGAAAAACGTCAGTTAATTTGGGATTTGGAATTTCTTGATGACAAGAATATCCTTGGTATTATTACAGGAGAGAAGATGTATGAAAAATTACGTCACGAAACAAGTATTACAGCTACAGAAGCCGAATGGGCAGAATTTAATCAACTTTTAAATGCCTACTCAACAATTATATCCTCCGCCACTTCAATTAAGTCTCTTATTCCAACTACAGAATTAAATGATAATACTTATACAGTTACCTATTAACGCGCGAGCAACGCGTGATATATAGGTAATTGTATAAAATAACAACAAATTATGGATATACAATTAACAAAAAATTTCAAACTTTCGGAGTTCGTCGAAAGTGCAACTATTAATGACATTAAAGATGTAACCAAGCGAAACAAACTTCTTGCGTTACAGAATAACCTCACAATTAACACAGTAGGTTATCTCTATTCTCTTGCAAGTCACGTACTGCAACCCGTCCGAGACAAGCTCGGTATGGTTATTTCAGTTAGCAGCGGTTTTCGCTGCCCTCAGTTAAACAACCTTGTCAAAGGTGTCGCTAACTCTCAGCATCTTGTCGGCCAAGCCGCAGATGTCTATTGTATGGATAACTATCATCTGCTTGAGCTACTCAAGGAAACTGACTACGACCAATTGATTTGCTACGGCCCACAGAAGAGCCCCCGCTTCATACATGTGTCGTATGTCAGCAAAGCCACCAACCGTCATCAGTATCTTATCAAGAAGTAATCGAGCCGGATGGAGCAGGCCAAGCATCGGGCCCCGATGGTAGCGCGCAGCGCTGCCGTTGGGTATGCTGCCGCCTGCTATCTCTCCTTTCCCGTGGGGGAAGCGATAGCGTGGGGGGCGCGCAAGCCCCCCAGACAAATGAAAAATCAGAGGCGCCCCCGCTGCGCAGCGCGTTAGGGATTGAAGCCGAAGGCCGAGACTTTAGGCTCGGTGCGCAGCACGAAAGCCCGACGGCGCAGCCGGAACGCCCAAAACCAAAACCAATGCAAACACCAAAACCAAAAGCAAGGTCGCCATGAGTCGAACTATCCTTGTGAGACGCCCCGCCCTTGAATTAGAAACTACATTTGCGACACCGTCGTCAACCCTTGTGGTTAAAATTGCAATCGTTAATAAACCGATAATTTTAAATGTCATGGATTACAACCTGAAAATCCCGAACAAATCCCACTACCTTACTGAAACCTCCCGCACACACTTCAAGGTTATCAACCCCAAGTTATTCAAGTCCCAGCAATCAAAGCAACTTGGCTACTACGTCCGTGTTTACTATCACTATCAACATATCATTCAACTTGGTGGTATGTGCCTATTTTACACACTCACATTCAACAACAAGGCACTCCCCCACTTCCATGGCGTTCCCTGCTTCGACCACTCAATCATTCAAAAATTCATACGCTCCAGCGGATTCGACAAGAAACTACTCCGCGATTATGGTTTCCGCCTGCAATACTTCGTCACCTGCGAACTTGGAGAAGGTAAAGGTAAACGAGGATTCGACAACAATCCCCACTATCATGTTCTATTCTTCCTTATGCCCGATGGAGATTGGACAATGACAAAATGCTTCTCCCCTTACGTGTTCCAACAACTCGTCAATGAATATTGGCAAGGCCCTGCAACCATAGACGGCCGCCGCGTCCGTCCACAGAACTACCGCTATGGCATCGCAATGCCCGGAGACAACCTCGGCGTAGTCAACTCAGCCGCCGCCCTCGCCTACGTATCAAAGTACGTACTTAAAGATGCAGTGTATTACAAACTATTTCACCGCCTAAAGAAAGCCGCCAAGCTACACATATTCGAACAACTCAGCACAAAGCAAAAAGCCGTAGACCTCTACAAAAAACATTGTGACCAATCACTCCAACCGCTCGACAATCCTCACGTCGACGCAGTTCTCGAACGTCTATTCAAACGCCTCTACAAGCGTGACATCATGCGTCTACATGTTCCCAAGGTCCGCATCTCTCAAGGAGTAGGCCTCTATGCCCTCGACAAAGTCAACGCCGATGGCGTCACTATCACCATACCCAAAGACAAAAAAACAATTAAAACGGTAAACCTACCTTTGTACCTCTACCGCAAACTATACTACGATGTAGTTAAAGACTTCCAAGGTAACAACAAATACGTCCTCAATGATAAAGGAATCAACCTCCAAGTCTCCCGACTTCCTAAAGTTCTTGAATCAAGGTTTAACGAAATTAAACCGCTCCTCGATTTCTATAAAATCGACATCCCTAACGCTGATGAAGCGTTAACACGCTACGTTCAGTATGATATTATCTACCGCAATCGCTTCTGCGAGGACCTTACCCGCCCCATAGTTCTAACAGACGATTATGGTTTCTTTTGTATCTCGGAATACTTCCTCACAAACTATCTTGATGATGTGCAACAAGCCCTCACCATGTCCCGATATAAACACCTTCTCCCGCTCTATGATGAGCATCCATATTTCAAAGAATATGTTAAAAGTTTCAAAAAAATTGATAATATGCTAAATGACCACTATATTTGTGTCAACAATGAGGCAGAAAAGACCTACAATGAAAACCGTAGAGTTAAGTCTCGTTTCTCTCAAGATAAATTTAACAACTACTTAAAACAATTGTGATGGATATTCTCCTACTCCTCGAAGCTATTTTCAAAACAGTCTTCTATATTTTGTTAATTGTCCTTATGTTTGAGGGTATTCGCTATTTACGAAGACATTAATTAAGAATCAATCTAATTTACAATCCAAACAACGTAAAAATATTACATACTGTACATTATGGGAAAATATAGGTGGGTTGTTTAGGGGTGTAATTGGGGATAATTTGCGAGTAAAATGCTTTGTTACTGGGGATTGGTTGTTGGCGAATTTATGTTGGGGTTTTGCTGAAAGTTTGTTATCGAAAAAATTATGATAAATTATGGGTCGTGGAGTTTCTTATAAATTTCACGATTATTTTTGCACAGATATTAATATACGGTTTACTTTTAGAATTGATAAACTATTGTTGCAATTTGTCCCTACTGTTCGTCAGCCTGTGCTTTACAGGTATATTCGAATTCGTGTAGCAAACGATGTGAGGGCTGCGACCTATTCCCTCGAAGTTTGTTAGGCCTCGGCAGGAATATGCTGCTGGCCGGCTCTGTGCGCTCTAATTTAATTAGAGAATCGGTGACCGGTGTGCGCAATTTATGTGGTTTAGGGATGAGTTTGCATGGATTTTGGGGCTTATTTAGGTGGAATTTCTATTTGATGCCGGATTTGGTAGCGAGAATTTTTAGATTTATTTACTGAGTAAGTGCTGGTTTGCAGGTTGTTATCAATGAGAATCGATAGGCTTTTACGAGGTTTGACGCGCTGAGATTTCAAAATTTCGATGGTGCTGAGCCGATGTCGGTGAATTTTGAAAATATGAGGGATTTTCCGGTGCGGCTTCAATGGAGAAAGGATATTTTAAAATAGGAAGAGGATATTTTGACTCATCGCATGGGCAAGATTAACCAAACCGAACTGCATTGTAGTGGTAAATTCATAACCACAAATAAGATTTGGCTTGGTTCTGTTAAAGATTTTTAATTCTATTATTTTTTGTAAAAAATTTGCCGCTAAAATTTGTTTATAATTACAAATAGCACATTGAATACTGTGATTTACATACAGAAACAACCAATTTTATTTTACAAACACACGTTTACTTTTAAAAATTTTGGTTGTTTCAAATTGCAAATTTACAAAATCGTTTTACAAATTACTTTTGTAAATAGCTTGAAATTTCGATTTCTAAAAGCACAGATTCTCGTATCCAAATATATCAATTTATATTTCAAAACTGTTTTCAAATTCAAATATTTGGATATCATTCAACTATTTAATCCTTTGTAAAAAGCTAGTTATCATATATTTTGCATATATAATTTATACTATATATCCAAATTATATACACCATTTTTCCTAAAACATACCGTAGACCATGTTTCACGTATACAATCACCTGTTTCTCATCATAATTACCCTATTAAACTTAAAGTATTATATGAAGTTTATACGACTGCAACAGAATATGGTATGTTTTCAATTCCCAATCCTATACACATTTGTAAACGCACAAAATCAAACTGTTTGCAAACTCAAATTTGCATAATTCAATTTTATTAATTACATTTGCAACACAAAAATTTAAATTTACAAACTGAATGGACATTGTTTCCCGGTTAAAAAAGTATATGGATTTTCGACAAATTGCAATTTCACAATTTGCCGACAGTTGCCTTATCCCCCGCCCTACTATCTCTCAGATATTAAACGGCCGCAACAAAAAAATCTCCGACGAGCTGATTGGTAAGATTCATGCTGCCTATCCCGACTTATCCGTCGTATGGTTGATGTTTGGCGAGGGGGATATGCTGGTGAATTCAAATATTAAAACCTCAGAGGCTCAAAATGACAAAAAATTGACCTTTGACGACCCGCAAATATCTGAACACGAGATATTTTCAAGCAGCGAACAGCCTTTTCCCGAAATCACGGAAATTTACTCAAATAAAATTGAGAACGAAAATCAGGCCCGTGAAGCAGCCCAATCAGCCACTCAGCCCTCCGCCGCACGTAATGTGACGGAAATCGAAGAAGCATTATCCGGAAAAATCGAGTCTTCAAAAAAAATTACAAGCATAGTCGTATTTTACGCTGACAACACGTTCCAGACATTTAATCCATCGTAAACCGTCAGGAACAAAACCGTTCACACAAATACCGATCTTGGTTTAAGAAATCCGCATGACAAGTACAAAAATCTTGCCGCCTCACACTTGGTGGCTTGACCGATTTTTTGTAAGTTTGTACCGATATGGAAACAACAAGAGATAATGGCGGTCACAACTACATGGCCGACTTTTTAATTACGGAATCTATTTCTGCCGGCAATGGCGTAGTTCTGCTTAAGATGACCCCTGCTGACAGTAATATGCAATTGAGTGAGATGAATATTTGTCCCGGACAGTTCGTTCAGGTTCAGACTCCCGACAACGCCACATTCCTAAGGCGTCCAATCTCCATCTGCTATGTTGACAACTCTACCAATCAACTCTGGCTGCTTGTAAGAGACGCCGGCAACGGCAGTCGTGCTATCATGCACGCTCCGGTCAACAGCGTTCTCAACATCATCCTGCCCTTGGGCAACGGCTTCGGCATGGAAAATTGCGGCAGCACTCCCCTGCTTATTGGCGGCGGCGTAGGCACGGCTCCCCTACTTATGCTTGGCGCTAAACTGAAGGAGAAAGGCATACAGCCCACATTCCTTATAGGTGCGCGCACGCGTGATGCAATCCTGCTCGAAGAGGAATTAAAAGCCTGCGGCGAAATATGCATCTCAACCGACGACGGGTCGTATGGCGAACAAGGTGTCGTCACTCAGAACTCGGTTCTTTCGCGCCAATTCACGAGCATATACTGCTGCGGCCCGCTGCCTATGATGAAAGCTGTAGCAAAAATCGCAGCCGACAAAAACATCTACTGCGAAGTATCGCTTGAGAACGTCATGGGCTGTGGCATCGGCGCATGTCTTTGCTGCGTGGAAAAAACCGTCGACGGCAATCTGTGTGTATGTAAAGATGGTCCCGTATTCAATATCAATCAATTATTATGGCACAATTAGGAGTTAAGATAGGAAACCTGAAACTGAGCAATCCTGTGCTCACAGCTTCGGGAACATTTGGCTACGGCGAGGAATTTTCTGACTTTATAGATCTCAACCGTCTGGGCGGATTTATTGTCAAAGGCACTACTCTCGAACCCCGTCAGGGCAACGACTATCCCCGCATGGTCGAGACCCCGTCGGGCATGCTCAACGCCGTAGGCCTGCAGAACAAAGGCGTAGATTACTTCATTGAGAATATCTATCCCCGACTCACCAAATACTCATCAGAAATCATAGTCAACATCTCCGGCTCTTCGATTGACGACTACGCAGCAGTGGCATCCAAACTCAACGCACTTCCGCGTATCAACGCCATCGAGGTTAACATATCATGCCCCAATGTCAAGACAGGCGGTATGGCATTCGGCACCACCACTGCCGGTGCAGTATCCGTAACCAAAGCGGTTAGAGACGCATTCGACAAGACTGTAATCGTAAAACTGTCGCCCAATGTAACCGACATCACCGAGATAGCCCGCGCCGTTGAGAGCGAAGGAGCCGACGCCGTTTCACTGATCAATACACTCATGGGTATGGCTATCGACGTAGAGCGTCAGCGCCCCTACCTTTCGACCTACACCGGCGGATTATCAGGCGCAGCCGTGCGTCCCGTAGCCGTGCGCATGGTATGGCAGGTCCACAAAGCCGTAAAAATTCCTATCGTAGGATTGGGTGGAATAATGTCGGGACGCGATGCCCTTGAATTCATTCTTGCAGGAGCTACCGCCATTGAAGTGGGCACAGCCAACTTCATCAACCCGCGCACCACAGTCGAAATCGTCGACTATATCAACGATTATTGCGCGCGTCATGGCGTCGATGACATCAATCAGTTGATTGGAATTATCTGACACGGGCGGCCGAGTTTAATAAACATCGGCAATTCCCCACTTTCGGATTCATAATAAAGACTTGACGATTTAAGATAATCGTCAAGTCTTTTTTTATCTTTCAAAACGCCATCCTGACCGACCATCATCTCGATGTCATCAAGCAAAAATTCATCCACAGCTCCGGCACGAAGCACGGCTACCGTACCCGGAATAAAAATCGTTGAATGCAATTCCTTTTCAAATGGCGCGACCGTCAGCTCACCATCACTTAACGTCACAACCGAGCTACCTGTACACACGCCGTTCCACAACACTTCTGTCGTCACAAACCGAAACATATCACTATCCGATTTCTGTAAAAATTCTATTCGCTTTTGGGAAGAGTAAACGCGCGCTGTCCGTTTCGCTCATAGTACGTGTCCCTGCGGTTACGTGTGCGCACCAGCGATATGCTGTCGAGATAGATATTCTCTCCCGGCTCTATGACATAAGAGATTGTACCGAACACACTCGTCGGCATTTTCGTAGAGTCAGTCACGAGTCTTACTCTGAGCCAATCGTTACTGATTGACGATGACGGACGGAACTCTACCCTGCCATTGTCATACTCGGCATACACCACAGCCTTGACGCCGGGCATGGGCTGACGGCTGTTTATGACCTTAAGCTGCAGCTGATAGTTATCGCCCGGCTTCCAATTCTCGTCAGGAGTAATTTCAAAATTAATATTGCGGTACACATCACCGTCGGCAATACGGAATATCGGCGACATGGGCCATATATTGGTCGAATCGCCCTCGGCAAATACCGGAGTGACAACACTGCTTCCCTGGGCATTCTTCAGTTCATCCTCAAGACGTACTATCACGTCGTCGTAGATACTGATGTAATCTTCAACGTGGTTGCCGTACCACACAAACGAGGTGTCGAGCTGAGCCTGCGTGACGCCATGCTTCCGAAGTATGGACTGCTTCAACACTTTTCGCAGAGAGTCGTTGGAATACACTCCACGCTGCAACTCCACGACGCTCTCCCCCTTGTGGATATCCACAAGCAGGTCGACCATCTCATCCTTATCAAGAACGCCTTCGGGCAATTTGTTACACCCCTGGATTGTGAGTGCCGCACATCCTGCCATCACGCATTTGAATATCGGTCCGTTTAAACGTAGCATCTCTTTTGCTCGAAACATCATTGCTGATTAATTCTGTTGCGACGATTTATTCTTCTTCTCCTCACGCATGCGTTTCAGCTCGGCAAACGAGTAAGCCAACTGCTTTGAGTAAAATAGAATAACTGCTATGATACCGCATGAAATCGCGGCATCGGCAAGATTGAATATCGGCTTGAAGAACTCGAAATGCTCTCCTCCGACCACCGGAACCCAGTCGGGCCAGTTGAAACTGAACAACGGGAACGACAGCATGTCAACAACCCGGCCCTGGAGGAAAGGAGCATATCCTCCCCCTTCGGGAAACATTGTCGCCACAGCCGTGGGCATCGGGTCATTGAATATCAGTCCGTAGAACATGCAGTCGATTATATTACCCAGCGCGCCCGCTATCACAAGCGACACGCACAAAAGATAGCCCATTTTAATTCCGGGACTATTCTTCAGTTTCACAAGGTAATATACCAACACCCCGACAAATGCCACGCGGAACAATGTCAGGAATATCTTGCTCCCGAGCTGCCAACCGAAAGCCATACCGTTATTCTCAATAAAGCAAAGTCTGAACCACGAAGTAATTTCGCGCTCCTGACCGAGATAAAAACTTGTCTTTACCCAAATTTTCAAAATCTGGTCAAGCACAACTACCAATATGGCCACTATTACGGCCCATTGGTAGTGGCTCAACTTTGCCGTCAATTTCTTTTCTGTCACTTCTTGCCTATTTTTTGGTCAATGCTGAGGGTGGCATGAGGCACGGCACGCAGGCGCTCCTTGGGTATCAGTTTACCTGTAGCGCGGTCTATGCCGTATGTCTTGTTTTCAATGCGCACCAACGCAGCTTGAAGGTGTTGTATAAATTTACGCTGACGCATGGCCAGTCGGCCCGCTTCCTCCTTTCCAAGAGTGCTTGCACCCTCTTCGAGGACTTTAAATGTGGGCGATGTGTCGGAAATATCATTACCGTCGGAATTATTCACATTACTTCTCAGCAGCTCATAATCTTTCATAGCCTTATCGAGCTTTTGAAGAATGAGTTCTTTGAATTCCTGCAATTCCTCGTCGGAATATCTTGTTTTTTCTGACTCGTTCATAGGGTTAGTTTTTTAGGTATTATTTTAAGTGGCCGGCCAAAGGCCGGCCTTGATTTGATATTATTTCGACAATTCTACTTTTACTTTAGCAGCGAGGCCGTCGATGTCAAACAGTTCGTCTTCGGCCACGGTCAATCCTTCGGCTATCTCCAACGAGTCGGCAAGCACCTGACGCTGAATGTAGTCCTTGAAGTTGAGCACGGCTGCGTTCACCTGAGCGTCACCGTCGACAGTCAGTCTGATTCGGTCGGTGATATCGTAGTCTCTGCTCTTGCGAAGATTCTGCACACGGTTCACAATATCGCGCGCAATACCCTCCTGACGCAACTCGTCGGTGAGAGTGACATCCAGAGCGAGGGTAAGATTACCCTCATTGGCAACGAGCCAGCCGGGAATATCTTCCGAGAAGATCTCTACGTCATCAATATCGATTGTCACAGGCTCGCCGTTAACAGTGATATCCAACGAACCCTGCGACTGGAATTTAAGAATCTCATTCTGCGGGAGCGCCGAAATCGCGCCGGCCACAGCCTTCATATTCTTACCATGCTTCGGGCCGAGTTTCTTGAAGTCGGGTTTCACCTTGTAGACGAGAATACCGTCATCAGCCTTCACATACCTGATTGTCTTGACATTGACCTCCGACAGAATCAGGTCACACATAGCCTCGATTGCCTCGCGCTGTTTGGGATCATCTACGGGAATCATTATCGTTGACAGCGGCTGACGCACTTTAATATTGCTCTTGCGACGAAGCGAAAGCACCATACTTGTCAGTGTCTGAGCTATCGCCATTCTCTCCTCAAGGCTTCTATCGATAGCCTTTTCATCAGCCACCGGGAATTCGGCAAGGTGAACCGAGCACTTGGCGTCATCACCATGCACAAGATCGCGGTAAAGCTGATCGGCATAGAAGGGTGAAATCGGAGCCATAAGCAGCGCGATAGTCTTCATGCACTCATAAAGTGTCTGATATGCCGAAAGTTTATCCTCCGACATACCGCCGCCCCAGAAGCGTTTTCTGTTGAGGCGCACATACCAGTTACTGAGGTTGTCGTTCACGAAGTCGCTGATTGCTCGGGCTGCTTTGGTCGGCTCGTAGTTCTGAAGACTCGTGTCGACTGTCTGTATAAGAGTATTGAGTGACGAGAGAATCCAACGGTCAATTTCAGGACGTTTCTCTACGGGTACAATCGGTTCCTCGCCGGTGAAGCCATCAACGTTGGCATACAGTGACAGGAACGAATATGTATTGTAGAGCGTCGAGAACAATTTTCGTGAAACTTCCACTACGCCGGCTTCGTCAAATTTGAGGTTATCCCAGGGCGATGAGTTTGAAATCATGTACCAGCGCAAGGGGTCTGAGCCGTATTTCTCAATCACTTCAAACGGATTGACGGCATTGCCGAGACGCTTTGACATCTTGTTGCCGAACTTGTCGAGCACGAGACCGTTGGAAATAACCGCCTTGAACGACTTGGCATTCTTCACCATGGTAGCGATTGCGTGCAGCGTGAAGAACCAACCGCGTGTCTGGTCAACGCCCTCGGCGATGAAGTCAGCGGGATACACATCTCCGTTATCAACAATCTCCTTGTTTTCAAAAGGATAGTGTTGCTGTGCAAAGGGCATTGCGCCGGAGTCGAACCATACGTCAATCAAATCCGGCTCACGATACATGGGCTCGCCGTTCTCTGAAACGAGAACAATATCGTCGACATACGGACGGTGCAGATCTATCTTGTCATAATTCTCCTTTGAGTAGTCACCGGGCACGAAACCTGCTTCCTTGAGCGGGTTGACTTTCATCACACCGGCTGCAACCGATTTCTCTATTTCGTCATAGAGCATTGCTACTGAGTCAATGCACTTCTCTACGACCTTGCCTGAGTTACGGGTGCGCCAGATGGGCAGCGGAGTACCCCAATAACGGCTGCGCGAGAGGTTCCAGTCCTGAAGATTCTCAAGCCATTTGCCGAAACGTCCGCTACCGGTCGATGCGGGTTTCCACAATATTTCCTCATTGAGTTCAATCATGCGATCACGCACAGCTGTCGACTTGATGAACCAGCTGTCGAGCGGGTAGTACAATACAGGCTTGTCGGTACGCCAGCAATGGGGATAGTTGTGAACGTGCTTCTCGATTTTAAATGCCTTACCCTGCTGTTTCAATTCCAGGCAGAGATAAATGTTGAGGTCCTCGGCCTTGTCAGCTGCCGCTTTGTCAAACTTGCCCCCTTCGTTAAACTCAGGTGCATAGTCATTCTTGACAAACTTTCCTGCATAGTTGGAGTAGACATCCACATTGACGCATTTCTCCACAAACTCGGGAGCACACTCGTCAAGAAGGAAATATTTACCGGTAAGGTCGACCATAGGACGGGTTTCGCCGCCACAAGTAATCATAAACAGCGAGGGAATGTCGGCTGCCTTGGCCACCTTGGCGTCGTCAGCACCGAATGTAGGTGCAATATGTACAATACCGGTACCATCCTCGGTAGTTACATAATCACCGGGAATCACTCGGAATGCACATGCCTCCATCTCGACAAACTTATCAGCGCCTACCTCAAAACATTTATCAGCATTTTCAGCGGCATATTTCTTGACGTATTCCTGTGCGTTGTCATCAACCTTGGCTGTAGGTTTCACCCAAGGCATCAGCTGTCCGTACTTCATACCTACGAGGTCAGCGCCTTTCCACTCTTTAACGATGCGGTAAGGAACAACTTTGTCACCGGGTTTGTAAGCCTCAAAATCAGCTTCCGCACCCTCGGCCTTGAAGTATGATTTCATACATTCCTTAGCCATTACCACAGTGATTTTCTCACCGTTGTAAGGATTGAACGTATTGATTGCTACATAATCGAAGCGCGGGCCCACACACAGCGCCGTATTTGAGGGAAGTGTCCAGGGGGTGGTGGTCCATGCGGCGAAGTAGGGTTTTCCCCACTCGGTAAGTTCCGCCGGCGCATCGATGATGTCGAAAAGCACTGTTGCGGTAGTGTCCTTCACGTCGCGGTAGCAACCGGGCTGGTTGAGCTCATGGGAGCTCAGGCCGGTACCTGCCGCAGGTGAATAGGGCTGAATTGTGTAACCCTTGTAAAGAAGTCCTTTCTTATAGAGTTGTGACAGCAACCACCACAGTGTCTCGATATATTTATTATCGTAGGTGATATAAGGGTTATCGGTATCAACCCAGTAACCCATCTTGTTGGTAAGGCTTTTCCACTCGCCGGTATATTTCATTACCTCGCGGCGGCAAGCCTTGTTATAATCTTCGATAGTGATTTTCTTACCGATATCCTCTTTGGTGATACCGAGAGCTTTCTCCACACCGAGCTCCACGGGGAGGCCGTGGGTGTCCCATCCGGCTTTTCTCTTGACATGGAAGCCCTTCATGGTTTTGTATCTGCAGAATATATCCTTGATGGTACGCGCCATTACGTGGTGAATACCGGGCATACCGTTGGCCGAAGGAGGTCCTTCATAGAATACAAATGTAGGGCAACCTTCCCTTTCTTTCATGCTTTGCTCAAAAAGCATCTCCTGATTCCATCTCTCGAGCATATCCTTATTGATATTCGAAAGATTGAACTTATTATATTCTGCAAACTTTTTCATTTGATATGATTGTTATATTTTATCTTTAATATTAATATTAAGATGTGTTGTTTACTTCTTGATTCCACCTTTGACACCACCGCCGAGCGAGAATATATTCTGGTCGTACGATACTGTCTTGAGTTTCTGTTCACGCTTGCGCTTCAATGCGAGCGACACGAGGGTGTCCATCAACTTGTCAAACGGTATGCCCGTTGCCTCCCACAGATAGAACGAGAGTGAACCGGGTATAGTATTGATTTCATTGACATATATGTCGCGGGTCTTGGCATCGACGATGACATCGACACGGCTCACACCGTGACACGACAGCACTCTGAAGGTCTCCCCTGCCAGAAACTTGATTCGTTCGGTCTCGGCTTCGGGCAGTTCTGCGGGAATGCGCTTCTGCGAAGCCTGCATGCCTTTGGCTCCCTTGGTGCCTCCCATATATTTATCCTCGTATGAGAGAATCTCGCCGCTCTTGATGGGCTCTTCGAGAACCGACATGCGGTATTCGTCGCAATCGCCAAGCACCGAGCAATTTATCTCCTGCAGATTCTCCACAAGGTCCTCCACGATGAGTCGTGTTGAATATTTCTCGGCATCCTCTACCTTTGCTATCAGCTCTTCGCGGTCATCGGCGCGGCCGATACCTACACTTGATCCGAGGTTGGCCGGTTTTACAATGACCGGATAACCGATTTTAGTCTCTATCTTATTGATAATGGCATCTTTCTGCGCGTACCACTGTTTGTCGGTGAACCATACATAGTCAACTACGGGAACATCATTAGCCTGAAGTATCATCTTCATGGTAATCTTGTCCATACCGTTGGCCGAAGCTATTGTGTTACAGCCGGCATAAGGTATGCCTATTGATTCCAGCACGCCCTCGAAGATGCCGTCCTCGCCGTTTGAACCGTGAAGCACAGGTATAACAACGTCGAGTTTGGTCAGTACGTCCGAGCCAAACATCGGCTTCTTCTTCTTGTAAAGATTGTAATCGTCATAAACGGGACGCATATATACCTCTTCGCATTTAGCCAGGAGTTCAGGTATATTGCGGTAGTTTTTCACCTCGAAAAGTGCGTCGCCGGTGTACCATTTACCATCTTTAGTAATATATATAGGCGTAACGTCATATTTCTCTCTGTTGATGGCATGCATGGCCTGCGATGCCGATATTACCGAAATCTCATGTTCGGTTGACCTTCCGCCGAAAAATACTCCAATATTAGTTTTCATTTCTCAATTATTTAAAAGTATCAGGTAAATCGTTCTCATACAGAACGGTATCACCTCTTTTCAATATCTTTGACAATAGTTGCTGGGCCTCATTGAACGTAGCGGCGAAGAGCACCTGCTCCTCCGTTGCGCCTCCTTCGGCAAGGCCCTCGCTCAATGCGTCTTTGTTGTACTGACCTACCACAATGACTTTGTCAGCACGGCCGGCTGCATAAGCTCCGAGTTCCTTGTTGAGTTCATACTGTCGGTCGCCGAGCTCCACCATGCCGGGAGTGACGATGATACGCTGTCCCTGCTTCATGGCCGAGAGCACATCGAGCGCCATCTTCGATCCGGTCGGGTTAGAGTTGTAAGCATCGTCAATTATCGTGACGCCGCCTGCAGTACGTTTCATATTGAGGCGGTGTTCCACCTGCTCTATCTTTTCAATGGCATAGGCAATCTTCTTCTCCTCTACGCCAAGTTTGAGAGCCGCGATTACCGCCGCGGTAAGGTTGGATATGTTACACTCTCCAACGAGGCGGGTATGGAACTCATACTCCTTACCATCACCTTTCACAATGAAAGTAGTGCCGTCGGGTGCAACTTCCTTTATCTCGGCAATGTAATCGGCATTCTCGGTATTACCGATGGCATAGCGCTTGCACTCCACATTCTCCACGGGACGCACCGCTGCCATATTGAAGTCATTGTTGACAATAGCAAGACCGTCGGCCGGAAGTGCATCAACGAGCTCAAACTTCGTACGCTGCACATTTTCAACCGTTTTGAATGATTCGAGGTGCTGCTCTCCCACAGCGGTGACGATACCGATTGTAGGCTTGACAAGGTCGCATATCTCCTTGATGTCACCAATCTGCTTGGCACCCATCTCCACGATAAACACCTCATTATAAGGCTTCAGATACTCGCGGATGGTTCTTATCACACCCAGTGTGGTATTGAAGTTACCCGGAGTAATCATCACATCATACTTCTCGGAAAGAATGCGGTTAAGATAATGCTTCGTGCTTGTCTTGCCGTAACTACCTGTCACTCCGATGATTTTCAAATCGGGCATCGAGGCTAATATCGCTTTGGCCTCATTGTAAAATCCCTGATTGATATGCTTTTCAACCGGGCGGAGTATCACATTGGCTATCAGCATAACCACCGGCGACAGCACGTTAAGTGCCATAACCGCCACCGCTGCATACAACACACTGTCAGTCAGCAGGCCGGTCAGCACGGCAACAGCAATATCAAGCACCGCAATGGTAGCATACAATCGCTTCACGCGCTTTGTCACGACAAGCGGCTTTTTATACTTTCTCGTGAGAAGCGACACACATATCCACGCCATTATCAGGATAGCGCAACCGCCGCTCGCCCAGAAAGGAAGATGCTTTACAAGGCAGAGCAGCAAGGCAATACACGCCCCGATACGTAGATAATTGGTGCTTTCACCGCTTTGATTGAACCAGCGGGTATAGCGGTCGTTCATGTACGAATTTTGCTGCAGCATCATCAGGTCGCGCATCGTATTGAAATGCAGCGCTCCGGCTGATACAACGAGCAGCACTATCGACATTATTGATTCGTATGATTGCATCTCTTTGATTATCTTTAATTTATGAAACTGNTCAANACAGCGGCAAACCCCGGTCTGTTATCCAAAAANCTGTAATGACCGCANTCNTCAAANGCCACCAATCCGGCATCGGGAATCAGNTTNTCCATCTTTTTGGCATCACTCAAAGGTGTCGCTGTATCGTTTTTACCCCATATAAGTAATGTCGGGGCCGATATTTTAGGCATAAGATGGCAAAGATCCTCATTGACAACCTTGCTCAGTATGGCCTTCATCATGGCNGAGGAATTGGCATAGTCACTTGACCCGCGTTTATTGCGCATTTTCTCAATATGACGCNCNCCTTTCTCCTTGCCNTAAACNAGTTTGNACCAGCGTTTTGCAAGCTTGAATGAATATACTTTGATNTAATAGCTCAACTTGCGTCGCGGCTTCACACCGGCAGCNTCGACAAGCACAANCTTNTCAACCTTATTCCTTGAAGCATANACNATTGNAACTCTTCCGCCGAACGAGTGGCCTATCAGTATCGGGTTNTCAATNCCTTCCGNTTCNNCAAGTCGCTCTATCATGCGGGTGTACTCTTCCACGCCCCATACGTTTCCNTCGTCTGCAGGCTCCGTTGACGCTCCAAACCCCGGGAAATCAACGTTATAGACCTTATGGCTTTTAAGGCATATATCCTCAATGCTCTTTACAGTCTCATGGGTACAGCCCCAGCCGTGCATAAGCACCACCGGNGAGCCTTCCCCCTCTACCGTATAAAGCATNTTTACACCATTATGTTGAAGAGTCTTTTCCATCTTTCGATTTTTGAGAGACAAATTTACAAATTTTTTTGGAAAAGCAGGTTTAAAAACTTAACTTTACGAAAATTTTACATGAAATTTTTCCTATCATTTTTCATGCAATAACTCTCATTCCGNCATTNACGGTTCTTTTTAANAGNAANGCCGAANCATNGCTTTGCNTGAAGAAATCCGACNACAAAAATGCCTCTCCGCTTTCAACTTACCTAACCAAAAGATTACCAAAACTTTGAATGATGAATAAANCAAAAATCGCGCTCTTGTTCGGATCATTTATGACTGCGGCATCGGCATTNTCTCAATCCTCGTTTAATATCGGAAGTCAATCCTACTTCATCCATCGCATCTCGAGTATCGACATGAGCNNTTCCGATCCAAAAGCTTCGATGTGGAATCAGAACATGGTGGCNGANGACCGATATATCTACATAGCTGACCACACCGACAANNCCNCCAATCACTTGACCATAAAGCGATTCAACGCTACAGACGGCACTCCCGCNTCCNACATCNTCATAAGCGGCAACGACATGGAATATTATTTCCTTGACCAACTNTCCGACGCCGAACGCTGTTTCTATCTTTGTAAATGCGATGACAGCGACCATTTTATANTGTTTNTGAANACCCCTGACCGCGGCATCAANNCCGANGATAGNTTCTATTTCTACCTCATTGATAAAGAAGGNAATATCAAAGAGGAATTTGAAGCAAANGGCAANGTNGNNAATGCNTTCAACACCATCGGTGATTTCGGNATCCCGGCAGTCATCGGCAATCCNGCTACCGGCTCCTTTGAAATACTCGTCCCCATGGTCNANNNNANCGGAAACACGNCCGTNGCCGACTACACTTACANCAACGGCCGGCAGACAAACTGCTCCGTCNTATTCTACAGCCCCAATTCCGACGGCATTGCTTTCTCAAAACCGTCCATCTTCCTCGTCGACAACGATTATATGATTCTCGACGACAANGATATTCTCCCCTCTCTTTACTCTTTCCGCGATGAACCAAACGTTTGCCTAAGCACTCTCAACATCAATCATAAGGCGGGCCACGGACTCAGCATCTTCAACTTCGACGGACACCGTTTCATCTGCTCCGGCGACGTCTCTTTCCCCGANTCCGATACAAAGAACGGCACATCCCAATTCAANCTCGGCCTCTGGGACAACGATACCGCTCCCGCCAATATAAAATCAAGAGCTGCATCANCAATTGATTTCTCTGATTACAAACCGCTCGCAACCATGGAGTTAGGCAAANCCACAATACCNTCCGGCATCTCTTCCACCTATCGCCAGTTCGTAGCNACTTCGGGGTTCAACAATGGCATCACACACCTCCATCTTTATGTTCCCGGAGAATCACTGGTAACATATCAGCTCAATAAAGCTGACACCCCGACNTCGGTTAATGACCTCCTGAATGACGCCGGCAATTACCCTCTCCATTACACTTTGACTGACAAAATTCTCACATTCGATACCGAAATTGATTGCGTTTCCGCCTTCGATACAATGGGACGATGCATTTTTTCCTCCGAAAATCCTGTAAAATCAATCAATTTTTCTAACTTTGTAAAGGGTGTATATATTATCGACACCCCGCTTCAATCTTTTAAAATAATTATATAACTATATGGCAACTGATAAATCAAAGAAAAGCATTAAAAAAGAAAATATTCCAAATAATAAAGAGGCCAAACTCAGCGCATTGAAGGCCGCGATGGGACAGATTGAGAAGTCCTACGGCCGCGGTGCCATCATGCGCCTCGGCGANGATGCCGTTGAGCAGGTCGAAGTGATACCCGCCGGCTCCATCGGNCTTAACTACGCTCTCGGNGTAGGNGGTTACCCCAAAGGCCGTATCATCGAAATCTACGGCCCGGAATCATCNGGTAAGACAACCCTCGCTATCCACGCTATCGCCGAAGCTCAGAAACGTGGCGGTATCGCCGCNATAATCGATGCCGAACACGCCTTCGACCGTTTCTATGCCGAGAAACTTGGCGTNGATGTCAANGAGCTGCTCATGTCGCAGCCCGACAACGGTGAGCAGGCTCTTGAAATCGTCGAGCAGCTTATCCGTTCTGCCGCNGTCGACCTTATCGTCGTTGACTCCGTTGCTGCCTTGACTCCCAAGAATGAGATTGAGGGCGAGATGGGCGACCGCAACATGGGCCTCCAAGCCCGCCTCATGTCGCAGGCCATGCGTAAACTGACAGGCGCTATCGCCCGCACNAACACCACTTGTATCTTCATCAACCAGCTGCGAGCNAACATCGGTTCAATGTTCGGACCNGCCGAAACCACCACCGGCGGTAATGCGCTGAAGTTCTACGCNTCNGTNCGTATCGACATCCGGCCCGCAACTTCCCTTAAGGATGGNGACAATGTAATCGGCCGTCACACTAAAGTTAANATNGTCAAGAACAAAGTTGCGCCTCCTTTCAAAAGATGTGAGTTCGANATCATGTTCGGCGAAGGCATTTCAAAAGCNTACGAAATTCTCGATCTCGGCGTAGAGCATGGCATTATCCAGAAATCCGGCTCATGGTTCAGCTACGACGGCTCCAAACTCGCTCAGGGACGCGATGCGGCAAAACGCGTNATCGAGGACAATCCCGAACTCGCCGAAGAACTTGAAGCAAAAATCATGGCCGCTCTCAAAGAGGCTGAAGAAGGCAGCAAAAAGAAAAAGANAGCNCCNGCNGCAGCTAAANCACCNGCNAAGTCCGANGATAANTCCGACCTTGATGAAATCGACCTTGACGACGAAATCGCCGACGACCTCATTCTCGAGGATGACGACGATTTAGTTTAGTTCCATAATCACTTATCCGGCTGTGCCCGAGGCTATTCCACCCAAGGCACAGCCCGATTTATTTTTTACNTTACCAACCGCTATTTATCACATATTACCCACTCCGATGTCNGACTTCAATAACCATAACGCCCACNAGCGNGACGCTCTCCTTTCNTTCNANNCCGCCGACCACGTCTATACNCACAATGGACGCACTCTGCGCTCGGTAACAAACTTCGTTGAAGACTGCTTTGAAAAGTTCGACGCTGACTATTGGGCGCCCAAACTGGCACTGAAGTACGGCATCTCCGAACAAGAACTTAAAGCCCAATGGGATGCAAAGTCTGAAAATGCACGCCGTCTCGGCACATTACTCCACGCCAAGATTGAACATCACTATCTCGGCCAGCCCCAGGAAACCGACGANACATTCCGCCTCTTCGAGCAATTCAGCNANCAATANCNACTCAANCCCTACCGTACCGAATGGGCNATATACGACGAAGAAATGGGCATAGCCGGCACTCTTGACTTCCTCGACTNTACCGANGGCACATTCACCATATACGACTGGAAGCGCACCGACAAAATCATTGAAAACGGNCGCCCCGTAATCACCAGCCGATNCAACAAAACCGCCCTCCCCCCAATCAGCAGCATCCCNGACACCACCTTCTGGCATTACGCNCTTCAGGTCAGCATCTATCGCTANATACTTGAGCGCAACTACGGCATCAACGTTCAAGCCGGTAAACTTGCCATCTTCCACCCCTCCTACGACACCTACCACGTAGTCGAAGTTCCCTACCTCAAAGAAGAAATCAAACTCCTCTTTCCCCCAAACAAAATAAATCAGCGAAACTAAACTAAACTAAACTAAACTAAACTAAACCACCAATTCCCANTAANCCCGCCACTATCCCAAAACATAATCTCTCCACATTGCTTAAATCTAAAAAAATAAGCAGCCAAAATCAAAANTATGCAACAATCTAAGCCTGANAGCAGCATATTTGACAAAAAATCAACAGAAANCATNAAATGTCTCAACATTGTGTTTTCGTTGTAACATAATTGTTAAAANCANAACCTACTTTTGTATCAGGAATAAATCATTTAACCAATCTAAAGTCTAAAGACCGAAAAAGACACACACACAAAGCAAATCAAAAGATAGTAATTAAAAANTCTACCTATAAAAAAAGAGCGCCNACCACGCTCTTTTTTTATTTCCCCTTTACTCTTACTCTCCACCNCCANCCCNCCNACCAAGANCTANNCCTTCATNCANACCGAAACTTACAATCAAAACAAAGCCATTCAATCATAAAACATCGTTGTNTGNCTCCNGGNGTTTGAATAGTCAAAAGCTCAAAGTCAATCCCAAGATTTCATGCCATAATCAAAGCTTTCAAAGCGCGGCCGAGGACGGCCCCGCCACGAGGCGCAGCCGCTTGTTCTCCGTGATGNGGTTTGTCGNAGGTGATTGNGGCTGCNTTGGATTAGGAATTGCGANCTATNNAAGCAATGCAATGTCGGCCATTTTCGAATGGATACAATGCAACCGTGCAATTTGGAGTTTGTCTCCGGGTGGTGATAGCAATGATAGCGATTGCGGGTGATTGAAGCAAGGCAATTGCTGCTGATTGATGCGATGCTTTTGCGGGTGATTGATGCGATACAATTGCGACCGGTATAAAACAAGAAACGCCGGAGCTGGTTGCAGCTTCGGCGTTTCTCTCTTTTAATAGGGGGCGGTTACCTACTCTCCCACTTTCGCAGTACCATCGGCGTGGCGGGGT
>JAAVEW010000011.1 GCA_014801075.1 Barnesiella sp. | reverse complement strand
TTACTTTCGCCTCGGTCGCTTTTTGGCGTATTTGTCCGTCGGTTTCAGTCGTTATGGAACCCCATAACTCCTTCAACCACCGAACAAATTCACTCAAAAATCGACCGCCGAGTTTTTAATAAATATTGGGGAACGGGGTCTTACTGAACTATGATTGACTGTGATATTGAGATAAAGAGCCTGGCTGACACGCCATGGAGTGAGATTATGCGGGCATTTCTTGATGCGTTTGCGGAGTATTCGGTGACGTTTGACGAGGCGATGCTCGCCGATATGTTCAAGCGCCGCGGTGCGCGCCGCGAGCTGTCGTTTGCCGCTGTGGCCGATGGCCGCATTGTGTCGTTTATAATCAATGGCATATGTAGTTACAACGGCAACCTGTGTGCCTACGATACCGGCACGGGGACAATAAAGGAATACCGTGGCAAGGGGCTTACCGACCGCATTTTCGCTCACTCAGTAGCTCCGCTCATGGCTGCCGGCGTTACCGACTACGTGCTCGAAGTGCTGTCGGACAATCATCCCGCCTGCGAGATATATCGCCGTCAAGGCTTCACAATCTTTACGGAATATGCCTGCTACACGGCTGACAATCAGGATGTAATAGGCCGTCTACGACGCCGCGCCGACAGTGTGCCGGTAATCACGCCGGCCACGGTGGAGCAGGTGAGTGCCCTCGCCGGTTTCATGGACTTCACTCCCTCGTGGCAAAATTCCCTCGCGTCGCTTGAGCGCAATCCCGAAGCATTCCTTTGCCTGATAGCGTGGGACGGCCCGAAGCCGATAGGATTTGGCGTATCGGAAACGGCCTACGGCGACATCACGCTGCTTGCCGTTGACCCTGCCTGTCGTCGCCGCGGCGTAGGCTCAAACCTGCTCCTGCGCCTCGTAGAAGCCAATGGCATAGAGCGCGCCAAGGCGCTCAATATCGCCACTGACTGCACCTCCTTGCGCAGCTTTCTCGAAGCCTCGGGCTTCACCCTCTCATGCTACCAGCACGGCATGATAAAGCACTTGAAATGATAGTTTTGCGGTGTTGGAAGCCCCGTGGCGGGGGTCTCCTGACCCGCGCATATCGGCGGATGCCATGAGAGAGCGAGGGTGAGCGAAGGAGAGGAGAGGTGAGGTGAGGTGAGGTGAGGTGAGCGCGGGTCGGGAGACCCCCGCCACGAGGCTTCCGGTGTTGGAACGGATATATAGAAAGAGACCGTATCGGTTGCGATACGGTCTCTTTTGGTTTATTGTTATCGGAATAACTTTGTCGGTTGGGACGGCTTTCGATTAGAGAGCTTTGTCTTTAGAACCGAGCACGTTTTCGATTTTGTGCTTGTAGAGTTTTTCCATGTTGTCGCGAGCCGGGCCGAGGTATTTGCGGGGGTCGAACTCAGCGGGTTTCTCAGCAAATACTTTGCGGATAGCGGCAGTCATAGCGAGACGGCTGTCAGAGTCGATGTTGATTTTGCAAACAGCGCTCTTCGCAGCTTTGCGGAGCTGCTCTTCGGGGATACCGATAGCGTCGGGAAGTTTGCCACCGTATTTGTTGATAGTATCAACTTCTTCCTGGGGAACTGAAGAAGAACCGTGGAGCACGATGGGGAATCCGGGGAGTTTCTCCATAACGGCGTCGAGTACGTCGAATGCCAAGGGCGGGGGAACGAGTTTGCCTTCAGCGTTGCGGGTGCACTGCTCGGGAGTGAACTTGTAAGCACCGTGTGAAGTACCGATTGAGATAGCGAGTGAGTCGCAGCCTGTGCGGGTAGCGAAGTCGATAACCTCTTCGGGGTCAGTGTAAGTGTGGTGGTCAGAAGATACTTCATCCTCTACGCCGGCGAGTACGCCGAGCTCACCTTCTACAGTTACATCGTGCTGATGAGCGTAGTCAACAACCTGCTTGGTAAGAGCTACGTTTTCCTCGTAGGGGAGGTGTGAACCGTCGATCATTACTGACGAGAAACCGTTGTCGATACATGATTTGCAAAGCTCGAAGCTGTCACCGTGGTCGAGGTGAAGAACGATCTGAGGATTTTCCCAGCCAAGTTCTTTAGCGTATTCAACGGCACCCTGAGCCATGTAGCGCAGAAGAGTAGCGTTTGCATAGTTGCGCGCACCCTTTGATACCTGAAGGATAACGGGTGAACGGTCCTCGGCAGCGGCTTTGATGATAGCCTGGAGCTGCTCCATGTTGTTGAAATTGAAGGCGGGAATTGCGTAGCCACCTTTGATTGCTTTGGCAAACATCTCGCGGGTGTTGACCAAACCTAATTCTTTGTAACTTACCATTGTTATTATTCTTTTATCGGTTGATAAATATTTGTTTTTGTCATATGGTTGGGGGCGTTTCCGGCATGTGTGTATCACTCAGTCGGTTACCCCTTTGACTGACGCAAAGTTAGCAAATTTTTTTTAATTTGACACACTTTTGCGCGTTTTGTTGAGCACGTTTATGAGAGTGTATTGAGTTTTAAAACACGACACGCTCTACGGACGGACGTATTCGCCGGCCACATCGACGAGCTTGATGTTGAATTTCAGCGAGCTGAACGGCTTGATGATGCCTTGCGCGGTAGCTCCGTAACCGAATGCGTAGGGCACGAGCACCTCCACGCTGTCGCCCACGTGCATGCGTTCCATGGCTATGGCCCAGCCTGTTACTACACCGTTGACCTGAAAGCGCACTACGGAGTCGGCGGGCGCCAGACTCAGGTAGGAGGAGTCAAACGGCTCGTCGTCATACGTGCGGCCGTAATATTTGACATCGACGGTCGAGGTGTAGAGCGGACGCAGGTTGCCCTCGGTGGCGGTGGTGTCGTTGAACCAGCGCATCAGCACGTAAGCATTCTTGTTCCACGCGGGTATCACCTTGGTGTAGACTGCTTTGCCCGATGCGTCGGTGAGCGCTTCCTGTTCGGCCATGAATGCGTCGTTGGCTTCGCGGTAGTCGGCGTATTCTTTCCACACGTCGGTGTTGTCATCGTCGCCGCATGAGCTGGCGAGACCGAGTGTGGCCGCTCCGATGAGCATGAATATTATACTTTTCTTCATATTCTTAATATATACTGACTGCTACAAGCCGTCAAAATTCAACTACGGGGGCTGTGGAAGCCGCTGCGTCAGCCTCAAACGGTTTTTTCTCGGTGTAACCCCATGCAAAGAGGCTGCCGGGGAACTTGAGAATCATCTGGTTGTAAACTGCTACGGCATCGTTGTAGCGCACAATCTCGGTGTTGATACGGTTTTCCGTACCGGCGAGCTCGGCCTGAAGGTCAGCGAAGTTCTGGTTGGCTTTCAGGTCGGGATAAGCCTCATGCACCGCATTGATGTAGATGTTGGCCTTATCCATAAGATTGCGCTGCGCTTCATACATCTTTTGAGTCTGCTGCTCGGTGGCAAGAGAGTCGCCGGAGTATTGACGTGCTTCGTCGTAAGCCTTGGAGAGGCCGACACGGGCATCGGTCACGCTCTGCAGCGTGGTCGACTCGTGTTCGGCATAACCTTTGACAGTGTTGACGAGGTTGGGGATGAGGTTGAGACGACGCTGATAAGAGCTCTCAACATTAGCCCAGCACTTCTTCACCTCCTGGTCGGCGCTGACGATGCCGTTGCGGGTGGAGATGCAACTGCCAACTCCGATGAGGAGCAGGACTGCCACAACGGCAAGTACGATATAAGATTTCTTCATTGTTACTTGATAATGTTGCTGTTATGAAAGTTTGCGCAGCAGCGAGTTGATTGACACGCGGTCGTGGATGAGCTTGTGGAGGTCATCAACGCTTACACGGGTCTGCTCCATTGAGTCGCGCTCGCGCAGAGTGACGGTGTTGTCCTCAAGTGTCTGATGGTCAACGGTGATACAGAACGGAGTACCTACTGCATCCTGGCGGCGGTAGCGCTTACCGATAGAGTCCTTCTCGTCGTAGTGGGTAGCGAAGTCAAACTTGAGGTCGTTGACGATTTCGCGGGCCTTTTCGGGCAGACCGTCCTTGCGCACGAGGGGCATTACGGCACACTTCACGGGAGCGAGGGGAGCGGGGAGGTGGAGCACTACGCGAGTTTCGCCGTTCTCCAGTTTCTGCTCCTCGTAGCTTGAGCAAAGCACCGAGAGGAACATACGGTCAACACCGATTGAGGTCTCGATGACGTAGGGGGTGTATGACTCGTTGAGTTCGGGGTCGAAATACTGTATCTTCTTGCCTGAGAATTTCTCATGCTGCGAGAGGTCGAAGTTGGTGCGTGAGTGGATACCTTCCACTTCCTTGAAACCGAAGGGCATCTCAAACTCGATGTCGGTAGCGGCGTTGGCGTAGTGGGCCAGTTTGTCGTGGTCGTGGTAGCGGTATTTCTGGTCGCCGAGGCCGAGAGCCTTGTGCCAGCGCAGACGGGTCTCTTTCCAGCGCTTGAACCATTCGAGCTCAGAGCCGGGGCGCACGAAGAACTGCATCTCCATCTGCTCGAACTCGCGCATGCGGAAGATGAACTGACGGGCTACAATCTCGTTGCGGAATGCCTTACCAATCTGTGCGATACCGAAGGGAATGCGCATGCGGCCGGTTTTCTGCACGTTGAGGTAGTTGACGAAGATACCCTGTGCGGTCTCGGGACGGAGATACACGGTCATGGCACCGTCGGCGGTAGAACCCATTTCGGTGCGGAACATGAGGTTGAACTGACGCACGTCGGTCCAGTTTCTCGTACCGCTGATGGGGCATACTATCTCCTGGTCGATGATAATCTGACGGAGTTCCTCGAGGTTGTTGTCGTTCATAGCCTGAGCGAAACGTTCGTGCAGAGCGTCGCGTTTCTGAGTCAGCTCGATTACGCGGCCGTTGGTGGTGCGGAACTGCTCTTCGTCAAAGTTTTCGCCGAAGCGTTTGCGGGCTTTGGCAACCTCTTTGTCTATTTTAGCGTCGAATTTTGCAAGCTCCTCCTCGATGAGAACGTCGGCGCGGTAGCGCTTCTTGGAGTCGCGGTTGTCGATCAACGGGTCGTTGAAGGCGTCAACGTGGCCCGATGCTTTCCATATAGTGGGGTGCATGAAGATAGCCGAGTCGATACCTACGATGTTTTCGTTGAGCAGAGTCATTGCGTCCCACCAGTAGCGCTTGATATTGTTCTTGAGCTCTACACCGTTCTGGCCGTAATCGTAGACTGCTGCGAGTCCGTCATAGATTTCCGATGATTGAAACACAAAACCGTATTCCTTGGCGTGTGAAACGATTTTTTTAAAGACATCTTCCTGTTGTGCCATTTTCTTGTATATGTTTAATTTGTTGAGTTATATCTTGTTAATGGTAGTATCACTTATTGAAGCGGTATTATACGTTGAAGCGGAAGTGCATGATGTCGCCGTCCTGCACTACATATTCCTTGCCTTCGACGCCAAATTTTCCTGCTTCCTTCACTTTGGCCTCGCCGCCGAGCGACACGTAGTCGTCATACTTGATTACCTCGGCTCGGATGAAGCCCTTCTCGAAGTCGGTGTGGATGACGCCGGCGCATTTGGGTGCTTTCGAGCCGCGGCGGAATGTCCATGCGCGGCACTCGTCCTCGCCTGCGGTGAAGAATGTCTGCAGGTCGAGCAGATGGTAGGCCGAGCGAATCAGTCGCGAAACGCCTGACTCGGTGAGCCCTATCTCTTCGAGGAATGCCTGGCGATCCTCGTATGAGTCGAGTTCGGCGATGTCGCTTTCGGTAGCGGCTGCCACGATAAGCATTTCAGCGCCTTCGTCCTTGATGGCTTCCTTGACGGCGTCGACATATTTGTTGCCGTTGACAGCCGATGCGTCGTCAACGTTGCATACGTAGAGCACCGGTTTTGATGTGAGCAGGAAGAGCTCGCGGGCAAACTTCTGCTCGTCGACGGTCTCGAATTTCACAGTGCGTGCGGGCAGACCCTTGTCAAGGGCTTCCTTGTACTGCTTGAGCACTTCATACTGCATCTTGGCTGTCTTGTCGCCGCCGGTCTGAGCCTGTTTCTGGGTGCGGGCTATGCGGCCTTCAACTGTTTCGAGGTCCTTGATTTGCAGCTCGTAGTCGATGATTTCCTTGTCGCGGACGGGGTCAACGGTGCCGTCGACGTGGGTGATATTGTCGTCGTCAAAGCAGCGGAGCACGTGGATTATGGCGTCGGTCTCGCGGATGTTGGCGAGGAACTTGTTGCCGAGGCCTTCACCTTTGCTCGCGCCTTTCACCAATCCTGCGATGTCGACGATTTCGACAGTGGCGGGAACCACGCTGCGGGGATTGCACATCTCCACCAGTTTGTTGAGTCGTTCGTCGGGCACAGTGATTACGCCCACGTTGGGTTCGATAGTACAGAACGGGAAGTTGCCCGACTGGGCTTTGGCATTTGAGAGACAGTTGAACAAGGTCGATTTACCCACGTTGGGCAGACCTACGATACCGCATTTAAGTGACATTACTCTATTTTATATTCTTAATTGGTTTTCAATTACTTTGTTGATATGACTGCCACAGTGACGCTTGAAATCACATCAACACTCTATCAAATTGCAAATTTAATCATTTTGCTTCAACAATCCACCATTCATTAACCTTTTTTTAGTCAGAAACTTCCCATAAATTGGTCGTAACGCATCGTAGCGGGGGTCTCCTGACCCGCGCTCTCACAATCAGGTCGATGTTTACGGGCCTTTGCTGTTAGAGCGCGGGTCAGGAGACCCCCAATGCGGTTAAGCTAAGGAGCTAAAGGACTCGTTTCCTGTTGGTTTTGGTTCGTGTCCTGACGCCCTTTTTATGCCTCTTTCTTACTCTTGGGTAACTTCGATTGTCTCTTATCGGGGTTAACGCTTTGGTAGCCGTTGTCCGAAGAAAGGTTAAGTATTTGTAAATGAGGCGTTGAATCCTTAGCTTAACCGCATTGAGGAGACCCCCGCCACAAGACGTGCGAACCTTGGAGTGTGGTTAGGTTTAACCCTATTTAATATTTAGCTTTAAACCTATTTAATATTATGAACACGGAAAAACGCTCAATAAGGGTGAGGGGGATAAAAAAAGTGGAGGCCGGGTGGGCCTCCACTTTGGGGGTTATTTCGCTTTTAGTGAAATAATTGCTTATTTTTTAGAAAGCTGCTCTTTGAGGGCTGCGAGTGCTTCGATGTCACCGAGAGTAGTTTTCTCTACGGGAGTAGAAACAACGGGCTCAGATTCCTTGCGGGGTGCGCGTTTGGGAGCAGATTTCTTAGCTTCAGCGCGTTCTGCCTTAGCTTCATCTTCGAAGATGCGGCTGTGAGAAAGGATGATGCGCTTAGAGTCCTTGTTGAATTCGATAACCTTGAAGTTGAGCTTCTCGTCAACCTTGGCGGGAGTGCCGTCCTCTTTAACGAGGTGTTTGGGAGTAGCGAAGCCTTCAACGCCGTAGGGGAGAGCGATGACAGCGCCCTTGTCGAGCATCTCGATGATAGTACCTTCGTGGATTGAACCTACAGTGAAGATAGTTTCAAATACATCCCAGGGGTTTTCTTCGAGCTGTTTGTGACCGAGGCTGAGACGACGGTTGTCCTTGTCGATTTCGAGAACCTGAACATCGATGTCGGCACCGATCTGAGTGAATTCGGTGGGGTGTTTGATTTTCTTGGTCCAAGAGAGGTCAGAGATGTGGATAAGACCGTCTACGCCCTCTTCGAGTTCAACGAATACGCCGAAGTTGGTGAAGTTGCGCACTTTAGCAGTGTGCTTGCTGCCAACGGGGTATTTGGTTTCGATGTTTTCCCAGGGATCTTCCTTGAGCTGCTTGATGCCGAGTGACATCTTGCGTTCGTCGCGGTCGAGGGTAAGGATAACGGCTTCGATTTCGTCGCCTGCTTTCATGAAGTCCTGAGCAGAGCGGAGGTGCTGTGACCAAGACATTTCGCTTACGTGGATAAGACCTTCAACGCCGGGGGCGATTTCGATGAATGCGCCGTAGTCAGCCATAACGACTACTTTACCTTTCACCTTGTCACCTACTTTGAGGTCGGGGTTGAGAGCATCCCAGGGATGGGGTTGGAGCTGCTTCAAGCCGAGAGCGATACGTTTTTTCTCGTTGTCGAAGTCGAGGATAACAACGTTGAGCTTCTGGTCGAGAGAAACAACTTCCTCGGGGTGGTTTACGCGGCCCCAAGAGAGGTCGGTGATGTGGATAAGACCGTCAACGCCACCGAGGTCGATGAATACGCCGTAAGTGGTGATGTTCTTGACAGTACCTTCAAGCACCTGGCCTTTTTCGAGCTTGGAGATGATTTCGCGTTTCTGCTGCTCGAGCTCGGCTTCGATGAGGGCTTTGTGGCTGACAACGACGTTCTTGAATTCCTGGTTGATCTTAACGACCTTGAATTCCATAGTCTTGCCAACGAAGATATCGTAATCGCGGATGGGCTTAACGTCGATCTGAGAGCCGGGGAGGAACGCTTCGATGCCGAATACGTCAACGATCATACCACCCTTGGTGCGGCACTTGATGTAGCCCTTGATGATCTCATCGTTCTCGAGAGCCTGGTTAACACGTTCCCAAGAGCGTGAAGCGCGGGCTTTGCGGTGAGAAAGGATGAGCTGTCCTTTTTTGTCTTCCTGATTTTCGATGAAAACTTCAACTACGTCGCCGACTTTGATGTCGGGGTTGTAGCGGAATTCGCTGACGGGGATGATACCGTCAGATTTATAACCGATGTTAACCACAGCTTCGCGCTTGTTGAGGGCGATGATGGTACCTTCGATTACGTCTTTGTCTTTTACGGTGTTAAGGCTCTCGTCGTAAGTTTTGGTGAGCTCTTCGCGAGATTTAGCACCGACAGTTTCGCCTTTTTCATAGGCATCCCAATCGAAATCAGCGATTGGAGAGTTTTTAACTTCTTCAGTCATTAAATTAAACGGTTAATAAATTTGTTAATTAAATCGGTTGTGCTCAAAGTGTTACGCCTGACGCCGCGGGGCATCGGGACGCAACATCCCTATAAGCGCCACAAAGTTAGTGATTTTCTTTGAGTTTACCTAAAAAAACGTCTGATTTTTATGCAATTTCAAAAAATAATCTTATATTTGCGTACCTTTTAAGGATTAGTAATTCTGTCATGCAGCGGTTTGTATGATTGGAAAAAGTATTTTTATATCTTCTTACATTTTTAAATTTTATTCCATGTTAAAGAAATTTATTAGTGCGGCAGCGCTGGCTATGACCGTTTCAATGAGCGCGGGAGCAGCCGATTACGGTTTGCCCGAGAGTATTCAGGACGGCAATATCCTCCACTGCTTCGACTGGAGTTGTACACAAATCGAGCAGGAGCTTGACAACATTGCCAAGGCCGGCTTCGGTGCCGTGCAGCTTTCGCCCATGCAGGGCAACTGCAACACCAACGCCGAGTGGTTCTACGCCTACATGCCCTATGACTTCGCCCTCAAAGGTTCGGGCGTCGGTACCAAGGCTCAGCTCACATCGCTCTGCGCCGCAGCCCATGAGCGCGGCATCAAGGTGATAGTCGATGTCGTGGCCAATCACGTCAACCAGGCCTCGGGCTACCACGACACATGGTGGGACTCCAACGGCCGCGTGCGCTGGAACGGCGGTATCAACTACGGCAACCGCTACTCGATAACCCACGGCCAGCTCGGCGACTACGGCGACGTCAACTCCGAGGATGCCCAGGTGCAGGCGCGTGCCAAAGCTTTCGTAGAAGAGCTCAAATCATGTGGCGTCGACGGTATCCGCTGGGACGCTGCAAAGCATATAGGCCTCCCCTCCGAGGGTTGTAACTTCTGGTCGACCGTCACCTCCGTGCCCGGCATGTGGCACTACGGCGAGATACTCGACTCTCCCGGCGGCGACGGCAACGCTCTCATGAAGGAGTACACCAAATATATGTCAGTGACCGACAACGGCTACTGCGACGGAGTGCGCGGCGCTGTCAACAGCGGCAACGTGCCTTCGGGCTACGGCGGCTGGTCAGTATCGACCATCGCCGACAACAAGGTAGTCTACTGGGCCGAGAGCCATGACGACTACTCCAACGAGTGGCAGGCGTCAACCCATATCTCTCAGGCCGTTATCGACCGCACATGGGCCATCGTGGCATGCCGCAACGGCGCGTCATCGCTCTACTTCTCGCGTCCCGCAGCCAATACCCGCACCACTATAAAGATGGGTGTCAAAGGCTCCACCCACTTCACCTCCAAGGAGATTGCAGCCATCAACAAGCTGCGCAACACCGCTGTGGGCCACGCCGACTACTTCTCGTCGGCCAACGGCGTTGTCAGCGTTACGCGTAAGGACGTGGGCGCTGCCATCATCAAGGGCAACGGTCAGGCCGGCAACGTGTCGATAGCCAACGGCGGCGGTTACTGTCCCGCAGGCAGCTACACCGACCTCGTCGACGGCGGCACTTTCACCGTCACCGCTACCACCATTTCGGGCCGCGTAGGTTCCACCGGTATCGCTGTCCTCATCAAGGACGGTGCTACTCCCAATCCTGACCCCAATCCTGATCCCGAACCCACTCCCGACCCCGTGGATGGCGACCACTACATCTACTTCGACGGCACTTCGTTCACCCAGCCTCAGGTATGGGCCTGGAACGATACCGACAACTGCACCTCAACAGGCGTATGGGGCGGCGACAACATGTCCCGCAAGGATAATATGTGGTATTGGGCAGTTCCCGCAGGGAAGAGCCTTCCCACTCAGATAATCATCCACGAAGGTGACAATAAAATCGGTGGCGGCGACCTCAACTACGTAGACAAAGCCACCTATCACCAGGATGGTACATTCACCGTGGCCGGCAATCCCGACCCTGATGCAGTTACAATCCCCGGCGACTACAACATCGCTTACAGCGGTTCGCACACCAACATATATTACTGGGGTGCTACCACACCCGTGACATGGGAAGGCGCTCCCGCTATGGAGACTGCCACCGGTTCCGACGGCAAGACCTACAAGGTGTACAAACTGCCCGAAGGCATGAATAATGTCATCTTCAAGACAGGCAGTGCCCAGACCAAAGACCTTACCTACACCTCTGAGTATATAATGAACGACAACGGCGCGACCTCAACCCGCGTGGTATTCGGCAGCAATCCCGTCCCCGCCAAACCCTCCGTGGCAATCTCGCCCAACGGTGGCACTGTGAAAGGTTCGGCCAACATAACCGTGACCATCTCAGGCAATCCCACCGCCGTAACCGCCGACTTCAACGGCAAAGCCCTCACGCTGACTCAGGGCAGCAACGCCATCCTCGTCAGCTCATATCTCAACGATGGCCAGACCGGAACACTCACCGTCAAGGCTGTCAATGACGCAGGCGAGACTAACGCCGAGGCTACCTTCACCCGCACCGATGCTATAGTTCCCGTGCCCGTTCCCGAAGGTGACAACCTTATCACCGACTACTACAAGGTGAACCCCGACGGTCAGTTCGGCACCAACCGCACTGTCAACATGTCATTCAGCAGCGCGAAAGCCGACGGCGCACTCTCTCACTGGACTGCCACAGACCTCATCGCGCAAGGTGTTGCCCGCGACGTGGCACAGGCTATGAAGGGTAATCACGAGCGTCCGGTCGTCGACTCTTACGCTCTCTATGCCGCTTACGACAATACCAACCTCTATCTCGGTGTGCAGTTCGTCTACACCATCTGGGACCTCTACGGCGAGGGCAAGCAGCCCGGCGAATCCAAGCCCTACAACATGGACGGCCGACTGATGATTGCTTTCGACCTCGACCCCACCAAGTCATTTGACGGTTACATCGACGGCACAAAGGGTATCTGGAACGACGATAACGCTCCCGGCGCTAAGTTTGCCAACGGTGTCGATGCCGTGTGGATGGGTTCAACCAAGCCCGGCGTAGGTACTCCCGGTTTCTTCATCTCCACCCCCGACGGTCACGCAAGCTACGACGCCGCCTACTGCAAGACAAGCACCGTAGCCTACGGCTATGCCGACGGTCTGGCTTCATGCATCTCCAACATCTGGGGTCAGAAGGAATTTAACTTCGAGCCCGAAGCACTCGAAACCAACAACGGCTTCGTTGACCTCAAGGATGAAATTGCCGAATCGGCCCACACATTCTATGAGTTCCGCATACCGTTGTCGCTCCTGGGCGTCACCGAAGAGTATATCCGCACTCAGGGTATCGGCGTTCAGTATCTCGACGTCTACGGTTCAAGCCCCGTCGGCGGTACTCCCTACGACCCCGCATTCTTCGACAACGTGAAGAACGACTACTCTATGGATCCTTCTTCAAGTCAGGAGAAAGAGGATGAGGATATCCTCACCTTCATGCCCGCCCGCATCGGCGCCGCCAACACTTCAAGCGTAGGCGACATCACCGTAGAGCCTGCCGACGACGACGCTCCCGCAGTCTACTACAACCTCCAGGGCATGCGTGTCGACAATCCCGCCAACGGTATCTACATCATGCGTAAAGGCTCGAAAGCAACCAAAGTAATGGTACGCTAAACGACCCCACCCGCTCAATCAGCATAAAACGCGGTTGCCATCACCCGGCAACCGCGTTTCGTTGTTTTATAACAGTAGCTTATGAGTATTTTTTTTAACAGTAGTACAAGAGTCTTTACAGTAGAACAGGAGTTGATTTTTGGGTTAATTTTTAAACTCCTGTACTACTGCAAAAGCTCCTGTGCTACTGTTAAATAAAAAGAGATACGGCGTGTAATAAAAGAGATATAGCCATCTGTTACAAATATAAAAAACAACCGCGCTCCTGTTGATATTGGGAGCGCGGTTGTGATAGTATCGGGGGGAGGGGGATTAGGGTTGTTCTATGATGAGGGCATCGATGAGGGCGTGGTTGGTGGCGAGGTTCATGTTCTCGTCGTAGGGCATCATTTCGATGGTGACTTTGTGGGGGCCGGCGGTGAGGAACACGGGGAGGATGTTGGTCATGCCCCAGTCATTCCAGTTGCCTACGCCACGTTGCGGCATCACTACGGTGCCCACTTTCACGCCGTCGACCATCACGGTGCGGATGGCACACTTGTTCTCGGTGTTCACGGGGCCGTTGCCGTTGGCATAGCGCAACGAGATGAAACGGTCACCGTCGCCGTCGGCTACGATGTCAAACACTACGGGGGCGGTGCCTTGGTCGGTCTCGGCAAAGCCTGCGCCCGTGAAACCGCTGATAGCGCCGTCGGGCTGGTATGACACCTCCGCCGACTTCATTGCTGTGGCTACCGATGAGGGCTGCACACGCAGCGTGGTGAGATTGTTGACCGGTTCGGAGGCAAACGATTCCACGCCGTCGCTGTCAACACCTATTACCTGATAAACGCCCGGCTCGGTTGCGGTGAACGATGTCTCGCGGGTGCGGGCCACTGGCTTGCCGTCACGCAGCACTATGTAGCCTGCGATATACTCGATGGGATTCCACTGCAGCGTGTTCAGATAGGGCGCCGAGGGATTGGCAGCCGCAACGTCAGCGTCGTGGGCGAGGCGGGTGAGCGGAGTGAGAGGAGCCTTGACGTTGGCGGTGCGGTTGACGCGCATCGGGGCTATCTTGTTATCGGCCATCGTCACCACTATGTCGTAGTTGCCTTTGGGCTTGGCTGGGACGATAGGACCGTTGACGTTCTTCACCTGCTTGCCATTGACTGTTATCGACTTCACCTCATTGCCGTAGCCGCTCACGGTGATATTGACCTTGGAGCCGCGGTAATCGAAGCCTTCGAGTGAACGGGTATCGGCCAGCGCTTCGGGCACGAACGGCTTGATGTGCAGGCCGTCGGTCTCAAACCTGATGCCGAACAGCACGCGGTGGGTGATGGCGAGGTTGCCGGCCAGACACCACAGCATGTTGGAGGAATTGAGTTCGGTAGCTATGTCGCCGTTGTCGAGGTTGAGGTTCTCCTTATTGGTGGTGAAGAGCGCAGCGGGGCGGAACACCGAGCCGATGCCCTCCATCACGCCCTCCTCGTTGCCGGCGTGGGCGTTGGCAAGCACCCAGTATGAAGCCACCCAGGGCCAGAGCGCATTGTTGTGGTAGGGCGGCATATCCTTGATTTGCGGGAAAAATACCGGAGGACCGTAGGGTGTCACGGGCACATTTTCCGTGATGGCAGCGGCCATGGAGTCGGGGAGCTGGTCGTAGATGATGGCAAACGCCTGACCGAGAGTTTCGGAGCGGGGATTTATTACGGGATATTCGCGGCCGTAGGTGTACATGGCCATTGTTCCCTTCTCGGGCATCCAGAACTTCTCGATGAGGCTCTCGTTGAGCGAGCGGGCCAGGTCGCCATATTTGGCGGCATCATCTTTCTTGCCGAGTTCGGCGGCTATGCGCGAGAGTATGTCGAGGGCTTCCACGTGAACGGCGCCTGTGTTCTGTGCCTGCGAGGCATATATGTCGGCAGTCTGCATCCACTTGGGATAACTCTGTTCGCGCCAGTCGATAAAGGAGGTCTCGCCGTTGACGCCGCCGTCGACGTAGGTCACCTCCATGTCATCCTCAATCGAGTTTTTGATGATGGGGTAGATCTGTTCGAGCCAGTCGCGGTCGCCGGTCACCTTGTAGAGTTCGTAAGCGGCAACGGCCCATATCATGCGGTCGGAGCTTACGGGCCATGCGCCGCCCGAGCCTGTATCCTGCACGATGCGGCCCGTGGGTGTCACCTTCTTCATCAGCGAAATCTTGGAGGCTTCGGGCTGGAGGTAGGACATGGAGAGGATAATGGAGTAGGAGACATCGCGCGTCCACACTCCGGCCCACTCCTTGCCTGTGCGCAGCGTGGTGTCAGGCTCTACGGCATTGACCATCTCGTCGAGGCCCATGTTGTAGATGGCGTTGTGCAGGCGGTTGGAGGAGCGCAGTTGCGGGTACGACGAGATGTCGTTACGCAGTTTCCACACCTTGTTGACGGGCATGAAATAGTGGGGTTGAGCCGCGTAGTCCGACACGATTTCAGTGTCGCTCGGAGCGTAGGCCTTAAACTCGCCCTGGATTATGGAGTCGCCGCTCCATCGGTAGGCATCGGTGGCAATGATGTCGCCGGCAGCAGCCACGGGGGCAGCGAGCGCGAGGACACCAAGCGTTAATGTCAGTTTATGCTTCATGGGTATTAATGAATTGGAAATGTTTTTATGCGTAAGTAACTGTTTAAAATTATTTTATAATAACCGTTCTCATTATCTTAATATTCTGTCGAAGTCTTTTCCGCCACTTTTCCCCTCGTCATCAGTCGTGTAGCTCGCTACACTCCTTCTTCCTCGTGAAAAATCGTCAGGAAAATCCTTCCGCCATAATATTAAAATAATTTTGAACAGTTACTTTATAACACCGAAAGTAATGAATAATTTCTATACGCGCTGACTTTTTAAGAAAATTCTTTGTGCAGGGCCTTGAAACGTTCGAGAGTTGAGGGGGTGAACTTCGACATAGAGGCGATGACGCGTTCGAGCGGTTTCTCCTTCATGTCGCCGCTCTTGGAGTAGAACTTGTCGGCGTAGCATATGAGGCGTTCGAGCAAAGTTTCGGGCAGATAGTCGCGCACGGGGATAGGGAGACCCGATGCGGCGATTTCCTCGGCCGTGATGCCCGCGCCGGTGTGGCGCTCGGCGATGCGGGCGAAGCGGTCGTCGAAGCCCTCGCGGCGGAGCAGGTCGGCGCCCGCCGTGCCGTGACACATGTAGTGGAGCTGTCCGTGGCAGTCGATACCCGGAGCGTCGGTGAGCACGATGCCTATGTCATGGAGCATGGCCCCGTCGATGATGTCCTGCTCGTCGAGGGGGAGCGCTTTGCGGCGCGCAATGTCGAGAGCCTTGTCGGCCACCTGCCGGCAATGCTTCATATAAATATCCCGCCGGTGAGTGCCGACGGGATAGTATTTGTCAATGATTTCCTGAACTGTCATAAACGTATTGCGGAAAAAATCGTAGTTGATAGTCAATGCGTTGTCACGTGGAAAGCGATGTCACGCTGCGAGCGGTTACACCTCCACGATGGTGTTCCAGCCGTGGATATCCTCCTCCTCGCCGAGCTGAATGGCGCGGAGCTTGTTGTAGAGGGCGGTGGTGATAGGACCGGCCTCGCCGTTGGTCGATATCACATACTTCTTGCCTGTGTCGAGGTCGTCGATTTCGGCGATGGGCGAAGCGACGGCTGCCGTGCCGCAGGCTGCGGCTTCGGTCACGTCGGCAAGCTCTTCGAGGAGTATGTGGCGGCTCTCAACCTCGATACCCATGTCGCGGGCAAGTTGCTGCAGGGAGTTGTTGGTCACAGAAGGGAGAATTGACTCCGACGCGGGTGTGATATATTTGCCGTCCTTGATGGCGAAGAAGTTGGCGGGACCGCACTCGTCGAGATATTTCTTCTCGCGCGGGTCGAGATAGAGCACAGCCGAGTAGCCGAGTTCGTGGGCTTTCTCGCCGGCTGCGAGACTCGCCGCGTAGTTACCGCCCACTTTCCAGCGTCCGGTGCCTTTGGGGGCCACGCGGTCATATTCGCGCATGATGCAGATGTTGGTGGGCTTGAATCCCTCCTTGAAGTAGGGGCCTACGGGAGTCACGAGCACGAGGAACACGTACTCATCGGCGGGCTTCACGCCTACGCGGGCGCTGACACCGATTTCGAGCGGACGTATGTAGAGCGATGCGCCGCTGCCGTAGGGGGGCACGAAGTCGGCATTGAGAGCTACCACCTTGGTCACCATTTCGCGGAACAGTTCTTCGGGCACGGGCTCCATAAGGATGCCTTCGGCCGAGCGGCGTATGCGGGCACCGTTCTCTTCGAGACGGAATATGCGTATCTTGCCATCCTTGCCGCGGAACGCTTTGAGTCCCTCGAATATTTCCTGCCCGTAGTGGAGGGCGGTGGCGGCGATGTGTATGTTGAGGTATTCGGAGTCGGATACTTCGATTTCACCCCACTTGCCGTCGCGATAGGTGCAACGTACATTGTAGCTTGTCTTGCGGTAGCCAAACGATAAGTTGGCCCAGTCAATATCTACTGCCATAATCTTTAATATCTTATTGTTTACGTATTGCAAATTTAAGATAAATTTCTTTATTAGCTTTTATTTTCAAAGAAAAATATCCCCGCCGTGCAATTTTTCAGCGGCCAGCGTGCGAGGATACCGTTCGGGCCACAGACACCTCCGGCGTTAGCAAATATTGGGAACGGGGTATAAGAAACGGGATGCGCCTGATAGTGAGCGCATCCCGTTTCTTATGGTTTTCGGTCGGTAAGGGCCGGCCGAAATGGATTACTGATTAGCGTATGCTTACCTTGATAGTGCGGTCGCCGCAGCGCACGATGTAGATGCCGGCGGCAAGTTCGGTGCGGTAGGCGGCGGGGAGCGACTCTACCATCTTGACAGTGGCACCGTCGATGCTGTAGACGGCAAGTGTCTTGCCCTCGAGGTTGTTGGCCACAATGCTGCGGCCCTCGATGCGGAGGTCACCGTCAACTGCAATCTGGCCGATTCCTGCCGAGCCTTTCACTTCAATCTCCACGCGGTTGGAGGTCTGCGATTCGCCGAGCTGCTTGTAGACGGCGGTCACGGCATAGGTGTGGGTGCCGTCGGACGGCGCTGCGTGGGTGAATGTGTGGGTGTCAGCGTCGACAGTTCCGGCGAGTTTGCCGTTGAAATAGATATTGTAGCCCTCGAGCTCAATACCGATGGGCTGCGATGCATCGGCAAAGTAGAAGTCGTCAAGCATGAGCGCCATGCGGTCGGTAGAATGGTTGCGCACTGCGAAACGTTTCGCACCGTTGGGCACGGGGATATTGTATTCGGTCCAGACGCCGGGCACGTGTTCCACGTTGGTGATGAGGATAAAGTCGTCGGGGTTGGTAGAGCCGAAGCTGTAGTAGAGTTCCATTGACTCATAGTAGAAGTCTTCGGCGCTGCGTGCCCAGAACGATATTACCTGTGATGCGCCGTTGAGTTCGGGAGTGATAGCCCAGTCGTCGATTTCCTTGCCGTAGTATGAGAAGAGCGAAGTGAGGAACTTGTCGCCTGAATGAGCTTTGAAAGAGGATGAGAAGCCGGGATAATCACCGTTGACAACGATAAACGATGCCTTGCTCTCGCCCGCTGAGATGCCGGGGATGGTAGAGGGGTTGAGGTTACCTACCACTTCATTGTCGGCGTCGATGAATATCCAGCCGGGGAATGACTGGGTGAAGTCCTCGCCGCTTTCGAAGTCCTCCGTCTCACCGGGGGTGTAGGTCTGCAGGAAGGGTTTCGACCAGTTGAGGGTCACGTTGCCTGCCTCGTCACACTCGCCGTTGAGGTCGGTGACGTAGGGGTAGCGGGGAGCCACTGTGTTGATGACCTTGTCGGCCGACACGTTGTTGGCTGTGTTCATATCCTTGTCGTAGACAACTTCAGCACGCACAGTCAGTTTGCCGAGAGCCACGGGGCTGACGGTATAGGGGATGTCGAGCACGTTACGCTCGCCTGCGCCGAGGGCACCGCAGTCGATGCTCTTCTCCTCCTTGTCGTTGACAAAGAGTTTCACGGTGTAGCTGTCGACAGCTTTTGCACCGGCGTTGAGCACCTTGACACCGATATTGGTTGTGGCGCCGGCTGAGAGTTCGGGAGCAGTCTCGATGCTCTCGACAGCGAGGTCATAGTCAGCGAGGGTCGACACGCTGAGGGCATCGATGAGGAATGCTCCGAAGCTCTCGACTGTCACCTGCCAGCGTATCTGCACGGTCTTGCCGGCGTAAGCCTGAAGGCCTTCGGTGATGTAGTGCCATCCCTGCTCATAGCCGCAGTAGTCAAATACTGTTTTGGCAGACACTACGTCCCAGTTGTCGCCGTCCTCGCTGACGAGGAGTTCCACGAGGTTGTTGTCGGGAACGTTGGTCACGCTCTGGTTGAAGATGGCGAAGTTGACGGCGGGGCCTTCGGCAGGGAGGGTGATTTTGCCGGTGAGGAGGCTGGCGCCTGTATCGCGGTATTCACACTGCATGTATGCGAAGCCGTTGTCGCCGTCGTAGGCTGTAACGGGAGATACGCCGTCCTCGCCTGCAAAGGTGGTGTTATCGGCGAGGTCCCAGCCTACATAGTCAACGTAGCCGAACTCATAGCCGACGGCCATGATAGTGGAGAGGCCACCGTTGGCAAACGACTCGCTGAACGAAGTGAATGCCGGACCTACGGCACGCATGTTGGACATGGTGCCTTCGCCCACGCCGCCCACGGTGTAGGCCGCTACGATAAACTGCACGAACTGCTGCTCGGCATTGGGTATGTAGAACTCAATCGAAGTGTCCTTTATGTCCTGAGCCACGAGGTTCATGGCGGCGTCGGTGATTATGTATTTTACGAAGCCTTCGGGGATGTCGTTGCCTTCAATGTCCTTGAGCACAGGGGTCCAGGTAAGGCGCATCGAACCGGGTGTCTCCAGTTCTTCAAGCACTACCTCTTCGGGGTAAGAGGGTGCTACGCCGCCTATTACGATGGTGTGCTTCATGGTGTAACCGCGTCCGGCTGAGCTTACTGCGGTGACGCCGTAGACGTATTCACCACCTTCGGGCACCTCGTCGACAAACTCGCAGAGGGCACCCATCGCGGGATTGTTGAATGTCTTGATTACATTGCCGTTGCGGGTGACTTCAATCATTCTGACTGCGTCAATCTCGTTGCCGGCCATAGTGGTGACGGGCGAGGTGAAGCTGACGGTGGCCTTGAGGTCGTAAGGACCGGCGGTCACAACCTGCAGGTCGCCTACACCGGCGGGAATATCTCCTTCAGCGCCTTCGGTCACGTCGATAGTCTTGAGGCGAAGTTTATATCTGTCGGGCTCAGAGATACCGTGAAATCCGATATAGGTCTTGCCGGTCAGGCGGGGCACGATGACAGCTGTGAATTCGGTAAGTTCCGTTCCTGATACGGTAGTGGGGTAGAGGGCGAAGTTGGTCATGGCTTCAACCGTGGCGTCGTCGCCGTAGCATACTTCTACTATCTCGTCATATATCTGACTGTTAGCAGCGGCGGTGAAGGTCAGTGTGTAGGCATGGCCGCCTTTAAGATTGAGGGGCGGGCATATCAACCAGTCGTCCATGTTGTTGCTGCCGTGGTAGGTGGCCTGAGCCTCGCCGCCTGAGAGGCTCCATGTGCAGTCATCATCGTTGGCGTCGATGACGAGGAAGTCATTGAAGTTGACCTTGGCAAAGTCTACGCTCCAGGGAATTGACTGAGCTTCCTGAGCGCGGGCTATTACCTTGAGGGGAGTTGCGGCCACGATGTCGGCATCACCGGCAGGAGTGCCCGGAGCAATGACGTCGGCCGTTGACTTGTTCTCACCAAACTTGCGCATGGTGTCGCCGTGAATCGCGGCGGCCAGGGCACATGCGCCTGTGATAGCTGTGCCGAGGATGAGAAGTGGGATTCGTTTCATTTGTTAATGGATAAATATTGCGTTGTGATTATTAATTGGATTATCGGAACAGTTTTGATTACTTATCGGATAATTTAGTACCCGTGAAGGTGACGGAATCAATTTTGATAGGTAGAAGGTCCATTGGGTATCGCAGGTGTGTGGGACCATTGAGTCATGTTCTATGTTCAAAATGATTGATTTTTGGCAAATATAGTTACTTTTTGGCTAATAAACAAATTGTGCGTATGTTTTTGTGTAAAAAATGCAAATATACATTTTCACCGTGACATTTCGCCCCCGTCGGGGTAAAAAGAAAATGCCCGCGGCAATCACTTGTAGCGGGCACTCTTGTCAGAGGCGGTAGTGCAAACCGGCCTCTGCAAATAAACGGGTTTAATCTTAAATTATCACTATTACCTATATCTTGAAAAAAGATACCGGTATCGGCGGGTACGTCACCTCACGGTTTCACCCGACGAGTTCAATCTAACAAAACTATATTCTTTAAATGATGATGCAGATGATGGGGCGATAACAACAACCCGGTCGGACCAAAGCGCGCAGCTCCGGCTCGAAGATGCCTCGCAGGCATCGGTGGCTGATAAAATCGTATTACGGATTATCATAGGGGTGTTGTTGTATCGTATGTTTATGAGGGCCGTTCGTATGGTTCGAGAGGTCCGTATGTGTCGATTCTTTGAATTTAGTTGGTCAAAAATTCGCTGAAAAGGTCGTAAAATCGCGTCGTACTGACCTTTGCAACTTATCATAGGTCGAAAATAATATTCCTATCAATTACCTTCGATACAAAATTAGCTATTTCCTTTCACATGACAAAAAAAATGTGGACTGTTTTTGCTGTCCGGGCCAATATATTCCGTTATCATCGCCTCATTCCGGCCGATACATTATTATTAATATAGGGAATTGAAACGTAAACAAACCTGCAATAAAACATTGAAAGGACTTTTTTTATTAATCAAAACACTATGGCAAGTATTAAAGTAATTGCAGCCGGAAACCGTTCCGGCAATCAGGGAGCCGGACGCTCCGACCTCTCTTTTTTCACATTCATGGACTCCGTAATATCGCGGTTGAAGCTTATGGGCAGGCTGCGCACATCGGAGACCTACACCGCGGCCCGTAACTCTCTTGGCCGCTTTGCCGGCGGGTGCGACATACGGCTTGATGAGGTGACGCCGGAGATGATGGAAATGTATCAGGCCCACCTGAGCTCGCGCGGTCTCGTGCCCAACTCCATCTCCTTCCACATGCGCATACTGCGCGCTGTCTACAACCGTGCGCGCGACAACGGGCTCGTGGATGACCGCCGCCCGTTCCGCCACGTCTACACCGGCATCGAAAAGACCCGTAAGCGCGCCCTCAGTCTGGCCGTAATCCGCAGTATCAGAAACCTTAACCTGGCCTGCGACCCCGAGGCCGACTACGCCCGCGACATTTTCCTCCTCTCGTTCTACTTCCGCGGCATGAGTTTCGTCGACATGGCCTTTCTGCTTAAAACCGACCTCAGCCACGGCTACCTCACCTATCGACGGCGCAAGACGGGACAGCGCCTCACCATCAAGTGGACCGGCGAGATGACCGACATACTGCGCAAATATCCCGCCAACCCCACTGACTATCTGCTCCCCATCATCACTTCTGCCTCCTCCTCGCCGCTGCGTCAGTACAGGTTGCGGCAATATCGCGTCAACCGCGCGCTCAAGGAGGTGGGACAGAAAGTAGGATTGCAACAGCCGCTGACATTCTATTGCAGCCGCCACTCGTGGGCCTCGATAGCCAAAGCCAAGGGAGTGCCGCTGGGAGTCATAAGCGACGGCCTCGGGCACGACAGCGAACTGACCACCCAAATCTACCTCTCTACGCTCGACATCAGCGCCGTTGACCGCGCCAACGCCCGCATCATTAAGTCACTTTGAAGTTCACGATTATAAAGAGTGGTTGAATCCAACACACTCTATAATTGTATGCAAAAGAATGAATTTTTTATATGATTATATGTCGTAAATCTCTTACTAAGAGTTACTTATATAGTGCAAATATAGATAATTTTTTTGAAAATCAGAGGGTTGAAGAGCTTTATATTTATGCAGTTTAACTTTTTTATGATTTTCTTCCGGTTTGCAACAATTTTTAAGGGGTTTAATACTTTGATTAATAAACGATTAAATGTTTAGAGTAACTCTTAGTAAGAGTTTGCTTCCTGAAAGAACCTATATAAAAGACTTATTTACCTAATCCTTATTTATATTCGGGTCACTTCCTCGTGATGAAGAGGTGATTCCACCCAGGGACGGGACGATTTATCCGCAAATATAATCGCCCGTCCCTTTCTTTTTACTTGTTTCCCAAATCTACCTACCTATGCTCGACATCAGCGCCGTCGACCGCGCCAACGCCCGCATCATTAAGTCACTTTGAAGTTCACGATTATAAAGAGTGGTTGAATCCAATACACCCTATAATTGTATGCAAAGAATGAATTTATATACGATTATGTGTCGTAAATCTCTTATTAAGAGTTACTTATATAGTGCAAATATAGATAATTTTTTTTGAAAATCAGAGGGTTGAAGGGCATTATATTTATGCAGTTTAACTTTTTTATGATTTTCTTCCGGTTTGCAACAATTTTTAAGGGGTTTTAATGCTCTGATTAATAAACGATTAAATATTTAGAGTAACTCTTAATAAGAGTTTGCTTTCTGAAAGAACCTATATAATAGACTTATTTACCTAATTTTATATTCGGGTCACTTCCTCGTGATGAAGAGGTGATTCCACCAGGGACGGGACGAATTATCCTCAAATATAATCGCCCATCCCTTTCTTTTTACTTGTTTGAAAATAGTCTCAGGCTGATACGTATATTATTTCTGCTACGTATATTATTTTTTATATCTATCTTTGTCAATACGTTATTACTGCTGATTTTTAAACCTGAGTTTCAACGACTGCTTATAAACTGACTTTCAATTTTTACTTAACTGCTTTTAGAATATGAAAAGACTTTACTTTATTGGCGGCGCGGTCACTGCGCTGGCTGCTTTGGCCGCTTGCTCCGGCGGTAAGGCTGATAATATCATTGATGCTGAACCTATTGCGGGCGTGGCTGATTGCCGCGCGCTTACCGATACGTTGCAGAGCATCGCTGCGGCGTGTCCCGGCGAAATTGGTATCGCTCTCATTGCCGGGGATGATACCATTGTGGTCAACAATGAGGATAAGTATCCGCTTATGAGTGTGTTCAAGCTCCATCAGGCTATATCGTTTTGCCGCACCTTTGGCGAGAGCGATATTCCTCTCGACAGAAAAACGGAGGTAGAGCGCCGTTCGCTCAACCCCGACACCTGGTCGCCGATGCTCAAGGATTACCCCGACTCGGTTATAGTAATTTCGGCTGCCGACCTCCTGCGCTACACGCTGACGCAGAGCGACAACAATGCAAGTAACTACATGTTTGACCAATGGGAGAGTGTGGCCCGCGTCGACAGTTTCATCTCCACGCTTATTCCCCGCGATGCTTTCCGACTGAGCTACACCGAGGAGGAGATGTGGCACGACCACGACAAGAGCTACGCCAATCACACTTCACCTCTCGGCGCGGCACTGCTTATGGAACGTCTCTTCACCGACAGCATCATGCCCGCCCACTACGCCGACTTCCTGCGCACCACTCTCGGCGAATGTGCCACCGGCATTGACCGCATCGCGGCGCCGCTCGCCGACATCGAGGGTGTTGCCGTTGCCCACAAAACAGGCTCGGGCTACCGCAACGCCGACGGCCTCCTCGTGGCTCACAACGACGTGGCCTTCATCACCCTCCCCGACGGCACGCACTACACCCTCGCCGTCTTTGTAAAGGACTTCGCCGGCACCGAGGCCGAAGCCTCCGCCGTAATCTCCCGCATCTCCCAAGCAGCCTACTCGGCCATAACCAAGCAATAGTGTCACTAAAGTCCTAAGTGTCGCTAAGGTCGATAGCGACTCTGACCTTACCGCCCCACCCAAATCCGGGCCAACAAAAAAAGCCTCCAACCGCAGCGCGGTCGGAGGCTTTTGTCTTTAAGCGGCTAAGGCCGCTTGGGTTATTACTCGGCTTCGGGGTCGAGGACTACGATAGCGTAGTTGCCCTGAGCCATGAGGTCCTTGAGGAACTGCTGTATGTCGTCAGTAGTGATTGACTGCAGCTCGGCAACGTTGTTGTTGAAGGTGTCGACACCGTTTTCAAGCCAGCCGCCGATAGCGGAGAGCCATGAACTGTTCTGTTCCTTGCCTTCGTTGGCCGATTTAACCATGAATTCAACTACCTTGTTGAGCTCTTCCTGAGTAACGTTGCTCTGCATGCGCTCGATTTCGGCAGCGATGAAGTCGAGGACTTCCTGCTTCATTTCCGGTTTCATGGGGAACTGAGATGCGAGCGAAGCGTTCTTGCCGGGGTTGCGGCCGAGTGAACCGCTTGCACCGATTGAGTAAACGGCACCCATCTCTTCACGCACTGTGTCGAGGAGGCGTTTTGAAAGTATCTGTCCGGCGATGGAAGCTACCTTAGTGCCCTTTGAAGAGTAGGGGAGAGTACCGCTGGCCATGATGAGGGCAGTGGTCTGGGGTGTCTGCATCTTGGTGTTGTAGGCATCGTTGATTTTACCGTTGCGGGGCTGGAGAGCGGCGTCGAAGCCCATTTCCTTCACAGCCTTTGAAGCGTCGGCGGGGAGAGTGGCGATGTACTGCTCAACGAGCGGGCGGAAAGTGTCCATGTCGATGTTACCTACAAATACGAAAGTGAAGTCGGCAGCGTTGGCGGTAGCGTTGTGGATGATGTTAAGGATGTTCTCGCGGTTGGCCGCTTCAACATCTTCCGAAGTGATGGGCAGACGGCGGGGGCTGTCGAAGAGACTCTTCATGGCGTCGCGGCCGAAGATGTAGTCGGGGTTTGACTCCTGGTTGCGGAGGATACCGGCATATTTGCTCTGGAGCGACTTGAATTCGTCCTCGGTGATGGTAACGTTGGTCATAGTCATGTAGAGGAGCTCCATGAGAGTGGGGAGGTCCTTGGGAGTGGTAGAACCGGAAATTTCGGTTTCAAAGTTACCTACTTCAAGACCTACGACGGCCTGCTTGCCTGAGAGATATTTCTGGAGGTCGATTTCGGTGTAGTCGCCAAGACCGTTGGATGAGAGCACGAGTTCGATGTTCTTGATGTCGGTGTCGTTGCTTGCGGGGAGGAGACCGGTGCCGCTGAAGCCGATACCGTTGAACATGATTTCATCGGCTTTGAACTTGGTGGGCTTCACGATTACCTTCACACCGTTGGAAAGGGTGAGCTCGGTAGCGTCCCACTGAGCGAGGGCTTTCTCTGAAACAATCTTGCCGGGAGCGGGGAGGTTGGGGATGAGGGGCTCGGCCTTCATTTCATCGACGTATGCTTCGAGGGTTTCGCCGTCAACAGCTGTCATTGCTGCGGCAAACTCAGCCTCGGTGGGCACAGCCACGCCTTCCTTCTCGGGGAGGAGAGCCCATACCACGCGGTTGTCGTCGGTGATGAGTTCGGGGAGCACCTGGTTGATTACGTCAACATTGATCATGGGCACAATCATCTGCATCATCTGATACTCATCCTCTATTGAGGGGATGGGCTCGTTGTCGATGAAGTTGCGCACGTATTCTTTAACGTAGGGTTCGTTCTCGCGGTCGTTGCGGTTGTTGTAGGCGCGTTCGAGCTGCGAGAGGTATTCCTGCTGCGCGCGCTGATATTCGCCGACGGTAAATCCGCTCTGCTTTGCACGAAGGGCCTCGCGGTAAAGGGCCTGGAGCACGGGAACAAGGTTGGCATCCTTGCCTACGCCTACCATTGCAAATGCGTCCTTGGTCTTGGAGATGAGGAAGTCATCGTCCATTGAGAAAGCCTGAGCGAAGGGAGCGTCGGGTTTGTTGGCCAGGTCGCTGAGTCGCTGGTTGAGCATAGAGGTAATCATGTTCATGACATACTTCTGCACGAGGTATGACACGTTGCCTTTCATCTCCTTGGGGAAGGGATCGCTCTTGAAGTAGAGCCATACCAGAGCGTTGGTCTGCTCGGGGTCAGCACCGATAGCGTAGATGGTGCCTTTGTTGTCGGGCACGGGGAAGTAAACGCGCTCGGCGGCATTTTCGGGCATCTCGATTTCCGAGAACATCTCTTTGATTTTGCCCTCGATGCGGTCAACGTCAATGTCGCCCACAACGATGATACCCTGCTGGTCGGGACGATACCATGCTTCATAGTAGTCGCGAAGAGCCTGATAGGGGAAGTTGTCGACCACCTCCATTGTGCCGATAGGCATGCGGTAGGCATACTTGCTGTCGGGGTAGATGGTGGGGAGCAGGTTTTCGAGAATACGCATCTGACCTACGTTGCGTGAGCGCCATTCCTGATGGATTACGCCGCGCTCCTTGTCGATTTCCTCATCTTCGAGGAGCAGGTCGTTGGCCCAGTCGTGGAGAATGAGCAGGCATGAGTCCTGCACCTCTTCGCGGGCAACGGGCACGTTGGAGATGTTGTAGACGGTTTCGTCAACGCTGGTGTAGGCGTTGAGGTTGTAGCCGAATTTCACACCTACGGTTTCGAGCCAGTTGATAATCTGGTTGCCGGGGAAATTCTTGGTGCCGTTGAAGCACATGTGTTCGAGGAAGTGAGCCAGACCGCGCTGGTTGTCCTCTTCGAGAATACTGCCCACTTTCTGCGCGATGTAGAAGTCGGCCTGTCCTTTGGGCTTCTCATTGTGACGGATATAGTAGGTAAGTCCGTTGGGGAGCTTGCCTATGCGCACATCCTTATCGACGGGAAGCGGCATGTCCTGAGCGGATACTGTTGTTGAAAGCATAAGCAATGCTCCAACAAACATTAACGCTGTGATGAAAAATTTTTTCATTGATAAAACTATTTTGAAAATATGATTTAATTGCCGTTTAAGACGCGATTTAAAAGCAGTTTAAGCATATAGTTACATATGCAATACGCAAAGATACAAAAAAAGTTACACCCCGCCCTCAAAAAATTTCAAAAACCACCTCTCCCCACCATTTACTTAACATGTGGGAAATAAACAGTAGCTTGGGTGGGGAAAAGAAAAATCCCTTGAAACTCATTGAGTTTCAAGGGATTTGGGGTGCTCGAAGCGGGACTCGAACCCGCACAGCTGCAATAGCCAAAGGATTTTAAGTCCTTCGTGTCTACCATTCCACCATTCGAGCAGCCTGTTAGTGGCGACAAAGATAGAATATTTTTATTTATTGTGCAAATACTTTTATCTTATCGTATTATTTTTTTCGACAAACAGTTTGCGATGCTCAAAGGCTTCGAGGCTGTCGATGTAGTGCTGCGGAATCTCTATTCCGGTAGCCGTCTTGGGGTCGAATCCGGCTAAAACGGTTGTGGCTATGCATTTTACGTCGCCCGTCTCGGGGTTGAAGATGCGCTGCTCCATGGTGAGGCTGCGGCGCGATATGCGGGTCACGGCGGTAGCTGCGGCCAGCGGTTCGTTGAAATAGCCGGGTGAGAAGAAACTGCAGTTGATGTTGACGATAGCCACGCTGATGCCTCCGATTTCCACACGTGCCACGGTTGACTTGGTGAAGTAATCGGCCTTGGCGAGGTCGAAAAATGCCAGATAGGAGGAGTTGTTGATGTGGCCGAGAATGTCTATGTCGTTGAAGCGTACCTGCAGGTCAATCACGTGGTTGACCTCTGCCGTGGGCGCGGGCACTTTCGGGTTGTTGCATTGAGGAAGTTGGTATGCCATTTCTGTATAGGTTTTATTCATTAAATATAAACGGCTGTCTATGTCAAGTATAAACGGCTGTTAACGTCAATTATAACGCCGGGGGCGCGAGTATCTTCGGCTGCCGCGTGCCGGGGGTAGCGTGCCGGTCAGTGAATCACGATGTCCTGCAACACTTTCTCGCCGAGGCGGGTATTGATTTCGTCAATGATTTTGTGGCGTAGGAAGGCGAGGTCGTTTTTGAGCGGAGCGGAGGTGATGTAGACGTGGAGAAGGCCGTGGTCGACGTAGCGGCGGAAAGTGTAGCGGTTGACGCCGGGGCCCACGACCTCGGTCCACAGGAACGACGCGCGCTGCTCCATGACGGTGTCGCGGGTGTCGCTTTCGAGCAACACCTTGTCGATAAGGTCCTTGATGAGAGTAGGGTAGGTGCGTTTCACGGGCAGGTCACTTTATCTGTTGGAAACTACCCGAGGTGACATTCCACAGGCGGTAGTCGGCACCGGGCATCGACGACATTATGGTGTCGAGATGGTCGCGGTTGGTATCGGTGATGAATATCTGGCCGAAGATGTCGCGGTTGACGATGTCGATGATGTTGGCCACGCGGTTGCGGTCGAGTTTGTCAAAAATATCGTCGAGAAGCAGGAGCGGACGCATACCCGTGGCCTCGTGCATGAACTCATACTGAGCCAGGCGGAGCGCTATGGTGAATGTCTTTGACTGACCCTGCGAGGCCGTGCTCTTCACGGGCATGGAGTCGAGGGTCAGTACCAGGTCATCGCGGTGAGGCCCGACGGTGGTGTGTCCCACGATTTCATCCTTGCGGCGCGCTTCGTCGAGCAGCTCGCTGAAACGTCGTCCCGAGGCTGCTATCGCGGAGGTGTAGGCTATGCCGGGCATCTCGTCGGTGCGCGCTATGTCGCGGTAGTGGCGGCGGAATATGTCGCTCAGCCGGGAGGTGATGCTCTGTCGGGCGTTGGTGATATAGTCGGCCGACATCTCCATGCCCATCTCCACGGCGAGGTAGAGGTTGGGGTCGGCGATATGGTCGCGCAGCATGCGGTTGCGCTGCTGCAGCGAGGTGTTATAGCGTATGAGATGACTGAGGTAGGCCGGGTCGGTCTGCGATATGAGCATGTCGATGAAACGGCGGCGCACCTCGGCGGCTCCGCTGACGAGCTCCATGTCGGCCGGCGATACGAGCACGAGGGGAAACAATCCTATGTGCTGGCTCAGACGGCTGTACTCCTTGCCTCCGCGCTTGAACGACTTGCGTTTGCCCGCAGTGTAGCCGAACTGCACCTGCTCCTCCACTCCTCGGCGCAGGTAGTCGCCCTGCATCATGGCGAATGTCTCGCCCGCACGCACTACACCGGCGTCGGGCAACCCCGTAAAACTCTTGCAGAAACTGAGATAGTAGATGGCGTCGAGCAGATTGCTTTTCCCCATACCGTTGTCGCCGAGAAGGGCGTTGATATTGGGGCTGAAGCTCAGCCGGGCGTCAGCTATATTCTTGAAGTTGGTGATATGAAGGCGTGTCAGTTGCACGTTTTTTTAGCTAAAGTTTTGGTATATGTCACACACTCGGGAAGCTCGTCGGCGTAATGGGTCACGAAGATGAGCGACAGCGGATAGCGGCCGCGCGAGTCGCGCGAGCGTGCGGCGAAATGGTTTATGATGGCGCGCGCGGCACGGGCGCGTGCGTAGTCGAGTCCGTGGAGCGGTTCGTCAAATATCATGAGTCGCGGCTGCTTGATGAACGTGCGCGCGAGCATCACCATCTGGCGTTCGCCGCCCGAGAGGGTCGAGATGCTGCGAGGCGCGAGGTGCTCGAGATGGAGCAGGCGCAACCACTGCATGGCAAGTTCCTTCTGTCCCGGTTTGAGGGGGATGAATACGCCGGTGGTGTCGTTGAGACCCTGGGCCACGATGGTGGCTACGTCGCCCGCGGGATGGAAATGCAGGCTCTGCTCTGGGCTGACGAACGATATGCGGCGCTTGATGTCCCATATCGACTCACCGCTGCCCCGGCGACGGTCAAAGAGCGTGATGTCGTTGGAATAGGCCTGGGGATTGTCGGCGCATATCAGCGAGAGCAGTGTCGACTTGCCCGACCCGTTAGGTCCGGCCAAGGCCCAGCACTGGCCATCCTTCACCTCCCAGTCAAGCCCTTCGATGATGGCGCGCGTGCCGTAGTTGACGTGGCCGTCGGTGATTTTCATCACCACGTCCACCGGCTCGTTGTCCACAGCGGGGGGGAGGGGAATGTCATCGACATTGATGGCGTAGTCGAAGAGGTGCATCACCGCCGACTGCACGCGCGCCGGCGACTCGATGTCGGTGAGCGGGGTCAGCAGGGTGAGGTTCTGCATCGGTATCACCTGCGTGACGTTGGGATGGATGTCGCGCGGATTGGCCACGAGCAGCACTATGGTGAAGCCGCGGCTGTTGAGGGCGTTGATGGCATCGTCGAGTATGGCGCGCGATGCCTGGTCGAGTCCTATGTAGGGGTTGTCGAGGATGATGACATCTACGGGGTCAATCAACGCGTTGATGATAAGCAGTTTGCGCAGCTCGCCCGACGAGAGGAAATTGATTTTGCGATCCTCCACGCCGTTGAGCCGGAACAGTTCGGTAAGTTCCTGCCAGCGAGGTGTATTGATTTTGTCGCCGAGAATTTCGGCTATCGTGGGCACCTCGTCGTTCATCGTGGCCTCGTAGCGCTGCTGGTAATACTCGACGTTGAGGCCGGGGAGCGAGTGGATGTCGGAGAACTCGATTTTCTTCACCGAGGGTTTCCCCAGGGGCGAGGTGATGACGTTGGTGCGGAAATTCCAACCCTTTTCCAATATGTTGCCGAGGGTTGATTTGCCCGCGCCGTTGGCTCCTATCACCACATTGATGCCCTGCACTATATCGGTAGGCGCTGGGTTGACGAGCATTACCCCGGTGAAATAGAGCCTGGGGCTTTTGAGCTGTATGACGGGAGTCGTTGTCGACATTGCTATGTTGTTTTTTTAATAAGCGAATATTATGAGAGAGAATATAAGAGAGAAAGCGAGCATATTGAGCGCCGTCATGCCGAGCAGGCGGTTGAGCTCACGCCCTTTGCGGCGCAGCAGCGCGCACCACAGCGTGGTATGGCCGAAGAGGTATATGGCAGGCGCGGCCCAGATGGTCAGCGGCAGTTCGATAAGCAGCGGCATCATGAGCGCCACGGCTATCCAGCCGTTGAGCAGATAGAGAGTGGTGGCAAAGCGGCCGCCGAACACTGTGGCGAGCGTGTGCTTCCCTACGGCGCGGTCGTCGTCAATGTCGCGGTAGTTGTTGACCAGCAATATATTGGCTCCCATCAGTCCTACCGCCAGCGACACCATGAATATGGCGAGGCCAAACTGATGGCTCATTATATAGAACGTCATGTTGACGGGCACGATACCGAAGAAAAGTATTACCGCCACTTCGCCCAGCGCGTGGTGCGACAACGGGTAAGGTCCTGCCGAGTAGGCGAATACGCCCGCTGCTACGGCAAGCCCTACGGGGATAAGTTCCCAACCGCCCCAAGCTATCAGCGAGCAGCCTATGGCGCAGGCGGCGGCGAGCGTACCGACCGTGGCACGCAGCATGGCGCGCGGTGTGATGTCGCCCTCGGTGACACCTCGGCGAGGCCCTTCGCGTCCCGGTTTGTCGAGGCCGTCGCGGTAGTCGAAGTATTCGTTGGCAAAGTTAGAGGCAATCTGGGCGAGGATGGCAAAGAGCAGGCACAGCAGCGAGGGTAACAGTTTGAAGCACCCGTATATCTCGGTGAGTGCCATTGCTGTTATCACTCCGGCTGTCGACACCGGCAGTGTGCGCAGGCGCATTGCCTCCACCCACACATTGATTCTGCTTTGCTTCGTTGACATCTTTTTTGTACCCTTTGATTACTGTTTTCTACCCTGTGGTTTCAATCCCCAAAGTTACTAAACTTTTTTCTAATTTTAAAACAGAAGCAAAGCAGCTTTGATTTAAACAGTAGCACAGGAGTGTACTACTGTAAAAGCTCCTGTGCTACTGTTTGAAAAAAAGTCTATAGAACTCCCGTTTTAAAAAACTTAGTAGTTTATCGGGCGATGAGGTCGAACTTGCCGAGGAGGGCCGAGGGGTGGTAGGACTGCTTTGCCTTGCGCAGACCTTCGTCGCCTACGTCCTCCTCGCGGTTGACATAGCGCAAACCTGTGTGCTTGGCCAGCATCTCCTTTACAAAGAGGTTGAACACCGCAGTGCCCGCGCCTGAAACCGAGTGGTCCATCTTCTCGATGTGGTCGTAGAGCGTGTCGCCGATGACCTCGCCGATGGTGAAAGCCACGATGTTGCCGCGGCCATCCTCAAGATAAGCGCCCTCAAAGCCGGGAAGCTCGTCGAGATGGCGCATCACGTTGACTGTCATGTCGCGTTCCTCCATAGCAGAGAGCGATTGCAGCTCCTCCTCGTTGTCCCAACTGTAGAACGCATTGAGCACCCTGTCGACATCCTCCTTGCGCAGCGGCATCAGGCGCGCGTCGGGATTGTCGAGCATGAAGCGGTTGAGGTGGTTGCGCTTCTTGGAGTATTTCTTACCTGAGAAAGATGCTATTCCGTCGGCTTCATAGAGATAGTCGGCCCAGTCGGGGAGCGGTTCAACGGTCCAGTCGCCCGCGTTCATAAACTCCTCCACGCGGTCCTCAGGGATGGCCGAGAAGCGAAGCGTGTAGCCGTTGTCGGCGCAGTAGCCGCGCAGCAGAGCAATACCCTCCGACAGAGGCAGTTCGCCCAGTGGCATTGAGAAAGCCGGACGCGTCATATCCTCCTCGCTGACCCCCTCGATGAAGAGCGTGTCGCGGTAGACGCAGTAGCGATAGTTGAAATAGTGGACCCACATATATATGCCGCCTACGGTGTAGTCGCAGGTGCGTGAGGCCGTTTTTTCGAGAAACTTGCTTATTATATCCATATCCTCAAGCATGATGCGCTTGAAGCGGAGAGGCGAGACAGCCCGCGTGCTTCTCCTTGTTGCGGGGCGTGCTATAGTTGAAACGAGTCGTGTTGACATAGTATGTGTGTGTTTAGAAATTGTACATGTAATGTTTGTCTATAAAACGCCCGCAGGGCAGTCATGGTTCAACGCCCCTCCCGGCGGCTCCGCCGGTGTCACGCGCGTCGGCTCAACAGTAGTCCGGCTCAATGCCCCTGCTATCGCTCCGCTCTGATTAGCCATGAACCAAGCCTTCCCCCGCCGTGTTATATGCTTGTGATTAAATGAAAGAACTAAGATTATGGCAAGAGAAAGCATTGCCCTTTTAAAGGGAAAAGTCGACATAGCGAGACTGCTCGACCGACTTAACGCCGCGCTCTCAGAGGAGTGGCTCGCATTTTACCAATACTGGACAGCGGCACGAATGGTGACCGGAGCGCAGCGCGTCGACCTCAAACGCGAATTTGAGAAACACGCGCAGCAGGAGATGGAGCATGCAGGCGCACTCTGTGACCGCATCCTGCAATTAGGCGGCATACCGGTGCTGACACCGCAGGAATGGTTCAAGCACGCGCGCTGCGTCTACGATACCCCCACCTCGTTTGACTCCGAGTATTTCCTGAAAACCATACTGATAGCCGAAGAGTGTGCCATGCGCCGCTATCAGGAGATTGCCGATATGACGGAAGGTAAGGATTACATCACCAACAGTCTTGCCAAGAAATTCCTTACCGAAGAGGCTGCCCACGAGCAGGATATGCAGGATTTCCTCGACGACATCAGCACCATGCGCCGCCTCGCCGACACCAAGTAACCCCACGACAGCAAATCCCCCCAGACATACAGTCCTTTTACCCGACACTGACTGCCAAAAGCTAAATACTCCTCAGCGCCCTGACCGCGCAGGCATAAAATACACAGAGACTCCGCCGAAACCGGCGGAGTCTCTGCTTTTTGGAATATTTTATCATCGGGAGGCTGACGCGATATATTGCGTCACTGCCCCGGGGCGGCTTTGCTTCACCGCCATCTGTGATGCTGCGATTAGAGGATACCCTGAGCCATCATAGCGCGGGCCACCTTCATGAAGCCGGCCACGTTGGCACCCTTCACGTAGTTGATGTAGCCATCCTCTTCCTTGCCGAAGAGAGTACACTGATGGTGGATTTCGGCCATGATTGATTTGAGTTTGGCGTCAACCTCTTCAGCGCTCCATGAGAGTTTCTGAGAGTTCTGAGCCATCTCGAGGCCTGATACCGATACACCGCCTGCGTTGGCAGCCTTACCGGGAGCGTAGAGTATCTTGGCTGCGATGAATTCCTTGATAGCCTCGGGAGTAGAGGGCATGTTGGCACCTTCGCTCACTGCGATACAGCCGTTGGCCAGAAGTGCGCGTGCTTCCTCGCCGTTGAGCTCGTTCTGAGTAGCCGAGGGGAGGGCGATGTCGGCCTGAACGAGAGTCCAGGGACGCTGGCCGGGGTAGTAGGGGAGTTTGTATTCTTCGGCGAACTCGCGGATACGGCCGCGGTAGATGTTCTTGAGCTCGAAGACAAATTTAAGCTGTTCGTCGGTGATACCGTCGGGGATGATTACAGTGCCGTCAGAGTCGCTGAGTGATACCACTTTGGCGCCGAGCTGAAGGAGCTTTTCGGCAGTGTAGGTGGCCACGTTGCCCGATCCTGAGATAGCTACGCGCTTGCCCTTGATGTCGATGCCGCGGGTAGCGAGCATGTTGAGCAGGAAGTAAACGTTACCGTAACCTGTAGCCTCGGGACGGATGAGCGAACCGCCGAACTCGCGGCCCTTGCCGGTGAATGTGCCGGTGAACTCGCGGGCCATCTTCTTGTACATACCGTACATGTAGCCTACCTCGCGGCCGCCAACACCTATATCGCCTGCGGGAACGTCGGTGTCAGCACCGATGTGACGCCACAGCTCGGTCATGAAAGCCTGGCAGAAACGCATCACCTCCATGTCGCTCTTACCGCGGGGTGAGAAGTCGGAACCACCCTTGGCACCACCCATTGCGAGTGTGGTAAGAGAGTTTTTGAATGTCTGCTCGAAAGCGAGGAATTTGAGGATTGACTGGTTTACCGAAGAGTGGAAACGGATACCGCCTTTGTACGGGCCGATAGCGTTGGAGTGCTGGATACGGTAACCCATATTGTTGCGTACTACGCCTTTATCGTCAACCCACGATACGCGGAAAGAGAAGATGCGGTCGGGAATGCAAAGACGCTCGATGAGGTTGTAACGCTCAAATTCGGGGTACTGGTTGTAAGTATCCTCGATTGATGTGATAACCTCTTCCACGGCCTGCAGGTATTCGGGCTCGTTGGGGAAACGACGACGAAGGTCGTCAAGTACTTCTGCTGCTTTCATTTGTAAAATGATTTAGTAAGTAACTGTTTAAAATTATTTTAAATTAACCGTTCTCATTATCTTAATATTCTGTCGGAGTCTTTTCCGCCGCTTTTCCCCTCGTCATCAGTCATGTAGCTCGCTACACTCCTTCTTCCTCGTGAAAAATCATCAGGAAAATCCTTCCGCCATAATACTAAAATAATTTTGAACAGTTACTTAATGAAAATTTTAGATTTTGCTTTTTATGAGCACAAAGGTATATAATTTTCGTAAAGTATGCAACAATTTGCTATAAAAAATCTGTAAAAATATAAAATTGACACAAAACACGCCGTTTGTCTTTCAAACAACACCGCCGCCCGCGCCCCGTTGCCCGATAATGGTTGACGCTGCGTCCCCTACATAAAGCGGAGAGCAATGACGCTCGCTGCTGCGGGCCGCGTCATTGCTCTCCGTGAGTCCGGTTCCACGCTATCGTGGAATGGTGTTATTTATCTTTGTCTACTTTCAGACTTGCGCTCTGGAATACGCTGATGTCCAGCTTGTTCATGATATACTTGATAGCTTTGGCCGCTTTCTCCGACACGCGGTTGGGCATCAACAGCGGTGAGTAGGCCGCTACACCCATCACGCCGGGGAATACGCCTACCACGGCGCCGCCGAAACTTGACTTGGCCGGCAGACCTACCGACATGTTCCACGGCAAGGTCATCTTGCGCGGACCCTTGGCGGCCATCATGCCCACCACATTCTTGGCTATCTCGCCGTCAAATACTATCTTGCCGCTCACGGGGTTCACACCGTCGGCCGCGATAGTTGCGGCCATAGTGGCAAGCTGCTCGGCCGATGCTGTCATGGAGCGGGCCTTTACGCTGATGTCGACCGACGTTGCAGCGTCGTCATACAGATAGAAACCGTTCTCGGCAAGCGCGTTGACGAGATTGTCGTCGGCCGCTTTCTTCTTGAGCGATTCATAGAGCTTGACATCGAGCTGGGGTGCCGAACCCATAAGGTCAATCATTCTGTTCTCAATGAAATTCCACTTCGAGTCGGGGTCGCCCGTCGGCTCTATGGCTGAGATGGCACGTATGGCATGCGAACCGTGTATATGCTCCTTCTTGGCCCCGTTGCCGCAGCTGCAGGGACACTTGCCGCTCTTCTTCACCAGTTCGTCGGGAGAGTTCTGGCTGAGAAGAATGGTCGAGAGGGGCACCTTGATGATGCCGCCTAAGGGCGATGCTACGTTCACGTCACCTTTATTGATAACGGTGCCGTCAGTCAATACTACGCTGATGCCGAATGCCTTGTCGTCGACTCCCTGAAGCAGGTCGTCAACACTGCCTTCTTTTGATGATTTGAAGGCCTCGTAGGCTTCGTCTACAACTTTCTTAATCTCTGAAAGGGCGATTGTTCTATCCATAATAATAAGATTTTTATATTGTGTGTTTCAATAGTAGTGTGTCTTTCGTTATCATGCATATTCAACGCCCTTGTCAACGCTATGGTTTATTAAGCCATATTAATTAAGTTTAAAAACTGTATTTCACCATAGCTTCAAGTCGGTTGGCCGAGCCGTGCTCGTGGTTCATGTTGGTGCGGATGCCGTGGAGATATTCCAGACCTACCTGGAAACTGTCGAACGGAGTGTAGAAACAGTTGACAACGGCGTAGTTGCCGCGGCGGTAGAAGTCGCCGCCCATATTCCCCTGGTCGTAGAGGCGCACGAAGCTGTAGGTGCCCGATACGAAAAGATTCTTTGAAATGTTGACCTGCAGGCCCGATGACATGGAGAACGAGCCGGGTGCTTTCATGCCGCCTCCGTCGCCCTTGCTGAGAAGGTCGTAGCCGAATCCTGAAAGATCGTTGATATAGTTGGCGATACCCTTACCGTAAACCACCTCGTAGCGGAGAGCCACAAACTTGCTGAAATCGGCGATACCGCTGAGCTGAACGCCCCAGCCGGTGGCAAACTTATTCTCGCCCGATACGAGATTGCGGTAAGAGAGGTCGCGCAGCAAAGCCGAAGCGCGCACGTGGCTGTGTTCGCCCCACTGATACTGCACGTAGACGGGAATGTCGGGGAAACGCTGGTTTATGGCCTCGTTGGCCCCGGGAGTCAGCGTATAGTCGGCATCGGGTATTTCGGCCGATACCGCTACCGAGAAATGCCTGCTGACAGGGGTGCGGTATTGCAGTATGACATTGGTGCGCGAAACAGCTCCCGCAGGGCCTTGGTAGTCGATGGTGGGAGCGCCGGCGAGCGCGTCCTCAAAGGTTGAGCGGGTGTAACCCATCGTCACCTTGTCGAGTCGCAAATAAGCCTGCTTGAGCTTGAAGCCGTAGTCGGCGGCCGAGAAGTTACCCTGCACGTAGGCCGAGAGCACGCCGAGCGGTGTCTTTCTCAACAACTGCAGCACGATGTTGGTGTGGGTAGCGTCAGCTGCCAGGCGGTTGCGCATGCCCGGATTGGAGGGCACTGAAATATCGTTGGTTATGAAACCGGAGTTGTCGATAGCGCCGCCGAAGTCATATTGAGCCACGCCCTCTACATATCCGCCGATGCCGAAAAGGGTGTTGCCCTGACGGTCAATCATGAGGAATCGGGGCACGGTGGCATCCTGGAAATGGAGGTCGGAGGCGTCATAGAGTACGCCGATAATTTTGCGGTGAACGCCGTTCTGTCCTCCCGACAGGAGAACAGCCTCCTCGGGCACCGGTACATAGTCCGATTGCTCGGTGCTGTCAGTGTAGACCGTACCGTTTGCGTCGATGGCCAGTTCGTCCTCAGTTTCCGCAACTGTACCGTTTGCGCTCGCCGTACCTGTTTCATTTGCGCTTACCGATGCCGCAGCAGTCAATGCTATGCCGGCAAAGAGAGTGTAACCCCGTAATGCTTTCATAATAAATAGATGAAAATAAAAATTATATTATAAGTTAATAAAATCCGGCAGCATAAGTAACACTTAACATGCTTCACATTTTTTAAACACCCTTTACGCTTATTAAGTTCACAAAAAAGCGGGCTGCGCATCACGCGCAGCCCGCTGCTACAAACCTTATATCTTATCTTTTTTACTTCAATTATATCCTGATCGTGAAATTACTTGCTATTGAGCACCTCGTTGAGAACCTTGGTCACCTGAGCGGCCAAAGCCTCCCAACCGGCCTCCACGGGGTGGGTACCGTCGCCGCCGGCATAGTATTCGGGGTGGTCAACCACGACGGCCCAAAGGTCGTCGACCATGATGTTGCCATCCTTCTCGATATGCTTCTTGGCAATCTCGTTGCGCACGATGACGCGGTCGGAAAATTCTGTGAAACCGGTCATGTCGTCGCCGGTGCGCACGGGAGTGGTTGTTGCCCATATCAGTTTGGCCTTGGGCTGATACTTGCGCAGCAGTTTGATGAGCTTGGGGAAAGCCTTGTCATACTCCTCTTCGGTGTAACCGGCTCCGTGGAGTCCGTTGTTGAAGTGGATGATGTCAAACTTGTTGTGCTTGAGTATCGCTTCGAGTTCGTCGAAGAGCGCGGGGTCACCGAGACTCTTGGAGTTGGATATGCGGCCCACGTAAGCGCGGCCCTCAAACTGCGGTTCCACCTTGGGTGTGTATCCGCGGGTGATGGAGTTGCCGATGATGAGGATGTGGGGCAGGTCGCTGCGGTCGGCAGCGGGCAACCACACGTCGCTCCATTCGTAGTATTCGCGTTCGATGTGCTGCTCGGCATTTGCCGGCATTGCAAGTGCCGCGATGGCAACAGCTGCTAATAATTTTGTAAATTTCATGATGAGGATGATTGTTTAGGGTGAATGTTAAGTTGGATTTGTGATGACAGTTAGATAGTGACCGGAGTCTGGAGCACGATGTTGTCGGATGCCTTGCCTACCATGAAGTTGTAGGTACCCTGCGGGGTGTAGAATTCCTTCTTGTCGTCGTTCCAGAGGCGGAGCTCTGATTTAGGCACGCTGATTTCCATCTTTTCGGTCTTGCCCTTCTTGATGTTGACGCGCTTGAATCCTTTGAGCTGCTTGATGGGGGTCTTGACGCCCTCGATTTCGGGGAACTGGATGTAGACCTGTGCCACCTCGTCGCCGTCCTGCTTGCCTGAGTTCTTGATGTCAAATGTCAGGGTCACGTTTTCATCGTCCTGGGTAGCTTTGAGGTTGCGGTAGTCAAACTTGGTGTAGCTCAATCCGTGGCCGAAAGCGTAGAGGGGTTTGCCGGTGAAGTACATGTAGGTGCGGTTGTTCTTGACGTTGTAGTCGTTGAAGTCGGGAAGGTCCTCGATAGAGCTGTAGAATGTCAGAGGCAGACGTCCGGCGGGGTTGTAGTCGCCGAAGAGCACCTCGGCAACGGCTGTACCGCCCGATTCGCCGGGATACCATGCGTCAACGATGGCGGGAAGATTTTCCGACTCCCAGTTGATGCCCATCGAGCTGCCCGCTACGAGCACGAGCACGGTGTTGGGGTTGAGTTTGTAAGCCTCTTTGAGGAATATCTGCTGGTCCTTGGGAAGTCCGAGGGTCACGCGGTCCTGACCTTCGCGTTCAATTGACTGGTTGATACCCATTACGGCGATAACCACGTCGGCTTCCTTCACTATCTTGGCTGCGTCGCCAAACATATCTTCCATCACGTTGCTGCCTGCCTCGGGCACCATCCAGTTGAGGCGTGCTATGCAGTCGCCGCCGGCGTCGTAGTATTCAACCTTGAGGTCGTAGCTGCGGCCTTTCTCGAGATTGAGCACGGCTTTCTCGTCGCGGCGTGCGTGGACATCCCAGTCCTCGATTACGAGTTCGCCGTCGAGCCATACGCGCACACCGTCATCGCTGGTAAAGCTGAGAATGTGCTGACCCGAAACGGTGGGCACGAGTTTGCCGGTCCAGCGTATCGACAGGGGCGATGCGGGGAGGAAGGGGTCGGGCGCCTGGTTGGCGGGTTCGAAGTTGATTGACTTGTCGGTACGGGTCTTGGGTGTGCCCTCAAACTTGGGGTTGTCGTAGTATTCGGCTTTGAGACCTTCGGGGAAGTTGACGGCCGAGATGAGCTGGAAGCCCTCTTCATTGGATGTCCAGGGTGCGTAGAGCACTTCCACGTCGTTGCCCACGCGGTTGCGTATGCCTTCAAGCACCGATACGGGCTCTCTAACCGGTTCGCCGGAGTAGTCGCCGAATTCATGATTGGCGGCGTTGATGCCGACTACGGCTATCTTTTTGAGTTTCTTTTCGTTGAGGGGAAGCATGTTTTTGCTGTTCTTAAGCAGCACGATGCTCTGGCGGGCTGCCTCAAGAGCGAGGTCCTGATGCTCCTGACAACCTACTATCGAGGGGTCGAGGTGGTTGTAGGGTACGAGTTCGGGGTCGTCAAACATGCCCAGACGCATGCGGGCACGGAGCACGTGGTAGGCTGCCGAGTCAATCTGCTCCTCTGTCACCATATACTGCTTGTAGGCGTCGAGAAGTGCCTGGCGGTAGATGTAGTCGCCGCACTCCACGTCGAGACCGGCCTGCAGACACATCATCGCTGCCGCTTCGGGAGTCTTGGCATAGTGGTGGTTCCACATCACGAGGCCGGGAGCGCCGCAGTCCGACACGATATAGCCGTCAAAGCCCCAGTCCTGTTTGAGTACCTTTTTGAGCAGCCAGTTATTGACCGTACAGGGCACCCCGTTGATGGCGTTGTAGGCGGTCATGATTGACTGTGCGTTACCCTCCTTTACGCAACGCTCGAAAGCGGGGAGGTAGTATTCGCGCATGTCGGTCTCATTGATTTCGGCCTGACATTCAAAGCGGTTGTGCTCCTCGTTGTTGGCTGCGAAGTGCTTGGGGGTTGATACGATTTTGAGGTAGCGGGGGTCGTCGCCCTGAAGGCCGCGCACATACTGTGTGCCGAGCACGCCCGACAGGTAGGGGTCCTCGCCGTAGGTTTCGGGGGTACGTCCCCAGCGCGGGTCGCGGGCCATATTGACGGTGGGCGACCAGAATGTCAGCAGGTCGCAGAATTGTGCTGTCTGCTTCTTGCCGCGGTCGAGTTCGTTCCAGCGGGCACGGGCTTCGTCCGATGCCACGGTGGCTACTCTGATTTGCATGTCGGGGTTCCACATACTTGCCAGACCGATAGCCTGAGGGAATACTGTGAACTTGCCGGGGCGCACTACGCCGTGCAGTGCCTCGTTGCCCATGTAGTATTTGTCGATACCCATGCGTTCGATGCCGGGTGAGGTCGCGTAGAGAAGCGACACTTTTTCTTCGATGGTAAGACGGTCAAGCAGGTCTTTGGCACGCGCCTCGGGAGTCTGGTTGATGTCCTTGTAGAGCTCCTGGGCTGTGGCCGACAATGCTCCTGTCAGCGTGATGATACCCGCGAGAAGAGTTTTTGCAGTCTTTGTAATCATGTCGGTTAATGAATGGTTTGTGTATTTGGTTAAAGTTATCTATTTCTCTGATGAGTACACCGAAAATTCGTAAATCGACGGGGGAGCGGTGGCATTTCTGACGTTGAGGCGCAGACGCTCGGCACGCTGAGGCGCGGCGAAGTTTATTACCTTGCAGTCGCCCATCGGCTCGGTCGACATGTAGATTGTCTCCCACTCGCCGTTGTTGTAGGCGTCGATGGTGTAGTCGGTGATGCGGTTGGTGCGTCGGCGCGAGAAGCCGTCGGGGGCCACTACCTCGTCCATGTATTCAAATATTGAAATGCGGTCAAATGTCTTTCCTGCGGGGAGATCGACTTCGAGCTGACATGCAGGCTCGGTTGAGGCCCAGCGGCGGTAAAGGCCGCCGTCAAATGCTTTCTCCGGTCCGTACTCGTCGCTGTAGACCGACGTTGCGCGGCTCGGCTGTCCCATCGAGATGGGCGTGTTGAGCGACTTGTGTCGGAACTTCTTATCCTTGGGGTTGAGGCCAATGCGGTCGCGGAGTTCGAGCAGGGTGTTGATTTCGTTCTGTCGCATGAGACCTCGTTCGTCCGGCGGCACGTTGACCACGAGGGTGTTGTTGTTGGCCGTGGTGCGGTAGAAGAGCTCTTCGAGTTCGTCAACGTCGCGGGTCTCCATCGGGTGGTCCTTCTGAAACCAGTTCCACTGCTTGCTCAGGCATATGGTATGCTCGAAGGGGAGGTAGTAGTCCTCGCCGTCGACGTTGTAAATCTTGTTGTCGCGCCAGTTGGCTATGTAGGGGTCTTTGAGACGGAAGTCCATGGGGAAGTAACCGAATTGCACGTCATACTCTCCTGTCATGTGGTCGGGGTCGGCCGAACCGTATATGTTGGCTGACAGGTCGGTGGCGGGGAGATAGGCGCTGTTGTTGACCCCCATGGCGCAGTTGGGCTGCAGCGATTTCACGAGTTCGTAGATGTGGGGTATGTTCCACGCTTCGGGCTTCTTGTCCCAGCCGCCGTCAAACCATATCTCGCACACATCGCCGTAGTTGGTGAGCAGTTCGGTGAGCTGCGCGTCCATAAATTTGAGGTAGCCGCTGAAGTCCTCCTCCTGATAGGTGGGCTCATGGCGGTCCCAGAGCGAGTAATAGACTCCGAATTCGAGTCCGTATTTGCGGCAAGCGTCGGAAACGGCTTTCACCACGTCGGTGGTGTTGCCCGACGATGCCACGTCGTAGTCGGTGACGGCGCTGTCCCAAAGGCAGAATCCGTCATGGTGCTTCGTCACGAGCAGCACATATTTGAAACCGGCGTCGCGGGCGGTGCGCACCCACTGGTCGCAGTCAAGTTCGGTGGGGTTATAGGTGGTGGCGGGTTCTACGCCCTCTGACCATTCCTTATCTATAAAGGTGTTCATGCCGAAGTGGATGAACATGCCGTAACCGCGTTCTCTCATCTCTTTCTGGCAACGGTTCTCTTTGTGTGACGGTGTCAGACTCTCGGCGTTGGCAGTGACAGCTGTGAGCGAGAGCAGGGCGGGAAGAATAAGTCGGGCACTTTTCATTGGTTTGTTATAGGGTATTAAAGGGTGAGTCAGTTTTCATGGAGGAGGTGATAAACCTGTTTTGCAAAATTACTAAACACTCCTGTTCCTGTCAAGTTACATGCGGGCCAAAAATGGGCTGCTTTGCGCCAATCGCCCCTTAATAATGCGCCAAAAAATTGTACTTTTGCGTCATAAGTCAAATTTTTCAGTTTTTCACAAATAGTAAAATCAGGGCGTTGGGCAAGAAATATTTTGCTGACTGAGCCGATTTCGGAAATTTCATTATCTGCCTATGTAATAAGTCATTTATTTTTCTTACTTTTGCAATTGTAAAACCAACCTAACCGATTATTATTGCAAAATGAAAAAATCTTTTACCATTGCCGGTTGTCTTTTTGCCGCCTCGATACTGTGCGGTAATGCGGCTGACCGACGTCTCTCCGATTATGTGAATCCTATCATCGGTGCTTCCACCAACACTACTATCGCCCATGCCGAGCATGGCCTTGGCAAGACTTTCCCCGGCGCTGCCACGCCGTGGGGCATGACGCAGGTGAGCCCCAACACCATCACGGGCGGCGACAACGGTTCGGGCTACTCGTCGGAACATACCTCGATTGAGGGTTTCGCTATGACGCAGCTCAGTGGCATAGGCTGGTATGGCGACATGGGTAATTTCCTTGTTATGCCTACCGTGGGCCCTCTCCACACCTGGCGCGGCGACCTCGACAACCCCGAGGCCGGCTACCGCTCGCGCTACGACAAGGACTCGGAAACCGCCAAGGCGGGTTACTACGGTGTGCAACTTACCGATTACGATATTAAGGCTGAAGTGACGGCCACGCCCCACGGAGGCGTCATGCGCTTCACCTACCCCGAGGCTGATACTGCCCGCGTGCAGGTTGACCTTGCCCGCCGTGTGGGTGGCACTTCGGTGCGCCAGCGTGTCGAGGTGGTCAACGATTCCACCATTCGCGGCTGGATGGTTTGCACCCCTGACGGTGGTGGCTGGGGCGACGGTAGTGGTCATGCCGACTATACCGTATATTTCTATTCCGTTTTCTCTCGTCCGATGACCGACTACGGTGTGTGGAGCGCGACAGTCCCTGCCGGCGCTGACCGCCATCTTAACTCTGTTACGTCCAAGGAGTTTGCCGAACGCACTGCCAATGCCGAGGTTGTTCGCGGCATCAAGGCCTACGAGGGTAACCACCTCGGATTTTTCACCGAGTTTCCCACGCAGAAGGGTGATGATGTCACTCTCCGCACAGCCATCTCGTTTGTCAGCATGGATGGAGCGGAGGCCAACTATAAGGCTGACCTCGCTGCTTCGGGCGACTTCGATTACTACCGCGAGCAGGCCGCTTCGCTCTGGGACGAGGCGCTCTCTAAGGTCACCGTAGAGGGTGGCACTCCCGACGACCGCACTATCTTCTACACGGCTCTCTATCATACGATGATTGACCCCCGCTGCTTTGCCGACGTCACCGGTGAGTATCCCGGTGCCGACCACCGCATCCACACCTCCGACAGCTATACACGCCGCACGGTGTTCAGCGGCTGGGACGTGTTCCGTAGCCAGTTCCCGCTCCAGACTATCATCAACCCCGATGTTGTCAGCGACATGATTAACTCATTCATCGACATGGCCGAAGAGAACGGTACCGGTGTCTACGACCGCTGGGAGCTGCTCAACGCTTACTCCGGCTGCATGGTAGGCAACCCCGCCATTGCCGTGATACTTGATGCCGCTGCCAAAGGTATCACTGATTTCGATATGAACAAGGCGTTCGCTCAGTGCCGCAACACTGCCGACCGCATCGGCCATCACCCCGAAGTGGGCTACACTCCCGGTTCTATCTCGGAGACTCTTGAATATGCTTATTTCGACTGGTGTGTAGGCCGTTTGGCCCGTCTGATGGGCGATGCCGCAGCCGAGGCGGAATATAACGAACGCGGTCAGGCTTACCGTAAGATTTTTGACTCGGAGAAGGGTTGGTTCCGTCCCCGCAATGCCGACGGCACCTGGGTTGACTGGCCCGAGAAAGGCCGTATGCAGGAATGGTACGGCTGCATCGAGAGCAATCCCTATCAGCAGGGTTGGTTCGTGCCCCACGATGTTGACGGCATGGTCGAACTCATGGGTGGCCGCGAAGCTACGCTGGCCGACCTTGAGTCAATGTTTGAGAATACCCCGGTAGAGTTCTGGTGGAATGAATATTACAACCACGCCAACGAACCTGTGCATCACGTCCCCTTCCTCTTCAACCGCCTTGGTGCTCCTGAGCTTACACAGAAGTGGACCAACCATATATGCCGCTACGCCTACCGCAACACGGTCGACGGTCTCTGCGGCAATGAGGACGTCGGACAGATGTCGGCATGGTATATTCTCGCCGCGTCAGGATTCCATCCCCTCTGCCCCGGTCTGCCCGAATATGAAATCACTTCCCCCTATTTCGACAAAGTGACCTACAACCTCCCCTCGGGCAAGCAGTTTGTGATTACCGCTGACCGTCCGTCGGCCGATGCAATCTACATCGACAGCGTGACTCTCAACGGCAAACCGCTCGAAGGTACTGCCATCCCCCACGACGCTATCATCAATGGCGGCACACTCCACTTCACTCTCAAAGCAATCTGAACTCATACCCTGTTGACAAATATAGGGAAACGGAAACTCTGTATTACCGACAGGCAATATATAACGTTTTTCCAAAATATTATGTAACTTTGTATGGGCGCACGGATTGTGTGCCCATACAATCTTTTTATAGACCTATATAAGTTTTGTATATAACTATGGGACAGTTTGATAACATAATCAACCGACGCCACTCCGGCTCTTATAAATGGGATACACCCGCCTCCGACGACATTCTACCTATGTGGGTGGCCGACATGGATTTCATGACCGCGCCCTGCATCATCGAGGCTTTGCAGCGCCGCGTGGCCCACGGTGTGTTCGGCTACACTAAAGTCGGTAAGGAATACTACGACGCTCTCACGGGCTGGTTCAGCCGTCGCCACGGTTGGGCCATCAACCCTGACCACGTGATTTACACGTCGGGCGTCGTCCCCGCTATCTCCGCTATTATCAAGGGATTGACCCGTCCGGGCGACAAGGTCATCGTGCAGACCCCGGTCTACAATTGTTTCTTCTCGTCAATACGCAACAATGGCTGCGAGATATTCGAGAGTCCGCTCGTCTACCATGCCGATGGCAGTTACTCCATTGATTTTGACGACCTTGAACGCTGCGCCGCCGACCCGCGTGCAACCATGCTGCTGCTCTGCAACCCTCACAATCCTGCGGGCCGGGTGTGGACGGCCGACGAACTGCGCCGCATCGGTGATATATGCCTGCGTAACAATGTTATAGTGGTGTCCGACGAGATACATTGCGAACTGACTTTCAGCGGTTTCAAATATACACCCTACGCTACTCTCGGCAGCGGGTATGCCGCGCGCTGCGTGTGCTGCAACTCGCCGAGCAAGGCGTTCAACACGGCGGGTCTGCAGATTGCCAACATCGTGTGCGTCGACGAGCAGATGCGCGCCCGCATCGACCGTGCCATCAACGACAATGAGGTGTGCGATGTCAATCCGTTTGGCGTAGTCGGACTTATTGCCGCCTACAACGAGGGGGAGCAGTGGCTCGCCGAACTCGTTGATTATCTGTATGGTAACTACAAGTTTGCCGCGCAGCGTTTTGCCGATGAACTTCCCGGTTACACCGTCACTCCTTTAGAGGGTACATATCTGCTTTGGCTCAACATCGCGCCTTCGGGTCTCAACGGCGAGCAATTTGCAGCGCAACTTGAAGAGAAAGAACGTGTTATGTTGAGTCCGGGTATCATCTACGGCCCGGCAGGGGAGCAGTTCGTGCGTATCAATCTCGCAGCTCCGCGTGCGCTCGTTGCCGACGGTATTGACCGCATAATCCGCTTTGCCAAGTCGCTTTAGTGCAGGCTCACGGTTTGTGTAAATATTTTTAAAACAGAGTAGTAACTAATATAAACTATTATACAGGGTTATCATGGCATCAACCGAACGAGACAGTTTGCTAACAATGATACGTAGCGGAGAGAGCATGTCGCTGCGCCAGCAGTTGCGGCTCACTGCCGTACTGTCCTGGCCGGCTATCATAGCGCAGCTTTCCACTATCGTGATGCAGTATATCGACGCCGCAATGGTGGGGTCGCTCGGTGCTGAGTCGTCGGCCTCAATCGGATTGATGGCTACCTCGACATGGCTTCTGTGGGGACTCTGCTCGGCTGTAGCGTCAGGTTTCTCGGTGCAGGTGGCCAACCGCATCGGTGCTTCCGACCGTAAGGGGGCCGAGGCTGTGCTCCGTCAGTCCTTTCTCCCGGTGGTGATTTTCAGTGTGTTACTTGCACTTTTCGGCATCGGTATCAGTGGCAGTCTGCCGTTGTGGCTCCGTGGGGGAGAGGAGATTGCGGCCGATGCGTCGTCCTATTTCCTCGTGTTCTGCATTTCGCTTCCCGTGCTGCAAATCAGCTTCTTAAGCGGTGCGATGCTGCGATGCAGTGGCAACACGCTTTTCCCCGGCATCGTCAATACGGGTATATGTGTGCTTGATGTCATTTTCAACGCTTTGCTTATATTTGACGGTCACGATATTACGCTCGGTTCCACTGTGATACATATCCCCGGTGCCGGTCTCGGTGTGACCGGCGCTGCCATAGGAACGGCTCTTGCCGAAGTGGTGGCGGCTGTGGTCATGCTGTGGTATCTGTGGCGTCGCAACAAGGAGCTCAATCTGCGTGACGGCCACGGGTCGTTCCTGCCCAAGCGCAATTGCATGAACCGCGCATTCCGCATATCCACTCCGCTCGGCGTGGAGCACATGCTGATGTGTGGTGCTCAGGTATTTATCACCGCTATCGTGGCGCCGCTCGGCACTGTGGCTATCGCGGCCAACGCGTTTGCCGTCACGGCTGAAAGCCTCTGTTACATGCCCGGTTACGGTATCAGTGAGGCGGCCACAACCCTTGTAGGTCAGAGCCTTGGGGCTGGACGTGAGAAACTCGCCCGAAGTTTTGCGAAAATTACTGTGTGGTCAGGCATACTGGTGATGACCCTGATGGGCGTGGTGATGTATGTTGCTGCTCCGTTGATGATGGGTATTATATCGCCGGTGGCCGAGATATGCGCTTTGGGTACGGAAGTGCTTCGTATCGAGGCGTTTGCCGAACCGATGTTTGCTGCTTCGATAGTGGCTTACGGTGTGTTTGTAGGTGCGGGTGATACGCTCGTTCCTGCCGGCATGAATCTTGGCAGCATCTGGGGTGTGCGCATCGTGCTTGCCGCTATACTTGCCCCGACGCTCGGACTGCGCGGCGTGTGGATTGCGATGGCTATCGAACTCTGTTTCCGTGGCGCTATCTTCCTCCTGCGTCTGCGTTCCGACCGCTGGCTGCGCGCCAACCGCGCCCTCTTTGCCTCCCGCTGATATAGCGCAGTGAGCGGCCGGTTAACGGTCGTGGGGGCAGTCGATTGCGAAGTAATGGTGGTCGGCTGTACACTCTTCGAGGCGGTGGTCAACGATGATATGACGGTTGGCCATCGAGGCTATGCGCGACATCTCGTGTGACACGAGTATGATGGTTGTAGTGGGTGCCAGTTCCGAAATTATATCATACACGCGGTGCTCGAACTGCTTGTCGAGGTAACTCAGCGGTTCGTCGAGCACGAGTATCTGCGGGCAGCTTATGATAGCGCGTGCCAGCAGAGTGCGCTGCAACTGTCCGCCCGACAGACGGTCGAGGGTGAAGTCGCGGCGGCTGTCAAGTCCTACGGTAGCTATGGCGCGTTCAACGCGTTCGGCCCGTTCCGCTTTGTCGAGTCCCTTGATTGCTATGAGTCCCGAGGTTATCACCTCCTTGACGGTGATGGGAAACCGCGAGTCAATCATGTTTTTCTGAGGCAGGTAGCCGATGGGCAGGCGGTCGACGGGAGTGCCGTGGTTGAAGTAACTTACACGTCCCACCGTCGGTTTCAACAATCTCAGTATCAGCCTCAGGAGGGTGGTTTTTCCGCCGCCGTTCGGTCCGGTGATGGCGAGGAAGTCGCCCTGCGCGATGCTGAGGCTCACATCTTCAAGTATTATTTTGCCTTCGCGGCGCAGGCCTACATTGTCAAGGGTGATGATGACATTGCGGGCATCGCCGTCAGTGCGTCGGCCATGGTGCAGGCAATGGTCATTGCAGCAATGGGTTGCGGGCGCTTTGGCATACGTCAGCCCCGCCCCGGGCTTCGATCCCGCCCCGGGCATTGATTCTGTATTATTGTGCGAGAGCATTGGCGATGATGTTAAATTGACGGAGGTAGTCGGCATCGAGAGGATTGATTTGGACGACGGTCACACCAAGCTCATCAGCAATGGTTTGCGCCTGGTTGGCGTCGAAATTCTGTTGTATGAACATTACTTTCACGTCCTCTTTGGCGGCGCGCTCGTGGGTGTCGCGCATTTGCCCCGGGGTCATCTCCTTATTGTCCTGACCTAAAGGTATTTGGTTGAGGTTGTAATCGCGGGCGAAGTAGGAGAGCGACGGGTGCCATATGAGGAATGCCTTGCTCGACGAGGAGGAGAGGCGGGAGGAGATGGCGGTGTCGATGGAGTCGAGGCGATGGATAAGTTGCTGATAGTTAGCGTCGTAGTAGGCTTTATTGGTCGGATCGATGTCGTTGATGGCATCTAACATGTTGGCAGCCATGATTTTAAGGTTGGTGATTGACGTCCACGTGTGCGGGTCAACCGCGAGATTTTCGTGGTCGTGGTCGGCAGGGTGGGAGTGGGCGGGGCTGCCGGCGGGGTGGGAGTGGGTGCCGTAGATGGGGGTGATGCCTTGGGAGATGTCGGTGAATTTCAGCGAGTTGTTGGCTTGGGAGATGCGGTCGGTGAGGGTCTCCTCGAAGGCGAGGTTGCCTACTTTCATGTAGAGGTCGGCGTCGGCGATGCCGCGCATGTTTTTGATTGTTACCTCAAATGACTCGGGATTGGCGTCGGAGGCCATGAGGGTGATGATGTCGATGGAGTCGCCGGTAATTTCCCGCAGCAGTGAGGCCTGGGGTGGCAGACTGACTGCGACGGCCTTGCGGTGGCTGTCGCGCGAGGCGCACGAGGCAAGCATCGCGAGCGCTGTAAGGGCCGCGATTGCCATGGTATGAAGAGTGAATATACGTTTCATGTTGCAAAAATATAAAAAAAATAACATTATACGCTTGAAAAACTATGATATTCATTATATTTGCACTATGAAATATAACCGCATAAAAATTTTACAAAGCTACTATGGCTCATTCTCAGCTTGATAACCTCGACATTAAGATTTTACAAATGATGACGGGAAATGCCCGCAAGCCTTTCCTGGAAATTGCGCGCGAATGTGGCGTCTCAGGCGCCGCCGTGCATCAGCGTATCGGAAAACTGCAGGCATCGGGTGTCATCAAAGGCACCGAACTGTTGGTTGAACCCTCCACTATAGGCTACGACACCTGCGCCTATATGGGCTTCTTCCTGAAGGACCCCGCCTCGTTCCACGATGTGATAGAAAAATTGCGCAAGATACCTGAAGTGGTTGAGTGTCACTTCACTACAGGTCAGTATGACCTCTTCATCAAAATCTATGCCCGCAACAACGACCATCTGCTCCATCTCATTCACCACAAGTTGCAGAAACTCGGGCTGTCGCGCAGCGAATCGCTCATCTCGTTTAAAGAGGTGTTCAAGCGTCCGTTGCCCGTCGATCCCGGCGTGGTCAATGACTAAGAGCGGTTGACGAGTATGTGGCAATTGTTATAAATATTCAGTCTATATTCAAAAGTATATACCGATATGACATTTACATTCAATATAATTTCCGACGAAGTAGAAAACTTCAAGCGCGTGATTGTTATTGACGCCGGTGCTACGTTCCTCGATCTGAAGAACGCCATCTGCGACAGTGTCGACTACGACAAAAATCAGTTCTGCTCGTTCTTCCTCTGCGAGTCAAACTGGGAAAAGACCCGCGAAATCACAATGGAGGATATGGGTTCGCGTTCCGACGAGGATATCTACCTCATGGAGGACTGCGTGCTTGAGGACCTTATCGAGGATGAGGGCCAGCGCCTCATATTTAACTTCGACTATCTGACCGACCGTTCATTCTTCATGGAGATGAAGGAAATGACTCCGGGCAAGTCGCTGAAAGATCCCCTCTGCAGCGCATCGCTCGGCACTCCTCCTCCGCAGAATGTTGACTTTGACGAGTTCAATGCCAAGCTCGACGCGCAGACTACTGACTCAGGTCTCGACCTCGGCCTCGACGACGAGTATTACGGCGACGCCACCTTCAACGACGACGAGTTCGACGCCGGCGGCTTTGAAGTAACTGACTTCACCGAGGAGTAAGGGGCCGGTTGCTTGAGAGGCGACCGCGCCCGCAAGCGGGCTTTGCCTGGACAGACCTGCTGACCTCCGGCCGACAGACTTGCTGACCTCCGTCGATGGACATCCTAATCTAAGGCCAGTCGGCATGGCCGCTTTGCTACTATAGGCAGGCTTGCCTCAGGCCATCCGGCCCGATGGCTTTCGGGCTTATCGATATAACTTTTACGGCCGAGCTGCATCGCACATCGCGATGCGGCCCGGCTTTCCTTTTTAGGGCGGTCGTGGCTTTCCGGGCTATGAGGGTGGGGGAGAAGGGAGCGGAGGAGGGGATATTGGGTGTTTGTGGGTGGATAATCAGCATTTGTGGCAAAGAATGACGCATTTATTTCTTTATTGAGTGAGGAAAAAATGCTAAATTTGCGTCATAACAGGATTACCTCCTGAAACTATAACCTGACATACGACAGTAATAAGGCATCTAATAAAAACAAATAAGACGCCTAACAATAAACAAATACAACACCTAACAATAAACAACAAAATACCTAACTCATAACAATCATTTAACATCATGAAAAAGTATCCCAAAATCGGTATTCGTCCCACCATCGACGGTCGTCAGGGTGGCGTGCGTGAAAGCCTCGAAGAAAAGACAATGAATCTTGCCAAAGCTGTGGCAGAACTCATCTCCAAGAATCTGCGTCACGGCGACGGTACTCCCGTTGAGTGCGTTATCGCCGACGGCACTATCGGCCGCGTGGCTGAAAGCGCTGCCTGTGCAGAGAAATTCGAGCGCGAAGGCGTAGGCGCTACTATCACAGTGACCTCTTGCTGGTGTTACGGCGCCGAAACAATGGATATGAATCCCTACTGGCCCAAGGCAGTTTGGGGCTTCAACGGCACCGAACGCCCCGGAGCCGTATATCTCGCCGCTGTTCTCGCAGGCCACGCACAGAAAGGTCTGCCCGCATTCGGCATCTACGGACACGACGTGCAGGATATCGAAGACAATACCATCCCCGCCGACGTGGCTGAGAAGATACTCCGCTTTGCCCGCGCCGCTATGGCAGTGGCTACAATGCGAGGTCGCTCTTACCTCTCCATGGGCTCGGTATCGATGGGTATCGCCGGCTCTATCGTCAACCCCGACTTCTTCGAGGAATACCTCGGCATGCGCTGTGAGTCAATCGACCTCACCGAAATCATCCGCCGCATGACCGAAGGCATCTACGATCAGGAAGAATATGAAAAGGCTATGGCCTGGACCCGCGAAAACTGCAAGGTGAACGAAGGCGAGGACTTCAAGAACCACCCCGAAAAACGCAAGACCCGCGAGCAGAAAGATGCCGACTGGGAATTCATCGTCAAGATGACCATCATCATGCGCGACCTCATGATCGGCAACCCCAAACTCCTCGAACTCGGCTTCAAGGAAGAAGCGCTCGGCCACAACGCCATCGCAGCCGGTTTCCAGGGCCAGCGTCAGTGGACCGACTTCTATCCCAACGGCGACTTCTCTGAAGCTCTCCTCAACACCTCGTTTGACTGGAACGGTATCCGCGAAGCCTTCGTACTCGCTACCGAGAACGATGCCTGCAACGGCGTGGCAATGCTCTTCGGCCACCTGCTCACAGGCACCGCACAGATATTCTCCGACGTGCGCACCTACTGGAGCCCCGAGGCTGTAAAACGCGTCACCGGCAAGGAACTCACCGGTCGTGCAGCCGGCGGTATCATCCACCTCATCAACTCCGGCGCCACCACTCTCGACGCTACCGGTGAAATGACCGACGCCGAGGGCAACCCCGTGATGAAACAGGTAGGCGACGTTACAGAGGACGACGTGAAGGCTTGTCTCAAGGCTACCACCTGGTATCCTGCCGACCGTGACTACTTCCGCGGAGGTGGCTTCTCGTCCAACTTCCTCTCCAAGGGCGGCATGCCCGTGACCATGTCACGTCTCAACCTCGTCAAAGGTCTCGGCCCGGTTCTCCAGATTGCCGAAGGCTGGACCGTACAGATCGATCCCGAAATCAACCGCGCTCTCGATATGCGCACCGACCCCACCTGGCCTACCACCTGGTTTGTGCCCCGTCTGTGCGACAAGCCTGCGTTCCGCGACGTCTACTCAGTGATGAACAACTGGGGTGCCAACCACGGTGCCATCTCCTTCGGCCACATCGGTCAGGACCTCATCACTCTCGCTTCGATACTCCGCATCCCCGTGTGCATGCACAACGTTGACGAGGACAAGATATTCCGTCCCGCAGCATGGAACGCATTCGGCATGGACAAAGAGGGTTCCGACTACCGCGCTTGCAAAAACTATGGTCCCATTTACAAATAATTAAGGCATCATGGTAACACAGGAAGAAATCAATCAGTTTGTGGAAATGGCCCGCCGCGTAGGTCGCGCAGGTCTTACAGTATGCAGCAGCGGCAACCTTTCATGGCGCCGCGGCGACGAAGTGCTCATCTCAGGCACCGGTTCATGGGTGCCCGACCTGACCACCAACCGCGTGTCACTTTGCCGTTTCAGCGACGGCGAAGTGCTCAACGGCGTGCGTCCCTCCATCGAGTCGGTGTTCCACCTCGGTGTGATGCGCGAGCGCCCCGACGTAGGCTGCGTGCTCCACTTCCAGTCGCCCTACGCTACGGCTATCGCCTGCCGTAAGGAGCGTCCCGCCACTTTGAATTTCACCGCCGAGTGCCCCCTGCACGTAGGTGAGGAAATACCCATGATACCTTACTACCGTCCCGGCTCGCCCGAGTTGGCCAAGGCTGTTGTCGACGCCATGCGCGACCACAACTCCATCATGCTGCTCAAGCATGGCCAGGTGACCTGCGGCAAGGACTTCAACCAGGCTTTCGAGCGCGCCATGTTCTTTGAAATGGCATGCCGCATCGCAGTGCTCAACGGCGACAACATCGACCCGCTGACACGCGAAGAGATCGACGACCTTGATGTCTACTTCATGGGTAAACAAGCTAAATGATGGCGCCCGGCAATACCGCGCCTTTCAATGACACTCCCGCTTACATCGCCGTTGACTTCGGCGGTGGAAGCGGGCGCGTCATTGCAGGCATCATAGAGCCCGACAAGTCGCTGCGACTCGTCGAGATACACCGTTTCACCAACCGTCAGGTGCGTTGCGGCCGTACCCTCTACTGGGACTTCCTCTCGCTCTATGCCGAGATGATCGAGGGCTTGCGCAAGGCCGCCGCTTCGGGGCTGCGCCTGCTCAGTGTCGGCATCGACACCTGGGGTGTTGACTTCGGACTCGTCGATGACCGAGGCAACCTTATCGGCAACCCCGTGTGCTACCGCGACGAGGCCGTCAACGGACTGCCCGAAGAATTCTTCGCCACCCGTTCGCGTGCCGACCACTATGCCGTCAACGGCACTCAGGTCATGGCCATCAACACCATGTTCCGCCTGATGGCACTCCGCCGCGACGCTCCCGCGCTCCTCGGCGCCGCGCGTCACCTGCTCTTCATGCCCGACCTCTTCAGCTACTTCCTGACAGGTCAGCCCTCCAACGAATACACCATCGCCTCCACCTCCCAACTGCTCGATGCCCGCACCCGCAACTGGAACTACGAGCTTATCGACGAACTCGGCCTTCCCCGCCATATCTTCGGCGAGATAGTGCTCCCCGGCACTTCGCGCGGCACGCTGCGCCCCGAGGTTGCGGCAGCCATCGGCGTCGATTACCCCGTTGAGGTGATAGCCGTGGGTTCGCACGACACGGCCAGCGCCGTCTATGCCACCGCCGGAGCTGAGTCCGACGGCACTACGGCATGGCTCAGTTCGGGTACGTGGTCACTCCTCGGCATCGACCTCGCCGAGCCTATTCTCACCGAAGAGGCTCGTCAGGCAGGTTTCACCAACGAGGGTGCTGTGGGCGGTCGTATCCGTTTCCTCCAGAACATCACCGGTCTCTGGCTCCTGCAGCGCCTCATGGCGGCATGGGCCGAGCAGGGCAATCCCGTCGACATCGTTGACCTTATCAAGGAAGCCGAGCAGGCTGAAATCGACACTGTCATCGACGTTGACGACCCCGTGTTTGCCTCGGCCGACAATATGGACCGTATTCTTGCCGACTACTGCAAGCGCAACGGACTGTGCGAGCCCGCCAACCGCGGCGAGGCCGCCCGTGTGGTCATCGCATCGCTTGCACGCCGCTATGCCAAGGGTATCAGTCAGCTCAACGCCCTCCTGCCCGCGCCGGTAAAGAAACTGCGCGTGATGGGTGGCGGCAGCCGCAACAAGCTGCTCAACCGACTGACAGCCAAAGCTGCCGGCATAGAGGTGGAAGCCGCCGACGTGGAAGCCACTGCCATAGGCAACATCCTTGTCCAGGCCAAAGGTCGAGACAATTCATAATTCACAATTCATAATTCATAATTACCCGCACCATGTAGCGGCCCCGGCAGGCGTGGCGCGTGGCGGGGGCGTGGCGGGGGTCTCCCGACCCGCGCACCACAAGGCTCCGCCAAGGCACCCCATACCGCCCCGTACCCCGCGCCCCGTCCGACCTGTCCGACTCGTCTGACTCGTCCGACCGGTCTTCCAAAATACCCCCGCCACATGGTGCCGATTATGAATCCAATACCCATTTCCATGAAAACTGAAAACAAACCTACACAGAAAAATTCGATACTCCATTTCAATGGAGTCAGCTTCGTGCTCCCCTTCGTGTTGATAACGAGCTGCTTCGCTCTCTGGGGATTTGCCAACGACATCACCAACCCTATGGTGAAAGCATTCTCCAAGATATTCCGCATGAGTGTCACCGAGGGCGCTCTCGTGCAGGTGGCATTCTATGGCGGATACTTCGCCATGGCATTCCCTGCGGCTATCTTCATACGCCGTTTCAGCTACAAAGCCGGCGTGCTTCTTGGCCTCGGCCTCTACGCTTTCGGCGCGCTCCTATTCCTCCCGGCCAAGGAAACGGGTGAGTATTACCCCTTCCTGCTGGCCTACTTCGTGCTGACATGCGGCCTCTCCGTACTTGAGACCTCGTGCAACCCCTACATTCTCGCCATGGGCTCGGAGGACACCGCCACCCGCCGTCTCAACCTCGCCCAGGCATTCAACCCCGTAGGCTCGCTCATGGGCATGTTCGTGGCCATGAACTTCATCCAGAACCGTCTCGACCCCGCCGATACCGCGGCCCGCGAGGCTATGGACACAGCCACCTTCGAGGCAGTGCGCGAGCATGACCTGTCGGTGCTCATCGGTCCCTATCTGCTCATCGGCCTCGTGGTGCTCGCCATGCTCTTCGTGATCCGCTTCTCGGGTATTCCCAAGTGTGGCGAGTCAACCAAGCATATCAACTTCTTCGGTTCGCTCAAGCGCATCTTCCGCCTGCGCCGTTACCGCGAGGGCGTCGTGGCACAGTTCTTCTACGTCGGTGCGCAGATTATGTGCTGGACATTCATCATTCAGTACGGAACCCGCGTGTTTGTCGAAGAGGGTATGGGCGAGAAGGCCGCCGAAGTCCTCTCGCAGCAATACAATATCATCGCCATGATTATATTCTGCTGCTCGCGCTTCGTCTGCACCTTCCTGCTCAAATACTTCAACCCCGGCATACTGTTGCGCACGCTGGCTATCGCCGCCGCCTGCTTCACGCTGGGTGTAATCTTCATCGACGGCGTTGGAGGTCTCTACTGCCTCGTTGCCGTGTCGGCCTGCATGTCGCTGATGTTCCCCACCATCTACGGTATCGCCCTTGAAGGATTGGGTGAGGACGCCAAGTTTGGCGCCGCCGGTCTTATCATGTCTATTCTCGGCGGAGCGGTGCTACCCCCGTTGCAGGCAAGCATCATCGACTGCGGCGAGCTGTTCGGCATGCCCGCCGTCAACCTCTCGTTCGCCCTCCCCTTCATCTGCTTCGTGGTAGTCATGATCTACGGCCACCGCACCCGCTTCCTGAAAGCTTAATACAATTCATAATTCATAATTCACAATTCATAATTTTTTTTGCCGCCGGGAGTATGTTGCAAACAATCCCGGCGGTAATAATAAGTAACTGTTCAACTCAATAACTAATCAATTCAATATGGAAGGATTTAAAGTAAAGCAATATTCCGGTCCCGTGAAGCGCTACTGCCGCACAATGAATCTCCGCGCGGGCGATCAGAAATTTATCGACGACTACCGCCACGCCCATTCCAAAGGCGTGATATGGCAGGAAATCATCGACGGCATCCGCGAAGTAGGCATCCTCGAAATGGAAATCTACATCCTCGACAACAAACTTTTCATGATCGTAGAGACCCCCCTCGACTTCGACTGGGACGCAGCGATGGCACGTCTCGCCACGCTCCCCCGTCAGCAGGAATGGGAAACCTTCATGGCCCGCTTCCAGGACTGCTCCGCCGAAGCCACCGCCGACGAAAAATGGCAAATGATGGACCGCATGTTCTACCTGTACTAACGGGGGGGGGGGCGTGGTGGGGCCGTCCCCGGCCGCACAAAAAAACGGCCTCACCACGATAAAATGCGACCCCGCACTGATAAAGTGCGGCCGGGGACGGCCCCACCACGTTCCTCGGCCTCACCACGATAAAAAGTGCGGCCGGGGACGGCCCCACCACGACTTCCCCACCACCTTGCTGCCCCCACCTTCCCTTACACCAAACAATACTATATCATCACATAACCCGAAATAAATTATAACCCGAAATCAGCCATGTCAGGAACAACCCCATTTTATGAAAAGAATCAGCCGCTTCAGATAAAGAGTGGTGGAGCACTCCCGCATTGGTATCAGGACGGGAAAATTATGTATATTACATTTCGACTGGCCGACTCATTACCTCAGTCTGAAATTGAGTATTTGCGTACACTGATTGATAAGTTTAATAATGAGCATCCCAAACCTTGGAGTGCGGAGACAGCGGACCTATATCGTAATATGGTAGGGCCAAGAATTGAGGACCTCCTCGACAAAGGTTATGGGGAATGCATATTGAAAAATGAGAGAGAAAGGGGAGTGCTCATTTCGGCATTAGATTATTACTCTAAAGATAAGTACGAGATTATTGCCTATGTAATAATGCCAAACCACGTGCACCTGCTGCTTAGGTTTCACCCCGATGTAACGCCCGAAAGTGTGCTTGGGGCTTTAAAGAGTTATAGCGCACATATTATAAACAGACAATTGCATCGCAAAGGGAAACTATGGAAAGATGAGTGTTTCGACCATATAGTCAGAAGTTCTGTTTATTTAAAAATCTATATAACATACATCGAAAACAATCCTCAATATATCCCCGCAGGCACCTATACCCTCTACGTAAATCCGGAATATAAATAATTCCAATATAGCGAGGGCAATATGGTGGGGGAGTCGTGGTGGGGCACCGTGGTGGGGCCGTCCCCGGCCGCACGATTAAAGCAATGGAATAAAATGAGTAGTTGGATCCGAGGATGGGGTAGCATCATATAGTGTGTAGTGTGCGGCCGAGGACGGCCCCACCACGTTGCGTCCCCGTCCGCACGATAAAAGCAATGGAATAAGAGGGTAGTTGGATATTTGGGCGGGGTATCATCATATAGTGTGTAGTGTGCGGCCGAGGACGGCCCCACCACGTTGCGTCCCCGGCCGCACGATTAAAGCAATGGAATAAAAGGGTAGTTGGATATTTGGACGGGATATCATCATATAGTGTGCGGCCGAGGACGGCCCCACCACGTTGTAGCCATACTCCTCACTGCAAACTGTTAAAGTATGTTAAGCTGTGTATTGGGTAGTTGGTTGATTGGGGAAAAGTTTTTATATTTGTGGTTAGACGTTTGGCTTATGTAGTGGCTTTTAGCGTGTTAAAGCGGCTGTTGATGCGGGTTGTAGCCCGTTTTCAGGGTCGGAATGGCAGGTGGAAGCGCTGCGTAATACGGCGTTGAAGGATTAGAATGTGATTAATAACCGTATAAACTAACTGAAAATTTCTTAAATAAGGATTAGGAAAACTAAGAGACAAGCGGATTAGGAAAGTGTTAGAGACACTGCTTTGCGGCACGTGTTTTTTCGGGTAAATTGCCACCGGCGTAAGAATGGAATTTGATATGCTTAGCGCATATCGGCATAGGCAAGTCCCGGCATAAATCTATATCATGTATTGTATTGACAGGTTATCAATAATCTAATGACAATCAACGTTTACACGGCTGTCGCGGTTGCAAATACTGCGGGAGTCTATGTAATCTATTAACAATAAATCAATTAAACGAAATAATAAACCATTTTAATCACTAAACCAACAATTATTCAAGAAAAAGAGAAAAATAGCGAAAATCAAATAAATCAATCGAAATCAAAAATTCAATAATTATAATACTTACAAAAAACATGAGAAAACTTATTTCTTTCTTAGCTTTGCTTGTGATAGCCTTTGCGCTCCCCGGCAAAGCGCTCGCATGGAATTACAACAGTAATCAAGACCCGAAAGGCATCTATATAGATGTAGTATCGGGTAATGTGAATGACTTCACCTTGCAGTTTGACAGTGAGCAGAAGCTTTGGTGGGCTGAGTTTACAGCCAACGAAGGCTGGATTAACTTCAAAGTACGCAGTATTTGGGGTAATAACGATCAATATAACGTTTACGGTAAGAATTGCGGTTCCAGCACCCCCGGTACATGGGTGAATGAAGATGCCGCAGATAATGGTGAATCGTTCTACTATTCCGGACTTACCAAAAATGCCCGCTATCGCTTTGAGCTCAAAGGTAAAGATGGCGATCCCAATAAATTTCAGTTTCGTGTAGTCTTGGCAGGCGCTACTTCCCGTGGCAAGCTTTACCTCTATGACACCTCCGGCCCGACAAAGATAGGAGAGGCTACCGAGGATAACAACGGTAATTACACATTTAATGTTACCCTTGAAAGCAACAAGAACTTTGTTCTTTCAAAAAATAACAACGCAACCACCTGGGCCGGTATACAAAACAATAGCGGACGTTTCAACCCGAACTCCGATGTTGATGTGCCTGCTGAAGATACCGCGTTCGGTAACTACAACAGCGGTTCATGGCACACCACCGAGGCCGGCGATTATACTATTACCGTAAATTGGGGCGCTCAGACTTTGACTGCAACCTGCGGTCAGGCCGAGGTGGACTATCCCAGTACGATCTATCTCTATTATACCAACGGAGCGAATAGTAGCCCCGAACGTTTCGCCGCTGCCTCAAAAGGCGCTGACGGTCTCTACACTTTCAATCTTGATAAGATTGCAGGTAACTTTGTTGTAGGTACGATTGGCGATGCCGACGGTAACTGGAACAAACTTAACACCGCCCGTTACAACCCCGCTACCCAAGATGAGTTCGCTATCACTGAAGAGTTCACCGGTATGGTGGCAGGCACTGATGGCGCATGGACTGTTCCCGCCGGTTCCGGACCTTATACCGTTGTTATCGACTGGGCAGGAAAGCAGATTAAAGCAATCTTCCGCGGCACCGTCAATATCAACCTCCCCTTGACTTCGGCCGACTTCAAAAATGTTGACGGCACTGCCCGTAAGCACTACTTCATCGTGGGCGAGCGTATGGGTGAATGGCACCTTCAGCCCGAATGGGAGCTTACCCGTGCCAACGGTCAGCTCGAGCTTAACAACAGAGTGTTCTACGACGGATATTTCGCAGTAGCCGTGGTCGACAACTATGCTGACTATACCAAGCATAAATACAAATATTATGCAAATGATGGTGATAAAGACTACGGGTTTAATTCAGAAAATCTGAAAAGCGCTATCTCCGCTACGGCTTATAACTGGAACAATAAGAAAGGCGAGACATGGTACAATCCCGGCACGCGTAAGTTCAATTCAACTTTTGACGGTGACTACTCTTACGGTAAGGGTAAGTACATCAAGAAAATTATCGTAACTCTTGATGACAACGGCACCCCCTCATCGCTCGAACTCGTTCCCGGCACTGAAGCCGAGGATGCTAAAAACCGTCTCTTCACCCTCGTAGGTAGCAATATCTACAACGACCAGTATTGCAACACTACCGGCGGCGGTACCACTACAATGTATTCACGTGGTTACTATACGGGCGACGGATGGCAGGAAGGCTGGATACAGTTTGACCCCTCTGACAGCAAGCCCTATATCGACGGTAACGGTGAGTATCTGTATCACACTTCGTTTACGCCCGACTATCTGCTCGCCAACCCCGTTTACTTCAATCAGCCCATAGGCGAAGGCGAGAACTTCTCGTTCCTCTCTACCCAGACCCAGTTTGTGGAATACACCAAGCTCCCCAACCTTGATGAGGACCCCTATAAGGATTTCTATCAGGCTTTCGGCGGCAAGGAAAAAATTGCAACCGGCAGCACAAAGGCCGGTGAAAATTATGCTTTCAAGGTCAAGCTCGTCAATGATGAAGAAGGTCTGGAGCCTACTTCCAATTGGAGCTGCTACGTAGTACGCGACATGTGGATTGGCGGTGAGATCAAGTTCTGGGCCGGTTGGGGTGGTAACTCGAACCACGCTCACGGCGACACTAATACAGGTGCGGCATGGCACGGCGAAAACGGTGGCCCTGCAATCGCTAAAGGTGGTCGTCAGGATGTAAAAGGTAGCGATATCAATGTTAGTACAGAAACTGAGGTTGAGCTTTACCGCAACGGCCGTCAGATCGACGATGCAAACTATGTTATCTCGGAAGATGGCTCTCCCGTTTACTTCAACCGTGTGGTGCTGTGGTATAACCCCGTTGACGGTGTGGCCGACTCTTACATACAGTTCGTGCAGGAATCAGCTTCGCCCGCAATCTTCGCCCGCGTGACTGACAACGCCGACAAGACCAAGAAGAACTTTATCCGCTACAACTGGTATATCAGCAACTCTCAGATTACCGGCGACGAGGATAAAGTGGTTACAGCTTACGAAATCCGCCGCTACAAGGTAGTTGACGGCGTAGCGTCATTCATCGGCTACCCCGAAGGCGGTAAGAAGAATATCACCGAAACAGTAACTGTAAAGGACCTCTACGAGGGCAATGCCGACAATTACAGCTTCACCAAGTACACCGACAGCGGTACAGTAGCAGGTAAAGGTTTTGCACCCGGTCTCTATCAGTATGATATCTATGTATATTTCGAGGACGGTACAAAGAAGAAAGCAGTGTCCAACACTGTCGCTATCTATGACGACTCTCTCGTGAGCCCCATGGCAGTGGCTCTCCAGGTGGTTGAGCTCCGCGATGCCTACACCGGTGTCAGCGGCGAGGAGATTCCCTCAGGTGTGAAATACTTCGGCGCGAGCAACACCCGTCGTTATCTCACTTACTCTCCCGACGATAACGCACCCTACTTCCTCTTTGATGAGAAAGAAGTAGAAGTAGAGGGCGTTGATGGAAAAGTCACCACTATCATTCCCGATAACCCCCGTAAGGTTGATTCGGCTATCGCCAGCGAGTTCCTCGAGAATCACCCTGAAATGTACATGTGGACTTCCAACTACTACGTGCGTTGTCTTGACTACAAGCAGTATGCCAACACAATGCAGAGCTGGATTGACAATGGTGTCATGAACGAAACCGAAGTGCCCTATCCCGTCCTCACGGTAACTGAGTATGTTGACATCACCGACGAAGATGGCAATCTTGCCCGCACCGAAGAGAAGATGCGCGGATATGCTCATTACTTTGAATTCCCCGATGACAACAACGAACATTCCAACAAGGAATACTTCGCAATGCTCGTGAAACGTGGCGGTAACCTCGCCGACGGTAACTTCGAGGTAAACCTCAACGTGGAATACAAGGATGCTGAAAGCAACACCCACACTATCTCCACCAGCGAGGCTACCGGCTTTGACCCCGTTATCCCCCGTCCCTACAAACCGTTGTATCGCTACACCTACATCCACCCCGAAAATCAGACATTTGACAAAAAATGGGGTAGAATCCTGGTTCCCTCTAATAACTGGAAGGGTCATGCAACAACTACCGACCATCTTGTATATGGTGATACGGCACACGTATTCGTCGACCTGGAGCATGAGTTTTTCAATCCCCGTCAGCTGATTCTTCAGCTCGAATTCACCCGCCCCAACGTTGCTGATGAAATCTATAGTTATTATGATATTCACTATCAGTTGAAGTTCAACAGCAACAACGAGGAAGAGATACCCACCGACCTTGACTTCGTGCTTCACGACGAGGCAACTGCCGACGTGGATAAGGATGGTAAGCCCGACCATATCCCCAACCGTTATCGTCTTGAGTTCTACGGTATCCACCCGCGCAATGCCGTCTGGCCTGTAATTTCGTTGGTTAACACCGAGTATCATCCCCGTGTTGAAAAGAATCCTGAAACCGGCTATACTTTCGTTGACCAGCCCGCCAACTACGGTGAAGACTACACAATCGAAGCCAAGAGCACTATTGTGACCACCACCGGCGGTAAGCTTAATAACGTGCATCTCGGTGTAATCCGTCGAGCCGATGGTACTTATGACTGGATGTATAAAGGTCATGAGGAACTGGTCGACACGCCTGACAAGGTGGATCCGTTCGATGAGGAATTTGAGTATGAGGATCCTTCAAATGAAAACATCTATGACCTGCATTCGCAGTGGTATCTCTTCGAATTCAAAGCCGGAGATGATGAGTACACTTACGATTACCTCGTGCCTCATGTAGAAGGTCACGCCGATGGTCAGAAAGTTGATCCCATAACCGGTCTTATGGACAATGACTCTGACCCCCTCATCGGTACTTACGTTGCAAAAGGCTTCAAGACCGACGAAGTTCCTACAGTATATGCTACTGCAATGTATGTGTTCAACCGCGATATGACTCCCTCAGGTGACAACAGCGGTATCAAATTCGGTGACCTCTCAATCGTAGAATCTTCAATTCCTCTGCCCGAAGATGAAACTGCAGCTCCCGCACGCGAGCGCCGCAAATTGCCCTCTAATAACGAGTTGATGCACGGCAATGCAGGTGGCATGCCCGACGCCGGAGTTCTCCCCGCCGAGGGTGAGTTCAAGGACCTCTCAGCCGACGAAAACGGTACAGGTTACAATGACTTCATCTCGCTCAAGGGTGCTACCTATGACACTACACCCGGCGATGATACCGTGACCGCAGTTGAAGTTATCGTGTTTGAGGGTGTTGAGGGCGAAGTAAGATACTATGACCTCAAGGGTATCCTTCTCCCCGAAGAGCCCACCACTCCCGGTGTTTATGTTCGTGCCGATGGCGAGAACATCACCAAGTTCGTTGTACAGTAAAATGGTTTTCGGAAATCATAGCGATTCGTGAAATCGCAGAGTTTTCCCGGTAATCATAGTTAAGTTGAAAGGAGCCGCGCACCATTGCGCGGCTTTTTTTGTTGTAATATTAGTTGTACCTTTGTGGCACAGTGCGGCCGGGGACGGCCCCACCACGACGGCCCCACCACGCAACCTTTGAAAATTAATAATACTAACGCGATATGAAGAAAAATGAGATAGAGCAGAGAGTGCTCGCTATGGAGGGCGTTGAGGCGCTCAATGATATGCAGCGCGCTATGATTGACGATGAGAGTCAGCGCGTCATGCTGACGGCCCCTACGGGGTCGGGCAAGACGATAGCGTTTGCCGTGAGGTTGCTGCGCGATGTGGAGCGCGGTCGCGACGGAGTGCAGGCCGTGGTGCTTGCGCCCACGCGTGAACTCGTGGTGCAGATTGCCGGCGTGCTGCGCAAGATTGGCGGCGGCGACGTGCGCTGCGTGGCGCTCTATGGCGGCCACAATATGCGCGACGAGGTCAACGAGTTGCGCGTAGTGCCCGCCGTGGTGGTGGCTACTCCGGGACGTATGGTCGACCATCTCAACCGCCGCAACATCGACGTGTCGGGCGCGCGATGCCTCGTCATCGACGAGTTTGACAAGTGTCTGCAACTCGGATTTCAGGACGAGATGGAAAAGATAGCGCGCCGCCTGCGCCGCGTGCGCCTGATGATACTGACCTCGGCCACCCGCGGCGACGACGCGCTACCCGACTTCGTCGGCGCAGCGCACAGCTACCGCCGCTACGACTTCGGCAAAGCGGTGGCGGGGTATGTGGCGGGAAATGTGGCGGGGGTCACCCGACCCGCGCATGGCAACGTAGTGGTGGGGCCGTCCCCGGCCGCACATGGCAGCGTGGTGGGGGCGTCCTCGCCCGCACATAATCAAGGCGTATTGAGCGCGGGTCAGGAGACCCCCGCCACGTGCTCCGCCACAGCGGGGTGTGCGGCCGGGCACGGCCCCACCACTTCCGCCGCGCCTGTGCCTGAGATAGAGATAGTGGAGGTGAAGTCGGCATCGCGCGATAAGCTGGCGGCGCTTGGGGCTTTGCTGCGCGCGGAGCAGCCGGGACGCGTCATAGTGTTTGTGAACCATCGCGAGAGTGCCGAGCGCGTCTATGACTACCTGCGCAAGGAAGGGGCTGATGCCGTGCTCTATCACGGTGCGCTCGACCAGCAGCAGCGCCGCATTGCTGTGGAACTGCTGGCCAACGGTTCGCGTCCCGTCATGGTGGCTACCGACCTCGCTGCGCGCGGCCTCGATATTCCCGCCATCGACGCTGTGGTGCATTACCATCTCCCCGGCGATGCCGAGACATGGACTCACCGCAACGGCCGCACAGCCCGCCAGGGCGCGACAGGCACGGCCTATGCCATAGTGAGCGACGGCGAGTCGCTGCCCGCAGGCGTAGTGCCCTCGCGATGCGTTGAGGCGGGAGATGTGGCGGAGAATGTGGCGGGGGTCACCCGACCCGCGCATGGCAAGGTGGTGGGGCCGTCCTCGGCCGCACACACTCAGCGTGGTTGTGTGGTGAGGACGTCCTCGCCCGCACATAATCATGACGAATTGAGCGCGGGTCAGGAGACCCCCGCCACATGCTCCGGCTCGGTGGGGTGTGCGGCCGGTGACGGCCCCACTACGTTGGGAAGTGCGGCCGAGGACGGCCCCACCACGACGTTGCGTTCTCACCTTGACAAGGAGTGCGGCCGGGGACGGCCCCACCACGCCAGTGCGCAGTTGCCGCGCGGGGTGATGGCTACGCTTTATATTAATGCGGGGAAGAAGGAGAAGATTTCAAAGGGTGATGTTGCGGGGTATGTGATGCAGAAGGGTGGCTTGTCGCGCGAGCAGGTGGGCCGTATCGCTATCGATGACCATTACGCGCTTGTGGCAGTGCCTGCCGCAGAGGCTGAGGCTGTTGTCGCCGCCCTGCGCCCGCATAAGCTTAAGGGGCAGAGAGTGAGAGTTTCGGCAATTCATAATTCTTAATTCAATTCATAATTCATAATGCATAATTCATAATTGCTTACAGCCGGAGGCCTCTCAATGGAGGTAATTAACTGGAGGTAATCAATTGATGGCCTCTCTGCGGTGGCAATCACCTGACGACAAACCCCGAGGCTGTTGGAAAGCATTTTATCCATGCAATTATTATTATCCATGCAATCTCCCTTATCCATGCAATTATGAGTTACGAAAAAAGCCACGCTATGTTTTGAACTTAGCGCGGCTTTTTTTATTGGATTAGTCTCCCTGTGGAGGCAATTATGCATTGTGAATTGACTTCCCTATGGAGGCAATTATGAATTATGCATTATGAATTATGCATTGAATTAAATTATGCATTATGAATTGATTTCACTGTTTGCCGGAGGTGGCTACGGCGCGGTCAATCTTGGCGATGAGGCCCTGGAGCACTTTGCCCGGGCCGAGTTCTACGAATTCGGTAGCGCCGTCGGCAATCATGTTTTTGATAGTCTGAGTCCAACGTACGGGGGCGGTGAGCTGCGCTATGAGGTTGGCCTTGATTTCTGCGGGGTCAACGTGGGGGAGGGCGTCAACGTTCTGGTAGACGGGGCAAATGGGAGCCTGGAATGTGGTGGCTTCGATAGCCTCGGCGAGTTCGGCGCGTGCGGGTTCCATGCAGGGAGAGTGGAACGCACCGCCTACTTTGAGTTTGAGGGCGCGTTTGGCACCGGCAGCGAGGAGTTTCTCGCAAGCGGCGTCGATGGCTTCAACCTCGCCTGAGATAACGAGCTGACCGGGGCAGTTGTAGTTGGCACAGACAACTACGCCGTCAACGCTTTCGCATATTTCTTCAACTTTTTCATCGGGGAGGGCGAGAACGGCGGCCATAGTGGAGGGACGGAGTTCGCAAGCCTTCTGCATAGCCTGAGCGCGGGCCGAAACGAGGCGGAGACCATCCTCAAAAGCCATAGCGCCGGCAGCTACGAGAGCTGAAAATTCGCCGAGAGAGTGACCGGCCACCATGTCGGGACGGAACTCTTCGCCGAGGGTCTTGGCGAGAATTACGGAGTGGAGGAAGATGGCGGGCTGGGTCACCTTGGTCTGACGGAGGTCTTCGTCGGTGCCGTTGAACATGAGGTCGGTGATGCGGAAGCCGAGGATTTCGTTGGCTTTCTCAAACATTTCGCGGGCCACGGGATCGTTGTCGTAGAGGTCTTTGCCCATGCCGACGAACTGTGCGCCCTGTCCGGGGAAAACGAATGCTTTCATAAGTTAATTGTCTTTTATTGAAAATTTTCCGCAAAGTTAGTTAAATCAATTCATAATTCAAAATTCATAATTCATAATTGGCGCCGCAGTGTCCGTAATTATGAATTATGAATTTTGAATTATGAATTGATTTAACTAACTTTGCCGCCGTTTTCAATTAAGTATTTATAATATAAGGTAAGAGATTATGAAAATGACAAATGCATTGGATTTCAAGCCGAAATTGTTTTCGGCCTTGAAAACGTATAATGCTGCGAAATTCAGATCTGATGTCATCGCGGGTATCGTGGTTGGCATCGTGGCGTTGCCGCTCGCAATCGCTTTCGGTATTGCTTCGGGTGTGAGCCCTACAATAGGTCTTATTACGGCCATCATCGGCGGTTTCATCGTATCGGCGTTGGGCGGTTGCTCGGTGCAGATCGGTGGCCCTACGGGTGCATTCATCGTGATTGTGTACAATATTATCGCCACCTACGGTCTTGAGGGATTGGCTATTGCCACGTTTATGGCGGGATTGATACTCGTGCTGATGGGCGTGTTCAAGCTCGGTACGGTCATCAAGTTTATCCCGTATCCCATCGTGGTAGGCTTCACGGCGGGTATCGCGCTGACGATTTTCTCGACGCAGATGAACGATTTCTTCGGCCTCGGACTGAAGGATGTCCCCAGCGAGTTCATACCGAAGTGGGGCGAGTATTTCCGCAATTTTGACAAGATAGACTGGCCCACGCTGCTTGTAGGCGCAGTGTCACTTGCCATCATGATTGTGACTCCCAAAATATCCAAGAAACTTCCCGGTGCGCTGATAGCCATCATCATAGCTACGATAGGACTCTGGCTGCTCAACCTGACGGGCGACACGTTTGCCGACGTCGCCACCATCGGCAGCCGCTTCCAGGGCATGTCGACCGACATCCCCACGCCCCACGGCTTCAAGCTCGACATGGCTACCATCAACCTGCTGCTCCCGTCGGCATTTACCATCGCCGTGCTGGGTGCCATAGAGTCGCTGCTGTCGGCGACGGTGGCCGACGGTGTCACCGGTTCGCGCACCAACTCCAACACCGAGCTTATAGGCCAGGGCGTTGCCAATATCGTGGTGCCCCTCTTCGGCGGTATCCCCGTGACCGGCGCCATAGCCCGCACCATGACCAACATCACCAACGGTGGCCGCACCCCCGTGGCCGGTATCATCCACGCCGTGGTGTTGCTGATGATATTCCTCTTCCTCATGCCCCTTATCAATATGATACCTATGGCATGTCTGGCAGCCGTGCTGCTTATGGTGGCCTACAACATGAGCGGCTGGCGCACGATTGTGCATATCTTCCGTTCGCCCATGAGCGATATATGGGTGTTGCTCGTGACCTTCGTGCTGACCGTCATCTTCGACCTCACCATCGCTATCGAGATAGGTCTGCTTCTCGCCGTGGTGCTCTTCCTGCGCCGCGTGATGCAGAACTCCGAAATCAAAGTTTACTCCGAGCAGCTTGACGTGGCCGAGGGTACCGACTCCGACAATCACGAAGTGCTTGACGTGGCCAAGGGCGTGTCAATCTACGAAATCGACGGTCCGTTCTTCTTCGGCATCGCTACCAAGTTTGACGAACTGATGCGTTCGAGCCTGTCAGACAAGCCGATAGTGCGCATCATCCGTATGCGTAAAGTGTCGTTTATCGATGCTACCGGCCTCCACAACCTTGAGATGCTCGTGAACTCGTCGAAAGCCGAGGGTATCGAGGTGGTGCTCTCGGGAGTGCATGACAATGTGCGCGCCACCCTCGAGCATGCAGAGTTTGATAAATTGCTCCCCGCTGACCACGTTTGTGACCACATAACCAAGGCCATAGCTATGGCAAACAGCATCGTGGCCAATAAAAAATAGCAAAAAATTGGGGTAACTCAAAAAAAAAATCGTAAAAACATTTGCAATTGAAAAAAAATGCTTAAATTTGCAAAGTTTTTGAAGCACAAATTATTGTTTTATTATTTTAATTCTTAAGAAAAAATGAAAAAAGTATTTTTGTCACTCGCTGTACTTGCTTCTGTAGCAATGGTATCTTGTGGTAACAAAGCCGCTGAAGAGGCTAACACTGAAGCTGCTGACTCAACTGCAACTGAAGTTGTAGCTGCTGAAGTTGAAAACGTAGAAGTTCTCGACACTGTAGCTGCTAACGACACTGTAGCTGCTAACGACACTGTAGCTGTTGAGGCTTAATTCGTAGAGCGAAACTAAAACAGTATAAAGAGAGCTGCGCATCCGCGCAACTCTTTTTTTTGTGCCCAAAATTACTGCAATTCATAATTCATAATGCATAATTCATAATGCATAATTCATAATGCATAATTGCATTGTGCAATCATCAAACGGCAACCACCCGGAGACAAACCCCAAAGCTTTTATTTGGGGGCAGTCACCGGGTGGTTGCCGTTAAGTAGGTTGCACTTAGAAATAGTGCAAAGCTATGAGGGCTATGCATAATTATGAATTATGCATTATGCATTATGAATTGCTTTAGAAATAGTGCAAAGCTATGAGGGTTGTGCATAATTATGCATTATGCATTATGAATTATGCATTGCTTTAGAAGTAGTGCAAAGCTATATGTGCTATGCTTAATTGTGAATTATGCATTATGAATTATGAATTGCTTCAGAGCCGTGTCATGCGGGGGGCAAGGATGAAGTAGCCGAAGGAGATGCCTATGCTCCAGCGGTTACCGGGGGTGGTTTCGTAGCTGCCGTAAGCGGTGAGGTTGGCGAAGGGGAGTTTGAGGGAGGCGGAAAGTTCGGTGTAGAGCGATGCTTTGGAGAACCAGCGGCCGTAGCAGGCGGTGCCGTCAACATCCTGACGGATGGGGCGCACGGGCAAGAAGCCGTGGACTGCGAGGCGCGCGGTGATGCGGTCGTTGAACTTATACACGGGCACTACGCCGGCTGTCACAAACGAGTTGGCGCTGCGCTTCGTGCTGAACACGTTGTAGGAGGCCGGGGTGGGGTTGAACGTCGGGGCATTGACTATCGAGGCGTTGTAGTCGGTGAGCAGGTGGCGGTTGGAGACGAGGATGTCGCTTTCAAATCCCAGTGACCAGCGGCGGCTGAGGTTGTGGTAGTTCTGATACTTCACTTCGAGTTGCAGCCATTTGTCGTGGCCTTTCTCGGAGGAGTCGACGGAGCGGGCAATCGGAGTGCCGGGCACGTAGTGGTAGCGCTCCCACACGCCCTGACCGAGCACACCGATATAGCGGCCCTCGATGGGGAGAATGGGGTCGTCGATGTTGGAGTAGGTCCAGCGGGCCGAGAGTTGGCCGAGGTCGCGGATAGTCTTGTTGCGGTCGGTTGCGGCGTTGACGATGCTCTCGTCGTTGTTGTAGAAGCGGTCGTCGGTGTGACCGTAGGCGATTCCGGCTGAGAAGGTAGCCTGGCGGTTAAGCGCGCGACAGTATTTAAGTCGGGTGAACGTTTCAAGTTTGGTGGTGAAAGCGGGCGCGTCGACCTGATAGAAGAGTTTGTCGTTCTCGAAATATTTCTGACGCCACACCACGGTCTCGAAGTTGATTGAAGATACATGCTTGCGGGTGAGCAGCAGGCGCGTGTCGAGCATGCCGGCGAGGTAACTTTGTCCTATCCAGCCGCTTAGGGAAGCGTTGATGGTGCGGTTGTCGAGCGAGTTATAGCCGAGCGAGAGGAAGAGCATAGAGTTGGTGGAGGAGGTGATGTAGCCGCCGATACCGATGTCGACGGGATTTTTGACCGATGCGTTGAGATTGAGGGTGAACAATCCGTCCTTGCTGTCGTAGACCGCTTCGGGTTCGAGGTCCTTGAGGCGTCCTGTCGATACGGCCATAGTGTAGGCGTCGAGGGCCGACTGCAGGCCGAACGTGTCGGGATGCTGCGCGGTGAAGAGGTAGCGGAGGTATTCGTTCTGGGAGGGAGTTCCGCCTGTCACCTCGACCGAGTCGAAGTAGGCGCGGGGAGTGGCGTCCTTGAACTGTTGGCGGCGAGCCTCGACCACGGCGGCGGGGCGCCGTGCGGTGACGCGTTTCTTGATTGAGTCGACCATCTCGAGTCCGTGGCGGTAGCCTATCTCATAGATTTCATCGGCCTTGTCGAAGTCGAGCAGCGAGAAGCGGTTGAGGTTGATACGCAGCTTGATACCATCCTCCTCGGGCATGTCGTAGCTTTGCGGACGTATCACGAGCATGTCGAGCTGCTGCATTATGTCGGGGAAATTTTTCAACGTGTCAGTGGCGTGGATGTCAACGCCGATCATGATGTCGGGGTTGAAGTCGCGGCGCATCACGTCGATGGGGAAGTTGTCGAAGATGCCGCCGTCGTAGAGCAGATGGCCGTCGTGGGTGACGGGCTTGAACACGATAGGGAAACTCATAGAGGAGCGCACGGCGTCGGTGAGCTGTCCGCCGCTCCACACCTTTGCCTCCTTGAGCGTCATGTCGGACGCCACGGTGCGCAACGGCACGAAGAGCTTGTTGAAATCGCCGCCACACTGCGCCGTGTAGCGCGCGAAGATAGCCATGAAGTAGAAGTTCATGGGCATGGGGGATATGAGGCTTGAGGGTAGGATGGGGCTCAGGCTCATCGAGCCGGGGGCAAGGTTGAGATTGAGCATCGACGGCTTCTGCTCCGGTTTGAAGAACTGGTAGCGGTAGCGGGCCTCGATGTTGCCGGAAGCAGCTTCGAGAAACATTTTCGACTTCACGAGGTCCATCATTTCGTCGGGTGAATAGCCTGCTGCGTAGAGGCCGCCCACTATGGCGCCGATGGAGGTGCCGGTGATGTAGTCGATGGGGATACCGTTCTCCTCCAGGGCTTTGATGACACCAATCTCTGCGATGCCGCGCGCGCCGCCGCCACTGAGCACGAGTCCCACGCGCTGCGTAGCGGGATTGTTGTCGCGGGGTGCAGCAATGACCGGGGCTGCCGACAGCACTAATGCCAGCAACCAAACTGTGATAAGCCGATATCCTTTCATAAATAAATAAGTAAATAGATAGTTGAAAAAGTAAGTATCCCTGTGATGTTATATAACTTTATAACACCGCAGGGATATGTAAAGTTGTGCGCTCAGCGCAGTTTTTTTGCTGCGTCGGCGGTATATCGGGATGCGGGGGAGAGCCCGAGAGCCCCGGGTTGTTTTAATCGCGGAATTTTATCTTGCCATCCTCCTCGGCATCGATTATGGCGAGGGAAATCACGTCGTAGCCCTCGCTGCGGAGCTGGTCGCCGCCACCTTGGAATCCCTTTTCGATGACGAAACACATGGCTTCGAGATTGGCGCCTGCCATGGTGCAGAGGTCGATGGCACCGCGGGCAGCGTTGCCGTAGGCGAGGAAGTCGTCGACAAACACTACGTTGTCCTCGGCCGAGAGGAAATCCTCCGAGATGCACACCGTGTACCAGCGGTCCTTGGTAAATGAGTGAACCTCAGTCATGTAGTAGTCGCTCATGGTCTTGGGCGTTTTCTTCTTTATGAACACCACGGGCACCTGCATCACGTAGCCGAGGAGTATGGCGGGCGCAATGCCGCTGGCCTCGATGGTGATGATTTTGTTGATGTTGCGGCCTTCGAGTCGGCGAGCCATCTCCTGCGCCACCTTCATCATGAGGTTGGGGTCGAGCTGATGGTTGAGAAAACTGTCGACTTTGATAATGCCCCCCGGGAGGGCGCGTCCGTCCTGAAGAATGCGTTCCTGTAAAATTTTCATAGAATTATATTATTGCTTTGTTGACTGGTAATAAACGTGTTAAGTGGGATTATTCGCGGTAGTAAATGCGCTTTACGCGGGGCGAAATCGAGGTCAGTATCTCGTAGGGGATGGTGGTGAGGGTGTCGGCGAGCATCTGCGGCGTTATGGTGTCGCCGAATATCTCCACGCGGTCGCCCACCTTGCAGGGCACGTCGGTAACATCAATCATGCATATGTCCATGCACACTGACCCGACGGTGGGGCACGCGTGCGAGTTGACTATAAACGAGGTGTTGCCGTAGCCGAGATGGCGGTCGATACCGTCGGCGTAGCCCACGGGCACAGTCGCAATCACGGAGTCGCGGGTGAGGCGCCCGCGGCGGTTGTAGCCCACGGTGTCGCCTGCGTGCCAGTGCTTCAGCGATATGATGGTGGAGGTGAGGCGCGACACGTTGCGCAGCCCGGCCATGGAGCCGTCGAAAAGGGTGGGAACGCCGTAAAGCCCGATGCCCAGGCGCACGAAGTCATACTGATGCTCAGGGAAGCGCACTATGCCGGTAGAGTTGAGGATATGGCGCTTGACTGGGTAGGGAAGTGCCTCGGTGAGAGCCTTGTAACAGCGGTCAAAGACGGCAAACTGGCCTCTGGTGTAGTCATCCTCCGAGGGGTCGTCGGCGCAGGCGAGGTGTGAGAACATCGTGCTCGCGTATATCTTGCGGGTGACCGAAAGCATCTCGGCCACGCGGGGCATATCCTCTTCAAGGAAACCGAGGCGGCGCATTCCGGTCTCGATTTTGAGATGGATGGGGAAGCGCACGTCGTGAGGGTAGCCGGCGAAGTGGTCGATAATTTGGCCGAGCAGTTCGAGGGAGTACACTTCCGGTTCGAGGTTATGGAGATAGAGGGTGTGGAGGTCGTGGACGCGCGGGTTGAGCACGATAATTGGCATCGTGATACCGCCGCGGCGAAGCTCTATACCCTCGTCGGCAACGGCTACGGCGATGTAGGCCGCGCCCTGCTCCTGAAGCGTGCGCGCGAGTTCCACCGAGCCGGCTCCGTAGCCGTGGGCCTTGAGCATGCATATCACACCCGTCGATGGCTTCACCTTAGAGCGGAAGAAGTTGAAATTGTGGACCATAGCGTCGAGGTTCACCTCCATGAGGGTTTCGTGCTGCTTATCCTCAAGAATGGCTATCACCTTGTCGGGGGAGTAGTGGTCGGCGGTGTTGACGACGATAATCTCGTTGCGGAAATCGCTTGCCACGATATTGTCGGGCGAGGAGAGATTGGTTGTGACACAGCGGGTTATGTTGTAGCGCTCGGTGAGACGGGCCAGTTGGGCGGCATATCGTCGCGATGTCGACTCGTCGAGAACGAGCACGAGCGGGGCGTTGCCTCCGTTCTGGCGGCGCGCGAAGTCGAGAGCGCCGGCAAGCGACACGGGGTCCTCGCTGAGGCGGTTGGCTATCAGGCGGCAGTTGTTGATACCGTCGATTACCTCAAGGCGTGTCAGCGGGCGTAACGGTTTGGCAGGTAGTGACGTGGCTATGCCGAGCACGTTGCCGAGGGCGGCGACGTAAGGGATGCAGTCGGCAAACGACGAGCCGTTGCCTGCGTTGACGCCTACGAGCCGGCGGTCGGGGTAGCGCTCGTGGAGCAACGAGGCCTGGTCGGGGTCGTCGGCGTTATATATTATTGTGTGGCAGGAGTCGAAGAGACGTATCTTCTCGCTGATTTTCTCGCGCCGCGATGCGAATCCCTCGTCATGCTCCGAGGTGATGACAGTCAGCACTCCCACTTCGGGGCGGATGACCTCGGCGAGGCGTTTCATTTCACCCATGCGCGAGATGCCGGCCTCGACGATGGCGACGTCGGCCTCGGGATTGAGTTGCCAGAGTGACAACGGGACGCCCACCTGCGAGTTGTAGGAACGGGGGCTGCGGGTCACCGACGCTGCGGAGTCGTGCGCTGCGGAGTTGAACAGTTCCTTTACGGTAGTCTTGCCCACACTGCCGGTGACGGCTACAACGGTGGCTTTCAGCCGTTCGCGACACATTGCGCCCACTCGGTGGAGTGCTTCGAAAGTGTCGTCGGTAACAATGAAATTGAGCTGCGGAGAGCGGGGCCACGAAGGGTCGATGCGGTTGACGATGAAGTTGCGCACGCCGCGTTCTATAAGTTCGGGAACGAAAGCGTGGCCGTCGTTGTTGGCGGTCGGAAGTGCCACAAACAGAGTGGCTTCGGGGTCAGTGACAAGGCGGCTGTCGACCGATAGTTCGCTGACCGTGGCCGGCGTGACCTCGGGCGCGGGGTCGAAGAGAGCAGCTATAGCTGATATATCAATAGTCATTGTCGTAATGCTGTAAATCGTTGAAACATAGATTGGTTGCCGTTGGCTACGGAGCGTGCGCGCTCAAGCGTGGCGGCCATGAAAGCGGCCTCGGCTTCGGGCGACGAGTGTAGGTGGCCGAGACGGCGTGTCAGTTTGGCCCATCGGTCGGCCAGCCCGACGGTGGCTGCCGTCATTGTTGACTGCCTGAAAATATCGTAGACGTAGTCAACCGCCTGCGATGAGGGGTGCACCATATCGTCGGCATACCAGCGGTAGTCGCGCAGGTCGTCGACCACAATCTCGTAGGAGGGGAAGTAGTGGACGCGCTCCGAGAGCATTTCGTTGACGGCAACGATGAGTGTCGACTTCGAGAGGCGGTCGCGGGTCAGTCCGTAGCCTGCGTGGCGCACGGGGCTGACGGTGAAGATTACCTGCAACGACGGGCGCTCGCTGAGCAAGCGGTGGAGCAGCGGCTGCCATCGTTCGGTGATGTCGCTGACACTCAACGGCTCGACGGCAAACTCGGCCGCCGGTAGTTTATGGCAGTTGGCGGCCACGCGTCCCGACGGCAGATGGCGGTGCACGATGGCCGAACCGAAGGTCACTATAAGCAGGTCGGCACCGAGCAGACGGGCGCGGGTGGCGTCGATGCTGTCATTGAGCATGGCGAGAGTGGCGTCGCGGTCGGGTAGGGCGAAGCGTGAGTGGCGGCGCAGCGTGCGCCATGTGCCTTCGACCTGAAAGAGTTCGTCGTCGCTGAAGCGGCGGCCTGACAGCGCCTCGTCGATGGCATCGGCAATACTCAGCGGGTTGAACAGAGTGCCGAGCGGATTTACCGCCACGTCAAAGAGTTCGCGTCGCAGCCGGGCGCCCACCTCGTCGGTGAAGCAGGAGCCGAACATGGCTATCGACGTGTCGTGGTCGATGCGCGCCGGGAGCTGCGGTACTGATATTTCCGTGTGCCACTTCATGAGGATTGTCAGAAATTGTCAGAACATGTTATAGTCAATTGACAGTACCTGGAACTCGGTGCGGCGGTTTATCTGGTCGGCAATCTCCTGGTCCTCAGGTGAGAGCGTTTCGATAAACTGCTCGTCGAGCACTGTTCCCTCGGCAAACTGCGGGTACTCCTTGGCCAGTCGTTTGGTGATAGTCTTGGGGCGTGACTCGCCGTAGCCCATGTGCTGCAGACGGTCGGCCTTGATACCCACCGATATAAGGTAGTCGATTACCGACTTGGCACGGCGCTCGGAGAGAGCGAGGTTATACTCGTCAGAGCCTTTGCGGTCGGTGTGCGAGGCCATCTCGATAGTGATGTTGGGATTGTCGCGCATAATCTGGGCCATCTCGTCGAGAGCCGTTTTTGACTCGGGGCGCAGCGTGGCCTTGTCGAAGTCGTAGAAGATATTGTCGACCACCACCGGTTTGTTGATGGAGGCGAGGATGAAGTCAACGTTGTATTCGGCATCCTCCTCAGCGGTGTCGGAAGTAAATTCCTGCTTGGCGTTGAGGAATCCTTTGGCGCCGGCGAGCATCACGTAGCTTACGCCGCGCGAGAGCGGGAAGCGGAACGAGCCGTCGTTGCGAGCAACCTCCTTCTGGTTGGAGCCGTCGTTGCCCACGATGCGTATCACGGCGTTGGGCACCGGCTCGTCGTCGCGGTCGAGCACCCAGCCCGAAATCCATATCTGCAGTTCGGGAAGTTCAAATGAGAATATGTGGTCGTAGCCTCGCGCATCGTCGCGGTTGGACGAGAAGAAACCGCGCTCGGCGCCCGGCTCGAAGGTGATACCGAAATCGTCGGCGGGGGAGTTGACGGGGCGACCCATATTCTCTACTTTCCAGCCGCCCGATTTGGTCAGCTCGGCGCGGAAAATGTCGAGACCGCCGTAGCCGGGATGGCCGTCGGAGGCGAAATACATGACCGAGTCGGTGCGCATGTAGGGGAACATCTCGTCGCCGGGGGTATTGATCCAGTTGCCGAGGTTTTCGAGCGAGCCCACGCGGTCCTTGAGGTTGACGCGCCATATGTCGCGGCCACCCTCGCCGCCGGGCATGTCGGAGGTGAAGTAGAGATAGGTGCCGTCGGGCGACACAGCGGGGTGGGCGTACACCGAGATGGTGTCGGCCGTGATTTCATATTTCTGGGGAGCGCTCCACTTGGCGTCGGCACGGGTTGATGTGAATATCTCGACCGATGTTGGAGCGTTGGGTTCGCGGCGTGCGCGGGTGAGATACATTGTGGAGCCGTCGAGCGAGAAGGATATGATGCCCTCGTCAAACTCGGTGTTGAGTTCCCCCTCCACGGCTTCGGGACGCATCCATTCGCCGCGCTCGTTCTTGCGCGAGAACCATATATCGCCCTTCTTCATGCCGGTGATTTCCGACTTTTTGGTGCCGTTGACATTCTCGTTGGTGGTGGTGTAGTAGATGATGTCGGTCTCGCCGGGGGGATACATCGGGGCGTAGTCGGAGCGGCGAGAGTTGAACAGTTTGTTCTGTCGCACCACGTAGCGGGTGCGCTGGCCGCGGGTTTCGTTGGCCATGCGCGCGCCGTAGAGCCCGTTGATGGCAGCTTTTGACGAGGGGTCGACGGTCATGAACTCCTCGTAAGCCTTGATAGCCTGCGGGTATTTACCCTCGGCGTGGAGTGCTTCGGCCAGATAGAGCTGCACCAGCGAGTCAGGATACTTGTAGCGGATGGCGTTCTGGAAGGCGGCAGCCGCGCGGGCCGACTGGTTGAGCTCGCGGTAACAGAGGCCCATTTTCCAGGCCACTTCGCCGCGCAAGGTGCGCTCGTCGGGCTTGGTCAGCTTGTTGTAGATTTTGCGGTAGGTCTTTGATGCGTCGTTGTATTCGCCGCGGTCATACTGCTCGTTGGCGGTGGATAGCTTGGCGCCGCCGCAACCGGCCATGATGCCGCACACCATTGTCACGCATATAATATAGAGGAGTCTTTTCATCAGTTGTTTGTATTGCAATTCATCATATTAACGCCCGAAACGCCGTTTTATTTTATAAATATGTGTCGCCGTCACCACAGATTGAAGCGGTAGCCCACGGATACCTGCACATCGCCTACCGACGACAGGGTGGAGCGACGGTGGTCACGCACCATTCCCAGGCGTCCTGTACAGACGGCTCCGGCAAACCAGTGGTTGTTGTTCCACACTACCGAGAGGTTGGCTTTACCCATTATGACACCTGTGACTTTCTTCTGGTTCACGTCAACGTAGTAGCCGTCGGAGATGCCGCTCATCAGCGCCAGCGAAGAGCCGAGCAGCCAGTGGCGAGCAAACACCCAGTTATAGCCGTAGCCTCCCGAGAGGATATAGTTGTCGGTGTTGACTATGTAGTGGTTGTCGGGAATATCGTCGGGGACGGTAGCGAAGATGTCGGGGGGCAGACTGTTGAGGTTGAAGTCGTATTTGATACGGTCGTAGGTAAATCCACCGAAGAATGAGCCGGCCGAACGCTTCTGTATGCGCGAGAAGTTGTACGCCGCGGCGTGGGAGTAGTTGCGGTGGGTGAAATAGTATTCGCAGTCGATGCCCCATGCGGAGTTGTTAAGCCCCTTGTACTGCACGTCGGGGTCATATCGCTTCTTGTCGTAGGGCTTGAGCGAGGTTATGGTGGTGCCCACATCGTTACGGATAAAGTAGAGGTTGACGGAGAAGAGCATGCAGTTGAACCCGAAATTCCACCGCTTGCGCGCCTCGTCGTGGCCGTTGAAATATTTCGACAGGTTCATATCGTAGCCCACCGAGAGCGCCATGTAGGTGAGGTAGAGTCCGACGGAGGTCGACGGGTCGGAAATCATTGACATGCGAGTGCCGTTCTTGAAATTGAGCCCGTAGTAGTCGGTCCACGATTCCGTGCGCAGCTTGGCGTTCCACTTATAGCCTGTGCCGTCGACGTAGGTGGTGTCGTAGCCGTTGAAAAATTTGTCGCCCCAGTAGTAGGTGTTGACACAGAAACGCGGAAAGCGCCCCATGGCGGCTATCGAGTCGAGGTCAAAGCTGATGGCCTTGGCTGCGAGGGTGCAGAGCATAGCTGATAATATGATGAACAGGCGGCGTCTCACATTCCTTTTTTTAACGGTGGAATTTATGTGGCAAAATTAGCGAAAATGTTCGGCTTTTCCACTATATAGCTGTATTTTTAGTTGAAATGCGGATTTAATTGCATTTTGAACAAAATTGTGTGCAATTATTTGTTATTACATATATTTTTAAATAAATTTGCAGAATTATGATAGAAAACTATGTTGAACAACATAGTTTGCGGACGTCGGTCACCAAGCCGCGTCCACCTTTCAAACAGATATAAACAGAAAAATAAGTAACATAATATGCCAACACCGTTAAGAAGCGCGACAAGCACATCGGGACGCCGCATGGCCGGCGCACGTGCCCTATGGCGCGCAAATGGTATGAAAGAGGAGCAGATCGGCAAGCCGATTATTGCCGTAGTCAATTCGTTCACCCAGTTTGTGCCGGGTCACACTCATCTGCACGAGATAGGGCAGATGGTGAAAGAGGAGATAGAGAAGCTCGGTTGCTTCGCCGCCGAGTTCAACACTATCGCCATTGACGACGGTATTGCGATGGGTCATGACGGCATGCTCTACTCGCTCCCGTCGCGCGACCTTATCGCCGACTCCGTGGAGTATATGGTCAACGCCCACAAGGCCGACGCCATGGTGTGCATTTCCAACTGCGACAAGGTGACCCCCGGCATGCTGATGGCTGCCATGCGTCTCAACATCCCCGCTATCTTCGTGAGCGGCGGACCTATGGAGGCCGGCCGTCTCGGCGACCGTGCCCTCGACCTTATCGACATTATGATTGACTCGGCCGATACGTCGGTCGACGATGATACGGTGGCCGAACTTGAGCGTCGCGGCTGCCCCACATGCGGCTCATGCTCAGGCATGTTCACCGCCAACTCCATGAACTCGCTCAACGAGGCCATTGGCCTTGCTCTCCCCGGCAACGGTACGGTGGTGGCAACGCATATCAACCGCAAGGAACTCTTCCGCAAAGCCGCAAAGAGAATCGTGGAGAACACCTACGCGTTCTACGAGAAGGATGACACCTCGGTGCTTCCCCGCTCTATCGCTTCGCGTCAGGCCATACTCAATGCCATGACTCTCGACATCGCCATGGGCGGCTCAACCAATACGGTGCTCCACCTCCTGGCCGTGGCCAACGAGGCGGGAGCCGACTTCAAGATGGACGACATCGACGCCCTCTCGCGCAAAACTCCCGTGCTCTGCAAGGTAGCCCCCAACTCAAGCTACCATATTCAGGATGTGAACCGCGCCGGCGGTATCCTCTCCATCATGAAGGAACTGGCCGATGCGGGGTTGGTGGACACATCGGTAAAACGTGTCGACGGACTGACGCTCGGCGAAGCCATCGACCGCTTTGCCATCGGCGGCAAGGATTTCTCCGACGAGGCCGACGAACTGTGGCGCTCCGCTCCCGGCGAGAAGAAAAACCTCGTGCTCGGTTCGCAGATGTCCTACTACTCGACTCTCGACACCGACCGTGCGGCAGGCTGTATCCGCGACGTGGAGCATGCCTACGTGAAGGATGGAGGTCTGGCCGTACTCAAAGGCAATATCGCGCTCGATGGCTGCGTGGTAAAGACAGCGGGTGTCGATGAGAGCATATTCCGTTTCCGCGGTCCTGCCAAGGTGTTCCGTTCGCAAGATGAAGCCGTTGACGGCATTCTCGGCGACAAGGTAGTGGCCGGCGACGTGGTGGTAATCACCTACGAAGGTCCCAAAGGCGGTCCCGGCATGCAGGAAATGCTCTATCCCACAAGCTATATCAAGGCCAAGCACCTCGGCAAGGAGTGTGCGCTCATCACCGACGGACGTTTCTCCGGCGGCACTTCGGGATTGTCGATAGGACATATCTCGCCCGAAGCGGCAGCCGGCGGCAATATAGGACTCGTGCGCGACGGCGACATGATTGAAATCGACATCCCGGGCCGCAGCATACGCGTTGACCTCACTGACGAGGAACTTGCCGCGCGACGTGCCGAGGAGGAAGCTCACGGCAACGAGGCCTTCACTCCCCGCGGACGCGACCGAGTGGTGTCAAAGGCGCTGCGCAACTATGCCGCCGCCGTTACCTCGGCCGATAAAGGCGGTGTGAGAATGTAAATGTAATTATTGGTATATTATTAAGGTATAATATAATGAGCAATATGATTAACGGTGCCGAAGCCCTGATTAAATCCCTTATATGTGAGGGAGTTGACCTGGTGTTCGGTTACCCCGGCGGAGCTATTATCCCTGTCTACGACAAGCTCTATGACTACACTTCGCAGTTAAAGCATATACTTGTGCGCCACGAGCAGGGTGCCACCCACGCCGCGCAAGGTTATGCGCGCGCAACGGGCAAGACCGGCGTGGTCATCGTGACCTCCGGACCTGCGGCCACCAACGTCATCACCGGCCTCTCCGACGCGCTGATGGACTCCACTCCGCTGGTAGTCATCACCGGTCAGGTAGCATCGTCGCTTCTCGGCAGCGATGCCTTTCAGGAGACCGATGTGGTAGGTATCGTGCATCCCGTCACGAAGTGGGCCGTGCAGATACGCCGTGCCGAGGATATTCCGGCAGCTGTGGCCCGTGCGTTCTATATCGCCAACAACGGCCGCCCCGGCCCCGTGGTGCTCGACATAGCCAAGGACGCGCAGGTAGGGATGGTTGACTGGCACCACGAGGTGTGTGACTACATCCGCTCCTATCTCCCTGTGCCCGAAATTAATGACGCCGATATCTCGGAGGCTGCCCGACTGCTCAACCATGCCGAGCGCCCCATGATACTCTCAGGTCACGGTGTCATGATAGCCGAGGCCGAAAAGGAGCTGCAGATGCTTGCCGAGAAGGCCGACATCCCGGTTGCAGCCACATTGCTCGGTCTCTCCACTATGCCTTCCGACCACCCTCTCTACAAGGGTATGCTCGGCATGCACGGTAATATCGGACCAAACTACAATACCAACCGCGCCGACGTGATTCTCGCCATAGGTATGCGATTTGACGACCGTGTCACCGGTCGACTCGACGCCTATGCTCCCGATGCCAAGATTATACATATCGACATCGACTCGTCGGAATTCAATAAGAATGTAAGGGCTGCTCTCACTGTCCATGCCGACGCCAAGCAGGCCCTTGAAGCGCTTCTCCCCAAAATTAACCAGACGCGTCGCACTGACTGGCTCGACTCTTTCACCCCCTGCGAGGAGGTGGAGATGGAGAAGGTTATCAAGCCCGAGGTACATCCCGAAGAGGGATTGATGAAGATGGGCGAGGTGGTCGACCGCGTGAGCCGCGCTTTCCACGACCGTGCCATAGGCGTGACCGACGTGGGCCAGAACCAGATGTTCGGTTCGCGTTACTTCCGTTACACTGAGCCCCGTTCGCTCCTCACCTCCGGCGGTCTCGGCACTATGGGATTCGGACTGCCCGCGGCTATTGGTGCCAAGATGGGATGTCCTGACCGTCAGGTTGTTCTCTTCGTCGGTGACGGCGGTTTCCAGATGACAATACAGGAGCTCGGCACGATACTCGAATACGGTACCGCCGTAAAGATTGTGCTGCTCAACAATAATTTCCTCGGCAATGTGCGCCAGTGGCAGCAACTGTTCTTCAACGGCCGCTTCTCGCAGACGCCGATGATTAACCCCGATTTCGTGGCCATCGCCGCCGCCTACGGCATCCCGGCCGAGAATGTCGACGACCGTTCGCAGCTCGACGCGGCTATCGACCGCATGGTCAAGAGCGACACCGCCTATATGCTCAATGTCAATATCGACCCCACCGACATGATATTCCCCATGATACCGCTCGGTGCAGCTGTCGACGAGATGATAATAAATGCTAACGAGAAGTTTGAACTGTCGAATTAATACTCTCTTAAGTTATGGAAAAACAGTTATTTACAGTTTCGGTATTTTCGGAAAACAATGTAGGTGTCCTCAATCAGGTGACTATCATATTCACCCGCCGCTGCATCAACATTGAGAGTATATCGGCAAGTTCGACGTCGATTCCCGGTATTCACAAACTGACTCTTACAGCCTACGGCGAGCGCCGCCAGATGGAGAAAGTTGTCGAGCAGATAAGCAAGCGCATCGACGTTATAAAGGCGTTTCTGCATACTGACGATGAGATTGTCTATCAGGAAGTTGCGCTCTATAAAGTGCCTACCTCCAAACTCCTCGTCGAGAGCAATCTCGAGAATATAATACGCCACCACGCACCCCGTATTCTCGACATCACTCCCGAATATACCATACTTGAAAAGACGGGTCATATCGACGAGACCGAGGCGCTCTTCGAGGAACTTAAACGCTACGACATCAAGCAGTTCGTGCGCTCGGGCCGCGTGACGGTGACAAAGTCGCCCATCGAGCATGTGTCAAACTACATTGAGCAGCAGGCGCGACTCCACCCCGACAAGTTTCCCGACACCTTAAACAAGTGACCTCCCGGCAACGTTCTATTGATAAACTATACGTTCTGATGATGGATAACGATATGACGGAATACAGAGTGGATTATTTCCTGAGCGCTGCCGAGTGTAACGCGCAGCAGGAAATATCACTGCCACTTTTGGCGCAGAAACTGATTGATATTTCCACGGCCCATGCCTCGGCTATCGGGGTGGGCTACGAGCATCTGCTTGAGAATAATTACGCGTGGGTGCTTTCGCGCGTGGCTATCGAGCTGGAACGATTTCCGTCAATCAACAAGCCTTACAGTCTCATCACGTGGGTTGAGGATGTCAACCGCCGCTACTCGGAGCGCATCGTGGAGATTCGCGACGAAAACGATGCCGTGATAGGTTACGGTCGCCTTACGTGGGTGGCTATCAATATAGTGACGCGTCGTCCCGCCGACCTTACTCCCTATCTCGACAACATTACTCCGAGCAAGCGCAAGTGTCCCATCGAGCGGTTCCCCCGTCTCGGTCCGATTGGAGCGCCCGACCGCGTCACGATGTATCAGTTCCAATACTCCGACATTGACTTCAATCGCCACGTCAACTCCACGCGCTACATACAGTTTATCCTCGACCGCTGGACTCTCAGCCATTTCGATCTCAACCGTGTGAGTCGTTTCGACATCTCATATCACACCGAGGCCCATTTTGAGGACGTTGTTGAGGTGAGATGCAAGGGCGACGAGGAGACGCAGGATGTGGAGATAGCGCGCGACGGTGCGGTGTGTACCCGTGCCCGTATCAAGTTCTGCCCACGTTCGGTAGAATCGGTTGCCTCGCGGTAGGCGACGGCGGCGATATGCGCCGGCAGGATTGGCAGTGAAATACCACCTTACCCCCTGATGTTTATACGTTTGTAGCAAATGAGACTGCAAATGGCGTTAAAAGATAACAAATTTGATAAATATTTTAAATAATTCTTGCAATTTGCAACTATTTTAGTAACTTTGCAAAAAGAATAAGAATAACTAATAATTGCTTTAAATATGGCAAAGATGAATTTTGGAGGCGTGGAAGAAACCGTCGTAATCCGTGACGAATTCCCCCTCGAGAAAGCACGCGAAGTGCTCAAAGATGAAACAATCGCAGTGATAGGTTACGGTGTGCAGGGCCCCGGTCAGAGTATGAACCTCCGCGACAACGGTTTCAACGTTATCGTAGGCCAGCGTGCCGGCAAGACTTTCGACAAGGCCGTAGCCGACGGTTGGGTTCCCGGTGAGACTCTCTTCTCAATCGAGGAAGCGGCCGAACGCGCCACTATTATAATGTGTCTCCTCTCCGACGCTGCCGTTATGTCGGTGTGGCCCACACTCAAGAAATATCTCACCGCAGGTAAAGCCCTCTACTTCTCTCACGGCTTTGCCATCACCTGGAACGATCGCACCGGCGTAGTGCCCCCCGCCGACATCGACGTCATCTTGGTTGCCCCCAAAGGCTCAGGTACATCGCTGCGCACTATGTTCCTCGAAGGTCGCGGTCTCAACTCCTCTTACGCTATCTATCAGGACTACACCGGTCGTGCGCTTGAACGCACCATCGCCCTCGGCATCGGTATCGGTTCGGGTTATCTCTTCGAAACAACCTTCCAGCGCGAAGCTACCTCCGACCTCACCGGCGAACGCGGTTCGCTCATGGGCGCAATTCAGGGTCTGCTCCTCGCCCAGTACGAAGTGCTCCGCGAAAACGGCCACACTCCCTCCGAGGCGTTCAACGAAACCGTTGAGGAACTCACCCAGTCGCTCATGCCCCTCTTTGCCAAGAACGGTATGGACTGGATGTATGCCAACTGCTCGACCACCGCACAGCGCGGTGCCCTCGACTGGATGGGCCCGTTCCACGACGCCATCAAGCCCGTGGTTGAAAAGCTCTACAACAGCGTAAAGACCGGCAACGAAGCCCAGATTTCAATCGACGCCAACTCAAAACCCGACTACCGCGACGGCCTCGAAAAAGAACTCCAGGCCCTCCGCGAAAGCGAAATGTGGCAAACCGCCGTAACAGTCCGCAAACTCCGCCCCGAAAACAACTGATACCCGGTATAGTTTAATGCGTTAAACGTATTGACCGTTAATATAAAGAGTTCGGTAATTACACCGAACTCTTTTTCTTTTGGTAAGTAACTGTCAATATAAAATAATTTGGAATAGTTTCTTAAGAGAAATACTTATAAAAAGAAAACCTCGTAGATGACTAAGAGACTATAAAAACTAAATCTCTGTGAGTCTTTCCGTACAAGTTGCCTGATAAGCGAAAAATGAGTATTTTTGCAATTTAAGATAAATGATATGCCTTTGACCAAAGATAAAATACAATCTCTGTTGAGCGACATTGAGAATGAGCGCGTGGAGCGTACGTTGTCAATTGATAACACTAAGAAAATGTCGGAGGCTATTTGTTCGTTTGCCAATGATATTCGTGGTACGAGAAAACCTGGTTATTTCCTGATTGGCGCCGATGATGATGGAAACCTTGACGGGCAGACGTTCACTGATGAACAACTTCGTTCATATGCAGGATTGCGCAATACCGGAGCAATACTTCCTCCACCGGCTATGATGGTGTATAAGGAATCATTTCCTGATGGTGAAGTTGCAGTTATTGAGGTGCAGCCAAGTGTGGATACTCCGGTGCGGTACAAAGGTGTAATATGGATTAGAGTTGGCGCGCGTAAAGCCGAGGCAAATACTGAAGAGGAACGAATATTGACTGAAAAGGGACAAATTCATAGTTCTTCTTTCGATGGACGTCCATGTCGTGAAGCCACCATTGATGATATTGATATCGAACTTTTTAGGAATGAGTATTTGCCGAGAGCAGTTTCGCCGATTACACTGGCTAAAGATAGGCGAAACGAAATTCAACGGATGGCATCTTTGCGCCTGTTTGATACTCGCTTTAATTGTCCAACTTATGCAGGGATTTTGCTGTTGGGATATGACCCGCAGTATTTCATTCCGGGGGCATACATTCAATATGTCAGGTTTGCAGGAACCAACCGTGCGACAAAAGTATTAAAAGAAAATCGTTTCAAGGGTAATTTGATTTCAATGCTAAAAGAGTTGGAGTATTTTATCAAATATTCCATCGAGAGCAAACGTCCGGAGTTTGTCAGCATCCTGCGTGAAGAATCGCGTATCAATTATCCTTGGGAGGCAATTCGTGAGCTCGCGATGAATGCAGTTATGCACCGTGCCTATAATGGTAACAATTCCCCTATAAAATTCTATGAATATAGTGATCGAATAGAGATTGACAATCCAGGTAATCTGTATGGTAAAGTTAACCTGGAGAACTTTCCCAACGAAACCGATTATCGCAATCCCAATATAGCCGAAATAATGCTCAATTTGGGTTATGTCAATCGTTTCGGCAGTGGTGTGAATACTGTATCAACACTTCTTGAAGAGAATAAGAGTAATCCCGCTGAGTTCTTGCTTGGAGATTACACTACTTTTAAGGTGGTTGTGCAGAATGCCGATGTTATAGAAAATGACATAGATGTCACGAAAAAAACGTCAAGATCTGTAGTTAATGCTACGGCAAATAGCGCTGATAATGTCAACAGCGGAACGATGCGGAACGATAATGGAACGATGTGGAATGATACGGAACGATATGATGATATCGAGAAGTTAGTGCTCGAGAAAATGCGATATGATAAAAGAATAAGTATAAAGCAACTTTCCAAAATATTTGGGAAGTCAAAGACTGCTATGTTCCGAGTGATCGATAGATTAAAATCTGAGGGAAAGATACGCCGTGTTGGCTCTGAAAAAACCGGTACATGGGAGGTCATTGAATAAGAGACATTATACCTATCGAATTACATTCCACTCTAAATTCTCCTTACTTGATGTAATTTAGGAATTAGATTATTGATTAAACCCACTACTTTTGATGCGGTAGAAATATCGCACTCCCCTGAATTAAAATGAACGAGGTAGCCTAAGCTTATTGGGCTGTCGTTTTTTTATAGTTAGATTATTTTTGGGGGGCTTTGGTGGGGTTATGGCGAAAGGTGGGGGTTACTTTGCGGTGACTAATGATTGAGAGATGAATTATTGATAATTATCCTTTATGACAGGAGGGGGATTTACGAAAAATTTTGTAAATTTGCTCAATGTCAGGAGTGACAACATATTAGTGAAATGAAAAGTGCTTCAAACTTGAAGAATCGCCAACTCTGTAAAAGTACATCGAAGCATAGCTTGAATAGCTCATATAGTAATGTGGGCTGTTCATCTGTGTGTATGTACAAGCGTTTGGCGATGCTTTCAAGTTTGCACAGGTGGCAGCCCACTTTTCTACTTATAAACCAATTACTTACCCCTCCTAAACAAGGCAGCCTGCGGAGAACATATCCATTATATTATGGCAAAGAAAACTGTAAAACCTGCCAATGCTTTCTGGTTTACATTCTGTATTGCGGTCCTTGTTCCGGTTGTTATCACGGTAGCCATAGCGGCGAGTGAAGATAAAATGCATCGTATATTTAGGCAAGAGGGGCTGCTATTTCTTCTTGATTTGGTTTGGATGGGAGCGATTGCCGGTTCCGTTGCCGCCTTAATAGCTTGGTTCGGTCAACGTAAAAAGAAGATGGAAGAGCGTGATGAAGTCAATGATTTGATGCGCAAATATCTCGAAAAGAAACTTCGTGAAGAGATGAATGATAAGGGCAGTTTATAATAAATAATTAGAACTTTTGATATGTAAACGAAGACGAAGTATATAACTACTTCGGATATAATAATTAGTTATGGGAGTGGAGAGGAGGCAGGCTTTTGTGTTCAGGCGGTATTTGTGGCTGTATGAGGTGCTGTCGAGTTATGGACCTGTTGGCTATGAGGAGATTGCGGAATTGTGGAGTCGTTCGGGACTTAACGATGACCATTCGACGCTGCCACACAAAACGTTTGAGAATCATCGCAGGGCGGTTGAGACGCTATTTGATATAGTGGTGACGTGTAATCGCGTTACCAATCAGTATTATATCGCTGAGGAGGTCGACTTTCAGTCGCGCGAGGTAAGGAAATTGCTCGATAACGCGTTGTTTCTCAACAATCTTGCTTCAAAGGATATGTTGCGCCGAAACATATCGCTCGAACCGGTGCGCACCGATGTCAGGTATCAGCGTATTGTAATCGAAGCTATCGAGGAGGGTAAGGATCTCCTGCTGACCTATCGTCACAACTACGACGAGCGTCGCGAAGAAACACTCCACGTGAAGCCCATAGGGTTGAAACTGTTTCGCCAACGCTGGTATCTCGTGGCCGAAAAGCCTGACGGAGAGCCATATTCTTATCCTTTCGACCGAGTGCGTCATCTCTTGATAGGGGAGGTGACCGCACCAACGGCCTACGATATTGACTCCTTGTTTGCTGACAGTTACGGCATTATACGACAGAACGGTGTGAGGCCCGAAAAGGTGACGATGAAAGTGGAGCGCGAAGAGGCCAACTACCTTGAAGCGCTGCCGTTCCACCCGTCGCAGCAGGTGGTGGAACGCGCTGACGATTACACCATCTTCTCGCTCACCGTGTGTCCCACCTACGATTTCATCATGGAAATCCTGTCGCATGGCCATAAAATAGAAATCCTGTCGCCACCCTCACTGCGTAGTGAGATAAGCGACAGGATTAAAATGGCATACCGTCTGTATGAGTGAATCAGAACTGAAGATATACAGTTACGGGGTAGTGGTCGGAGATAGTGCGGAGGGTGCGCTTGTTGAAGTCGATTTCGGTGGGTGCGTCCTTGCCTTTGAAGGAGTCGCTGTTGTTTTCGGGGGCCCAGTACATGTCGGTCAGGATGCCGTAGCGGTCAACCTTTACGTTGGGGCTGACGAAGATGTGGTCAATGCGGGCGTCGGTGTAGCTCGACGGGTCGAAAGCATTGTAGGTGCCGTTGGGAGCAAAGCGGAACTTAGCCTTACCGTAAGAGTCATCGAGGATACCCGAAGTGGCGAACACCTGATATACCTCGCTGGTCTGGTCGACGTTGAAGTCGCCCGACAGCAGCACAGTAGCGCCGTCGCCTGCTATCTCCTTTATCTTGTCGACGATAAGTTTGCCACCCTCGCGGCGCGCCACCACTCCGATATGGTCCATGTGCATGTTGAAGTAGTAGAACGGTTTGCCGTCGGGAGTCTCGAAATGGCCCCATGTGCATATACGGGTGCAGGCACCGTCCCAGCCGAGCGACGGACGGTCAGGCGTCTCCGAAATCCAGAAATTGCCTGAGTCAATGAGTTTCACCTTGTCGCGGTTGTAGAATATCGCCGAGTATTCGCCATCCTCCTTGCCATCTTCGCGCGCAACGCCTACGTAGGAGTATTGCGGCATGAGAGCGAGGATGTCCTTTACCTGGCCGGCTTTGAGTTCCTGAGTGCCGAAAACGTCGGGGCTGATAAACTGCAGCAGGTCGGCAGCGAAGGGAACGCGCTGTTTCCAGCCGTTACCGTCGGCAACGTCCCAGTCATTTTCGTTGCGGAGATTGTAGGTGGTGACAGTGAGTTCGGATGCCACGGCGCATGCAGCGATGCAGAATGAAGCCACGGCGACAAAAAATTTCTTCATGGGTGTGATAATTTAGGTAAGAGTTTGTGGATATAAAAAACAGGTCCGGGCCGAGAACATCGTCAGGCCCGGACGAGATAGGATTTCTATGTCAGAATGCTGAAGGCTTGAGATAGAGACCAGTGCGCTCCGACAAGCCGAAGAGCAGGTTCATGTTGTGGACCGCAGTACCCGATGCGCCTTTGAGCAGATTGTCGATGACGGAAGTGATGAGCAGCTTGCCGTCGATTTTCTCCAGGTGGATGATGCACTTGTTGGTGTTGACAACATCCTTAAGGTCAGGCTGCTTGTCGGTGACGAAGGTGAACGAGTGGTCGCTGTAGGTCTCCTCGTAGAGATTGCGTATGGTCTCGATGTCCTCGTCGATGTCGAGATAGGCGATAGCCATGATGCCGCGTGAGAAGCAGCCGCGCACCGGCACGAAGTTGAGCTCGACGTCGAGGTCGGGCTGCAGTTCGCGCAGAGTCTGCATGATTTCGGCCAAATGCTGATGGCGGAACGGCTTGTAGATTGACACGTTGTCGTTGCGCCATGAATAGTGTGACGTAGCCGACGGTTTCACGCCCGCGCCGGTGCTTCCTGTGATAGCAGTGATGTGTACGTCGCTCTTTATCAGATGGTTCTTGGCCAGCGGCAGGAGTGCGAGCTGGATAGCGGTGGCGAAGCAGCCGGGATTGGCCACGTGCTTGGCGCCGCGCACCATCGGTTTGCGGTTGAGTTCGGGCAATCCGTACACGAAGTCGTGCTCTTCGCCCTCCTTGAGACGGAAATCATTGCTTAGGTCAATGATTTTGACGTTCTCGGGGATGGGATTTTCCTTGATGAAGGTGCGTGACTGTCCGTGGGGAGTGCAGAAGAACACCAGGTCGACGTCCTCCCACACGGGGGTGTCGGTGAAACGGTGGTATGTCTCGCCGATGAGTCCCTGGTGAACGTCGGTCACGGGGTTACCGGCGTTGGAGGTGGAGTGTATCCACGCTATTTCCACGTCGGGGTGGTTGATAAGGAGACGCAGCAGTTCGCCTGCTGTATATCCGGCTCCGCCTATGATGCCTGCTCGTATCATTGCTATGGTCGTTTGGATGATGGGTTAATTATTACTGTCGTCGCGGCCGTTGCGCTTCTGTATATCGTGATATATCTTCATCTGGTTGCCGAGAATCTTGGTGAAGCCCTTGATATCGTCGGCGGTCCAGGCGCGTGAAAGTTCGCCATACTCGCCAAATGAGGTTTTCATCAGGTCGAAGGGGCTGTCGACACCTACGAGAATGTAGCGGTAGGGCTTGAGGTCGACGATTACGCGGCCTGTCACGTTGCGCTGTGACTTTTCAAGGAATGCCTCGATGTCGCGCATGACGGGTTCGAGATACTGCGCTTCGTGCAGGAACATGCCGTACCATGTGCCGAGCTGGTCCTTCCAGTATTGCTGCCACTTGGTGAGCGTGTGCTTCTCGAGCATCTTGTGGGCAGCGATGATGAGCAGCGGGGCGCCGGCCTCGAAGCCTACACGGCCCTTGATGCCGATGATAGTGTCGCCGATGTGCATGTCGCGACCTATGGCGTAGGGTGCCACGAGCTCTTCAATCTTCTGTATGGCAGCTACTTTGTCGTCATATTTCTCGCCGTTGACGGCTGCAATCTCGCCATCCTTGAAGTCGATGGTGAGAGTGGAGTCAACCTTGGCAGTCATCTGTGTGGGGTAAGCCTCCTCGGGGAGAGTCTGATCGGAGAGGAGAGTCTCCTTGCCGCCTACCGAAGTGCCCCACAGACCCTTGTTGATGGAGTATTCGAGCTTGGTGAAGTCAGCCTCGAAGCCATGCTCCTTGAGGTAGTTGATTTCATACTCGCGGGTGAGGTTCATATCGCGGGTGGGGGTGATGATTTCAATCTCGGGGGCGAGAATCTGGAAAGTGAGGTCGAAACGCACCTGGTCGTTGCCGGCGCTTGTCGAACCGTGGGCCACGCAGTCAGCACCGATTTTCTTGGCATATTCGATGATGGCGATAGCCTGGAAGATACGCTCTGATGATACGGAGATGGGGTAGGTGCCGTTGCGCAGCACGTTGCCGAAAATCATGTATTTGATAGAGCGCTCGTAGTATTCCTTGGTGATGTCGAGCGTAGCGTGCTCCACAGCGCCGAGAGCGAGGGCGCGGCGCTCGATCTCCTTGAGTTCGTCGGCCGAGAAGCCGCCGGTATTGGCTATCGCGGTGTACACGTCGTAGCCACACTCTTCCGAGAGATATTTTACGGCATAGGAGGTATCAAGACCGCCTGAGAATGCCAATACTACTTTTTTCTTTCCCATATTATTGTTGTTGTTTATATCTTATGTTGTGGTAAAAAATAATTATTCGTTGTTAGCGTTCTCGCGGGCGAGCTCGGGGTGATATTTAGTCTCGGCGGGGTCGAAGAGAAGGCCCGTGCAGAGACATTTATGACCGCCGTTGCGCTGGAGAATGTCGTAGTTGACGCAACTTTCACAACCGCGCCAGAAGGCTTCGTCGGTGGTCAGTTCGTCGAAGGTGACGGGACGATAGCCCAACTCGAAGTTCATCTTCATGACGGCAGCACCGGTGGTGAGTGAAAATATTTTTGCCTGGGGAAACATCTCGCGCGACAGCTCGAAAATTCGTCGTTTTATTCGCTTGGCAACGCCGTGGTTGCGAAACTCGTCGGCTACGATAAGACCTGAGTTGGCCACGAACTGTTTGTTACTCCAGCACTCGATGTAACTGAAACCTGCAAAACGGTCGCCGCATAATGCTATAACGGCTTTATGCTCAAGCATCTTCTGCTTTACATACTCGGGCGAGCGCTTTGCGATACCCGTGCCGCGCACTTTAGCTGCGCGATTGATTGTGTCGAGGATTTCGTCAACGTATTTGACATGCTCCTCGCCGGAAACTACTACGTCAATCTTTTGTGAAGATTCTTCCATTTCGTTCTTTTCTGCTTTTGATTCCTCAGTAGGGTAAATTATGTTTTAACGTTAAATAAAAATTATGCAAAAATACACTTTTCCTATTGATTTCGCAACTTTTTTTCGCTTAACTATCTTAACTAATTTCAATTTTACACAAAGAAGCTGAAATCCCGCTCCGATGAGTTAATAAATATTGCAGAGTTAATAAATATTGCGAAACAATGTCTGAAAAAAATATGCTCCCCGCCACGGAGGTGGGGAGCAGTATCGTATAATTTGTTGCTGCGGCGGCTACTCGAAGTAGGAGTCGGCGGCTTCGAGGACTTCGGGGGGGAGGAAGGTGGAGAGGAGTTCGTAAAGGTCGTGGCGCATGGCGTCCTCAGCAATGACGGCAAACACGGTGTCGGCGCCGGGAATGGTGCCGAGAATGAGCGGTGAGCGCAGCATGTCAAGGTCATAGGCTATGCCGGAGGCGTAGCCGTTGCGCGTCTTGATTACCATAATGTTGCCCGAAATGGCCACTGACAGAGCGGCGGGGTGGAGCGACGACTGCAGTGTGGAGTGCGAGCGCTCGAAGTCGGCGTCGTTGTCAACCTCGGTGCCCGATACTACGTAGCGATAACCGCCTAAATCGTTGGCTACCTTGGTTGTGCGCAGCTTTTTCAGGTCGCGCGACAGTGTGGCCTGAGTCACGATATAACCTCTTACTGCGAGTTGCTTCAAAAGCTCTTCCTGACAACTAATATTATTATGAGATAATATGTCTACTATAGCTGAAAGTCTGGAAATCCTACTTCTCATAGCATAAACTGTTGATAAATATTTTGCAAATATAAGAATAAATTATCGCAAGTTGATAATATTTATTGAATATTTTTGCAAATTGGTAAGGATTTGGTTAGTTTTGCTGAAAAAATGACAAATTCCACCATTACCATCGTTATATATTGCCTCGAAGAAGATAGGTGCCGACCACAAGCAGTATCAGCATAAGCGGCACGAGTATAATCATCAGTTTGCATTTCAGTCGGTTGCCGCAAATCAGCATTCCCGCGAGCGAGCCGAATGGCGCTATAACTCCGAGCGCGGCCATTGCCCACGTGGGGTAGGGCGTCTCACCCGAGTCGATGCGATGTTTCTCCAGGGCGTTGATGCAGTATCCTATGATGCTGAGTATTCCTATAAGTGTGAGGTATATTTCCATGTTGTGAGGTTTATTGAGTGTTTATTATCAGACGGGCGTTAAGTAACTGCTTAAAATAATTTTGAACAGTTACTTAAAGCTATCAGTTGAGATTGATTTCCAGTGCGCCCCATATCGTGAATACCGACAGCGCCACGGCGAGCAGTCCGAGCAGCAGCTTGGGCCAGAAGTCGGTAGTGTCATTCTCGGAGAATATGATGGCATATTCATCCTCATTAGCTTCGACGACGAAAGCCGCTTTGGCATACTTGGGCATCGAGGGAGCGTCGACAATCTGAGCGGTGACGGTAGTTCCCGTAGCGAAATCATCGTCGGAGAGATATATCTTGCCGGAGTCGTCGGTGGTGACCTCGGTCATTGAGCCGTTGGCCTGAGTGAGGGTGACGGTGCGGGCGGCTACAGGTTGGCCGTCGATACCGATGAATTGGACGCTGAGTGTGCGGTTGCCGCGTATTACAATCTCCTCTTCCTCATCCTTCTGTTCCTCCTCTTCCTTCTTGTCGTCAGCCTTTACAACGGGGGGTATTTCCTGTTTCTTTTGAGTCAAGTCGAAGGTGTAGAGTTTCTTGCCCGGCTCTACCGTGAGGGTTATGTCGCGGGAGAGCGACGGCACTTCGATGAACACCTGCGAGCCCGGCATGAGGCGGCCGAGATATTTCTCGCCGTTGGCATCGAGCTGATGGTGGAGCACGAACTGCGGGCGGCGTATGTCGATGGGCAGATTGGCGATAGGTTGCCCGTTCTCAATCAGTTGCAGCGTCACGTCCTGACTCTCGGCGGGGAGTTCCCACTTGATGTCGGTAATAGGTGCGTGGGCCGGGAAACTGTAGCCCCACGCTGTCAGCATTACGTGGTAGACACCGTCGGGGGTGACGGCGTAGTAGACGCTTGCCTCCGAGGGGATGGAGTAGACAGCCTGCTTGAGGCGCTCGTTGGTGCCGAGTTTCTTCTCGCCTATCTCCTTGAGACGCATGAACTCGTTGACCACGGCCTGCTTGTCGTAGTTGTCGGCGGCGGTGAATGGTCGCCAGTCGTAGTCCTTGGGGAGCGTCCACTGGAGTATGCCTCCGAACCCCGCTTCCCACTTGGCAAATATCATCTCTTCCGGCGCAAGGAGTCGGGTCATCGCGTCGTACACTTTGTCGTAGCCTTCTTTAATGAGCGGGCGCAGCTCAGTATGTTGTATCTGTACTCTCATCTCGCAGAGTGTTAGTGTATTATTGAGTGTTGTTTATAATTCGGTTATCATTCTTCGCTCATCATGCGTGCCAGTTCATCCCTGATGTCGGGAGTGAGGCTGCGGGGGGAGTCGCTGAGTTCCTTCGAGTAGCGGTCGATAAGCTGCGACAGGTAGCGGTACTCATTTATCGCGGCGATGTCGGCTTCACGCTCCTTCAATATGCGCTCTATCTCGTTGGCACACAGCTTGTCGCCATCATCTTTAGCGCGAAACATATCTATCTCATCGTCAACCGCTCCAAGCAGCGAGTCAAAGGTGGCGACGGCAGGTTGATATGCTCCGGCACGCTCGTAGAGCGCGTTGATACCATCCTTCTGAGAGGGACTTAGAATCTCCTCACCGGTCTCGTAGATGTTGAGGAGCACGCCCTGGACGCTGTCGACCATAGCCATTGAGTAAGGCTTTGTGTCAAATTCCTGGCAGTTGGCAAATGCCTGCGATATATCCTTAAACTGCCGGAGCATATCGGCATAACTCCTGATTTTATCGGAGTAGGGCACGAGAGGCGCGACGGCATCAATGCGGTTGTCCACGGCAGTGAGGTCAACCTTGTCGAGGGGAGCGGCGAGGCAGCTTCGGTCGGCGGTTATCCCCGCTTCGGCAAACGGGATTGCCGCCCTCAGGGCTTGAAGCAGCGCTTCCCGCTCACTGTCGCCTGACTCGGCGGTCGCCTCCCCGGCCTGCGGTTCTTCAGTGACCGTTACGTCGGCAACCTCTTCAACAGCAACGTTTTCAGCAACCGTTTCATCGGCTACGGCATGGAATCCTGCCGGAGCAAGAGCCGCCAATAGTATCAGTAGCTTGGTATTCATAACGATGAAATCTCTTTGGTGATGTCGCGCATTCGGGCGTTAATCGTGTGATTGCCCGGGAGATAGCGCTCGTTGTTGGCGAGTTTGATTCTGACGTTTGAAACGCGGTCGAGAAGCTCTGACTTTCTGTTGTGGAGAGCGGGGTCGTCGTCCTCGGCGTTCATGGCCTGTTGACGGTATTGACTGATTTCATTGTTGAAATAGGCGCATGCGTCAGATTGCAGGCGGTTGTAGAATTGCGTGCGCGAGTCAGCGACCTTGCGGCTCGTGTCGTAAATTTTCTTGACATTGTTGATGCCTTTAATGCGCGCGAAACGGCTGTCGCTGAGCAGGTCGTCGAGCTGACGGAATATCCTGTCCTGATGGTCGGTCCATGAGTTCCAGCTGCCGGTAGAGCCGGAGAAGGCGGGAGACATGTTGAACGAGCGGTTGTTGAACGCGATGACACGCTTGTAGAGGTTATAGATTTTGCTCACCTCCATGATGCGGTCGTTGGATGAGAGACCCGGTTCGTTCATCTGCACTATCTGGAGGCCGTCGTAGTTGATGGTCAGTTTGGCATCGTCGCAGTCGGCACGGCCAAACTCGCGTTCCATCGCGTCGACACATTTTGTGTAGGCCGACTTGTTGATGCGGTCGCGCAGCGTGCGGTTGTCAACATCGTTGATTACACCCGCGTTGAGACTTTGCGCCACCTTGGTGAGCTGGCGGTTGTAGGTTTCCTCGTCCCAGTCGGAGAGATTGCTCCAGTCGCTGTCTATCTCCTTGATTATCTGCTCATGGTTAGCAGCGGCGAGCGCGTCGGTGTTCAATTCGGGTTTCTGCCTTGTGGCAATAGTGAATATGCCGAATATCGCGCCGGTAAACGCAAGGAATATCAGTATCTGTTTTAATAGTTTCATGCGGTGGATGGTTGTTGATGGTTGGTGTAACTTTTATCGGGACAAGTAGTTAGAACTTTTTGCTCTCTTTTATAGACTCGTTGATTTTAGCGGGATTCTTTATTCGTTCTCCCAGCTTTTCTCCGAGCTTATTTAGTCCAAGCGCTTTCGCCTTTTGAGCGAATGCTGAAATCTGTTTTTTATACTCGTCAGGCTTTATGTTGCCGTTTTTGAGCGATTCGATGTATTTGACAACTCCGTCGACAAATTCCACCTTGTCGTTGTAGCTCTTGTAACCCGTGTGCTCAGTGTGGTTGGTGCGGTTGCGGTAGAGCTCCTTTATTGTGCGGAATGATTGAGCCTCGGCGGAGTTGATTTTTGTGAGGTCCGCTTCAAAGTTGAGTTTGGGGTCTTTGGTGTCGGCGGCTTTGGGAGGGTTGGAGTTTTTAGTATCCTTAGCGTTCTTAGCGTCCTCAGGGTCGTTAGAGACTTTTGGATCGGTGGGGTCGGTGGGGATAGCGGTATCAGTGGGGAGGGTGTCGGTGGACTGTTTGGAGAGGGAGTCGGTGGGGAGCGGGGGAACCACATTGGGTGCGGAGTCAACGGGGAGGAGAATGCCGGGGTTAAGCGACTGCTCGGCTGATTTAGGCGAGAGCAGGAAGAAGTAAGCAGCTGCGGCGATGGCTATTACCACAACGCCGGCTATCAATGCTATTGTCATTGTGTTGCTTTTCTTCTTGTTGGGCTTGTCGCCGGAGGGGATGCTGTCGTGGACTACCGGAGCAGGCTTCGCTTCGGGCTTGATGTTGAGATATATAATCTGAGCCTCGTCGTCAATGGCGATGCCGGGAACGCGTGTTTCGCGCGCTCCTGCGATTGAAAATGTTACCGAGGCCGATTTGTGTGTGCTCGTCTCGGGCAGCGTGATGGTGACCACCTTTGTAGGGTCGGAGAGCACCTGACCTGTCTGGCGTCCGTTGACAAATATCTTGTAGCTGCGCCATATCTTGGCGGGGATATTGATGGTCGAGACATATTGCGAAGGGTCGGCCACAGGCACGAGCACCACCTCGCCGAAGCGGCTGAACTCGCCGCGCATAGGGTCGTCGAGAAGGTCGCAGATTTGCTCGGGCGACATGAAAAGATAGGCTTTGGCCGAAAGATCGTCAGAGGTGACAACCGGTTTGAATGGATAGCGCTCCACCGGATGGCTTGCCATGATTTCCTCGAACGGCTGCGGGGAGTCGTTGCGCGACAGGAAGTGGTACATCGTCCCGTCATAGTTCATGCATGTGCTTTTGTAGGCGTTCTGCAGCTCTATGAGCAGGTTGAAAAGTCCCTTGACGTGCTCCTTTACGGGCACTGCTACCGACACGTAGAGTGTGCCCTCGCGGTTGGAGTCGCAGGGGGTCACATTCTTGGTGACAACAGTATATATGCTCTTGTCGGGCAGGTGACGTATCACTATGAAGTCAGTGAAACCTTTAGTGCCGGGATATTGGGCGTCATTGACGGGAAAACGGTTGTCGCCTATGCTGACGAGGTCGTTGCCTATGCCCTCGTTGGTGCGCTTGTTGCCTTTGATTTTCAGTGAAATGGCCATTGATGCGGTTGCTCTGTGATAGTTGAAATATAAGGGTTAAACTCTGAGTGGTGCGGGGCGTCAGCTGAGTTTGCGCTGCAGGCTGTCGAGGAATCCTCCCTCCTTGCGCCCCTGGGCCATCGACGTAACTATGTTCATCAGTTTGTCGGCATCGTAGGAGTCATACTCGAAGAGGTCGCCTACATAGAATTGTCCGAGGCTGAAGGTGAAGAGCGAAGGCTGGAAGTCGGTCGACTTGTTGATGGAGTATTTGCGGCATATGTCGCGCAGCGTCATGATGGTCTTGCCGTAGAGCTGGCGTATGCGTTCCACAGCCTTTGCGTCACGCTCCTCGCGGCTGCCCAGAGTGTCGGACTTGGTGAGGATGAAGTGTATGGCATTGGTGTTGCGGAGCACTTTGGGATTGCGTATGAGCATGTTGACCATCTTGGTGATGATGATGTCCTGCTCCACTATGCGGCTCACACTCGAACCGTCGGCCGTGGTCGACGAGAGTTTGATGAGGCCGTCGGCCGTGGGGTCGATGACAATGAATATAATCTTGCGGTTGTCGCTGGTGAGTATCTTGGTGGCGCCCGTACCCATATCCTCGAAGTCAACGAGGTTGTCGGGGTTGAGGGCTATCTTCATGGCAAACTCCTCGCCCGACATCTCGATAAGATTGATGGGATAGGTGGTGGAACTGTTGTCACGGAACACCGAGCCTTGTATCTGCGCCACGAAGTTGCCGTAGGTACGGCCCGGCGCTTTGTTGTGACGGCGATACACGGTCAGGTTGTCGGCATAGGCGCCTCCCATGCCCGACGCGGCGTTGTCGTAGACGAAGTTGCGCGAGCCGAGCAGGCCCATCAGCACGCACGTCTTGCCCGAAGAGGGAATGCCGAAGAGGAATACGTCGGTAGCTCCCTTGGCTATCATAGGGTCAGAGTTCTCCACCTGCTCTATGTCGGGAAGGTCGGGGGTGTTGTAGAGCATGTCGAAGGTGTTTTCGGTGCATATACCGTTGGCTATCAGCTCTTCCTTGGTGAAAATCTCCTCGTCGATGAGCATCTTGAGGAAGTCGACCTTGTAGGTGCCGGGCTTGTCGAGCATCTTTGCTATCTCGGCACGCTTAAGGTCGGTCATCATTTCCGCGGCCTTGGACAGATAGGGGGAGTGGGATTCCTCCTTTATGTAGTCGGAGAGGGTGATGAGGTCGGCATCGGTGGAGACGCCTTTCCAGAGGTCCTGCGACTGGAGCATGTCGCGGGCTTCGAGAGTGTGGAGTCCGTTGGGAAACTCGCTTATGTATCGGTTGAGCTGCGTTGCGCTCGCCGTGTCAGTCAGCTGCCACACGTGGTTGTCGATGTCAGCTTCGTGGGAGGTGGAGGGATACTTGCGGCGGTGGGTCAGCAGCGAGGTGACTGAGTTGAGGTCAACGGTGTCCCAGTCGCTCTGCTCAATGCCCGCTGTGAGCGACGAGAGGCAATAACGCGCTTTGTCGGCCATCGTTTTGTTGCCGGGGAAAGCTCCGTGGTTGGCGATGAATCGGGAGAGTAGGTGAGAAAGAGTGGCGGTGTCGTCGGCCGGGATTGACTCTATTTCTTTCCAGGCGGCCACGGCATCGGGTGCGGGCATATTGGAGAGTTCCGACTCGATGGCGCGGAACTTGGGATTGTCCTTGTATTTCAGCAGGTCGTCGGGAAATTTTATGAGTCCCTGCGATATGTATTTCTTTATCTGGTCGACGCTTTGCGACATCACCATGTTGAGTTGCTGCTCGGTAATAGCCATATATCGTTAAATATATCGTTAAATATATCGGTTTAAAGAGTTGATTGATTAATCGATTGTGCGTTCGCGGCGGGGGGGGGCCGTATCAGAGCCGGTTGACGCCCTCGATGTGCGAAATGTTCTGCCCCTCGCCGATTTCGGTCTTTTCGGAGCGGGGTGTAAGGATGTATTGCACCGCGATGAGGGCAATGATGATTATGTAAATAAGCAGGTAGAGAACGTTGAACTCCTGTGTATGAGTCAGTTTCTGCTCGAAAGAGAGCGTCGGAGCGCTGACTGTCACCGTCTGATTGGGGTTGCTGACGGTATAGACGTTCTCGTCATAGAAGATGACGGGGAGCTTGCCGAGGGCCGAACGTTTGGTAAGCTCGGAAGCCACTGCGGGAGCGAGTTCACCGGCCAGTTTTGACTGACGGCCAATCTTAAGCAGGTCCCAGCTCTTCACGTCGGCCATCCACTCGTTGACCACCGAGTCGACATTGTGCTTGTAGGAGGTGTAGGGCAGTCCGCCATCCACGCCCATGTCGCCCAGAAGCATGCGGCGTTCCACGAGAATCCATGCGTCGATGTCGTCATAGTTGTTGATGGAGGCTGTGGCGAGATAGTCGCTGACGTTGAGGTCGCACTGTTCGCCGAGAGCGTTCTGCAGGCCGGTGTTGGTTACGGCGAGGGCCGACAGTTCGCCATCCTCGTAGGTGCGGAACATGGAACGGATACCGCCAGCGTCGGCCACCGCGGCAGCCTGCAGTTCCTCCTTGTTGCCCATGACATCGAAGAAGTGCATCACGTAGCGAGCGGGGAAACAGGCTGCGATTACCAGTGCCACGAGGGCGGCAATCTCCAGTTTCTTCCAGCGGCTGAAATCGGTGTCAACCTGCTTGCAGTAGATGGCGGCAGCGAGTATGAGGCTCATCACTACCACCGAGGCGGCGGCGATGGCAATCGCGGCGCCCGTGTTGCCGGCGGTGAGCATCAGCGCTCCCATGAATGTGAAAAATCCAAGCAGAGACAGTCCGAAGATTGAAACTATATTGCCGATACCTATGCGGCTTTTGCTTTTCTGTGACATAGTCGGGATAGATTGGGTTAGGTTAGTCGGTCGGTCAGGAGAGTGGTGATACTCTCCTGACGCCGTTGAAATCAGATTGATTCGTTGCTTCTTATGAGATAGTATTCGTCACCGCCTCTGCCATCGTAGAATGTGCGGCATTTGAGCTTGCCACCCTCGCCGCGTGTGCAGCGTATGACAGCCTGAGCAAACGGGCGCTCACAGGTGGGTGAGGTCGCTTCGCCCTGCTGGGTGATAATCAGTTCGTCATTGCTCAGTTCGCTCTTGAACGGCGCGGAATATTTGCAGCCGCCGTCGGTCTTGTAGTATATGGTACCGCTGTTGATGGAGTTGAAGCGGAGGTACACGTGGGTCATCTCGCCGGTAGGCTCCTTGGTGGCGGTGTCGATTACCTGGCGCTCCTCGGTGGTTTTCCACAGACCTTTGATGCTGTTGGGGTCATTCTTTATCTTGTCGTAGTTGGCGACACCCTGCTCGGCCATTTTGAGCGCGTCGCGCACCTGTATCAGTTTGCCTATGTGGCCGTCGGGGTCAACCTGTTTGCCGGTCTTGTCGAGTATCTCGATAATCTCGCGGTTGGTGAGGTTGGGGTTGACCGACTTCATCAGTGCCACCGCGCCCGACACAATGGGGGCGGCCATCGAGGTGCCGGGGCAGAAACCGTAGGCTTTGCCAGGGCCGGCGCTGTAGATGTCGACACCGGGGGCTGACACGTCGGAGTAGTTGAGTCCTTGCGACTTATAGTTGCCAAAGTTGCTGAAGGACGCTTTCTTCAGGTCAGGACCTACGGCGCTAACGCGTATCGTGCTGTTGCCGCGCTTTGTCTCGTCCATGCCGGCGAGCACATTGCAGTTGCCTGCGGCCCACACTATGGTGCAGTTCTTCTTGTCGGCGAGGTCAAAGACGTAGTCCCACACATCCTCATCGTAGCGGCCTATGTTGCGGATATATTCCACCTGCTCGTCGAGCGGCATCTGATCGATGTGCTCGGGGAACATTGTGCCGATGGATAGATTGATGACATCAGCGCCCTGATTGATGGCGTAGAGAATGCCTTCAAGGATTGACATCGAGCTCATAGACTTGCCGAGCGAAATCGGCATCAGCTTGCACTCGGGGGCGAGTCCGGCAGCTCCCGAATTGTTGTTGAGGGCGCCGACGGCAAGGGCGGCTACGTGAGTGCCGTGGTAAATCGGGGCGTCGGCATCATTGTTGAATGAATATGACCCGGCAGGGGGGAGCACGTTGCGCGACTTGCGCTCAACGCTGTAGGGTTTCACCACGCGGCCTTTAAGCTCGGGGTGAGTGATGTCGATGTAGCTGTCGATGACCGCAACCACAATATCCTCGTTGCCCTTGGTGATGTCCCAGGCTTCGTAGGCCTGAATCGGGGCGAAGTGCCAGCTCTTGCGCTCGCTTTTGAAAGCGGGGTCGTTGTAGCTGTCGGCCGATGAGGCGTTCTGCCCGAAGATGGTATCGTCGAATAGCTTGTAGTCGATGTCGGTGATGTGGCGGCGGATATTCTCCTTCACATTCTCGCGCTGCGAGGGGTTGACGCGTATCTGTATCAGGCCGGCCTGAGGGTTGTAGTAGTCAATGACAACATCGTTGCCGGGGTAGAGCTTCTTGAGCTGACGGGCAAAGTTGTTGAAATTGCTCTCGGAGTTGTCGGCGAGGATGACGTCGATGCGGGTGCCGTCAATCTGCTTGTACGGGTCGTCGTCGGGCGTGATGATGTCGTCGGGGTCGGTCTCGCGTATGAAGTTATCGTCGGGCGAGGGGAGTTCCGGTATCGGGTCGCTGAAATTGCCGCGGTCGTCGGGGAGCGGTTCCTCGATGATGTCGCGCAGGTCGGGATACTCCTCGTAGAGGTCGTCGCCATCGTTGAAGTCGCGTATGTCGATAACCTCCTCGTTGAGCACCTCCTCGTCGAGGTTGTCGTAGTAGTCGGTGTCCTTTACCTTGTTGTCGCGGTCGGCGGGAAGGCCGAGGAGCCACTTAAGCAACAGAAGGAAGCCGAACAGCAGAACGAGAAACAAGAGGTAGCGCCAGAAATGGCCGAGTATCGGCGAGCGGCGCTTTTCGTTGTTGAGATTACCGTTGTTGATGTTGATTCGTCTCATGTAGTTATATTTTCTTTCGGTATATATTCTTATTATTCACTGTGTTGCACCTGATTCGCGGGTTCTGGGACTCCGGCCGGAGGGTCGGGCAGGCGGCCTGCGGGGTGCTACTTTATGATGCGCTCTATGAGCTGACCTATGCGCTTGTTGGCCTCGATGTCGTAGTTGATAATGGTGCCTTTGAGCAGGAACGACACTATCATATACTCTATCCACTTGAAGTAGTTGTTTTCAAACGCCTGAGTCACGCCGTCGGGGCGGTCGATGAGGCGGTCGAACATCTCGGTCAGTTCCTCCTCCGAGTAGACCTCGCTCTGTCCCTGCCCGATATATTCGAGGGGGTCAAACTTCATGGGGTTATCATCGACGAGGCGCACGGCGGCTTCGCGCTCCTCGTCGGTGCGCAGGTCGTAGCCGAGGTCGCAGATGAAGCCGTTGATTTTCGAAGCCATCAGGTCGGCGATGAGCGAGAGGTTTATACCGCTGACATTCATTACCTTGACGTGCTCTTCGATAATCTTGTCGAGAAGTTCCTCAAGTTGCAGTTTGCGCGCGGTGATTTCGATGTTGTCGACCAGTGCCGACATCTCTATCGGGTCAAACTTGCCGTTGTCGCAGAGGCGGTTGATGGCCTCGGGCTTCTTGATGGAGTCAATCCAGGTGTTGTAGACATTCTCGGCGATGATGGCCGAGTTGGTCTTGCGCTTGAAGTTGCCCGCGAAGAGTTTGCCGGCGTCGACACCCTTGTCGGCGAGGAATTTCTCGGCGGCGTCGCGGTCGGGCAGGTTGTAGGCCATCATGACACATTCCCACTTCATCTCGTCGGTGGTGCAGCGGTCGAGGCGGCGTCCTATATCCTTGCGTATTATCTCGTAGTTGCGGGCATCGGTGCGCGAGTCGTTCATCTCCGAGGAGTTGACGAGGTCGTAGATACTGTTATACAGCTCTTTTTCAGTGATTTGCAGTTCGCGAATCATGCGACCGAAGAAGTAACTGTCACGGTTGCAGGCAAATATCAGTTCGCGACGTATCGCGCACGCCTGATTTATATCCTGAATCAGCTGGGCGGCGGCATCGTTGGCGTGGTAGTAGCCTTTGAGTATCTCGTAGAGGGCCTTACCGATATTTTTGAGCGACGCGGCGGTGAGTTCGCGGCGTGTCATCTCCATGTTGGAGGCGGCGATGGCGAGCTGTTGGAAGAGGTAGAGGGCGCCGTCATTGTTCTGCGTGGCGGCCACGTCCCATGAGCAGGCGGGGTCGGCGAAGAATTTACGTGTGTGCGGACTCTCGATAAACGAGGTGCGCATGCGCTCGTAGTACACCGGGTCGATGGCCGGCTTCTGTTCACGGCCTGTCTCGCGGAAACCGGTGTAGAGGTTGTTGCCCTTGCCGGTGTCGCCGGAGTATTTGTAGTCGCGCAGCAGGTAGGTGTTCTTGAATGTTTCCCCCTCGGCTATCCAGTTTTTGAACCACTCGGCATCGTTGCCGTGGATAACCTCCTTGTAGAGAACGATATTGAAGCGGTCGGCCCAGCGCTGGTCGATGGCTGTGCGCGAGTTGGCCACATCGTCGGCGTTGGCGTCGGCCATCGTCATGTCGATGTTAAACTTGGTGGCTATCAGGAAGAAGGGTGACACGCCGCCGGTGAGGTTGAGTGTGCGGGCACGCTGTTGCGAGGTCTCGCCCACGTATTGTTTCACCCAATTCTCTATCGTTATATATAATGTGTCGTCGTTGCGCTGCGCGTTGTCGTGGCAGAAGAGGAGGATGTTGATGAGGCCGGAGTCGCTGTAGCGGTTGAAGAGGTAGGCCACTTTGCCGCGGAGGTAGACGTTGGCATCGTTGGTCATGGAGCTCTTGGAATCGGTCTTGTCGAGGTTTTCCTCTTTGAGCTGATTGCGGGCGCGCGCACCGGGGAAGTCGAGCAGGTCGGTGTGGCGGATAATATCTTTTTTGAACGACTCCGCGGGGAGTTTGGCCTTGACCGCGGGGTCGTCAATCATGGTCATGTCGTAGGATAGTTCGGAGTTGAGGAAACGCTCCTCAACCTTGAACACGGCTTCGGCGCAGAGGGCCGACAGCTCGCTCTTGTCGAAACGCTCTATGACACGGTCGCCGCTGTCGCTGCGTATCACTACCTTGGTGAATGCCGCATCCTCGGTCTTGTCGACGGTGCCGAGCTCGTTGATGCGCTGCACCGACATGAGGGTCTGGTTGGTGTTGAGCACGGCGTCGACGGGGAGATAGACGTTGCGCGCGTAGCTGAGTCGGCGCAGCGACTCGCTGAGTCGGCGGAACAGGCGGGTCAGCGTGGCGTTGCGGTGCCACAGCGGAGCGAAGATGTCGCTCCACTCCGAGGCCTCCACGCGGCGCGCTATCAGCGCTATGCGGTCAAAGTAGGGGGAGCGTATCAGCGACTGCGTGCTACCGCCGGTGCATCGCTGCAGGTAGTATTTCATGTCGAGAATATCGTCCTCGACGATGACGGGCGATGCCAGTTCGGGGCGCTCGCGATAGGCTTCGTAGATTTCGGTGGATATGTCGTTGAGTTCCTTGTCGGAATAGCTCTGATAGTCAGTGATGTCGCTGTGGTAACCGTCGCAGAGGATAGTGGCTATCTCGCTAATGCCGAGCAGTTTGATGAGCACGGGATAGTTGGGGTTGTAGCGTCCCGGTTCGTTGGAGAACGTGGTGAAACGGGTGACCACGCCGGTGGCCTCCACGTTGTTTGTGATGGGGTTGATTTCCTTCACGAAGTCATATTCGCGCTCCGGGGTGGCGATGGTGAATGGGCGTCCGTTGTCACTCAGCAGGTTGGTGATTACGTATGATTTGCCCTTCTGGCTCTCGCCGTAGGCTGCGATGGCGGGGTTTTCGAGTTCGGTAGCGGCAAGTTTGCGCAGACGGCAGCGCTCGTTGACAAGCTGGAGGAAACGCTGCTCGTACTGGTCGGGCTTGTTGACCTTGAGCCACGCGAGGGCATCGTTGATATTGTTGATCTGGGTCTGTATGGATTTCTTCATGATGTTACGCTGATGCTGAGAGGTTTATTTTAACGAGAGCTCAAATTCGCCTTTGTCGAGCCAGTGCTTGCCGTCGGCCACGATTGACTGCTGCACTATCTCCACGGTTGATTTCGGCATGGTGTTGCCCTGAATATCACTGATTTCCTCAATCTCCACCACCTCGCGGTCCTCGCGGAATGAGCGTGTCAGCGTGATGCGTACCGGTTCGTTCTTCTTGCCGGTGAAGTAGAGTCCGTAGAGGGGGCGTGCCTGATAGAGCGGTGAGTTGAACTGCTTGCAGCCGAGGAACACGGGGAACGAGCCCACGGTGGTCGACGCGTTGGACTTGTCGGGCAGCAGAAGCGATGTCTTGACCTGCTGCGTCTTGTCGTCGTAAAATCCTATGTAGTTGGCAGTAGGCTTCATGCGGCGTATCATCTCGGAGAAGTCGAGTCGCAGGCCGTTGAACCCTACTGTAGAGGCCATGTAGCCAACCATGGCACCCACTGCAACGACCGATTTCTGGTCGAAGAAGTAACCCTGGCCATCTGCAAAGGGATACCACGTGCCTACGCGGTAATCGTTGAGGCAGATGATGCGGTCGGGCGACATGGGGTAGTATTTGATGAAGAGTTCGGGGATGGCGTCGATAGTGGTGGGTCGGCCGGCCATGACAAGAATGTCGCACTTGTACGCGTAGAGGAGTATGGAGAGCTGCTTCATGAGCGGTTCCATAGTGGCGCGTACCATGGCGGCAATCTCTTCGGGGTCGTAGCGCCACGATAGTTCCTCGAAACTGAATCCGAAGTGCTCGGCGAAGTGGTTGAGCAGATGTTCGGAGGGCTTCAGGTCGGCAAACAGTTCATCATATGTATATACGCGCGAGGGATACTTGCGGCGGAGCAGGTCCATCATAGCGCGTGCTATCGGGGTTGAAATCTGAGTGTTGAAGTCGACGCGCGCCTGACGGTCGCGGAACGACATCATGGCGCTGTCATAGCCGAAGAAGTCGCGCAGCAGCACGGAGGCGAAGTAGCGCGTGCGCTCGTCGCGGCGTTCGGCCGAGCGGCAGCCTATGATATCCTCGACGTAGGTGCGGTACACGTCGGTGTATTTGGAGCGGGTGCAGGGTAGGGCACGCAGCTCGTCGTCGGTCATGGCGCTGAGGCGGGCGAGCAATGCGCTGTGTATGCTGCCCATGAAGGGGATGCCGGTCTCCGGGCCTTCGATGACGTAGCGCTGTACAATCATGCGCAGTATGTCGTCGCCGGCCACGTAGAAACTGTCGTAGAAGTGGGGCACCGGGATGATGGTGCTCTGCTCCTCGCCCTCATATTTATAGGAGCATATCATGATGTCAGTGGTGCCGGCACCGATGTCGATGGAGCCTATGGTGAGCGAGTTGCGGTCGTAGCCCTCTTCAGCAAACTCTTCGCGTCGGTGGCCTTTGGCCTCGAAGAATTTGTCAATCTTGCCGTTGTAGCGGCGGGCTATCTCGGCGTAGAGATACACGAGCTGGCAGGCCGAGGCCTCGTCGTAGCTCCACACGCGGCGGTCCGTCATGTCGTAGTCGTCGGTGACGCGCAGCGCGTCGGGCGACGGGATTACGTTGACGGGCGTGAGCGACGGATTGCAGCGTAGCATCGCTTTCTGGGCGTCGACCATGCTCTGTCGCAGCGTTATCTGCTCGGCACGCGGCATGGCGGTGGGGCAGGTGATAATGACATTGCGCAGTCGGCGGCGGCAGTCGATACGGCCGTGCTTGTCGCGGAACGAGGGGGAGTTGATTTGCGCTATTGCCTGCTGAAGCACCTCCACCATGACGAATGTCATCATCGAGGAGCGCGAGTAGTGGCAGTCGGAATCGGTCTCGTCGGATGGCATGTCGAATACGTTGACCGTGTCGGCTTTCTCCTTGAATGTGCCGCGCTCGTCAAACATGTCGGTGAAGTTCTCGAGGAATATGTTGGGCGACTGGCGCACGTTGAAGGGGTCATTCTCTGTGACGAGGTATTCCCAGCGCGCCTGCGATTTCTTCTTGTCCCAGAGGTAGCGTTTGGGCGACGAGTAGTTGTTGGCACGCTCAGCCTCGCCGTTGTCCTCGATGGAATGGTACACGAGGTTGCGGGCCTCTTCGCCCACGCGCACTATGCTCTTCCAGTTGAAAGCCTCTTCGGGCAGAATGAGGTCGTTGCCGAAGTCGGCACGGCGGAACACGAGGCGCATGTCAAACGGATTCTTATACGTAATCCACGGCGCCGACAGGTTGCGCAGTTCGAGCATCACGGAGCGGGTGAAGTCGCCCTCCTCGAAGAGCACTCCGCAGGTGCGCGAGTTGCCGATGTCGAGCACCATGTCGACGTTGACGTCGCCGTCGGCCGGATTGTAGAGAACAACCTGCGGCGAGGCACCGCTCATCCTGATGAAGTTGACAAGGTAGATATAGTAAGCGATAAACTTGTAGCGGTGGTGGGTGATTTTCTCAGGCTCGATGCCAAGCAGCGAGGCCACGTATTGCGATATGGCGTTCTGCTCCTCGGCTATGGAGAGGAAATTGAAAAGCTGGTCGGGCTTGTTGCAGAGAGCGAAACTCTTTTTGCGTTCCGACTCGTCGAAGAAGTAAGGGAAGTAAATCGAGAGAGGATTGTCGGCCAGATGGGTATCAAAGGCCCAGGTCAGCGTGTATTTCGACATGCCTTTGCGCGAGCCTTCGCCCGTGCGGCGTATCTTGACGCGGCACCATCCCATAGGCACACCGACCGTAGCGCCCGACGGGTCGGTCTCAAACATAGGCATCGGCAGCCACTTGTCGAGCAGCAGCTCGAAGGCCGGCACTTTGTCCACCGGGTTGAGGGGGCTCTTCACGCGGTAGCTCTCAAACGTGTTGATGTTGATTATGGAGTCATCGTCATCGGCATACGATTCGAGCAGTTCGGTCGAAGCGTCGTCGCGCATGCGCGGAATGCCCGTCTCGTCAAGCTCCTCGCTGCCGTTGGGGTGGAGGGCGATACAACCCTCGTTGCGCAGTTGCTTCACGGGAATCCAGCAATTCTTGTCGGTGTTGTTGAACAACACGTCGAAACTGATGCTGCCGTCAAACGGGTCGACATTTTCAACAAAAGAGTAACGGAGCATGCGTCCGCTGCCGAGAGTAAGAGGCTCGGAGGCGTTAAACTCTACTTCGTTGGAGCAGAACTGTATCCCCGTATCGGCTATAAGGTGGAGCAAATTGCGGTCATTCATAATTTCAAGCTGTAATAATGATGCTTATGGATTGGTATTATGGATTGGTATTATCCGACAAAGGTAATTAAAAATTTGAAAGTACCTAATTAATTATCGCTAAATTTAATAAGGTGGAGTAAAAAGATACTTATTTCGGGGCATTTTGGCAAAATGCGATAATAATGGAAAAATTTCTTTAATTTGTATCGGTATTACAATAAAAATTCTTACATTTGCAAAAACATTGTAAATATTATTCCTCAGCGCAATGAAGAAACATAACTTTTACGCAGGCCCATCAATTCTGAGCCAGTACACCATCAAGAACACTGCCGACGCAGTGCTCAACTTTGCAGATACCGGTCTTTCCATTCTCGAAGTATCGCACCGCAGTAAAGAATTTCAGGCTGTAATCGACGAAGCCAACGCCCTTGTAAAGGAGCTTCTCGATGTACCCGCCGGATATGAGGTGCTTTTCCTCGGTGGTGGTGCGAGCCTGCAGTTTGCAATGGTTCCCTTCAATCTCCTCAAAACTAAAGCCGCTTATATCGACACCGGCGTGTGGGCCAACAAGGCTATCAAGGAAGCCAAGCTCTTCGGCGACGTTGAGGTGGTAGCTTCGTCAAAGGATGCCAACTACACTTTCATCCCCAAAGACTACGTTATTCCCGCCGACGCCGACTATTTCCACTATACTACCAACAACACCATCTACGGTACGGAGACCCGCAAGGATCCCGATTCACCCGTGCCCTTGGTAGCCGACATGTCGTCAGACATCTTCTCGCGTCCCGTCGACGTATCGAAATATGACCTCATCTATGCCGGCGCGCAGAAGAACCTCGCTCCCGCAGGTGTGACCATCGTTATTGTCAAGGAAGACGCTCTCGGCAAAGTGGACCGTCCCATCCCCACCATGCTCAACTATCAGACCCACACATCAAAGGGCTCGATGTTCAATACTCCTCCCGTGCTCCCCATCTTCTCAGCACTCCAGACTCTGCGCTACTACAAGCAGCTCGGCGGCGTGAAGGAACTCGAAAAGATGGACCTCGAAAAAGCTGCCGTGCTCTACGACGCCATCGACTCAAGCAAGATGTTTGTCGGCACAGCCGCAGCCGAGGACCGTTCAATCATGAACGTATGCTTCGTGATGAAACCCGAGTATGCCGAGCTCGAAAAGGCATTCGTTGAGTTTGCCACCGCTCAGGGTATGGTAGGTATCAAGGGCCACCGTTCGGTAGGCGGTTTCCGTGCATCGCTCTACAACGCGCTTCCCCTCGACAGCGTGAAGGCACTTGTAGCTTGCATGAAAGAATTCGAAGCAAAACACTAATCAGAAACCACCGAGGGTGTTGCAGTACCCGGGCAATCGGCAGGGACGCGATATATCGCGTCCGCATCCGGACTGTGTTTTGCAACACCACCGCTTAAATATAACAACTACTTATGAAAGTATTGGTAGCTACCGAGAAGCCGTTTGCAGCAGTAGCAGTTGACGGTATCCGTAAAGAAATCGAAGATGCCGGCTATGAGCTGATACTTCTCGAAAAATATACTGAAAAAGCTGATCTTCTCAAAGCCGTTGCCGACGTCGACGCTTTGATTATCCGCTCGGACAAGGTGGACGCCGAAGTGCTCGACGCCGCCAAAAACCTCAAAATCGTAGTTCGCGCAGGTGCCGGTTACGACAACGTTGACCTCGCCGCCGCCACTGCCCACAACGTGTGTGTGGAAAACACTCCCGGCCAGAACTCCAACGCCGTGGCCGAACTCGTGTTCGGTATGGCCGTGATGGCTTTCCGCAACATGTACAACGGCACTTCGGGCGCCGAGCTCAAAGGCAAAACCCTCGGTATCCACGCTTTCGGTCAGGTAGGCCGCAACGTGGCGCGTATCGCCAAGGGCTTCGGCATGGAAGTGAGCGCTCTCGACCCCTACTGCCCCGACGAGGTGATGGTAGAAGCCGGTGTGACACCCGTTCACTCGGTTGAGGAGCTTTACAAGAACAATCAGGTGGTATCGCTCCACATCCCCGCTACCGACGAGACCCGCAAGTCAGTAGGCAAAGCTCTCCTCGAACTTATGCCCAAAGGCGGTCTGCTCATCAACACAGCCCGTAAGGAAGTGATTGATGAAGAGGGTCTTATCGAAGCAATGGAAGTGCGTCCCGACATCAAGTATGTGGCCGACATCAAGCCCGACAACGCCGACGTGATGAACGAGAAGTTTGCCGGCCGCGTGTTCTTCACTCCCAAGAAGATGGGTGCGCAGACCTCGGAAGCCAACATCAATGCCGGTATCGCCGCCGCCCGTCAGGTTGTGGCATTCCTCCGCGACGGCATCGACCGTTTCCGCGTCAACAAATAATACTGTAATAAATAAAAGAAGCGGTTGAAGGTCTTGGCTTTCAACCGCTTTTCGTTCAATATAATATGCGCAATATAATATGCGTCTGCTTATAATAAATGCGAGTCCGCGTCGCGAGGGTAATATTTCAAAAATGCTCAGTCAAGCGGCCGCAGCGGCTAAGGATGCCAGTGCGGAATGTGATGTCATCAGTCTTTACGACAAGGATATACGTCCCTGTCGCGGGTGCATGGCCTGTAGAACCACGCTCGCATGCCCGATACGCGATGACATGGCTGCAATTGCCGAAGCGATAAAAAGTGCCGACCGTATAGTGATTGGCACTCCGTGCTATTGGGCCAATATGCCGGGCATACTGAAAAACATGTTCGACCGCCTGGTCTATATTTTTATCGCTGACGGGAAGCACGGTATTCCCCGCCCTCTGCTCAAAGGGAAGCGTGCGGTTGTTATAGTCACGGCCACGACTCCTATGCCTTTTGCCCGCCTCTTCGGTCAGACTACAGGCACCGTGAAGTCGATAACGCGCATATTAATGATGGGTGGAATAAAACTGACTACATCGCTCCAGATTGGCGGCACGCGCAAGCATGACATCACCGAGCGCAACCTGCACCGAGTGGACCGCCTCATGAAGCGCCTGTTGAAATGAAGCACTTATTGAAATAATACGTCGGCATTTAAAGACGACTATTAAAAATGAATGATAATTCAAAGATATGGAATCGATAGAGACTGAACTCAAGCGCGAACGCCTTTGGAACAAGAACTATCTGAAGGTATGGAGCGCCAATTTTATGCTTTTCTTTTCATTCATGCTCCTTACTCCGCTGTTTCCGCTCTATCTGAGCGAAACGTTCGGCGCAACCCGTCAGGAGATTGGGTTTGTGCTGTCGGGCTACACGATTACCACGCTGCTGATACGTCCGTTCAGCGGCTATATAGTTGATAATTATTCCCGTAAACTCGTACTGCTTGTCACCTACGGGTGCTTCGCGCTGTTTTTCGGCGGTTATCTGTTGGCCGGTTCGCTGCTGGCCTTTACCGTTGTGCGCACATTGCACGGTTTTCCGTTCGGAGCCGCCACGGTGTCCAATTCCACGGTAGCCATCGACGTGCTGCCATCGTCGCGCCGCACCGAGGGCATCGGATTCTACGGCCTCAGCAACAATATCGCTACTGCCATCGGTCCTACGGTGGCGCTGATGATATATGGCGTAGTGGGCAGTTTTGATTTGCTTTTCGCGCTGTCGCTTGTGGTGGCGCTCGGCGGCCTCGCCATCAACTCCACGCTCAAATTGCGTACGCGTCCCAAAGTGGCGCGTCCCAAGATGTCGCTCGACCGTTTTATTCTCTCAAAGGGGTGGAGCGAAGGACTGTGCATGGTGTGCTATGCATTCTCCTACGGTGTACTCGCCACGTATATTGCCATTTACGGCAAGGAGGAACTTGGCATAACCGAGGGCACGGGTATCTTCTTCATGCTCCTTGCCATCGGACTTATACTCTCGCGCCTTACAGGCAGCCGCACGTTGCGCAAAGGCAAGATCGTTGAAAACGCATCAATCGGAGTGATAGTATCGCTCTTCGGCTACCTGCTCTTCGCCGGCGTCCACAATCTCTGGGCCTACTACGGCGCGGCACTTATAATCGGTCTCGGCAACGGCCACATGTTCCCGGCGTTCCAGAACATGTTTATCAACCTCGCTACCAACGAGCAGCGCGGCACCGCCAACTCCACGCTCCTCGTATCGTGGGACATAGGCGTAGGTCTCGGCGTACTTATCGGAGGCATCCTCTCCGAGCACTGGGGCTTCCACTCAGCCTTCTGGGGCGCATGGATAGCCAACTTCGCAGGCGTAGCATTCTTCTACCTCTACGTCCGCAACCACTACCTGCGCAACAAGCTGCGGTAGTCCTGTGGCGGGGGGCCGTGGCGTCGTGGTGGGGCCGTCCCCGTCGTGGTGGGGCCGTCCCCGGCCGCACATAACCGTTTGAGAATGTTGTGGCGGGGGTCTCCTGACCCGCGCTATTTCAGTAATAGTAAGACGTTTGGTGTGCGGCCGAGGACGGCCCCACCACGAAGGAGACCCCCGCCACAAGCCGGGTCGGTTACAGGTTGTGGAGGTTGCTGAAGGCTTCTTCGACTTTGCTTACTTCGATTATTTTGATGGCGAATTTTGAGGTGTCGATGCCTTTGAGGTTGTGGCGGGGGATGATGATACATTCCATGCCGAGTTTAGCGGCTTCGGAGATGCGTTGCTCTATGCGGGTCACGGGGCGTATTTCACCCGAGAGTCCCACCTCGCCCGTCATGCATACTTTGCGGGGTATGGCTATGTCGATGTTGGAGGATAGCACCGCGCAGATGACCGGCAGGTCGAGCGCCGGGTCGGAAACTTTGAGTCCGCCGGCGATGTTGAGAAACACATCTTTCTGTATCAGTTTGAAGCCCACGCGCTTTTCGAGTACGGCAAGCAGCATGTTCATGCGTCGCGAGTCGAAGCCCGTGACGGAGCGCTGCGGGGTGCCGTAGGCAGCGGAACTGACGAGCGCCTGCACCTCGATGAGAAATGCGCGTATGCCCTCTACGGCCACGCCTACTGCCGTGCCCGACAGAGTCTCGTCGGCAGGCGAGAGCAGCATCTCCGACGGGTTGGTGACCTCGCGGAGTCCGCGGCGGCACATCTCGTAGATGCCTATCTCGTTGGTGTTGCCGAAGCGGTTTTTGATGGCGCGCAGCAGGCGGTAGAGATGCTGGCGGTCACCCTCGAAGTGAAGCACCACGTCGACGATATGTTCCAGTACCTTCGGTCCGGCAATGGCGCCGTCCTTGTTGATGTGGCCGATGAGCAGCACCGGCACGGCCGATTCCTTGGCATATTTAAGCAACCTGGCCGCGCACTCGCGCACCTGGCTGACACTACCTGCCGCGCTCTCGATACACTCAGAGGCAACGGTCTGTATGGAGTCAACGATGAGCAGTTCGGGTTGCAGTTCCTCGATATGTTCAAAGATGTTTTCGAGCGACGTCTCGCACACTATGTAGCAGTTGTCGGAGAGGCGGCCTATGCGGTCGGCGCGCATCTTGAGCTGCGTGGCGCTCTCCTCGCCCGATACGTAGAGTATGCGTCGCGACTTGATTGACAGTATGTTCTGCAACACGAGAGTCGACTTGCCGATACCCGGTTCGCCGCCGATGAGCACCATCGAACCGGCCACGAGTCCGCCGCCGAGCACACGGTTGAGTTCCTCCGACGGCATGTGTATGCGCGGCTCTTCGAGAGCTTCTATTTCCGAGACCTTGCGCGGCTTGCTCTTGCTCATGCGCGCCGGGCCTATCGACTTGGAGGCGCCGCGCTGGGTGGTGACGCGCTCCTCGGTCATAGTGTTCCACTCGCCGCACTCCGGGCAGCGGCCCGCCCATTTGGGTGACTGCGCTCCGCAGTTGGAGCAGAACCATGCCGATTTTACTGTTTTTGCCATGATGCCGAAAGGAAGTTACTGATTTTTACGGAATTGAGAAAGGATTATAGCCGTAGCCACCGATACGTTGAGCGACTCCACGTGGCGCGCGTCGACGGGGTAGGGTGGTATGAAGAGGCGGGCGGTGACCGCAGCGGCCACTTCGCGCGAAATGCCTTTGCCCTCGTTGCCCATCACTATGACGCCGTCGGCGGCGAGAGGGGCGCTGTATATGTTGTCGCCGTCGAGAAACGTACCGTAGACCGGACGCGACGCAGGCAGCTCGGCGAGCCATCGGGGCAGGTCGACGTAGCGCACGCCGACGCGGGCCAGCGCTCCCATCGTGGCCTGAATGACCTTGGAGTTATAGAGGTCGACAGTGTCGCGCGAGCATACGATGGTATTGACGCCAAACCAGTCGCAGGCGCGTATGATAGTGCCGAGATTGCCGGGGTCCTGCACTCCGTCGAGGGCCACGATGAGTCCGTCGGGAACGCTGTCGGCAGCTTCGGCCGGCATCTCCATTACGGCTATCACCTCCGGAGGATTGCTCATGGAGGAGATGCGCTCCATGTCGGCGCGCGTGGCTTTGAGGAGTTCGGCGCCGCGTGGCAGCGTCATCGCGTCACGTTCATACCAGGCATGCGTGGCCACCACCATGCGGCAGGCAAACGTGTCGGTCAGTTCCGAAATGCATTTGGCCCCTTCGGCCACGAAGAGACGGTGCTCGCGGCGATGGCGCGGTTGCTGCAGCGAGGCTATAAGTTTGCGTCGGGCGACGCTCAAGGGTTGTATCAATTCAGGGTTCATACCCCAAAGTTAATTAAATGTTTGCAACTGCACAAAAAAGTTGCTACCTTTGTATTCATAACCGACAGAGGTCCGGCTCGTCGCGGGGAGTGCATCGGTAACACGATGCCGTCTGAGGAAAGTCCGGGCAACATAGAGCACCACACTCTTTAACTGAGAGCTATCGGCGACGGTAGAGCAGCGTGACAGAGAATAACCGCCGCAGTCCTCACGGATTGCGGTAAGGGTGAAAAGGTGAGGTAAGAGCTCACCGGGCGTCGCAGCGATGCGGCGTGCCGCACGTCTTGTGGGTTGCAAGGTCAAGTATACCGGCATTTAAGGGTTGCTCGCCCATTGCCGGGGGGTAGACTGCTACGGACCGCGCACCCGTGCGCGGCCAAGATAAATGACGAGCCGTTGACGGCTTACGGACGCGAGTCTGTTTTCGCGACAACGACATAACCCGGCTTACAGGATCTCTGTCTTTTTTTCTTTTTTAACATCTCGGTATTGTCACAATCGGGCATTTGCTTCGTCTAAGGAGTAAAGGCACGAGCTAAGGTCGTCGATGCGCCGTTGCACGATGCGCTCTGCAATTGCCCGCCGCCTTTCTATAGCTTATGCCGACACAATCGCTTATGCTGAAATAATTTAAAATGACAATATGATATGAAAAAGATTTTTGCCCTGTCGCTTATCGCCCTGATGGTGGGCCTCGCGGCGTTCGCGGCCTCCCCCGTGAAGCCATCCAAGAAATCGGCCACGCAATCCTACGCTGTCACCAACTTTGATGAAATGAAGGTGTCGCGCATGATTGACGTAGAGTATGAGCAGACCAACACCAATACGTGGAGCGTAGAAGTGACCGCGCCCGAAAACATCCTTCCCTACGTGGAGGTGAAACGCAGCGGCCACTGCCTCGTGCTCTCGCTCTCCAATAAACTGGCCACCCAGGGCCGTTATCAGGTGAAAGCCAAGGTAAAATCCCCCGTGATGAGCGAGGTGAAACTCTCCGGCGCGTCATCGTTCAAGGCGGGTAAAATAAATCTCGCCGGCAAGACTATGGAGCTTGAAGCCTCGGGCGCATCAGATTTCGACATCAAGTCAATCGTTGCCTCCAAGGTGGAGATTGAAATGAGCGGTGCTTCTGACTTTGACCTCGGTTCGGTGTCGGCGCAGAGTGTCGAGATAGAGCTTTCGGGCGCTTCCGATGCCACGGTTAATAATATTTCGGCCACGAAGGTAAAACTTGAAGTGAGCGGCGCATCCGGCGCAAAGCTCTCAGGCAAAACCGATAATGCAGAGCTTAGTGCATCGGGCGCATCGACAATAAAGTGCGGTTCGCTTAAAGCCCGCATAGGCAAACTGTGGGCCTCCGGTTCGTCCGGGATTACGTCAAACATTGCCAACCCGTTGTTGCAGAGCTCGTCGGGCGCATCGTCAATAAAGAATAACAGATAAGTAACACGTTTCCAACAGGTATGCTGCGGTTTACAGCAATATTGGCGGCCGTTTTCCTGACCATCGTAGCGATGGCGGGAGAGCGGCCGCGTGCCGTTGTAGCCGATGGTGCTACCCGCAGTCCGCTGCCGTTTGCCTCGGTGATTGACCGCAAGGGTAAGGTGGTGGGCGTGAGCGATTCGCAAGGCCGATTGCCGGAGGTGTCGGCGGCGAGCTACCCTTTGACGCTGCGCTATATCGGGTTTAAGGACCGCAAGCTCTCCACGACGCCGACTGACACGGTGTTCATGCAGGAGAGCAGCGCCGAGCTTCCCGAAGTGATCGTCGACTCCCGCAAGCACAAGTTGCTCCATGTCCTCGCCTACGTGCGCGAATACTCCACGCTGAGCACCTATTACGATACCGTTTTCCTGTTTCGCGAGAAGATGGTCGACTATATGCTGCCCCCGGCGACACGCGTGAAATTCGGCGGCTGGTCGGCGCCGCGCACGCTGACGAGCCGTTCCTACTATCGGTTTACCAACGCGTGGGGCCTCGACAGCGTGAGCGATCTGAGCAACCATCACTTCTCGTGGTCTGACTGGGTGGGGATAGCGCCTGAACTGCCGTTGCCCGCGTCGCTGGCTCGTGCCGAAGCGGGTGTTGATACCATCCGCGGTAAGTACACTCCGAGCGAGATATGGGACCGCCGCGGCGACAAAGTGAGAGTGACGGTCGATGTGCTGGCCGACACGACGAGCCGCCGTTGGGTGCCCGCGCTCTCAGGTTTCTTCCGCAAGGGTATCGATTATGAATATTTCAAGATTGATTTCCGTTACGACAACGTTGACGCTGACGTGCTGTCGCCTGCCGACCTCGCCGGTTACACCTACCGGCTGGAATCAAGAGGCAGGGGGCGCGACATGTTCCGTTTCAACCGCCACGACGAACCGCTGTTTGTCGAGACCGAGGCCGAAGTCTACATTCTCGACAAGGAGTACGTGACCGAGAAAGATGCCCGCAAGTGGGCCGACCGAAAGTTTGAAATCGACGAAGTGGGCCTCTTTGAAGCGGTCGATGCGCCGCCGTTGTCCTCCGATATACTTGCTCTCATTGAGCGCGTCAACAATATCGACCGTGACATGATAAGGCAGGAAACCGAGCCTGACCGACGCATGATAGCGAAGTTTGACGGCAGCCGCAATTTCAGGATGGGCAACCGCGCGCTGCTTGTGCTGAAGCAGCTTGTAGGCATCTCGTCGGTGAAGTTTCATAGGAAAAACAATAAGAACTGGAAAGAATTTCGCTCCAATGTAAAAAAGATGCAAGATGCTCACGAAGAGCGCCATCACGTAAAGGCAAAACCGGCGGATGATGAAGAAAAGAGCGAAGAAAAAACGAAAATCGAAAAATAATTCGTCAAAAATTTGCTCATATCAAACTTTGTTCATATCTTTGCACTCGCAAAAGAGCGGTTAACGCCTCAATAGAGGACAATGAACCGAGTGATGCAAAGGACGGCGGGATAGCTCAGTTGGTTAGAGCGTCGGATTCATAACCCGGAGGTCTCGAGTTCAATTCTCGATCCCGCTACAAGAAAAAGAGATGTGATATGAATCACATCTCTTTTTTCATTTCCACCAGCCCCCACCATTCTATGTGGCGGGGGTCTCCCGACCCGCGCTATATCATGGTCAGTAGCACATGATGGTCAGTAGAAAATGAGTGAGGATAAGCATGACGCCGTGGAATTCGAAATGTAGGCGTCAAGATAAAGCATAAGCTGCAGAACCGTCGCGCCTTCCACTCTACGGAGATTGATTTACCCCGCACGTCTTCGCTGCGCTTCGACGGGCGGGGTTACTGCTAAATCGGCGGCCTGTGGACGCCTCGTTATGGATTGGTGAAACTGGCGTGGGTGATGGGGGAGGAGTGGGTAAATGTTAAGGATAGTTAAAATTGGTGCGGTGGTGAACTTTGTGCGGGGTGAAGCGTTTTAATGGTATAAAGCAGAATTACTTTTTCCATTGCAAGAATGTGATAATGATTGGTTTAAGACATTGAGGCTACCGTGAGGCAGCCTCTTTTTCTTTTTTATTGACACTCTATTTTGCCAACAGGCTTTCTTGTCAGCGCTCTACTGCAATCTACACCCTTTATCTGGTTTGCAATTTTTGAAAATATAGTTTAAACCTCGAGTTATGATTTTTCATATCTCGAGGTTTATTTTGGGAGTCTTTTTGTTGGCTCAACGTATCTGATAATGAGCTGTTTGTTAAGTGGCTATAGTGCGGCCGGGGACGGCCCCACCACATGCGAGCCCCGCTACGGGGTGGTCGGTGCTTGGTGTTAGCGGAGGAAGGGGTTGTGGCGGAGTTCGTCGGCTATGGTGGTGGAGGGACCGTGGCCGGGGTAGACTGTGGTGTCGGGGGGNAGGGAGAGGAGACGCTCCGTTATGCTTGAGATGAGTTGGGCGTGGCTGCCGCCGGGGAGGTCGGTGCGCCCTATGGAGTTTTTAAACAGTGCGTCGCCCGTTACCACAAATTTTGATTCGGGACAGTAGAGCGCTATGCTGCCGGGGGAGTGACCGGGCACGGCGAGGATGTCGATGGGTTCGGTGCCGAGCATNAGGCGGTCGCCGTTCTTGAGAGGGATGTCGACCTTGAGAGCATCGGGCATGTCGGTGCGCAGACNGAANATGCGGGNNTGNTCGGNGATGNGTGATGACAGGATATGGTCGTCGGGCGATGCCGCNATCCCCACGTTGTATTTCTTTTCGATGTATTGGTCGCCGAAGAGGTGGTCGATGTGCATGTGGGTGTTGATGAGATACTTGACAGTGAGGCCGTTGACCGATATGAAACTGTCGATGGCNCGGCATTCCTGCTCGTTGACCATGCCGGGGTCAACCACGGCGGCTTCGAGGCTCGCTACGTCAAATATCACGTAGGTGTTGACACCAAACATATTTAATTCAAAACGTTGTATCTTCATAATTTTCGGGGTATTAGTCGATTAACGTATGTGTAAATTGATTGTCAGAATGAATAGGGCACGTAGATGAGGCTCTTGGTGGCGAAGAAAGGTTCGTTGAAAAAGTCGGTCAGGGGATAGTCCATCACCGGAAATTTAGTGGCCTGCATCTCCTCTTCGAGGTCACCGCCCTTTAGACAAACAAGTCCGTTGGCATATTTGTTGGCCCCTTTCTTGGCAACGTTTCCACGGGTAATCTTCACGAGGTCGGGCAGGGGCATGACGGCGCGGCTCACCACGTAGTCAAACTTCTCGTGACACTCGCCCATGTCGCCGTGCTGGAAGGTGACGTTGGTCAGCCCTATGGCTTCGGCCACCGACTGCGCCACGCGTATCTTCTTGCCTATGCGGTCAATGAGATGGAAACGNCACTCGGGNTAGAANATGGCGAGGGGAATGCCGGGGAAGCCGCCGCCGGTGCCGAGGTCGACAAATGTAGTGCCCGGAGCGAGTTCGCCCAGGAAGGCCGCTATGCCCAGCGAGTGGAGCACGTGGTTNGGGTAGAGGTTGTCGATGTCCTTGCGGGAGATGACGTTGATTTTCTCGTTCCACTCCGGGTAGAGAGTGCCGAGTTGGGCGTACTGGCTGAGCTGCTTTTCGCTCAACCCGCTGAAATATTTGGTGATAATAGATATATCCATAGATGTAAAATTAATCTAAATGCAAATTTAAGTTAATTTTTTGATAATTATTAAAATTANTGTCGTAATTTGTTGTTTATATATTAAAACGTATAAAACGAAGATTATGATAAAGATTGGACAATATAACAACTTGAAAGTTGCCAAAATAGTTGATTTCGGACTCTATCTCGACGGAGGAGAGGCCGGAGAGATACTGTTGCCGGCAAGATATATNGATGAAATGCCCGAGCCGGGCGATGAGATGAACGTGTTTATNTACAAGGACTCGGAGGACNGACTCATAGCTACCACCGAGCGTCCCTTTGCCACTGTCGGAGAGTTCGCTTTCCTGCAGGTCAACGAGGTCAANAAGATTGGNGCCTTCATGGAATGGGGNTTGCCCAAGGACCTGCTCGTGCCTTACAGCGAGCAGAAGGCNAAGATGAAGCAGGGGGGTATCTACCTCGTGTATCTCTACCTNGACGACGCCACCAAGCGCATCGTGGCATCGGCCAAAATCGACAAGTTCCTCGGCAATAAGATACCCCGCTACGCCCACGGCGAGAAGGTAAAAGCGCTGGTCTACAGCCACAACGAGCTTGGATATAAATGCGTGGTCGACAACCTGTTCCACGGCCTTATATATCAGAACGAGACATTCCGCCCCGTGGANCTCGGTGTNGAGCTTGACGCCTACGTAAAGCGCGTGCGCGAGGATGGCAAGATTGACCTCACCATCTCACCGATGACAACTGTGCGCGTGGAGCGACTNGCNGCCGANATCCTTGAAAAACTNCGCGACAACAACGGCAAACTTCCCGTCAGCGACCACTCTCCGGCCGAACTGATTCAGGAACTTTTCCAGTGCAGCAAAAAGGACTTCAAGAANGCNATCGGTCAGCTCTACAAGCAGCAGCTTATCACCATCGAGCCTGACCATATAGTGCTCGTCGCNGGCGAATAAGCTGCGNCTNAAAANGCNAATACAGGAACATAANCAAGCGAAAACAATTAACTGATAACNACATCTACGATTGAAATGAAAATCATCAACTTAGCAGTAGCAGGCTGCATGGCTGCGGCGCTTGCATCGTGTGGCGCCGACAAGAACGGCNGNGACAATGACGCCCGTAAGAACAAACCGACAGGTGTTGACGGCTACACGGTAGAGACCGTAACGTGTGCCGACTCCGTAGCTTACGGCGACAGTAAGGCCGTGGCCAAGTGTACGATAGGCTACCTCAAAGCCGACAGCGTCAGCACACCCCTTATCGAAAACATCAACGCGTGGACACGCTACGCCCTCGGCAACACCACCGGCGCAAAGATGGGACAACCCCTTGCCAAAGACGTGGTTGACAACGCTCTCGCAAGTTCGGGCAGCGACCTTAAAGACTGGGACGAGCAATTTGGCAACGTGCCGATGGCCTACGAGATGACCTACTCGGTGAAACCCATCGTGATGGAACCCACTTACGTCACCATGCTCTTCACCTCCTACATATATCTCGGCGGTGCTCACGGCGAGTCAGCGGCTGTAGGACAGACTTTTGACGCAACAACCGGCCAGACCCTCGGCGACGATATGATTCGTCCCGATGCCAAAGATACCGTTCTCGCTCTCGTGAAGGAGGGGCTGATGAAACAGTATTTCAAAGTCAGCACCGAACAGGAGTTCAACGACTGTCTCCTTTCCAATAACGGCGAGTTCACCCTCCCGGCCAATCCCCCTTACTTCATGGAGGATGGCGTGTGCTTCCTCTATCAGCAGTATGAGATAGCGCCCTACTCCGAGGGTATGCCTCAATGCACTATATCCTACGCCTCAATCCGTCCTTACCTCACACCCGCGGTGGCCGACCTTATCCCGTAGGAACGCTTCTGTAATTGGGGTAATTGTACAGAAAATATGTCAAAATGGCACGACTTGCTCCAAGTCGTGTCATTTTTTATATATAAAATTACTTAAAATTCAATAAAAATTTGCATCTTTGCAGGATAATGGAGGGGTGTACTCTCCGGCAACGCCAGCGGGCGAGTCCCGCGGCGGCGCTAAGTAACTGTTCAAAATTATTTTAAACAGTTACTTATAACAATAAGACAAAACCGTAATTATCATTCGCAATGCAATTTTCAGCTAATCAGATAGCACAACTCGCCAACGGTACGGTAGTTGGTGACGGAGAAGTGACCGTGTCCACGATTGCCAAAATCGAGGAAGGTCAGCCCGGTGCTATTTCATTCCTTGCCAATCCCAAATACACGCATTATATCTACGACACCAAGTCGTCAGTCGTGCTGGTGAGAAGCGATTTCGAGCCCGAGCATCCCGTAAGCGCCACCCTTATCAAGGTGGCCGACCCGTATGCCACCGTCGCTCACCTGCTCCAGCTCGTAGCGCAGATGACCGAGCCGCAATACTCAGGTATCGAGACCCCCAGCTACATAGCCGAAGGGGTGGAGCTGCCCGACGACGTCTACGTGGGCGCATTCGCCTACATAGGTCGCGGTGCCAAGATAGGTAAAGGTGTCAAGATATTCCCGCAGGCCTATATCGGCGACAATGTAGTCATAGGCGACGGCGCGGTAATCAAGCCCGGCGTAAAGATTTACCACAACTGCCGCATAGGCAAGCGTTGCATCATACATGCAGGCGCGGTAATCGGTGCCGACGGTTTCGGTTTCGCCCCCGTCAACCATGAGTACAGCAAGATACCCCAGATAGGCAACGTAGAGATAGCCGACGACGTGGAGATAGGTGCCAACACTTGTATCGACCGAGCCACGATGGGCTCTACCCGCATAGGCCACGGCGTGAAGCTCGACAACCTCATTCAGGTGGCCCACAACGTAGAGATAGGGGAGAACACCGTCATGGCCGCTCAGGTAGGCGTGGCCGGTTCCACCAAAATCGGCGCGCGCTGCATGATAGCGGGTCAGGTAGGATTTGCCGGACATATCACCGTGGGCGACGACAACATGATAGGCGCTCAGTCGGGCGTGCCCAACTCGGTTGGTTCGGGCAATCGACTGATGGGTTATCCTGTAGTCGAAGGCCGCGAATTTGCCCGCAACCTCGTCTACCTCAAGAGCATACCCAAGCTGCAGGAACGCCTGCGCGAGCTTGAGAAAAAGGCCGGCAAGTAACCAATACCGCAGCGTTGCACGCTGCGACGGAATTAATACCCAACGAAAAATAACAAACATAAAATATAATGAAGCAGCAAACTCTTAAAGGCTCGTTTACCGTCAAGGGTAAAGGCCTTCACACAGGACTGGAGATTGAAGCAACATTCCTTCCCGCTCCTGAAAATCACGGATATAAATTTCAGCGTGTTGACCTCGAAGGACAGCCCGTCATCGACGCCCTCGCCGAATATGTGACCAGTACCACCCGCGGCACCGTGCTTGAGCGCGGCGACGTGAAGGTGAGCACCGTTGAACATGCCCTCGCAGCGCTCTACGCAGCCGGCATCGACAACTGTCTCATTCAGCTCAACGCCCCCGAAATGCCTATCCTCGACGGCAGCGCAGCCATCTACTGCAAGAACATCGAGGAGGTAGGTATCGAAGAGCAGAAAGCCGACAAGGATTTCTACATCGTAAAACAGAAAATCGAGGTGCGCGACGACACTACCGGCGCATCAATCATAGCACTGCCCGACGACCGATTCTCAATCGACGTAATGGTGGAATTCAACTCCAAAGTGCTCGCCAACCAGTTTGCCTCACTCGACAACCTCGCTGACTTCCCGAAGGAAATCAGCGCATGCCGCACCTTCGTGTTCGTGCGTGAAATCCTCCCCCTCGTCAAGGCAGGTCTCATTAAGGGCGGCGACCTCGACAACGCCATTGTAATCTACGACACCCCGATGGAACAGGACGAGCTCGACACCATCGCCGACACTATGGGTTCACCCCGCAAGCAGGTCAATGAGTTCGGTTACATCAACAGCCGTCCCCTCGAATTTGAGAACGAGCCCGCGCGCCACAAGCTTCTCGACGTGCTCGGCGACATAGCTCTCATAGGCCGCCCCATCCTCGGCCGCATCATCGCCACCAAGCCCGGCCACTCGCTCAACACCACCTTCGCCAAGCAGATACGTAAGGAAATCAAGCGTCAGGACATTCAGGCTCCCCGCTACAATCCTTCGGCCGAGCCCATCATGGACGTGAACCAGATACGCCACTTCCTCCCTCACCGCTATCCCTTCATGATGGTCGACAAAATCATCGAGAAAGGTGAAAACTATATTGTAGGTATCAAGAACGTGACCGTCAACGAGCCCTTCTTCCAGGGTCACTTCCCTCAGGAACCCGTCATGCCCGGCGTGCTCCAGGTAGAGGCTATGGCACAGACCGGCGGCCTGCTCGTGCTCTCATCGGTTGAGGAGCCCGAGAAGTATTCTACTTACTTCATGAAGATTGACAACGTGAAGTTCCGTCAGAAAGTAGTTCCCGGTGACACTCTCATTTTCCACGTATCGTTCATGACCCCGCTGCGTCGCGGCTGCGCCATGATGAAAGGCTACGCATTCGTAGGCGAGAAGATCGTCACCGAGTGTGAGTTTATGGCACAGATTGTCAAGAATAAATAATATGCGGCATGGCCGGCGATAACTGCCGGCCGTCGTTTTGTCACATTAATACAAATATAGTAATGAAACAACCATTAGCTTATATCCATCCGGCCGCTAAGATTCACCCCAGCGTGGTGATTGACCCGTTCGTCACCATTGAGGCAGATGTAGAAATCGGTGAAGGTACCCGCATCGCCTCCAACGTTGTGATTATGGACGGAGCCCGTATCGGCAAAAACTGCAATATATTTCCCGGCGCCGTAATTTCCGGCATACCTCAGGACCTTAAATTCCGCGGCGAGGAGACTACAGCTATCATCGGCGACAACACCACTCTGCGCGAGTGTGTGACCGTGAACCGCGGTACGGCTGCCAAGGGCAAGACCGTAGTCGGTTCCAACTGTCTCATCATGGCCTACTCCCACGTGGCCCACGACTGCGTGATTGGTAACAACGTTATCATCTCCAACGCCTCGCAGATTGCGGGCGAGGTGGTTGTCGATGACTATGCCGTAATAGGCGGCGGTTCGCTCATCCACCAGTTCTGTCACCTCGGTTGCCACGTAATGATTCAGGGCGGCGCGCTCATCAACAAGGATATTCCTCCCTACGTCAAGGCTGCCCGCGAGCCTATCGCTTACACCGGCGTCAACTCCATCGGTCTGCGCCGTCGCGGCTTTACCAGCGATCAGATTCGTGACATTCAGGAGGTGTACCGTTACCTCTACCTCTCGCGTCTCAATGTGACCGACGCTCTCGAACGCATCGAGGCCGAACTCCCCGCCACCAGCGAGCGCGACGAGATAATTCTCTTCATCAAGAACTCAAAACGCGGTATCATCCGCGGTTACGTATAATCAGCGTTGCCCCGCAGGCAATCCCTGACACAACGTACTACATAACAGAAGGGCGACCCCGACGGGTCGCCCTTTCATGTTATTTGCTCATCCCGGTGCGCTTGCGCTGAGCTTCGGTATGTCGGATTGCTGCAGCCTGCTGACATCTTGTTGTGCTTGTAATATGCTTCGTTGTGCCTGTAATATGCAGATACGCGATACATCGCTCGGGGCGATGTATCGCGTATCTGTGTGATTTGTAAAGCTGACGATGCTTAGAAGGGGAGGTCCTCAGTACCGTCGCTGCCGGGGAAGGGAGCCTGGGGCTGCTGGGGTACGGCGGGTGCGCCTGCGCCGGGGTAAACGGGCACGGCTGCGGGAGCGGCTGCTGCGCCTGCTGCCATGGCGTTGGCGTCGATTTTCTCAGCTTTCCAACCGCGTATGCTGGTGTACCAGCGGCCGTTGTATTCGCGGCTCTCGATGTCGAAGCTCAGAGTGATGTCCTCGCCTACGTTGAGGGGGAACTGGTCGGCCTTCTCGCCGAAGAAGTCGAAATGTACCTTTTTGGGATAGTTCTCAAATGTTTCAAGTACATATTCTCTTGCTTTCCAGGCGTTGCCTGCCTTTGATGTGCCGGATCTTTCGGGGAGCACGGCAATTACTTTTCCTTTTACTTCCATTGTATTTCTTTGTTACGTTGTTATCTTTGGGTTGCCGCCACGCTTGGCGCATGGCAATGCAGACTACAAATTTAACAAACATTCCCTCTTATGCCAAAAATATCGACATTCTTTTTTGAACATTTCGCCGTGTTGATTACTTTTGTGAAAGATTAGGTATAAACCAATCATTTTACTAACCGCATAAATGCTCGATTAATGGCAAACAACGATGACTGGTGGACGTCGCCCACCGAGGCAGAGAACGGCTCGCTGATAATGGTGACCGGCCGCCGCAATATAGAGAAATTCCGTAACAACCCCAAGTTTTCGATTCGCGTGGAAGTGACTTGGAAATATGAGGGTGAGGCCAACGGCATGCCTGACGTGGCTACGTCGGAACTGATGGGCGAGGTGCAGGATGCGCTTGCCGCAACGTTTGACAAGGACCCGGTGGCAGTGCTGACAGGCATCTACACCGGCGACAACCGTCGCGACTGGGTGTTCTACACTCTCTCAACCCACATTTTTCAGAAGAAAATCAACGAGGCGCTGGCGCAGTTTCCCGTGCTCACGCTTGAGATTTACGCCGAGAACGATCCCGACTGGGCTGAGTACACCGAGATGCGCGAGCTTTCCGAAGTGACCGTCTCCGACGATTGACGGGAGCATCCCGCAATTCCAAACATGTAAAAATATTATACCATCCGGATGCGGACGCGATTTATCGCGTCCCTACGGCCGTGAAGTGCAATCAGCATATACCTTATTCCCTTACGGCGATGGCGTTGAGGGCGCGGAGCACGTTGCAGAGTGTGCTGCTCCAGTAGCTCTTGAAGTCGTCGCGCACTGAGACGAGGGCCAGTTTTACGGTCTCGTCGGTGGTGTCGCGCACGGTGGCAAGGTAGTTGTAAAGCACCTGGAAAATGTCGGCCAACCCTTCCGATATGCTTGCCGACACGGGTGTGTCGCTGAATTTCATATCCTCCTCAAACACTTCGAGATATATGTCCTCCTCGCCAAACACTTCCTCCATGCTGCGGCGCACGCTGTCGTAGTAATCCTCTTCGAGCGCGGGGTCGATGTAGGCGTCAAATTCGTCAACATCGTCAATCGTAAGGTCGGAGGCTGTGATATAGAGTCGGGGCAGCAGTTTGAGCATGGTCCTGACGAAGTCGCCCTGCTCGTATTCGCGGGCGTTCTCCACCGCCTGGCAGTATTCGTTGGCCAGACCGGTGAATGCAATAGCGTTGGGGTTAAGCTGTGCCATATAGTTTCTTGCTTTTTATGTAATTATATACTCCTGCGGGCATGAAAAGGTTCATGTCGAGTCCGTCGGCGAGGCGTCGGCGCAGGAACGTGCCGGAGAGGTCGATGGTGGGAGCCTTCACGAGCCGCACATTGGGTGGCAGTGAAGACTCGTCGACGTCATATCCCGGACGGGGGTACACGATGACCCCGAAGCGGTTGATGATTTCGTCGGCCGCACGCCAGCGGTCGAAGGCGAGCCAGTTGTCGCTGCCTATTATTATAGATATATCGGCGTCGGGGTATAGTCCGGCGAGGCGGTGCAGCGTGTCGATAGTGTAGGAGGGGCGCGGCATGGTTAGCTCTATGTCGCAGGGTGTCAATCCTTCGCGGCCGTTGCACGCAGTCTCCATCATGGCCATGCGGTCAGTGTCCGATGCGAGGTCGGTAGCAGCGGTCTTGAACGGATTGAGGGGACTCACACACATGAGCACCTCGTCGAGATGCTCCGTCTGCCTGACGTAGTCGGCCACCATGAGGTGACCGGCGTGGACGGGATTGAACGACCCGCCCATCAGTGCGATATGTCGCTTGCGCTGCATTGCCGCAATGAGTGGGAGATAACGGGCCGGGGATTACTCCGCGGCGCCGTTGATGAAGTTGAGAATGATTTGCTCAGCGTTGTCGATGGCCTCGGTGAGGTTGTCGTTGACAACCACGGTGTCAAACTTCGGGGCAAGCGACAGCTCGAACTCGGCGCGCGCTATGCGTTCGTCGATTACCTCGCGCGATTCGGTGCCTCGGTTTTCGAGACGGCGGCGCAGCTCGTCGACCGACGGCGGCTCGATGAATATCGAGATGGCGCGGTTGCCGTAGATTTCCTTCACGTTGACGCCACCCTTGACGTCGATGTCGAGCACAATGTTCTTGCCGGCGTCGAGCGCACGGTTGATTTCGCTCTTGAGCGTGCCGTAGAAGCGGCCGGGGTACACCTCTTCATATTCGAGGAAGTCGCCGGCGGCGATGCGGTCGTTGAACTCGGCGGTCGACAGGAAGTGGTAGTGCACGCCGTCGATTTCGCCCTGACGCGGTTTGCGGTTGGTGGCCGATACCGAGAATGTCATGTCGATATTGCCGCGCTGGGTGAGGTCGTGGATTATGGTGGACTTTCCGCAGCCTGAGGGGGCGGATATTATGATAAGTTTTCCTGACATGGTTGTATGGCGGTTTGTTGTTGGTTAGTTGTTTGGGCAGCGCGGAGCGGTTAGAGCACGTTGAGCACCTGCTCCTTGATTTGCTCCAGTTCGTCCTTCATCTTCACCACTATTATCTGCATTTCGGCGTGATTGCTCTTGGAACCGAGAGTGTTGATTTCTCGGCCCATTTCCTGCGATATGAAGCCGAGCTTCTTGCCCTGTCCGGGCTTGGCGTCCATCGTTTCGGTGAAGTAGTTGAGATGCTGGGTTAGGCGCTGCTTCTCCTCGTTGATGTCGAGTTTCTCGATGTAGAATATCATCTCTTGTTCGTAGCGGCCGCGGTCATATTCCACCTGGGGCAGCTGCGAGAGGGCGTCCTCGATGCGGGTGCGTATCTTGGTGATGCGCTCCGTCTCGTAGCGGGGCACTTCGGCGAGCAAGTCGGCTATGCGGCCGATGCGTGTGGAGAAAAACTCACTGAGCTTGCGGCCCTCGGTGGCACGGAATTCGCGCAGCGCGTCGCATGCGTTCTGCACCGCTTTGAGCAGCGTAGCGCGGTCGTCGTCATCTATGCTCTCCACGTTGTCGGCGTGGAGCACGTCGGGGAAGCGGAGCAGCACGGAGTACCAGTCGGCGGGAGCGGGCAGACCCAGCGCCTCGGCCATGCGTTCCACCTGCTGCTTGTAGGCAGCGGCCTTCTCGATGTTGAAGTTGATATCGCCCACGGCGCCGAGCGACTCTACGGTGACCGAAAGGTCCACCTTGCCGCGCTCAATATTGGCAGCCACGAGATTGCGGCATTCCACCTCCATCTCGCGGAAAGCCGACGGCATGCGGCTTGAGAAATCGAGTTGCTTGGAATTGAGGGATTTTATCTCGACTGTGAATTTTTTTGTATTGTTTTCGGCAGTCCCTTTGCCGAAGCCTGTCATGGATAATAACATAAGCCTAAAGAGATTTATTCCCTACAAAATTACACATATACGTGGAAAAAACGTAACTTTGCACAAAAAAAATAGGTGTCATGAAGTCATGAAAACCTATATTGGGATTATTTTTCCCGTAATTTCACTAAATAAAACTGTTCCGATGACTATACTTAATATTGAAACATCGACCGACGTATGCTCCGTAGCCGTCACCTACGAGGGTATGGTGCTGTGTCACCGCGAGGATTTCTCGGGTCATAACCACGCTACCATGCTCAGCGGATTCGTAAAGGATTGCCTCGACCATATCGCCACTCACGAGATGAAGCTCGACGCCGTGGCCGTCAGCATAGGTCCCGGCAGCTACACCGGTCTGCGCATCGGTCTCTCCGAGGCCAAAGGTCTCTGCTACGCTCTCAATATCCCGCTTATTGGTATTGACACGCTCAAGACTATGGCCGTGGAGGTGATGTTCACGCAGGAGATAGAGGGCGACGAACTGTTCGTGCCCATGATTGATGCGCGCCGTATGGAGGTCTACACTGCCGTCTACGACATGGCGCTCTCAACCCTCGTGGCTCCCACGCCGTTGATACTGACCCCTGAATCGTTTGACAGCTACCTTGCCGACCGTCGACTGCTCATCTTCGGTAACGGTTCTGACAAGGCCCGCGATGTCATCACTTCGCCCAACGCGAAGTTCATCTCCGGCATCCACCCTCTTGCCGCCAACATGCTGCCCCTCGCCGAGCAGGCCTACATGCGCAAAGAGTTCCTTGACCTGGCCTACAGCGTGCCCCTCTACCTCAAGGAATTCCAGGCCACCAAACCTAAGAAACTTTTCTAACCCATACTCCCGGTGTCGGTCCAATCACCGCTAAGCAGGACCGCGATAAATTGCGTGGAAACCTTATATCGTGGAGTTGGAGCGGCCTTAATTATTGTGGAGTTGGAGCGGGTTTACGGATGTGAAATATAATGGCTCGACAGTCTCGCCTCCTGATTCTAACACAAATCGCCTCTCCGAGGCGACTCCCTCATAGTATCTAAAATCCCCGGGCTTCAGCCCGGGGCTAACCACAAACAGCGAGTCTCCGACTCGCACTCCTCCGTCAATCGTCACTGTCATAAACAGTCTAACGCAAGGCTATAAACCGGAATCAGCAGTAGTAAGAAACGCGGGTCTCCGATTGGGCCTGTGGTATAGGGAGGGCTGTGCTGCGGATGAGTGTTTGATTTCTATGGTATTATGGGGTCAAGATATATATCGGGATGTATTTTGGGATGGATATGATGTATATCGGGATGTATATAATATAATGGTAGTAGGCAGGGAGCGAGTCGGAGACTCGCTAATTATGGTTAACCCCGGGCTTCAGCCCGGTGGGGTCAACGATGCGCAATGGGAGTCGCCTCGGAGAGGCGATTTGTGGTACAGAAATTTGTCCCTTTCAACAGTCTTATATTCCCTCCAACAAGTCTTATATATCATAAAAAATTAACACGGGCCGTGCATCATCAAGCACGGCCCGTGTCGTTTTTGAGGTTGTATGTATTCTGCGTTATTTCTTTGGGGTTGTATATCTTTTGCGATATTTTACCTTGATTCTTATTTCAGGTTTTCAACGAAGGAGCGGAGGTTTTCGTTTTCGGGGTTGATTTCGAGGAAGCGGTTGTAGTATTCTTTGGCTTTCTCGCGATCCTTGCTGAGGTTGTATTGACCGAGGAGGTTGAGGGCGAAGATGTAGTCCTGCTGACGGTCCTTCACATTGGCGGGGTCTTCGTCGAGGATTTCTATAATCTTCACGAGCTGACCTTCGATGTCATCGTTCATCTTATTATTGTTGGCGATGAGGTAGATACGGCTGCGGCTGGTGAGCACCTGGAGGTTGTCGGGAACGCGTTTGTACACTTCTTCGATAGCGTCGACAGCTTTCTTTGAGTAGTTCTCATGTTCGGGAGTCTCAGGCTCGGAGGTAGCGGCAGCGTTCTGATAGCGACGGGCGAGAATCATCAGGTCGTTGGTGGTGTGCTCGGGGTCGAGGTCGATATATTTCTGCTGTGCTTCGGCAGCTTTGCCATACATCTTGGCTGCGGTGTAGGCCTGGCTGAGGTCCTTGTAGAGCGATGCTTTCTCAGGAGCGAGCGAAACGGCTTTCTCATACTGGAGCACGCCTACTGAGTCCTGACCGGCTGCGATGAGCATGTCGCCATAGGTAGTATAGTCGTTGGGGACGAACTCGCCTTTGGCGCTGAAGAATTTCTCAGCCTCGGCGATAGCGTTCTCGGGCTGTTCGAGAGCTGCGAAGTTGAGCATGCGCATACGCTTCATGTAGAAGTTGTCGGGGTCCTCGGCGAGGATTTTGGCAGCGAGAGCGTTTGACTCGTCATACTTCTTGCCGAAGTAGAGGAGGCCTACGTAGCGCTGTTCGTCGCGCTTGAAGTGGTTGGGGTTCTGGATATATTTGCCATACTGATCTGCGGCCATGGTGAGCTGGTCGTTGTCGTAGTATTTCTCGGCGAGTTCGCGCTGGGCGAGGGCTGAGTTGGGCTGGAGTTCGAGCAGTTTCTTAAGACCGTCGATAGCGTAGTTGGGGTTGACGGGGAAGTAGGTGCGTGCATACTTCACGAAAGCTTCGGGGTAGTTGATACCGTCGGCTGCGCTCATGGCCATCTCGTAGTAACCGGCGGCGTCACCCACGTTGACGGGAGCGAGCATGTCGGCTTCGAGAATGTAGATTGCAGGGCAATCTTTGTCGGCTTTGCGGGCGTCGGCGATATATTTCTTGATGTCCTTGTCATACTGCACGGGGTCAGCGTTGTAGTAGGCGCGGGCGATTTCGCTGAGGAGCACGGCGTCCTTCTTGCTGAGTTTGGTAGCTTGCTTGAAGAAGTCCTCGGCGGCTGATTTGTTGCCCTCTTTGAGAGCTATTTCGCCGAGACCTACGTAGTTGTAACCGTTGTCGGCGTTGAGCGCGATACCGTTTTCAAAGAAACTTTTGGCGTTGGCATAGTTCTCGCGGGCAAAAGCTATCTTACCGAGGTAGAAATTGGCCATTGATTTGTCGGTACCTGCATCGTTGAGAGTGCGGTTGATGATGATTTCTGCCTCTTCGGGCTGGTCGGCGCGATAGTATTCCACACCGTCTTTAAAACCCTGAGCTGAACCGCTGACGGCCACAGCTCCGAGCATGAGGGCTAATAATGACTTGAATTTCATGTTGAATATTTTTATTGTTTTTTCTTAGATGCTATTATATTTCCAATATCTATAACGAGAAATCGGGCGATATGTTGCGTTGCTGACAACATAACGGCTTACAAAGCGTAAAGTTAATAAAATTTATGTATCAATGCAAATATGATATGATATAAGATATAATATAAAATATGATAAGAGATAAGTTAAATAAGCCGCATAAGTCTTATAAAATTAGTGAATTATATGACTTATACGACTTACGGTACAATATTCGTCGAGTGAAAATCACTTTTTTTGACGGTATCAGTCGACGCTTACGATGCGGGGGTGCATGGCGGCGGGAAGTACGCCGGTCATCTGGAGGAGTTTCTGGCCTGCAAAACCGGTAACGAATGAGAAAAATCCGTTTTGGGTGGCGTTCTTATAGCCTGTCACCGTCATGTAGATAGGGCGGTAGAGAGGGTAGGAGCCGTCGTAGATATAGGCCTGATAGGGCTTTTTGCCTTCGCCGGGAAGCTGGTCCTTGCCTGCAACGGCGAGCACTTTGATGTCGGAGTTGAAGCTGAGGTTGGTGGTATCGTTCTTCTGCGAGGCGTCGGCAAGTTGCTCGGTTGTCATTGACATGTTTTTCAAGTCGGATGAAATCCAGCTCACGCCAATGATACCGATAGCGCCTTTGTTCTCGGCCACGGTCTGCACCACCTTGGCGTTGGAGTTCTGGGCGTAGACGTTGGAGCCGAAGGGGCGGCCGTCGAGAATGCTGTCGGTCATGTAGCGCACGGTGCTCGAACCTGAGAAGTCGAATATGATGTCGATTTTGCCGGAGTTGTTGCCCGGTTCAACCCATTTCCATTCGGTGATTTCGCCGGAGAGTATCTTGCCGAGGTCGCTCACCGAGATTTCGTTGAGCGGATTGGCGGTGTTGGTTATGAGCGCTATGGCGTCGACGGCAATCATTTTGGAGCGCGGGTTGCGGCTGCGCATGTAGGTCATCTCGTTGTCGGTGAGCGGTCGGGAGGTCACGGCAATTTTGGCGCGGTTGTGGAGCAGCGAGTCTACGCAAGCCTGCTCGGGGATGTAGTAGGAGAGGATGGAAGCGTTGGGATACTGGTATTCAAACACTTCGATTTCCTGCTCCATGATGCGCTGAAAAGTTTCATCGCACGCCATGATTGTGACGCCGGAGGTAGCTGATGCGGTCGAACCGTCCTGACCGACCTTGGGGTTGAGATTGCACGACACGGCAGCAACTGCCATTGCAGCTGCTGCCAGTGTAAGGGTTATACTTTTCTTCATTTATGTAGCGTTTTACATGGTTATTCTTCGTAGTTATCCTGATTGCCCTTGTAGAGGCGGTAGCCGCGGAATATGCCGTAGAGGATGAAAATCGGGCCGCCTACCCAGCGGAGCCAGTTCCACGAGGGGTCGTAGATGACGTTGAACCAGTTGAAAAGCAACATCAGGCCTACAAAGCCAAACACTAATACCATAAATATACCGAATACGATTCTGAGCGAGAGGGGCATCGCTGTCTTTTGACTCCCATAATTCTTGTCATTCATAACCTTGATGTTTATTAGTTGAACGTATTATTTTCTCATTGTATATTTATAACGTTTAAGGCTTTGTAAAGTTCATGATATTCAGTCGGGACCGATGAGAGCCGGTTGCTGAAAAGGGGGGGCGGTGTGCTTACAGCATTACGCGGTTTATCTGCTCCTCCGTGGGGTTGGGATTGATGGTGAGCAGATGTTTCACGTCGGAGAGCAGTTCGATAAGGCCGCGGTTGATGAGGTTGAATGAACTGTGGTCGATCTGCGCGTCGTGGAGCTTTTCGAGCCAGTTGGTGGAGAAATGAAGCGCCTCCTCGAAGATGTGGAGTTTGAGCAGTATCGACACAATCACGGCTATGATGGGGAGCTCGGGCGTAGAGATTACGGGCGATTTGATATTAGCCACTATGTAGTCGTAGGCCTCGCGGTAGCGTCCGTTGTGGTAGAGCAGTTCGATGAACACCATGTTGCCGTGGTCGCTCAGCGAGTAGTGGTTGCTATACCATTGCAGGTAGATAAGGGCGACGTCCTGACGGCCGGAACGGCACAGCTCGTTGGAATTGTATATGGCGCCGGTTTCGTCGGCATCGACGTGTGCGTAGTGGTGGGCGAGAGTGTCGTCGGCCTCTTCGGGAAAGGCTATGAGCATTTCGAGCAGGAGGGCGTTGTCGGTAGGGTCTACGCTGAAGAGCTGTCGGGCTATGGCGGCACATTTCTCCGACTCGCCTTTAAGATGGTAGGCTTCGAGCAGATTGCGCTTGGCCACGAAGTAGTCGGGGTCGACTGTCAGAGCGTGCTGGAAGGCATTGATTGACTCGTCGAGGCGTCCCAGGCGCAGGTAGTTGTATCCCTCGATGGTGAGGAGTTCCACGTCGTCGGGCTCGAGAGCCTTGGCATATTCGAGCGACACGAGGGATTCCTCAAACTGCTCGCAGTTTGACTGTAGTTCGGCGGTCAGTCCCCAGTAGTCGGTGTTGAAGGGGTCGAGTTCGGTCAGTTCCTCAAGCAGGGGGATAGCCGATGATGACTGCGGCTTGTTCTCGGCCAGGCGTGCTATCTCAAATAGCAGAGTAGGGGGGTAGTCACACTTGTCGCGCACGCGGTCGATGTTGGTGACAAGCCACTCCTCCATCTCCAGATGGCGCACGAGGGCCACGAACTGTATGATGGACTCGTCGTCGGAGAGGCGGAAGCGATCGAGAAGCGACTCCAGTTCACTGACAGCCTGCTCGGGCAGGTAGGGAGCGTTGGCGCGTATGCGCAGCGTCTCCCACATCATCGACGGATTGCTCCGCGGATGGTCGGTGACAAACTGTCGCAAGGCGTCGTTGCTGAGGTTGGCGAGCCATATGGCACGTCGCTCGAGCAGCATCTCGCTGTCGGGGAAGAGGCGGTTGCCAAGCATCAGCGCTTCGAGACGCACATAGTCGTCGCGGACATCGCCGGCATAGTCAAATATGTCGGCGATGTCCCCTTCGTCATAGTATAATGAAATGTCGTCGGAGGCGAGCTCCTTGCGAAATTTATTGTAGAGCTTCTCTAATTGGTTGTCCATGTCGTTGATGGCGGGAGCGGGGGAAGAAGGTGATTACTTCTTCTGTTCCTTCTCCCAGCTGTCCTTGAGTGCGATGGTGCGGTTGAATATGAGATTGTCGGGGGTAGAGTCGAGGTCGGGGGTGAAGTAACCGATACGCTGGAACTGGAATTTGGTGCCGGGTGTGGCATTCTGAGCGGCGAAAGGTTCCACCTTGATGTTCTCGACCACCTTGAGAGAGTCGGGGTTGAGCATGTCGCGGAAGTCGCGGTCGGGCTCGGCGGCGGGGTTCTCGACGTTGAAGAGACGGTCGTAGATACGCGCTGTGGCGTTGACGGCGTGTTCGGCCGATACCCAGTGGAGAGTACCTTTGACCTTGCGCTGGCTGCCGGGCATGCCTGAGCGGCTTTCGGGGTCGTAGGTGCAACGTAACTCGGTGATGTTGCCGTCGGCATCCTTCACAACCTCCTCACATTTTATTATATAAGCTCCCTTGAGGCGCACTTCGCCGCCGGGGGCGAGGCGGAAGAATTTCTTGGGAGGATTCTCCATGAAGTCGTCGCGCTCGATATATATTTCGCGTGAGAAAGGCATCTCGTGAGTGCCTGCATCGGGCTGTTCGGGATTGTTGTCCATCTCCACGGTCTCAACCTGTCCTTCGGGGTAGTTGGTGATTACGACCTTCACGGGGTTGATTACGGCCATCACACGGGTGGCGATGCGGTTGAGGTCCTCGCGCACGGCGTGTTCGAGCAGCGACACCGAGTTGAGGGCTTCATACTTGGTGTAGCCGATGCGGTCGATGAAGTTGCGGATGGCTTCGGGGGTGAAGCCGCGGCGGCGCATACCCGAGATGGTCGGCATGCGAGGGTCGTCCCATCCTGCTACGAGGCCTTCCTTGACAAGCTGGAGGAGTTTGCGCTTCGACATCACGGTGTAGGTGAGGTTGAGGCGGTTGAATTCAATCTGACGCGGACGGTAAGTCTCGTCGGCCAGCTCGTCGACGAAGTAGTCGTAGAGCGGACGGTGAGGCACGAACTCAAGTGTGCATATCGAGTGGGTCACACCCTCGAAGTAGTCGCTCTGGCCGTGGGCGAAGTCATACATGGGATATACTTTCCATGTGGTGCCGGTGCGGTGGTGGGGGTGCTTGATGATGCGGTACATGATGGGGTCGCGGAAGTGCATGTTGGACGACGCCATGTCGATTTTGGCGCGGAGCACTCGGCTGCCCTCCTCAAACTCGCCCGCGTTCATGCGCATGAACAGGTCGAGGTTCTCCTCCGGTGTGCGGTTGCGGTAGGGGCTCTCGGTACCGGGAGTGGTGGGGGTGCCTTTCTGAGTGGCGATTTCTTCCGAGGTCTGGTCGTCGACGTACGCTTTGCCCTCCTTGATGAGGCGCACGGCGAGGTCGAAGAGCTGGGGGAAGTAGTCGGAAGCGTAATATTCGCGGTCGGCCCAGTCAAAACCGAGCCACTTTATATCCTCTTTGATTGAGTCGACGTATTCCACATCCTCCTTTACGGGGTTGGTGTCATCGAAACGGAGATTGCATGTGCCGCCGAATTTTTCAGCTACGCCGAAGTCCATGCATATAGCTTTGGCGTGGCCGATGTGCAGGTAGCCGTTGGGCTCCGGTGGGAAACGTGTGTTGAGTCGACCTCCGTTTTTGCCTGCCTGCAGGTCGTCATATACTAACTGCTCTACGAAGTTGAAACCTTTAGTGTTTTGGTTTTCAGTGTTTTGAGTCTCGTCGAGCTGAACGTTGTTGTCTTTTGATTCCGCCATTGTATCTGAAATTATGGTGATTGACTGAATATTTTTATATGCAAATTTACAAAAAAATCTGACACTTGTGCTATAACAATAGCGTATAAATTTCAGAGAATTTTTATAAAGAGAAGTTACAATAAAAGAAGCGAGACTGCCCGACAAAGTGGCAGTCTCGACTTTACCTTCTTTTTAAGTGCAGGGATGCAGCGACAAAGTCTGCATCGGCACTATGTTATGTCACAAAGATACGACATTTATTTTGCTTTACAAAATTTCAAGGATAAATTTTGCTAAAAATTCCAGATGGTTGAAAAATCAGGAAGCAGCGTCTTGAGTTTTGGAGATGAAACAGATAGATTCTCATAGAGAGTCTTTATTTCTGAGACCATGTCAATTGTACGGTTGCTTGAAATTCCTTCCAGAATATACTTCATAACAGACAGTGCTCCCACGATGTTACCGTAGTTCTGTGGTATTACATTTGCTGGCCCACGTCTGATACGTCGAGGCAGTGTTATGTCATAAATCAGCGAACCGTGGGCACAGGCGTTTCTGACATGCCGGATAGTATGCATGTAGTTGAGGAATGTTACTACTTGCCTTATGCCGTATTTCTGAGCAATAAAAATTTTATCGCTGATGTCGGTAAGTTCTTCATATAATTTCAAAACGCTGCCGAAAGTCATAAATTCCATGGTTTTCCAAGCCGGGGCAAACTTCTCGTCAGGATGACTCTTATGGTGACGGCTGATTACAGTATTGCGCTTAAATTCATTGGTATAGACCTTGTGCGAAAAATTCCGGGCGTATTCGGAGCTGACAATCATTGGATTTACAAACCATGTAGAGTCATTCTTGTATTTATTGGATATGTAATAAATGACTTTAGTTCTGAAGTTTAGCTCGATGCGGTTGAGATAACGCATCAGCAGTATGCGAAGGTCATAATCGAAATAATAAAGATAGACTGCATCTTCAAAAGTAGCATCTTCAACAAACCTGTGCGTTCGATTGACTAAATCCGGGTAAGTTTTCTCGAATGGAAACAGATAGAATCCCAGTCGGTAATATCCCACATCTTCAAGGACTTCGCGAGCCTTGTCTTTATCCAATATCGTCAGCCCTCTTGATTCCAGTAGGTTGAGTTGTTCATCTATTGTTGTCGCTGTTTTCGCCATACTCTGATTTTGAGGCGCAAATATATCAAATATCTGCAAAAATCCGCGGGTTGGGGGCTTTTTTTGCTTGTGGGGCGGGTATTTTTTGTTTCTTCTTTAATTTATTGTTAAAAATACTTAGTAATCGGGGATTATTAGGTGATTGTTGGGTGATATATTGAAAGAAAGCGTTAAATTTGTCAGAAATTAATACATTCATCATGCAATTATCTTCAATCAGGAAATATACAATCTCTGCGGCCGCACTCGCCGCGACGGCGTTAGCCGCTCTCTCTCAGAATAATATCGTTGAGGAAGTGGCCTGGGTAGTGGGCGACCAGCCTATCTACAAGTCGCAGATCGAGGAGACGTACCAGCAGATGCTCTACGAGCGCGTCAACGTTCCCGGCGACCCCTATTGCGTTATCCCCGAACAGCTTGCCGTGGAGAAGCTCTATCTCCATCAGGCCGAGGTCGACACCATCGAGGTGCAGGAGGCAATGGTCAGCCAGCAAGTGGAGGCGCGTATCAACATGCTCATCGAGAACATCGGCTCCAAAGAGAAGATTGAAGAATACTTCCGCAAACCGCTTCCCGAATTTCGCGAACAGCTCGCGCAGACAATCCGCGACAACTACCGCATAATGCAGGTGCAGGATAAAATCACCGGCGACATCAAGGTGACCCCCTCCGACGTGCGCCGCTATTTCAACAACCTTGCCGAGGACTCCATACCCATGGTGCCCCTGCAGGTCGAGACTCAGATTATCACTCTCAACCCCGAGATACCCCGTGCCGAAATCGAGGATATCAAGGCGCGCCTGCGCGACTACTCCGACCAGGTGAACCGCGGCGAACGCGATTTCTACACCCTCGCCGTACTCTACTCGCAGGACGAGGGCAGCGCACGACGCGGCGGTGAGACCGGCTTCCTCGGTCGCGGACACCTCGAGCCCGAATACGCTGCCGTGGCCTTCAACCTCAATGACCCCAAAAAGGTGTCGAAGATTGTCGAGACACAGTATGGCTTCCATATCATACAGCTGATTGAGAAACGCGGCGACCGTATCAACACCCGCCACATCCTCCTCCGCCCGAAGGTGTCAGATGCTGACCTCACAAAGGCTATCAACCGTCTCGACTCAATTCGTGCCGACATCCTCGCCGACAAATTCACCTTTGACGAGTGTACGCAGTTCATCTCGCAGGACAAGGATACCCGCAACAACCGTGGCGTGATGGTAAACCAGGAGAACGGTACCATACGCTTCGAGATGGCTGACCTACCTGCCGAAGTGGCCAAGGAGGTCAACAAGCTCGAGCCTGGTCAGATTTCCGAACCCTTCATCATGATTGACCCCAAGCGCAACTGCGAGGTCGTGGCAATAGTGAAACTCACCGACCGTATTCCCGCCCACAAAGCCAATATGTCGGATGACTATCAGTTGATTAAGGGCATGTGTGAGTCGTCATTGAAGCAGAAGAAACTCAAGGACTGGCTCGACAAGAAAATCAAAGACACCTACGTGCGCATCGAGGACGGTTGGGACAACTGCGAGTTCAAGCACGACGGCTGGCTCAAGCTCCGCCGATAACGTCGTCGCTTCCCATCTCAACCTCCCCACGAACGGGGTCTAAATTCTAACTCAGTTACATGACAAAACGTCCTGTCCCTATAATTGCATTTGTGCTGACATTAGTGGTATTGGCTATTGTCAGTCCGTTGTTGGCTCAGAATAAAGGCCGCGACAACTCCCCGATAGTGCCCGTCATACCGGGTACTGACCGCAGCAACCCCGACAAAGTGTTTCTCGAACATGCTGACCGACTGCTGTCGCACTCCGACGTCGACTACCAGATACTCACGGGCAACGTGCAATTCCGCCGCGGCGGCATGTACATGTACTGCGACAGCGCCCATTTCAGCGAGCAGACAGGCAATTTCGAAGCCTTCGGTAATGTCAGGATGGAGCAGGGCGACACCCTCTTCATCTATGCCGACCAACTTGCCTACGAGGACTCTATAAAACTTGCCGTGCTCTACGCTGACGACGGCAAGAACGTGCGGCTCATCAACCGTGACGTCACGCTGGAGACCCCCGTATTCAACTACGACCTCGGTATCGAGCTCGGCTACTACGAGAACGTAGGCGGCAAGCTCTTCGACTCGCTCAACACGCTGACCTCAATCGACGGCGAGTACAACCCCACGTCGAAGGAAGCGATATTCACCGGCCGCGTTCACCTGCAAAGCCGCAACGCCCAAAACGGTGACACCCTCGAAGTGTACACCCACAATCTCTACTACAACACCCTCACCCACATAGCCAAGATGGACGACGAGTCGACCATACGCAATGGCGACGGCATCATCTACACCTCGCAGGGTGAGTACAACACCGAGTCAACTTTCGCGCAACTCTTCAGCCGTTCCACCGTGGTGTCGGACATGGAGAGCAGCCGCGGCACCACTCTGACTGCCGACACTATTTTCTACGACCGTCGTCTCGGTCGCGGCGAAGCGTTCGGCAACATGATTATGACTGACACTATCAACAAGATGATAATGGAGGGTGACTACGGCTACTTCGACAGCATGATTGACAGCGCCTTCGTGTCGGGCCGCGCGCGTGTTATCCAATACCGCCCCGTAGGCGACGGCGATTTCGACCCCGACAAAGTTGATACTGTCTACGTCAACGACAAGCTGACCCGCTCCATCGAGACCATCTACCTGCATGGCGACACTATTCGCGCTTTCCGCACCATCACCGAGCGCCGTGACACCGTGTTCCTTCCCGCCGACCCGGCGCAGTCAGTTGCCCCGGTTGACTCGCTCGCTTCGGTTGCCGCCACTGTCGCAACTGTCGCCGCTGCCGTGACCGATTCGGTCAAAGCGGTAGACAATGACGCCCTCAAGGCTGTAAGTAACGATACCGAACTGAGCATCGACTCCGTGGCGGTGCAGAGATATAATATAAAGGAGTGGGTCGACACTGTGCGCTACGTTGTGGCCGCGCCCCACGTGAAGTTCTACCGCAAGGATATGCAGGGACTCTGCGACTCGCTGACCTTTGTATCGACCGACACGATGCTCTATATGAACTATAGTCCGATAGTGTGGAGTGACAGCCGCCAGATTTCGGGCGACATTATAAAGATACATCTCAAAGAGAGTGACGCTACGCCCGCTGTTCCCGCCGCCGTTGATTCCATTGCGGCCGGCGCTCAGGATGCTTACGCTCTCGACGACGACGCTGATATAGATGTCTACACTGCGGATTCAATCGCGGCAGCTCCTGCTCCCGCTGAGCCGGCCCGCTCGCGCATGATGCTCGACTACGCCTTTATCCCCACAGGCGGTTTCATGGCTGAATATCTGGAGGATGGCTTCTTCAATCAGCTCAGTGGCAAGGAGATGATGGCTCTGTTTACTGACGGCAGCCTGTCGCATCTCGACGTCAGCGGCAATGTACTCGCCATCACGTTCCCCGAGGAAAACGATTCCACTATCAATAAGGTATTGAATATCGAAAGCTCATTCCTTGCGGCTGATTTCAAGGAGAATACCATTGAGCGCATGAAACTGTGGTCGGAAACCAACGCCACTGTCACACCGCTTTATCTCGCCAAGAAATCGCTCTTCTTCCTTCCCGCGTTCAAGTGGTACGAAAGTTTCCGTCCGCTCAACCCCGACGATATTTTTGATTTCCCCGAAGCATTGCAGGCGCTCTTCGATGCCGCCCGCGGTCGCGTTGCCGCCACTCCGGCTCCGCGCACTCCGCTCCCCGTAGCCGGTGAGCTTAACAGACTCAATGACACCGCCGAGGAGCCTACCTCAGACGATGATTCATCAGAGGAAAATCCGACTGACAGCAGTGCGAAGTCGGAGGACGAGAACGCGGACTGAAGCAACTCCCGGGAGCTAATGATTGCGCCCCGGAACTACCGTACCCCGGAGTAAATAATTGCAAACCATTGAAAAATAATAACATGAATACACTTCCCGCACAGGTCGCCGACCTGATGAAGTTTCTTGATAACTCACCCTGTAATTTCTACGCGGCGGCCAACGTTGCCGCGCTTCTCGACGAGGCCGGTTTCACACGCCTCGATGCTGCCGACAAGTGGAACCTCCAACGAGGCGGCAAATATTACGTAACCAAAAACGACACCGCGGTATTCGCGTTCCGCTTAGGCGACGGCGAGGCCCACAGCGGCTACAAACTCATCACCGCCCACAGCGATTCACCCGGCTTCCGCATCAAGCCGCATGCCGGAATGATGTGTGACGGCGGTATCGTGAAACTTAACACCGAGGTGTACGGCGGCCCGATACTCTACACATGGTTTGACCGCCCCCTGTCGGTGGCAGGCCGCGTGCTGTTGCGCAGCGGCGATGCGCTGCATCCCCGTTCGGTATTGGTTAATTTCCGCCGTCCGTTGCTTACCATTCCCCACCTTGCCATCCACTTCAACCGCCAGGTCAACGAGGGAAACAAACTGTCGCGACAGAAGGATATGCTTCCCGTGATTGCGCAGGTCAGCGAGCCGCTTGAAGCGGGCAACTTCATGCTCGAAATCCTTGCCGGCGAACTCGGTGTCAGCATCAGCGACATACTGGACTTCGACCTCACGCTCTACGACGTGACCCCGGCTATGACCGTGGGCTATGATAACGAGTTCCTTACTTCGGGCCGTATCGACGACCTCTCGATGGTCCACGCCGCCGTCAGCGCTCTCATTGCCGAGTGCGACACTCCGTCGGACATGACCCGCGTAGTAGCGATATTTGACAACGAAGAGACCGGCAGCGGCACCAAGCAGGGTGCCGCGTCCCCCGTGCTGTATAACGTGCTCACACGTATCAATACCGCTCTCGGCGGCGACAACGAGTCGCTGTTGCGCGCCATCGCCAACTCCTTTATGGTGTCGGCCGACAACGCCCACGGCGTTCACCCCAACTACGCCGAGAAGCATGACCCGACCAACCACCCAGTGCTCGGCGGCGGCCCGGTAATCAAAATCAATGCCAACTGCAAGTACATGACCGATGCCGACAGTGCAGCCGTGTTCCGCACCATCTGCGAGGACGCCGGCGTGCCCTATCAGTATTTCGTTAACCATAGCGACGTGGCAGGCGGCTCCACATTAGGCAATATACTGACATCGCAGATTGACATTCGCGGCGTAGACATGGGCGCAGCCCAGTGGGCCATGCACTCCGTGCGCGAAACAGCCTCAGTCCGCGACCACGTCTACATCATCAAAGCCTTCACTCAGTTCTTCAAGTAGACGACTGACTGACATACGAAACAAGTAACAGACTGACATATGAAATAGGGACGCGACAAAAATCGCGTCCTATTTCGTTGGTTATATCCAGATTCAGTTACCTTTATATGCCGGGTCAGTCGGCAATCTTGGTGCCGCGGAGAAATTCGTCGGCCTGCATGCGGCGTTTGCCTGAGGGTTGAAGTGATATTACTTCGAGGACGGCGTCAGCAGCGCCGAGATAGAGGTGGCCATCAGCGGCAAATACTTTGCCTTTTTGAGAGTCTTTCACCGACATGTCGGTGAGTCGTGTCTCGAATATCTTGGCTGTCAGCGGAGTGCCGTCAGCGAGGTCTATGTCGAGCCAGGCGCCGGGGTAGGGGGAGAGTCCGCGCACGAGGTTGTGGACCTCACGCGCCGTGCGGTTGAGGTCGATGTGGCAGGTGTCGCGGAATATCTTGGGCGCGGGAGTTGGCTCGCCGCTTTCAAGTTCGCTTTGCGGTATGGGATTCACATTGCCTTCGAGAATAGCGTTGACGGTGTCGAGCGTGAGCTGCGCACCGAGATGCATGAGACGGTCGTGGACCGAACCAACGTTCTCGTCGTCAGCTATTTCGATGGTCTCCTGCTGGATTACGTCGCCCGTGTCGATTTCATGTTTGAGGAAGAAGGTGGTTACGCCTGTCACCTTCTCGCCATTGATTACGGCCCAGTTGATAGGCGCTGCGCCGCGATATTTCGGCAGCAGCGAAGCGTGGAGATTGAAGGTGCCGAGGCGCGGCATGCTCCACACCACTTCGGGAAGCATGCGGAAAGCGATGACGATGAAAAGGTCGGCCTGCAGGCTGCGCAGTTCCTCGACAAATGCTTCATCCTTAAGCTTTTCGGGCTGCAATACGTTGAGCCCGTGGGCCACGGCATACTGTTTCACAGCCGACTGAAGCATCTTGTGGCCGCGTCCTGCCGGTTTGTCGGTGGCGGTCACCACGCCTACTATGTTAAATCCGTTTTGTACTAATGTGTCAAGGCTCTCGACGGCAAAGTCGGGAGTGCCGAGAAATACTATCCTTAGGTCTTTCTTTTCCATGCTCATAATGTGGAGATAGCTGACAGGCATGACTGATAGTCAGCCGTGTAGAGGGTTAAATATTAAAGACTTTCCATAGCGGATCGTCGTCGGGCAGCGGCGCTTCGACGCATATAGGCTGCTTTGAAACGGGGTGAATGAACTCAATGCGGCGTGCGAGCAGCGAGATACCACCGTTGGGGTTGCTGCGTTTGTCGCCATATTTCAGGTCGCCTTTGATGGGGCATCCGATGGCCGACAGCTGCACGCGTATCTGATGCTTGCGGCCCGTGAGCAGGTTGACCTCGATAAGGTTGTAGCGGTCAGACTTGCCTATGAGGCGGTAGCGCAGGCGCGCTTCCTTGGCATTTGGGCGCGGGGCAGGGTAGGCATACGACTTGTTGGTGCGCTCCACGGTGGTGATGTAGTGGCACAGTTCGCCCTCCGCAGGGTCGGGGAGACCTCGCGATATGGCCCAATAGGTCTTGTGCACGTCGCCGTTGCGGAACATTTCATTGAGACGCGTCAGCGCTTTGGAGGTCTTGGCGAATACCACCAGACCGGCCACGGGGCGGTCGAGACGGTGGGCCACGCCGAGAAACACATTGCCCGGCTTGGCATATTTTTCCTTAATCCATTGCTTTACGGTCTCGCTCAGCGGGGTGTCGCCGGTTTTGTCGCCCTGCACTATTTCACCCACGGCTTTGTTGACAATAATTATATGGTTGTCCTCGTAGACTACCTGCATAGTTCGTTCCAGTTACTTATTAAAGAATAGGGTGTGTCATAATGCCGTGACAGGTCATTGTGGCACACCCTTTTATAGTGTTGCTTGATTATCAGATGCCGAGGTCGGTCTTGACAGCTGCAATCTTGTTGTCGGCTTCGTTGATAGCCTTGTCGTAGTCGGCTGCGGTCTCCATCTTGCCCTTCACCTCGATGTAGAATTTAATCTTGGGCTCGGTGCCTGAGGGACGGATTGAAACCTTGGTACCATCCTCGGTGAAATACTGGAGCACGTTGGAAGTGGTGGGCATATCCATCTTGGAGATGTTGCCGGTGGTGACATCGGTAACGTTGAGATCGGCGTAGTCCTTGATAGTGACTACCTTGCTGCCGCCGAGAGTCTTGGGAGGATTGGAGCGGAAAGCTTTCATCATAGCCACAATCTCTTCGGCGCCTGATTTGCCTTCGCGCACAACCGAGATACCTGCCTCGCGTGAGAAGCCGTATTTGATGTAGATATCCTGGAGCATCTGGAGGAAGTCCATACCTTTATCCTTGGCCCATGCGCAGATTTCGGCCATAAGAGAGATGGCAGACACAGAGTCTTTGTCGCGGGCGAAGTCTTCAGCGAGGAAGCCGTAGCTCTCTTCGCCGCCGCCGAGGTAGCGCGAAGTTGACTCGTGGTCGCGGATAACGGCTGCAATCCATTTGAAACCGGTGTAGCAGTCAAACATCTTGATGTTCCATGCATCGGCGATTGACTTGATAGTCTCGGTGGTGACGATAGTCTTGACGATGTACTCATTGCCTTTGAGCATGCCGAGTTCGGCGTTGCGGGTCATGAGGTAGTTGAGAAGAATCATCACAATCTGGTTGCCGTTGATGAGCACGTACTCGCCCTTGTTGTCGCGGATTACGCAACCGATACGGTCGGCATCGGGGTCGGAAGCCACAACGAGGTCGGCGCCCACTTCCTTAGCCTTGGCGATAGCCATAGCCATAGCCGAGGGCACTTCGGGGTTGGGTGAGGCAACGGTGGGGAAGTCGCCGGAGGGAACATCCTGTTCGGGCACATGGATGATGTTGGTGAAACCGTAGTTCTTGAGTGACTCGGGAATCAGTTTCACGCCGGTGCCGTGGATAGGAGTGTACACAATCTTGAGGTCAGCGTGGCGCTTGATGGCGTCGGGGCTGAGAGAGAGGCCCTTGATGGCGGCGAGGAAAGCGTCGTCAACATCCTTGCCGATAATCTCGATAAGGTCGGGGTTGCCCTCAAACTTGATTTCGCTGATGCTCTTGATTTTGTTCACATTGTCGATGATGTTGACATCGTGGGGGGCGATAATCTGCGCGCCGTCAGCCCAGTAAGCCTTGTAACCGTTGTATTCCTTGGGGTTGTGAGAGGCAGTGATGTTGACACCGCTCTGGCAACCGAGGTGACGGATTGCGAACGAGAGTTCGGGAGTGGGACGGAAATCTTCAAAGAGATAAGCCTTGATACCGTTGGCCGAGAAGATGTTGGCAACGATTTCGGCGAACTTGCGCGAGTTGTTGCGCACGTCGTGACCTACGACCACGCTGATCTGGGGAAGGTCCTTGAACGCTTCGAGCAGATAGTTGGCGAGACCCTGGGTGGCAGCACCCACGGTGTAGATGTTCATGCGGTTGGAACCGGCACCCATGATGCCGCGCAGACCGCCCGTACCGAATTCGAGATCTTTGTAGAATGATTCGATGAGCTCGGTTTTGTCCTCGGAGTTGAGCATACGCTCCACTTCTTTGCGGGTCTCTTCGTCATATCCGTCAGCGAGCCAACCCTGGGCTTTCTCGGTGACTGTTTTAATCAGTTCAGTATTGTCCATTTTAGTATATGTCTTTAAGTTTGTTTGCAATTATTATTAGCGGGTAGCCATGAAGAGCTGGCCTGAAACTTCCTGCTGATAGGCCATAAGACCTGTTTCAGAGAGTTCAACGAGGCGGTATTCGCCGTTGGCATCGAGCATGTTGACATGGTTGTCGTCGACAAATGTCATCAGCTTCACGCTCTTGCCGTCAGAGTTTACGCTCCATGATTTGTCGGCCGAGTCGAAGTCGAGACGTACCACGCTGCCGTCATTTTCCGAGGTGATGGTGTATCCGTTGCCGTCGCATTCAACGAGGTAGCGGCCATCCTGACCTTCGATTACCTTAGTGCCCTTCGCGATGGGGTTGGAACCGCTCCAGAATTCAATTGAGTTGAGCACGATAAGATCGGCGAGTGCTGTCACCTCATACACGGGAAGAACCCAGAAACCGAAGAATATCAGTTCGTTGACAAACTTGTTGCTGACGCTGTTGTTCCAGTTCATCAATTTGCTGGTGAGCGAGAAGCTGCCGATACATGAGGAGAATGAAAGTGAAGCAGCCACCGTGAGGATTAATGCTGCGCTAAGATAAGTCTTCTTCATAAATAAGCGGTTGATAATGTTATCTTTAATTTGTTTTTATCTCAATCTGATGTTTTGTCGCTGTTGAAAATATTTTGGAGAGAATAAAGGTACGAATTTTTAACTTAAAAAAGAGAAACTTTCTTAATTTTTTTGAATTTAGTTAACGAATTTTTTTAATCTGAGGTCCGATTCGACGGCCCGGTCAGGCGGGGATTTCGCGTTTGAACCGTTCGTAGTATTTCATGATTCGTTCCACGTAGCCGGCCGTCTCGCGTCCGCGCATATAGCCGTATTTTACTACCGGGTCGTTGTAGTATTCCGGATTGGATTTCATCAGCACGGCTTTCTCCACGTTGCCGTCCCACTTGGTGGGGTCGAGGCCATACTTCTCGGCGAGGTTCATTGCATCGGTCACGTGGCCTATACCGCCGTTGTAGGCTGCGAGGATAAATTTGAGTCGTTCGCGGTCGTCGGGCACTTTCTTCATCAGCATCTTGTCGAGGTCGTCGAGCAGTTTTACTGAGGTTGCTATTGACGATTCCGGGTCATTCATCTTGTTGGCAGCCAGTTGGTAGGCTCTTGCCGTACGGGGCATTATCTGCATAAGGCCGCGCGCGCCGGCCCATGAGCGGGCTTTCGGGTTGAACTTGCTTTCCTGAAAACTCTGTGAGGCGAGGAGTCGCCAGTCCCAGTTGATTTCGGGAGCATATTTGCGGAAAAGATGGTCATATTTTGATATGGTGCCGTCGCTGAGGTCGAGCGACATAGCCACCTGCGGCGCTCTCTCCTGCTCGAAGTAGCGTTTGTGGAGTTCGGCATCAGCCTCGCGCGACTTGTCGGTGTCGAGCCACACGTCGATGGAGTCGCCGAGCCATGCGTTTTTCGTCGACACGGCCCATGCTGAAGCCTGCGGGAAGCTGACATCGACCGAGATGTCAAGAGTGGGGAAATAGGTGGCGTTGATTTGGGCTATGTCGTTATCGACAATGGTGAGGGGCACTTCACCCTCGGCTACCATCTCGATAAGGGCCTCCGTGTCAATAGTGTCAGAGTCGATAGCGTCAATTTTTATACCGCCGCCGAGCTCTTCGTCGAGGTTCTGCAGGCGGTAATAATATTTCGTGCCCTCCTCCACGGCCACTTCACGTCCCGGCAGGTCGGTGACATCGGTAATCTGTGCGCGACCCTCCTTGCGGGGCTGCACCAGCACCTGGTGTGTTTCGCTCCGGGGCCCGCATGGTGTCAGTCGGTCCTTGTACTCGGTGATTTCGGGTATTTCATAGGCTATGAGGTCCACTTTGCCGCTGTCGAGCATCTCGATGGCACGGTGTACTGACGGCGCTACTTCAATCTTGAGCGCCAGCCCCTTCTCCTCGGCGAAACGCGATATGATGTCATAGTCATAGCCCATCGGTTCGTCGCGGTATATGAAGTAGGAACTCGGGGAGTAGAGGGTGGCTACGATGAGAGTGTCGGGCAGCACGGCCTCGGTCAGGTGTTCACTGTACTCGGCCTTGTCGCCCTTGCCGCTGCATGACACCGTGCCGGCAGCCACGCAGGCCGAGGCCAGCGCCACCAGTGCGTAGCCCGCACGCTTTCTGTATTTACTGAAGTTTTTCACGCCATGAGTAGTTAGTTGATATTTACAACAACATGGCTGTATAAAAAGTTTTTTTGCCGAACTTTCTGCCTCGCCCGCGGTTTAATATTTATCCGTGGAATTTCTCCATGCACTCTATTAAAAAACGTTTCACTTATGGCAAAGCAACGTCTTGTAGTTATCGGGGCCGGTTTCGGCGGCCTTAACATTATTAAGAATATTGATAAAAAGAAATGGGATGTGACGATTATCGACCGCCACAATTATCATAGTTTCCCGCCGCTGTTCTATCAGGTGGCGTCGTCGGGACTCGAACCGGCCAGTATCGCTTTCTCGCTCCGTCGCGAGATGCGTCGCCGCCGTGTGCGCCCCTGCAGTTTCCATATGGGCAACGTGAAGGTGATTGACGTTAAGAATAAGACAGTGAGTACCGGCCACGAGACTATCCCCTACGACTCGCTGGTGATAGCGGCCGGCACCACCAACAATTTCTTCGGAATGGATGATTTGCGTGACCGCGTGTTCACGCTGAAATCCACTCCCGAGGCTATCCGCACCCGCAACCGTATCATCGACCGCCTGGAACGAGCGTCGACTACGGCCGACCCCGACGAGCGTCGGCGCATGCTGACCTTTGTAGTCGTGGGTGGCGGTCCCACCGGCGTCGAGATAGCAGGCGCTATCGGTGAGGTGAAGCGCTACGCCGTGCCGCGCGAGTATCCCGAACTCAAACAGTCGGAGGTAACGGTCAAACTCATAGAGGGCACTGACCGTCTGCTCCGCACTATGACCGAGAAGTCGAGTGCCGATGCTGCGAGTCAGCTCTCTAACCTTATGGTTGATATAGAGCTTGGCAAGACTATGAAATCGTATGAGGATCGTGTGCTGACCTTCTCCGACGGCTCTACTCTGGAGGCCGACACCGTGATATGGACGGCGGGTGTCACCGGCGAACCGTTCAAGATTGAGGGTGCCGACGTTAAATATGCGCCGGGCAACCGTTTCGTAGTCGATGAGTACAACCGCGTCGAGGGTCTCGATGATGTCTATGCCGTAGGCGACATCTCCTGCCACGTCTCCGAGGAGTATCCCCGCGGCTGTCCGCAGCTCGCCCAGCCTGCCATACAGCAGGGGCGCACCCTCGCCCGCAATCTCAACAAGGGTACGTTTGAGCGTCCGTTCAAGTATAAGGACAAGGGTTCGATGGCGACCGTGGGCCGTAATCGTGCCGTGGTCGATATAGGCAAGGTGCATTTCAGCGGCTACTTCGCCTGGCTCACATGGATGGTCGTGCACCTGATGACACTCCTCGGCATGCGCAACAAGGTCATTGTCTTTATCAACTGGATATGGAATTACTGGACCTACTCGTCGGCCCTCCGCATCCTCGTCCGCCCCTCGCGCTACCCCCTCTACGACACCGACCCGATGGAAGCCCCCAACCGCCATACCTCCTCTACAAAACAGTAGTACAAGAGTTTATCTGTTTTTAGAACAGTAGTACAGGAGTTTTTACAGTAGTACAGTAGGCTTTATATGGAGATAAAAAAGCAGGAGAACAAGATTTGAAACTCCTGTTCTCCTGTAAAATCTACTGTACTACTGTTTAAAAATAAACTCTTATACTACTGTTTAGCAGAGGTGGGATTAGTATTCGAATGTGCCTTTTTCGGAGGTGATGGTGAGGCGGTTGGTGTCAGCAGCCTCTACGCGGCCTACGATGCGGGCTTCAATACCGAAGCTCTCGGCGTTAGCGATAACCTCGGCGGCGTGCTCCGGCGCGAGATATATCTCCATGCGGTGACCCATGTTGAACACCTTGTACATCTCCTGCCAGGGAGTGCCTGACTGACGCTGTATGAGGTCAAACAACGGAGGAACGGGGAAAAGATTATCCTTGATTACGTGTTTGTTTTCAACGAAGTGCATTACCTTGGTCTGCGCGCCACCCGAGCAATGAACCATGCCGTGGATATCCTTGCGCATCTTGTCGAGGATAGCCTTGATGACGGGAGCGTAGGTGCGGGTGGGGGAGAGGACGAGCTGGCCGGCATTGACGGGCACACCGTCAACAGCGTCGGTCAATCGGGTGTTGCCTGAGTAAACAAGTTCTTCGGGCACTGAAGCATCGTAGCTTTCGGGATAGCGTTCGGCCAGATACTTGCCGAAAACGTCATGACGGGCCGAAGTCAGGCCGTTGGAACCCATGCCGCCGTTGTATTCCTTTTCGTAAGTAGCCTTGCCGTAGGAAGCGAGGCCCACGATTACGTCGCCGGCTGCGATGTTGGCGTTGTTGATAACGTCGCTGCGACGCATGCGGCAGGTCACGGTGGAGTCAACGATGATGGTGCGCACGAGGTCGCCCACATCGGCAGTTTCGCCGCCGGTCGAGAAGATTGACACGCCCTGCGAACGCAGTTCTTCGAGCAGCTCCTCAGTGCCGTTGATGATAGCCGAAATCACTTCGCCGGGAATGAGATGCTTGTTGCGTCCGATGGTCGACGAGAGCAGTATGTTGTCGGTAGCGCCTACGCAGAGCAGGTCGTCGATGTTCATGATGAGAGCATCCTGGGCAATACCTTTCCACACGCTTATGTCGCCCGTCTCACGCCAGTAAACATAGGCGAGTGACGACTTGGTACCGGCTCCGTCGGCGTGCATGATGTTGCACCATTCGGGGTCGCCGCCGAGTATGTCGGGGATGATTTTACAGAAAGCTTTGGGGTAAAGTCCTTTGTCTACATTCTTGATGGCGTTGTGTACATCTTCCTTTGATGCCGAAACTCCGCGGAGATTGTATCGTTGGTCAGTCATGATTGTGAAGAAATATCTTTATTTTTGATTTTAACAAGCGAGACATAAATATATCAGCGTAACGGGCACTACGAGCAGCAGTGAGTCGATTCGGTCGAGAATGCCGCCGTGGCCCGGTATCAGTTTGCCGGAGTCCTTGACGCCGCAGGTGCGTTTAATCATCGACTCTATGAGGTCGCCAAACGTTGCGAATACCGATACTACGATACCGAAGCGGCACATAAAGCCGTAGCTGAATCCGGAATACTGATTGAAGCAGGCACACATCACCACTGCGGCTATGACGCAGAATAACATGCCGCCCCAGAATCCTTCCCATGTCTTTTTGGGCGAGATGCGTTCAAAAAGTTTGTGCTTGCCCATTGTAGAACCCACGCAGAATGCGCCCGTATCGTTCACCCATATGAATATGAGCATGGCGAGAATGAGCTGCGGGGGGAACCATGAGCAGAGGAAACTGAATATGGCAAGCGGCATGGCTATATACATCTGAGCCATAAATGAGCGGGCCAGCGAGTGGACGGGATTGCCATGCTCGGCATAGAGCTGTGTCACGGCGCGGACAACGAGCAGCAGGAGGTAGACGCCGATGAGGGCGGCCTGCACCTTGCGGTTGCTATATTGCAGCATACCGACTGCAATCTGCAGAATGACAGCGGCCGAGATGTCGAGAGCCGACGCGAAGCGGGGTATTTTGCCCTCGCTCGTCATTGCCAAAAATTCATAGACAGCGAAAAAAGCGAGTATGCTTGTAAGGAGGATGATCCATACGCCTCCCGATAATACGGCCCCGACAAGAGCCCCTACATAAACGGTGCCTGAAAGCGAGCGTATTATGATATTCTTTGTTTTCATACTGTAAATTTCCTCAAAGGTAGCTATTTTTTCTCAATCGTCAACAACGTTGAAGCAAAAACTTGGAAATTCAAATCCGTATGGCTCTGAGGCGCCACGCTTGGACGGTCTTATTGCCGCTGACGCATCGAGTCGAGCAATGCGCGGAATGGGGCGCTGTCATATTCCTTGGGGCGCACGATGGTGCCGTCGCATATCACGGTGTCGATGTCGATGATTACCGAGCCGGGGTGCGAGCGGTCGCGCCCGAGGTCGGTTTCGATTTCCTTGAGATAAGCGTCGAGGAGTTGGGGCGACAGAGCGGTGTGACCGAATACCAGGCGGTTGAGGTAGTCGGCACCTTTACCCGTGATGTCGGGATTGTCGAGATCGGCGCTCGTGCTATCTATCGCTACCCGGCGGCTCAGAGCATCAACGGCGCGGTCGAGATTGGCGCGGCGGTTGCCCGCGTTGCTTCCCAACATTATTATGATGCTATGGCCGGAGAGTGCAGTCATTACAGGTCGGATTGCGGAATGCCTTTCATTGACAGCGATATGCGCTTGCGTCGCTTGTCCACTTCGATTACCTTCACTCTGACGTGCTGATACAGCGTAAGCGCCTCCGAGGGGTGTTTGATGAACTTGTCGCATATCTGCGAGAGGTGTACAAGTCCGCTTTCATGCACGCCCAGGTCGACAAACGCACCGAAATCGGTGATATTGTTGACAATGCCGGGCAGTTCCATGCCGGGGAGCAGGTCGTCGATGGTCGATATGCTCTCGTCAAACGAGAATGTTTTGGCACGGGTGCGCGGGTCGCGGCCCGGTTTTTCGAGTTCGGCCACGATGTCGTTGAGTGTCGGCAAGCCGGTCTTGTCGGTGACGTAGCGGTTGAGGTCGAGAGCCTTCACCAGGTCGGGACGTTTCACGAGTTCCGAAATATCCACTCCGGCGTCCTTGGCCATAGCCTTCACCACGTGGTAACTCTCAGGGTGAACGGCGGTGTTGTCGAGCGGATTGCTGCCGCCGGGAATACGCAGGAAGCCTGCGGCCTGCTGGAACACTTTGGCTCCGAGACGAGGCACCTTGAGGATATCCTCGCGGCGGCTGAAGTCGCCGTTGGCCGCGCGGTAGTCCACGATATTGGCAGCCATCGAGGCGCCGATACCCGCCACGTATTGCAGCAGTTGGGCTGACGCGGTGTTGAGGTCTACACCCACGGCGTTGACGCAGGCTTCGACGGTGGTGTCGAGCGATTCTTTCAGTTTCTTCTGGTTGACATCGTGCTGATACTGACCCACGCCGATTGATTTCGGTTCGATTTTGACAAGTTCGGCGAGCGGGTCCATGAGTCGGCGGCCTATCGAGACGGCGCCGCGCACGGTTACGTCATATTCCGGAAATTCGTCACGCGCTATCTTGGACGCGGAGTAGACCGACGCGCCACCCTCGTTGACCACGAACACCTCCACCGGACGGGGGAAGGTCATGGATTTGAGGAAGCGTTCCGTCTCTCGCGACGCCGTGCCGTTGCCGAGCGATATGGCCTCGATGCGGTATGACTCCACGAGGTTGGCAATCTTGCGCGCAGCCCCTTTCGTGTCGAGTTTGGGAGCGGTGGGGTATATGACATCGTTGTGGAGCAACCCGCCGTTGGCGTCGAGGCACACCACCTTGCAGCCGGTGCGGAAACCGGGGTCGATGGCGAGGATGCGCTTGCTGCCGAGAGGCGATGCGAGCAGCATCTGTCTTAGGTTGGAGGCGAAGTTGCGTATCGCGGCATCGTCGGCTTTATCCTTGGCGGCGGCAAGCACTTCATTCTCAATGGAGGGACGCAGCAGGCGGTCGTAACCGTCGAGCACGGCCTCGGTGATGAAGTCGGCCACTTCCCGGTTGGCGTCGCGGCGCAGCGTGCGGTTGATGATGGTGTTGAGCAGGCGCTCGTCGTCAACCACGATTTTCATTTTGAGCAATCCCTCGTTGACGCCGCGCATGATGGCGAGAGTCTGATGGGATGACAGACGCGATATTTTGCCGGAAAACTTGCTGTAATTCTGATATTTCTCCGCCTCCTCGCCTTTGCCGAGCGGTATGGTCACGTTGACCGAACCGTATTTCTCGATGACATTGCGGGTGGCGCGACGGTTTTCGGGCATGTCGCTGATGCGCTCCGCTATGATGTCGGCCGCTCCCGCTCTTGCTTCGTCGAGGGTCATGTTTTTTAGTATCTCGGCGGGAACGCCGGAGGCGAACGAGAAGTTGCGCTGACGGCTCAGCACGGCGTCGGCCAGTGGTTCGAGACCTTTCTCGCGGGCAGCCTGCGCGCGGGTGCGGCGGCGCGGTTTGTAGGGCGCGAATATATCCTCAATCTCCGTGGGGTCGAAGCTCGCTTCGATGGCGGCGCGCATCTCGTCGGTGAGCGCTCCGGCGGCTTCGATGGTGGTAATTACATATTGCTTGCGGGCCACAATCTCGTCATATTTCTTCGACAGATTCTCAATGTCAAATATAGTGACCTCGTCGATACCGCCTGTCATCTCCTTGCGGTAGCGGCTGATGAATGGGATTGTGGCGCCGGAGTCGAGCAGGTCGACGGTGGCTTCAATCATGTTGACGGCAATAGATACCTGTCGGGAAATATATTCGGCTTTTGTCATGGCTTGAAATGAGATTTTAGTAGAGGTAGAGGTAGAGGTAGAGGTTGTAGGTGGTTGCGTCACAGTTCCCGGCGTTATTTGGCGGGTCGGAGGGTCAGCACTGTGATTTCGGGCGTTGCGCCGATGCGCATCGGGGTGCCCACGGTGCCTGTGCCTATGTTGACGTAGAGCTTGCTGCGGCCCGACTTGTCGCTGTAAAGACCCGCCCACTCGGGGTAGATGAGTGCTGCGGGCGACCAGCCGAGCAGACGTGTCTGCATGGCGTGGGTATGGCCGGAGAGTGTCAGCGCTATGTTCTTGTCGGCATGGTCGGCGATGTCGTTGTGCCAGTTGTAGGGGTCGTGGGAGAGGAGTATCTTGGTGGTGGAGTCGGAGAGGTCGGGGTAGGCGCTTTCAAGATTTCCGTAGACGGGGAAAGGCTCGCGGCCTATGTTCTCCACTCCGATTACGATGATGGAATCATTGTCGCGGTAGATGGTGCGGTAGTCGTCGAGCACGAGGTCGAAGGCCGTCATGCTGTAGAAGTTGATGAGGCGTGCGCGGTCATTCTCTTTCGCGCGGTTGTCGTGGGGGTAGAAGTAGTCGGCATAGTCATGGTTGCCGAGGATGGCGAGCTGGCCGTCGGGCGCGCTGAATCCCGAGAGCGCATCGATAAAGGGGCGTATCTCGTCGGAGTGGCGGTTGACCATGTCGCCGGTGAATACGATGAGGTCGGCGTCGAGGCCGTTGACCTTCTCCACAAGTTTCCTGACGAACGAATCGTCGGTACCGTAACTGCCTACGTGCATGTCGCTTATCTGCACTATGCGATAACCGTCAAACGCTTCGGGTAAGTCCTTTATTTCAACCGTCACCTCCTTCACCTGCATGGAGTAACGCGTCACGAACGCACCCCACAGTATCATCACAAACGAAGCGGCAGCCACCACGCAGCCCGCTATCGACACCGCGCGAAGTCGCTTGCGGTGAAACAGTTGCGGAATACGTGCAATGAGGTCAACGATAGTGAAGAGGTAGCGCGGCAGGAGCAGAGCCATAAAGGCGAGCAGCGTCCACGTGAACGTGATGAACAAATCGTCGGGAGCGCCTTTGAGCGGCATCACCATCATGAGTACGAGCAGCACGAACGACGTGCCGCACACTCCGTAGAATGCCTGGAGCACTCCGCGGCGCTTTGTGCGCTGCTTTATGGCGCGCGCAATGTAGAGGTCAACTAATACGTTGAGTATCAGAAGCACCACTATGCCGGCTATATTGATTCTCATAATTCCTTATTGCTCGGCTTTGAGCTTGTTGATGAGCGGATTGGCATACATCGTCACCATCAGATCGAGCATAAACTGATACTCCTCGTCGGTGATATTCTCCAGTCGCACCTTTTCGAGCTGACCCTTGAAGTAGCGGTCAACGGCCTCTACCTCTTCGGGGGTGTAACGGTCGGCAAACTGTGACGTGCCGTTGAGACGGTCGTAGCAGATGTAGTTGATGGGGAATATGTAGTAGCCGCGATGTATCAGGTTGTCGATATGGGCGCAGATGGTGCTGAAAAGCTCATTCTTGTCAGTGATGTGGCGCAGGGTTTCGAGCGTGTCGTTGATGGGGCGTGACACGTGGTAGTGGATGCGTCCCTTGAAACCGAGCAGACCGGTCTCCATACTGAGCAGGTCGTCGTTCTTGCACTTGACAAACTCCGGGTCGCGTCGTTTCGACAGAAATTCCGTAGCTTTCAGGTAGTCGTTGGGGTCATACTCGTAGGAGATAGTGGTGGGGGCTATGTTGATAGCCTTGAGGGAGTCGATAACGGAGTCGCCGCCGGTGAGGGCAAGCATCTTGATTACAGCCTCCTGAGTGCGGTCGTTGGAGTCCTTGGCGCGGCCTTCGCGCTGTGCTATCCACACTGATTCATGCTTGTCGCTGTGGCAATAATGAATGTAGGCCGAGAGCTGTTTGGCAGCCTCGAAAGCTTTGGTGAGGCGCAGGTTACGCTTGACGATGAAGCCCTTGTTGAGTTTCACCAGTCGCTCTATCCAGTCAAATATGAGAAGATTGTCGCCGAGAGCAATCTCGCCGGTGCGGCAACCGTTGCGCAGCAGGCACAGGTTGAGGAACGTGGCGTCGAGCACGATGTCGCGGTGGTTGGATATGTAGGTGGCTGTGCCGAAAGCGAGACATTCCTCGAGGCCGTCGGCGGTGATACCTGCTGTGGTCTTTTCGGCAAGCATCTCCAGGAAGGGAGACATCACCTTGCTGTGAAACGAGTCCTTGGTGTCGAGGGAGAGAAGCTGATTGACGAACTGCTCGTAGTCGACTTTAGGCATCACATATTTAACGGCATATTCAAAACCCGGCTCCTTGACGAGCTGAGCCATATTTTCCTTAAACTCCGAATCCTCAAACGGAGCTATATCTTTAAAATCTTCTTTAGTCATTTCTTCAATTGTTGGTCTCTGGTTACACGGAGAGAAACAAAATCACTCGTAACGGTGACGTGCATCTGCTGACGCGGACACCATTTGCAACAGCAAAGGTAGCTTTTTTAATTAACAAAATAAGAATTTTAAAATTAGTTAACGAAGCAAATGCAATTATTGCACATTTTCCACCCCTTTCGGGGCGAAGTGTGCAATTCAGAGTGGATGGTTGTCGGGTCACTGCTGTGCGTAGGAAAGCACGGTAGGGCTCTCCACGTCGACGCCATACTCCTTGGCACGGGCCAGAATGGCGCGGGCGAGTTTGGGTTTCAACTCCTCGGGGCAGTATCTGAAATAAGCTTCGGCGGCGCGCACGTGGGCTGCGTCGGGCATCGGGTACTCTCTTCGTTCGGGAAGTCCGAACACGCTGTCGGGCAGCTCTTTTTTCTCTTCGTAACTCAGTCGGTCAGTCATAGTCGTAAAAGTTTAATTACATTATATAATAAAACACCCCTTGCCAACTGAAAGTTTTTTTGTACCTTTACATGACTTATTTTAAAACAACCGGTAGCCCGCGCTACTCCAACAAGTTATAAATTATTACATCCGCAAGATGAACTACGATATACCCCGCGACCCCGCAATGCTGCTCAGTTTCGTCAATATGAAACTGCGTGATTTCTACCCGTCGCTCGAAGCCCTGTGCGACGACCTCGATATCGATGCCGACGACCTGAAAGAGCGTCTGGCAGCGATTGACTATCACTACGATGCAGAACAAAATAAATTCGTTTAGTCACCACTTTTTGTCAACCGTTGACTGATGACCGACTATCTGAGTAAACTTAACGACCAGCAGCGCAAGGCTGTGGAGTATCTTGACGGGCCGCTGCTTGTAATAGCCGGCGCCGGTTCGGGCAAGACACGTGTGCTGACCTACAAGATTGTACACCTCCTCGCCAAGGGCTACGAGCCATACCGCATAATGGCGCTGACGTTCACCAACAAGGCCGCACGCGAGATGCGTGAACGTATCGAATCGCTTGTGGGCCACGACGTTGCCTCGAAGCTGTGGATGGGCACTTTCCACTCCATCTTCCTGCGCATACTCCGCCGTCACGCCTCCCTCATAGGCTTCAAGAGCGACTTTACAATCTACGACAGTTCCGACTCCAAGTCACTGATTAAGACCATTATCAAGGATATGCAGCTCGACGAGAAGGTGTACAAGCCCTCCACCGTGCAGTCAGCAATCTCGATGGCCAAAAATGCCTTGCTGTCGCCCGGCGACTATGCCGCCAACCGTGACCTTGTCGACGCTGACCGTCGTTCGCGCCGCCCGCTCATATCGGAGATATACCGCGCCTACAAGAGCCGTTGCGTAGTGGCCGGAGCGATGGACTTCGACGACCTGCTGTACTACACCAACGTGTTGCTGCGCGACAATCCCGACGTGTGCAACCACTACCGCGAGTTCTTCCGCTACATACTCGTCGATGAGTATCAGGACACCAACTTCGCACAGCACCTCATAGTGACCCGCCTCACCTCCGACGCCAACAATCTCTGCGTAGTGGGCGACGACGCGCAGAGTATCTACTCGTTCCGCGGTGCCAATATCAGGAACATTCTCAATCTGCGCAACTCCTATCCCAATCTCGCCACGTTCAAACTGGAGGAGAACTACCGCTCCACCCAGACCATCATCAACGCCGCCAACACCCTCATAGCCAAGAACCGCTTCCAGATACCGAAGCAGGTGTTCTCGCGCAACGACGTCGGCAGCCGCATCGACGTGGTGAAATGTTACAGCGACTACGAGGAGAGCTTCAAGGTAGCCACCCATATCGCCAACCTCAAGCGCGAGTACCCCGAGGACTATGACGAGTATGCAATTCTCTACCGCACCAACGCCCAGTCGCGTATCCTCGAGGAGTCACTGCGCAAGCGCAACATCCCTTACCGCATCTACGGCGGCCTCTCATTCTACCAGCGCAAGGAGGTGAAGGACGCCATCGCATATTTCCGCCTTGCCGTCAACCCCAACGACGACGAGGCCCTGCGCCGCATCATCAATTACCCCGCACGCGGCATCGGCGACACCACGCTCAACAAGCTGACACGCGCCGCCCTCGACAGTTCCCGCAGCATCTGGGACATCATCGGCGACATCAACAGCGATACCCTCGGTATGAACGCCGGCACGCGCCGCAAGCTCGACGCATTCCGCGATCTGATACAGACGTTTATCGACGCCAACGCCTCCGGCCTTCAGGTCGACCTGCTCGCCGAAAAGATAATACGCGACACGCGCATCCTCTCATCGCTCATCACCGACCATACCCCAGAGAGCATATCGAAGCAGGAGAACCTGCAGGAGCTTCTCAACGGCGTTAAGGACTTCGCCGAGACGCAGCGCGAGCAGGAGGGCAACGAGCATCCCGACATGTCGCAGTACCTCTCGCAGGTATCGCTCCTCACCGACCAGGACACCGACACGGAGGAGACAGCCCGCGTCACCCTCATGACGGTCCATGCCGCCAAGGGCCTTGAGTTCACCAACGTGTTTATCGTGGGCCTCGAGGAGGAACTTTTCCCCTCGGCCATGTCGTCAGGTTCGCCGGCTGAGATTGAGGAGGAGCGCCGACTGCTCTACGTGGCTATCACCCGTGCCAAACGTTACTGCATGATGAGCTATGCCTCAAGCCGTTTCCGCAACGGACAGACCGCCACCTGCTCCCCGTCGCGTTTCCTGCGCGACATCGAGAGCCGCTACCTCCACATGTCGGAAGGAGCTACAGCAGGCGGTGACCGCGGCTTTGACTCCGACCGTCGCTTTGAATCGGTAGGCGGATACCGCGACCTCTTCAACACCGACAATCACCGTCCCGCTCCATCGCGCGGCCTGTCGTCACGATTCATTCCCCCCACACCCGCCAAGGCATCGGCCCCCGCTGCTTCGGGCGAGTTTGTCAAGCACGCCCCCTCGGAGATAGAGCCGGGAATGACAATCGAGCATGAACGCTTCGGCCGCGGCACTGTCATTGAGCTCGACACCGCCGGAACCGATGCCAAGATAGTAGTGAAATTTGACAACCTCGACACCAAGACCCTGCTGCTGAAGTTCGCCAAATTCAAGATTGTATGACCATACCGCTCCGGCACCGCAATATTTTCATTCACCGATAAAACCTACATGACAATGATACCCGATATATCCTCACTCCCCACACCGTTCTGCATCGTCTACGAGGACAAGATACGCCGCAACCTCGACCTTATCGACAGCGTGCGACGCCGCACCGGGGCCGAGATTATAATGGCATTCAAGGCCAACGCCCTGTGGCGCACGTTCGATATATTCCGCGAGTATGGCTTCCGCAGCACGGCAAGTTCAATCAACGAGATGCGTCTCGGCAACGACGAGCTGGGCCATCGCGTCCATGCCTACTGTCCGGCCTACACTCCGGCTACTATCGGTGAATACATCGACGGCAGCTCCCACATCACTTTCAACTCCGTTGACCAGTACCTACGTTTCAAAAAGGATATCGAGGCACACAACGCCTCCGGCGGTCACCACGTGTCGCCCGGCCTGCGTGTCAACCCGCAATGCTCCGTCATCGAGACCGACATCTACAACCCCGCGCTCCCCGGTTCGCGTTTCGGTGTGACAGCCGAGATGCTCGGCGGCAAGCTCCCCGAAGGAATCGAAGGTCTGCATTTCCATCAGCTCTGCGAGTCAACGTCCTACGACCTTGCCAAGGTGCTCGAAGCCTTCGAGAGTCAGTTCGGCGACATGATTGACCAAGTCAAGTGGGTCAACATGGGTGGCGGCCATCTTATGACCCGCGACGGTTATGACGTGGAGCATCTTGTCGAGCTACTCAACGGCTTCAAGCAGCGACATCCCGGCGTGCAGGTAATCATGGAGCCGGGCAGCGCGTTCACATGGCGCACAGGCGACCTCATCACCTCGGTAGTCGATGTCGTCGAGAACCAGGGTGTAAAGACGGCCATCATCGACGCCTCCTTCGCCTGCCACATGCCCGATACCCTTGAAATGCCCTATCAGCCGCTCATCACCGAGAGCCGCAGCGAGGTCGACACTGCTTTTCCCACCTACCGTCTCGGCGGCAACTCCTGCCTGAGCGGCGACTACGTGGGCGACTGGTCGTTTGACGCTCCCCTCAAAGCCGGCGACCGCCTGACGCTTGAGGATATGAACCACTACACAACGGTCAAGACCACGATGTTCAACGGATTGCAGCACCCCGACATCGTCCTCGCCCGCAGCAACGGCGACATCGAGTATCTGCGCCGCTTCACCTACGAGGACTACCGCAACCGCATGTGCTGAGAGACATCCAATTAACAACTACCACTATGCCACGCTTTTCGATAATAATACCGGTGTACAACCGTCCCGACGAGATGGAGGACCTGCTTGCGAGTCTGGCCGCCCAGACGGTCAAAAACTTTGAGGTGGTCATCACCGAGGATGGTTCCACCATTCCGTGCCGCGATGTGTGCGACCGTTACGCCGACCGTATTGACATACGCTACTACGTGCAGGAGAACATAGGCCGCTCCCCGGCGCGCAATAATTCCATGGCGCATGCCACGGGCGATTACTTCGTGTTCTTCGACTCCGACTGCGTGATACCACCCGACTATTTCGCCACGCTCGCCCGGGAACTTGACGCTCGTCCGCTCGACTGCTTCGGCGGTCCTGACGCCGCACATGAGTCATTCTCCGACATGCAGAAGGCTATCAATTTCGCCATGACATCGTTTCTCACCACCGGCGGCATACGCGGCGGCAAAGCGAGCATGGAGAAGTTCACCCCGCGCACGTTCAACATGGGCTTCTCGCGCGAGGTGTATGAAGAGACGGGAGGTTTCCGCGAAATGTTTTCCGAGGATATCGACATGAGCAAGCGCATAGAGGCGGGAGGATTCACCACCGGACTGATACGCAACTGCCCCGTGTACCACAAGCGCCGCCTGAGCATGCGCAAGTTCTTCCGCCAGGTGCATGTGTTCGGCATGTCGCGTATCACGCTCAAACTCCTTTACCCCGGCTCGATGAAACTCGTCCACGCCCTGCCCGCATGCTTCGTCATAGGGTTGCTGATGCTGTTGGTCGGCGCTGTCTTTGTAAGCCCGTGGTTCCTCGCTCCCATCGGAGTGTATGCCGTGGCGCTGTTTGTGGCCGCTCTCGTGTCAACGCGCAGCCTTAAGGTGGCGGCGCTGGCCGTGCCCGCATCGTTCATTCAGCTTATAGGCTACGGCACAGGTTTCATAAAGGCTTATTTCACCAAGATAATCCTCGGCAAGGGGCGCAATATTGAGGAGGAAGTAGCCGCCCGCAAGGGAAAATAATCGTTCCTGCCCTCTCCGAAGAGTAGTAATATATTATATAGAATATATAACATATATAATATATATAACATGAAAGAATACGGCCACGACGAACCGCTCCGCACTCTGCGCGTTGCCGACCTCGACATCGCCGACAAGCCGCGCGAGAAAGCGTTGCAGAACGGTATCGCGACACTCTCCAATGCCGAACTGCTGGCAATAGTGTTTGGCAGCGGACTGCCCGGCCGTTCGGTGGTCGACCTTAGCCGCGACATCCTGCTCGACAACGACAACCGTCTTTCGCGACTGGCGCGTATGTCGGTCCACGAGGTGGTGCGCAAATACAAAGGGATAGGGGAGGCGAAGGCTATCTCGCTTGCCGCCGCTTTTGAACTCGGTGCGCGCTGCGCCCTCGACATGAAGCAGCTTGACCCACAGGTCAAAGGGAGCGACACGGTCTACGAGTTGCTGCGCGGCAAGATGGAACTGCTCAACCATGAGGAGTTTCGCGTGGTGCATCTCAACCGTGCCAACCGTATAATTTTTGAAGAGACGGTGTCGCGCGGAGGCACTGCCAGTACGCTTGTCGACGTGAAGCTGGTGATGAAAAGTGCTCTCGACAAACTGTCGTCGGCTCTGATTTTCGTCCACAACCATCCGTCGGGCAATCTAAATCCCTCTGCCGCCGACGACCAACTGACCCGCCGTCTCAAGCAGGCCGCCGACCTTCTCGAAATCCGCGTGCTCGACCATATCATCATCAGCCCGCAAGGCTATTACTCCTACAATGACAACGGCCGCCTCTAATCTAAACATGTAGTGCAATATTGTTGTTAGTGTAATACATTTATATTAACTTTGCATTATAAAATAATACGGTTAATATAAAAGGATTTTAAACAGTTACTTATGGATATTGCATTGAAAAAAAATCAAAGTTTTCGCCTGCCGGTCGACCTCATTGAGCGACTCAGGCAACTTGCAAAACGTCAGAACCGAAGCCTTAACAACTATGTCGAGACTTTGCTCCTTGATGCAGCTTATCACGAACCTAATGCCGTTACTATCGCTGCAATGCAGGAAGCTGAGAGTGGAGCCCTTCGTAATGAGCCTGCCATTGACCTTTCTTCTATTCAGGCGATGGAAAACTCCATGGGCTTATGAAAAAGCTCAAAGCTACCGGGCAATATAAGAAAGATTACAAACGCTTTCGTAATAATCCCAAGAAAGTTGAAAAGCTATTTAAAATTTTGGGATTACTGCAAAACGAGATGCAGATACCGGAAGAAAATCGTCCACACATGTTAACAGGGGATTACGCCGGACACATGGAATGCCATATCGAGGGTGATTTTCTTCTAATATGGTTTGACCCCGATACAGATGAAATCAGCCTTGTTCGTCTGGGCTCACACTCCGAACTGTTTGGATAGAGCCAAACGTGCATACTTCAAAGCTTATCTAATTGAAACTGCAATATGAAAACAATCAGAGAATACTCCGCAATAATAAATGAAGCGATTGCATCGCGCCAATATGGCGAGCCCGCATCGCTCTACGACCCTATTCGCTACACGATGGAGGGGCAAGGTAAACGTCTGCGCCCCGTGCTGACCCTTGCCGCCGCCGAGGCTATGAATGTGGCGGCCGCCGATGCCGTGCTTCCCGCTCTCGGTGTCGAGCTGTACCACAATTTCACGCTCCTTCACGACGACATCATGGACAACTCGCCTACACGTCGCGGTCGTCTCGCCGTGTGGAAGAAGTGGGACACAGCACAGGCTATCCTTTCGGGTGACACCATGCTCTCCGAGGCTTCCGGCTGCATCATCGACAGCCCGTTCGGACCGTCGCAGCGTATCAATATGCTCCGCTGCTTCAACGAGACGGCACTGATTGTGGACCGCGGCCAGCAGTATGATATGGATTTCGAGCGCCGCAGCGAGGTGGCCCTCGACGAGTATATCACTATGATTGAGTATAAGACCGGTGCGCTCCTCGCGGGTGCATGCATGATAGGCGCAATGACCGGCGACGCCTCGATTGACACGGTTGAGGCTTTCCGTCAGTACGGTCTTAATCTCGGCATCGCGTTCCAGATACAGGATGATATTCTTGACGTGTATGGCGACGAGGCTACCCTCGGCAAACCGATTGGCGGCGACATCGTCAACGACAAGCACACCTGGCTGCTTATCAGCGCAATGGAGAAAGCCCCCGTGGCCATGGCCGACATCTTTGCCCGCAATCTGCCCGCGGATGAGAAAATCGCGGCCGTGAGAGAGGTATATGACAGCCTCGGCCTGCGCGCCCTCGCCGAGCAGGAGGTGGAACGCTACATGTCAAAGGCCATCGAGGCTATCGCTGCCGCCGGACTCTCAGCCGACGCCGCCGCTTTCTTCACTGACTTCGCCAACTCCCTGATAGGTAGAAAGAAATAATTAAGTAACTGTTTTATGATTGACACTCACACCCATCTCTATCTCGAGGAATTTGCTCCTGACCACGGGGCTGCGGTAGAGCGTGCCATCGCCGCAGGGGTGGACACAATGATATTTCCCAATGTCGACGCCTCGACGCTTCAACCGATGCGTCAGCTCCACGCCCTCTATCCGGGCAACACATTCATGGCTATAGGCCATCATCCCACCGAGGTCAACGGCGACGACATTGACACCCAATTGAAATATGTGGTCGATGAACTGGCCAACCATCCCGACGATTACGTGGCAATAGGGGAGATAGGCATCGACCTGTACTGGGACAAGCAGTACCGCGAGCAGCAGATGGAGGTGTTGCGCCGACAGATGTCGATGGCGGCGGAGCGTGAACTCCCCGTCATAATCCACTGTCGTGACGGACTTGACGAGGTGCTTGAGGTGATTGATTCGTTGGATAAAGTTCCGGCGGGAGTGTTCCACAGTTTCGGCGGCACGGCTGACGATGTGGAGCGGATACGCCGTCGCGGCGATTTTTACTTCGGTATCAACGGCATAGTGACGTTCAAGAACTCCCGCCTGCGCGAAGTGCTCCCCGCGATTGGCGCTGAACGCATACTTCTCGAAACCGATTCTCCTTACCTCGCGCCCGTGCCCAACAGAGGCAAACGCAATGAAAGCGCCTTCATGATACACACTGCCAGCTACGTGGCCTCCACGCTCGGTATCACTACCGGGCAGCTCGACGAGATTACCACGGCCTCAGCCCGTGCGCTGTTCCCTCGCATTGGCTGAACCCCGGCGTTAACAAACATTGTGGAACGGGGTCTTAATGCGGCGGCCTTACTTGATGCGGAACATGTAGCCGAGCGTTACGAGTATTGAGGTGCCGCGCGATGCGCTGAATGTATCCTTTTTGCTTGAAGGGTATATGTTGCCAAGACCGAAATAGTAACGGGCTTCGAGCGAAAAGGCGTGGCGGTGCTTGATGATAAATTCGCAACCCGCTCCGGCCGTGATACCGTAGTCAAACTTATTCTTTATCTCCATTGACATCTGCTCGGTCGAGCGGTTGGTCAGCGGGAAGCCGGGCACCATGTCGGGGTGCTCGTAGTCGAAGTCGGCCGTTATCTTGTCGCCCATCATGTAGCCTATGACAGGACCGAGGTTTACAAATCCCTTGAATTTCTGTGATCCGAAGAATATGTGGGTCATGACGGGCAGTTCAATGTATGTGAGACGGCGCTCGTAGTTGAAGGGCGCGTCCTCGAAGTCCTCTTTCCAGCCACGCTGTGCTATGTTGAGTTCGGCGAGGATACCTACGTGGCGTTCCTCGGCATATTTGAAAGCAAGTCCGGCGGTGAACCCCGATGCCATCGACTGACGTACGGAGGGTGAGAACGACATCTCCGACATTGTCATGCCGGCGTGTCCGCCCAACCACACGTGGGGCACATAGTGGGTCTGGGCCTTGGCTGCGGCAAATCCCGTCAGCAGGGCCACGAGCAGCAACAGACTGCGCATGCTTTTTATCATCTTAATTAATAAGTAACTTTACTTTTAAATTAAAAAATAGAACATACTCTTATATACGGCGGTGCTCGGTAAATCCTCCGTCACGGAATTTTATCACTTCAACGGCTGTGTTGACGAGTCCTTCACAGTCGCTGTCGGAGAATATGAAGTCACTCTGCAATCCGTCGTAGGGAAGTTTCTCTATGTGGTAGTCGCCGTTGTTCTTGCGCAGCGAGTTGATGATGTAGGTAGCCACATCATATCCCATAAGAGCCTGGGAAGGAACGGCGGGGCTCATCTCGCGGCCATAGGTGGTGCGGTACTCCTCGACTACGCGGCGCGCGGGATAGTAGGTGTCGTCGTAGAAGAATCGGGAGTAGATGGTGGCGTTGAGTGCGCCGAGGCTCTCCTGACGCTCGCCGCGGAATGTCAGCCACTCGGGGTAACCGAACATGGCGAGTCCGTCGGGCGACGCAAGCGACTCCTTGAATTTCTTGGCTTGCGGTACTATCTTGTTGAACTCGTTGGCCGATGCCGAGAGGGGCACTATGACGTATGACTGCGTGATGTCAAAATCCTCGAAGTCTTCGGCGTCGAGCGAGTTGCTGTAGGTAATCTCCTTGTAGTCGATACCGCGGTCGGCAAGCTGCGTTTTGAGCATGGAGGTGAATTCCTCCTTGTCGGCTGTGGCGCCGATGCGCTGTATGAATATGGGGGTTCGGCCGGCCATCTCGCTGAGGAATGCGTCGATAGCTTTGCTGTACATCATAGTGTGAGGTATGTTGGCCTGCAGCACGTTGGGGTTGTCCTTGTATGACTCGCTGCGCACGGCGAAGTTGTTGAACACAAACTGGCGGTCCTCGTCAATCTGCGATACTATATAGTCCATTTCGGCAGCTGCGGGGGGAGTGACGAATACATCCATCTGCGCCATCTCTTCGCGGCCCATAAGATTTTTCACGGTGTCCATGCCACCTGCTGTGTCGAAGGCGGTGATGTGGACCGGCGTACCGTTCTTGTCGAGATTCTGTGCGGCGAGCAGGAAGCCGCGGTAAAATTCCGTGAAGTTCTCGGCATCCTTGCCGGGTGTCTCCTCGCTGAGATTGAAGGGGAGCATGACGGCGATGTTGAAACTCTCTTTCTGCACGGCTTCGGGAGCAAGTGTGACGCGCTCGCTCTCGTCGACGGTAGCCTCGCTGACGACCGGGGTATTGTCGGCGACATCGGCTGCCGCTGTCCGCTCGGCGGTATTGGCAACCGGCGCGGCGGGAGTTGCGGGCGTGGCTGGAGTGACACTTCTTGTAGCCGAAGCGAGATTGTCGACCGACACCTCGGTGGCTTCGGCGCGCAGTGACGAGGCGTTGCTTGCCGGTACGATACTGTCGGGGGAGGGGATGGCTATTACCGTTCCCTCGGTATAATTGTAGGCATCGAGACCGGGGTTGGCGGCAAGCAGCTGGTCAACGGTGATACCGTTCTTTACCGCGATGCGGTAGAGCGTTTCACCCGAAGCGATGGTGTGGGTGCCTCCGGCATTGGTCGCGGCGGGAGCGGCGGGAGTTTCAGCAATCTCCTGCTGCATGACGGTGAGCACTTCGCCCGGCTTGATGCCGTCGCGTGCCGACGGGTTGAGGGCTATGAGGCGGTCGATGCTGATACCGTATTTCTTGGCTATTCCATAGAGAGTCTCGCCCTTCATCACCGTGTGGGTGGCCGAAGCGTTGTCGCCGTCGGCAATGGTGGAGAGGCCTGACTCTACCGGGAAGTAAAGGCGCGTGTAAGCCTTGACACCACCCTCCACTCCGGGATTGTAGCTGACAATCTCGTCGCGCGATATGCCCAGACGCTGTGACAGCGAGAAGAGTGTCTCATTGGGTTGAACATCATAGTAATAGTAATCCTTACCGTTGACATTGGTGACGGGGAGGTCGAGCGCTGCGGCGGCCGTTGAGGTCAGTAGCATGATGGCAGCTCCGGCCATACCCCTTTTTATGGAATGTATCAGTGTCATATATTGGAATATATCTCAAAAATAACTTCGTTTTGTCTGTTCAATATTTATAAACTGCTACTTAAGTAACTGTTTAAAATTATTTTATTATTCGGTTATGAACAAACTCCGACAAAGTTAATATATTTTTTATTAACTTTGTGTCATGGAGAAACAAAAACGTCATAATATTAGATTCAAGACACCGAAAAGGTATCGTCTTTCGCTTTACAACGAGAATAGTCTCAACCGCCTGTGGACAGTGAAAATGGGCCGTAAGAGTCTGATACTGCTTATCACGGTGGCCGTGCTGGCTATATTCAGCGGCGGCGTGATGCTGATATCGCTGACGCCGCTGCGCACGTTTCTCCCCGGCTACCTTTCGGGCAGCCAGCGCTACCACCTGATGCAGGTCGATGAGCGCGCCGACTCGCTGGCCGCGCGCCTCGACATCTACGGCAAGTATCTCGACAACGTGGCGGGTATCATGACAGGCAGCGTGTCGCCCGACAGCATGATGGTAGTGGTAGATGTGCCGGCTGACTCGGCGTCGGCCGTAAAGGCTGATACCGTGGCGCTTATCGGTCGCAATGCGGCCGAGAGCGAGTTTGTGAGAATGTACAGCGAGCGCGAGAATTTCGACCTCGATGACCGCCAGGAACTGCTTGCCGAAGCTCCGCTATTCGTTTCGCCGGTAAGGGACGCGATGGTGACGGTGGGCAACGACCCTACGGTTGCCACTATTGAGGTGACGCATAAGGACGCGGGCGTCCACGCCATAAATCGCGGCACAGTCGTCGACCAGTACCGCAGCGACGACGGCGGCTATGTGGTTATAATCCAGCATCCCGACGGCTATCTGTCGCGTTACAGCGGACTGTCGCGCATCTTCACCCGTCCCGGTGTCAACATTGATGCCGACTCACGCATAGGCCGCTACGTGAACGACGACAAAACTCCCCTCCGTTTCGAGCTCCGCCGCGACGGCCAAGCCCTCAAACCCCTCGAATACATCCCCTTCTAAGATAGTGTTTTGGTTAAATTCCAATACTCTTCTAACGCCGTTGATTTGTTTTTACATTATTTAATTGGTGCAATTGGAGTAAAAATGTTAAATTTGTAGATTGAAAAATAGTGTAAACATTTTTTCTTCTCAAATGAAACAGCAAAAACGTATTGCGATACTCGGTTCTACCGGTTCGATAGGCACTCAGACACTTGATGTCATATCGCATTATCCCGAACGATTCAAGGTGGATATGCTCATAGCTGGCAGCAAAGTGGACACGCTGATACAGCAGGCCGCGAAATGGCGCCCGTCGATGGCGATTATCGCAGACACTTCGAAATACTGGAAACTCAAGGACGCCCTCGAACCGCTCGGCATTGCCACCGCCTGCGGAAGCGAAGCGATAGCCGACGCCATGGAGCGCGACACGTTTGACTGCGTGGTGACCGCAACCGTGGGCTACAGCGGCCTCGCTCCCACGCTGCGTGCCATCGCCGCCGGCAAGGATATAGCGCTCGCCAACAAGGAAACGCTCGTTGTGGCCGGCGATATAGTGACCGCCGCCTTGCAGAAGTCACAATCGCGCATGCTTCCCGTCGATTCGGAGCACTCGGCCATTCACCAGTGTCTCGCGGGGGAGGACCGCGACGATGTGCGCCGTCTTATCATCACCGCCTCCGGAGGCCCGTTCCGCACTTTCACTGCCGAACGCATCGCCGAAGCCACTGCGGCCGACGCCCTCAAGCATCCCAACTGGAGCATGGGCGCGAAAATCACAATCGACTCGGCCACAATGATGAACAAGGCTTTCGAGATAATCGAGGCCCGATGGCTCTTTGACATTCCCGGTGAAAAGATTACCCCGATTGTTCACCCTCAGTCGATAGTGCATTCGATGGTGGAGTTTGTTGACGGTTCGGTGAAAGCGCAGTTGGGCGTGCCCGACATGCGTCTGCCTATCCGCTATGCCCTCGGCGACGCTTCGCGTCTGGTGACAGCCGACGCCCCCCTCACGCTCGAACGCTGCGCGCAGCTCACCTTCGAGACCCCCGACAGCAACCGCTTCCCCGCTATCAAGCTCGGCCACTACGCGTTGCAGCAAGGCGGCAACACAGCGTGCGTAATCAATGCCGCCAACGAGATAGCAGTCAGCGCATTCCTGCAGGGTCACATCCGCTTCAATGACATCTACGACCTCATAGAGGAGACGCTTGCCGCCGTGCCGTTCACTGCCCGTCCGCGCTATGAGGACTATGTGGCATCCAACGACGAGGCCCGCGCCCGCGCCGAGGCCTCTGTGGCCCGCCGACGCAGGTGAATCGGTCGCATATTACTGATAAACAATCAATCAACAACACATAAAGATAAACCCAATTGGAAACATTTTTGATTAAAGCCGCACAGTTGATTCTGGCACTCGCGTTGCTGGTCATCGTGCATGAGTTCGGACACTATTTCTTTGCCCGCGTGTTCGGCATACGTGTTGAGAAATTCTATCTCTTCTTCAATCCCTGGTTCTCGCTCGTGAAGTGGAAACCGAAGGCCCCCGCAAAACGTAAGGTTACCAAGGATGGCCGCGAAAAAGCTTCGTGGCGCGACACCGAGTATGGTATCGGCTGGGTGCCCTTAGGCGGCTACTGCAAGATAGCCGGCATGATTGACGAGTCGATGGACAAGGAGCAGATGAACCAGCCGGCCAAGCCCGACGAGTTCCGCTCGCGTCCTGCCTATCAGCGTCTGCTCGTGATGGTGGGCGGTGTGCTGTTCAACTTCATTCTCGCCTGCATCATCTACATTGGTATCGCATGGTACTGGGGCGACCGCTCCATCCCCTACGAGAATGCCTTCGCCGGTATGAACTTCAGCGAGGAAGCGCATCAGGCCGGTTACAAGGATGGTGACATCATACTTCTGGCCGACGGCAAACCGGTTGAGGCCAAGGACCGTGACAATATTCTTGTGGTGGCTATGGCTAAGGACGTTACGGTGCGTCGCGACGGCCGTGACACTGTCATCCACAATCCCGCCAACTTCGCAACTTCGCTTGAAAACGGATTTTTCGAGTACCGCTTGCCGGTGTTAGTAAAGCAGGTCAACGGCGGCTCTCCCGCCTCGAAGGCCGGATTGCAGGAGAATGACCATATCGTGGCTATCGACGGTGTGCCCACTCCATCGTTTACCGAACTGACCCGCGAGTTGCAGGCCAATTCCGATAAAGAGGTGGAACTCAAAGTGATACGTGACGGTCAGGAGACAATCCTCAAAGCAGTCCCCGAGGATGGCAAACTCGGCTTCGGTCTCAAGCAGTTCCACGAAATATATGACGTGGAAATCATCAAATACAATCTGCTGCAGGCTGTTCCCAAAGGTATCTCCGACGGTGCCAATCAGTTAGTTACATACGTGTCGTCGCTCAAACTGCTGTTCACCAAGTCCGGAGCATCGCAGATAGGCGGTTTCGGCGCTATCGGCAGCCTCTTCCCCCCGAAGTGGGACTGGCGCACATTCTGGGAGATGGCGGCATTCCTCTCTATCATCCTGGCGTTCATGAACATACTCCCCATTCCGGCGCTCGATGGCGGCCACGTGCTCTTCGTGCTGTGGGAGATTATCACACGCCGCAAACCCTCCGAGAAGTTTCTTGAGCGCGCGCAGGTGTGCGGCATGTTCTTCCTGCTCGCCCTGCTGCTCTACGCCAACGGCAACGATATCTACCGATTTATATTCAAGTAATTGAATCTCTATATTTAAGTAACTGAACCACTTTTCACATAAGTGATTGAACCCCATAAACTGAATTGACAATTATGAAAGAAAGAGCAGTGTTCACTCTGCGACGCGGCAAAGAGGAGTCGCTCGACCGTTTCCACCCCTGGGTATTTTCAGGCGCGCTGACTGCCGTCCCCCCCTCGGTTGAGGAAGGCGACGTGGTTGCTGTCGTGGCCTCCGACGGTCGATTTATCGGCGTAGGACACTATCAGATAGGCAGTATCGCGGTCAGAATACTTGACTTTGCTGATACTCAGATTGATAAGGCGTTTTTTGCACGACGTCTCACCGAGGCGCTGGCTCTCCGCCGCGCGCTGAAACTCGACCGCCCCGACAATGATGCCTACCGTCTGGTTCACGGCGAGGGTGATTTCCTCCCCGGCCTCGTGGTTGATATCTATGGTAAAACTGCTGTAGTGCAGGCTCATAGCCCCGGTATGCACTATTGTCGCGACATCATAGCGATGGCGCTCACCGAGCTTGACGACCTTGAAGTGGCCAACGTCTACTACAAGTCGGAAACAACGCTCCCCTACAAAGCACGTCTCGACCCCGTCAACGAGTATCTCGTAGGCGGTTTCGATACCAACATCGCCACCGAAAACGGCCTTAACTTCCACATTGACTGGCTGAAAGGTCAAAAGACAGGTTTCTTCGTTGACCAGCGTGACAATCGCGCTCTTCTCGAAAGTTTCTCGGAAGGGCGTTCGGTGCTCAACATGTTCTGCTACACGGGCGGTTTCTCGGTCTATGCCATGCGCGGAGGCGCACGCCGCGTAGTCTCGGTCGACTCGTCGGCCAAGGCTATTGCCCTGACTTCGGCCAACATAAGCCTTAATTTCCCCGATGACAACCGTCATGAGGCGCTTGCCGAGGACGCATTCAAGTATCTTGACAACATGGCTTCGGGCGAACATGACCTCATAATCCTCGACCCCCCGGCATTCGCAAAACACCGCTCGGCGCTGCGCAACGCCCTGCGCGGCTATCAGCGACTCAATGCCAAAGCGTTTGAAAAGATAGCCCCCGGCGGCATACTGTTCACGTTCTCCTGTTCGCAGGCCGTGAGCCGCGAGCAGTTCCGCCTCGCCGTTTTCTCGGCTGCAGCGCAGACGGGACGTCGCGTGCGCATCATCAAGCAATTGACCCAGCCCGCCGACCATCCCGTCAACATCTATCACCCTGAAGGCGAATATCTGAAGGGTCTCGTCCTCTATGTAGAGTAATACCATTATATTATATAGATATGAAAATCAAATATATGGCGGCCGGTGCCATCATCGCCGCCGCAACCCTTTCAGCAATGGCTAAAGACAACAGCGATTTCAATTACGTGGTCGACAATTTTGCCGACATCGAGGTGCTTCGCTACAAAGTGCCTGACTTTGAAAAACTTACACCCCGACAGAAAGCTCTCGTCTATTATCTGACCGAGGCAGCTCTCGCCGGCCGTGATATTCTCTGGGACCAGAACGGACGCTACAATCTCCCTGTGCGTCAGCTCATTGAGAATGTATATACCAATTACTCCGGCAACAAGGAGTCGCGTCAGTACAAGGCGCTGGAAAAGTATCTGAAGCAGATATGGTTTGGCAACGGTATCCATCACCACTACTCGATGGACAAGTTCGTGCCCGAATTTGATGAGTCGTTCCTCCGCTACGAGGTTTCCAAACTTCCCGCCGACAAGCAGCCGGCCGAGCTCGATATGCTCTGTAAGGTTATATTCGACCCCAGTGTGATGGCAAAACGTGTCAATCAGGCTGAGGGTGAGGACCTTATCGTCACTTCGGCCAACAACCTCTATGAGGGTGTGACTCAGAAACAGGTCGAGGACTACTATAACGCGTTGAAGGACACTACGATAGTCAATCCCATTTCCTACGGTCTCAACACCCGTGTGGCTATGGTTGACGGCAAGGTGACCGAGCAGCCCTATCGCGTAGGCGGCATTTATTCCGACGCAATAGTGCGCATAGTCGACAACCTGAAAAAGGCCCGTCAGTATGCCGAAAACGACAAGCAGGGCGCTGTTATCGACCGTCTTATCGACTTCTACACCACCGGCGACCTCGCCACTTTCGATGACTATTCTATTCTCTGGGTTGAAGATACCGACTCGCAGGTCGACTTCATCAACGGCTTCATCGAAAGCTACGGTGACCCCCTCGGCATGACCGGCTCATGGGAATCAATCGTCAACTTCAAGAACAACGAGGCTTCGCATCGCACCGAGGCGCTGAGTTCCAATGCCAAATGGTTTGAGGAACATTCGCCCGTCGATCCCCGTTTCCGCAAGGACGAGGTGAAAGGCGTTACAGCAAAGGTTATCACTGCCGCTATCCTTGCCGGTGACTCTTATCCTGCTACACCTATCGGTATCAACCTCCCCAATGCCAACTGGATACGCGCCGCTCACGGTTCGAAATCAGTGACTCTCGAGAATATTACCCAGGCTTACGACGAGGCCTCGCACGGCAGCGGTTTCAACGAAGAGTTCGTTATCGACGAGCCCACCCGCAAGCTGCTCGACGACTATCTCTTCATCACCGACAATCTCCACACCGACCTCCACGAGTGTCTCGGCCACGGTTCGGGCCGTCTGCTCCCCGGCGTTGACCCCGATGCGCTCAAGGCCCACGGTTCTACCCTTGAGGAAACCCGTGCCGACCTCTTCGCGCTCTACTACCTCGCCGACCCGAAACTTCTCGAGCTCGGACTTCTCGATAACCCCGATGCCTACAAAGCAGAGTATTACAAGTATATACTCAACGGTATGATGACTCAGCTCATGCGCATCGAGCCGGGCAAGGACGTGGAGGAAGCGCACATGCGCAACCGCAAACTCATCGCTGAGTGGGCCTACGAGCATGGTCGCGACGAGAACGTAATCGAGCTTGTCAACATCGACGGCAAGACATTTATCAAAATCAACGATTATCCCCGTCTGCGCGAGCTCTTCGGTCAGCTCCTCGGCGAGATACAGCGCATCAAGAGCGAGGGCGACTACGAAGCAGGCCGCGACCTCGTTGAGAAATACGCAGTAAAGGTTGACCCCAAACTCCATCAGGAAGTCCTCGACCGCTACGCCCATCTCAACATCGCTCCCTACAAAGGCTTCGTCAACCCCGTCTACACCCCCGTGTTTGACGCTGACGGCAACGTAACCGACGTAACCATCGACTACACCGAGGAATACATCCCCCAAATGCTCCGCTACTCCCGCGACTACTCCCCCCTGACAAAGTAACCCGGCCCAAAACGCCCCCCGTAACAAACAGTATCGTTACAAACAGAACCGGAGCATACCCAATCAGAACATACAGAATACCTCAAAAAAGTGGTGACGTACCAACAACACGTCCCCACTTTTTTATTAATACTATATCTTTATTATTACGATATCCCCGCCGGCAGGAAATGAGCGAGTCCCCAACACCCCTCGCTATCCTTTTTACCTCAGTATGAGTGGTGTTATATGAAAATTTCATATATTTGCATATAATATTAAGTTTATGAAGATTGAACAGGCACTATTGAAACTTAGTAACGGCTTTGAAGATTTTAAAATTAAGGGAAACGGATGAACTTTATATTGACAACCTTAAAAACTGGGACTAAACATGGCGTATAAATTATTCGATATTTACTGCGACGAGAGTTGCCATTTACAGAACGGACGTGATAACGATTTTGTAATGGTAATTGGTGGCATAGTCTGTCCTGATGAATTTAAGAAGCAGGTTTCAGACGATATAAGAGCTATTAAAGCTCAGTTTGGTATCTATCGTGATACTGAGATTAAATGGAACAAGGTGTCCAATGCAAAATCGGATTACTATAATGCCCTAATTAATTATTTCTTCGATAGTAGCTATCTTACATTCCGCGCTATTATTGTTGACAAAAGAGACCTCAACTTAGCCGATTTTAATTTGACACACGATGAGTTTTACTATCGTGCATACTTTTTAATGCTTAGGCGCATTTTTGCACCTAATAATAAGTATTCAATTTATATTGACATTAAGGATACACGCAGTCAGAAAAAAGTTGAGAAATTACACGATGTTTTGTGTAACAGCAGTTATGATTTTGACCGGCAGATGATTCATCGAGTTCAGCAGATTCGGTCTCACGAGGTAGAGATTATGGGCCTGACAGACCTTTTGATAGGAGCTTTATCGTATTTTCATCGCGGTCTTAATTCTAATGAGGCCAAATTAGCTCTTATAAATTTAATTCGTAAAAGAAGCGGATATACTCTTAATTCCACCACCTGGCCCCTCGAACCTAAATTTAATATTTTATTGTGGCATGGACGAAAGCATTGAGAAAGAACAGATACTTGAATTGCCTGACTTAATTGAACTTTCGCAATTCGGAGGTAACTTCGCTCGTTATCTCGAGGCTGTCTATGAAATTTTTACTGATGAGTTCATTCGCAACCGTCCAATATTTAGGGGCACAAGATTGGCTTTAAAGAAATATCCCGTGACGGAGGGAAAAGAGGCTACTTTTTGGCACATGACTTCGGAGGGTGCTATTGAGCAAAACAGACTTCCTGATCTTAGACGATTAGAACGTATTAAATGGCCTTCTTTCATTATAAATAATAGTGAACATCCATATCTGCGAGTATGGGAAAATACTCGTGGAACCAAAACAAATGTGCTTATCATGCATGAGGATGAAAATTATGTGGTAATACTTCGTAAGGGAAATGGGTATTTACTTCCGTGGACTGCATACTTAATAGAGCACGAATGGCGGAAAAAGAAATTCATTAAAGAGTATGAAGAATATATAAAAAGCAAGGAGCGGCAATGACCGCTCCCGTTTCTCTTTCAACGCCTGGTTGGTGAGATGTTACAAAGTTAATAACTTCTTATCATTCAAACAAATTTTTGGATAACAAAGTTGGGTTTTATATTTAAATTTGGTCACAGGAAGTCCTCGACCGTTATGCCCATCTCAACATAGCCCCCTACAAAGGCTTCGTCAACCCTGTCTACACCCCCGTGTTTGACGCCGACGGCAACGTAACCGACGTAACCATCGACTACACCGAGGAATACATCCCCCAAATGCTCCGCTACTCCCGCGACTACTCTCCCCTGACAAAGTAACCGCGAATCGCCTCTCCGAGGCGACTCTAACTGTGTACCGGGGCTCCCCGGGCTAAAGCACCGGGGTTAGCCACAATCAGCGAGTCTCCGACTCGCTCCACGCTATCGCCGATTGTGCATAGAGCGCGAGCAGAAATTAACGAATTAGTTTTTATCCATATAAGTAAGAGAGCCTGTTCCGGGATTTTGGAACAGGCTCTCTTTGCTGTTTTATTGTATCTTTAGTTGTAGTATCTTTCTTTGTAGTATTGCGGATACTACCGCTATTATTTTTAGATACAACTATTATTTGTTGGTGTACTATTTTATTTGTTGGTGTACTACTGCTGTTATTTGTTGGTGGGGAAGGTGATGGTGTAGGTGGCGCCTTTTTTGGTGGGGAAGGTTACCGTGTTGGTGTCGGGGGTGGTGACGGTGACGGGGCGGCCTTTGTGGTCGGTGATGGTGGCGTTGGCGATGTCCTTGTAGGCTACTTTTACTTCGTTGCCGGCGAGTGAACGGATTGTGCAGGATTCGAGTTGTCCGTCGGTCCACTGCTGGTCCACTTCAAAGTTGCCGCGTGCTTTGAGGCCGCGCATTGAGCCTTTGGCCCAGCATGAGGGGAGGGCGGGGAGCAGGCGTATTGTGCCGCCGTGGCTCTGGAGGAGCATCTCGCTGACGCCGGCTGTGTAGCCGTAGTTACCGTCAATCTGGAAGGGTGAGTGGGAGTCGAAAAGGTTGTAGTAGACGCCGGCGGTCTCGTAGGTCAACCAGTAGCTTTCGGAGTGGCGGAGAGCTTTGCGCATGGTCTCATGGGCGTGGTCGCCGTCGAGAGCACGTGCCCAGAGGCAGAGACGCCATGCGAGTGACCAACCGGTTGTGTGGTCGCCGCGCAATTTCAACGAGTTGACGGCTGCGTTGAAGTATTCGCTTTCGGGGGTGATGTCGCCGAGGGGGTAGAGGGCCATGAGGTGGGACTGATGGCGGTGTTCGTTCTGTCCGACAGTGAAGGGGCTTGTTTTCCACTCGCGGAGTATAGGAGTGCCGGCGGGAATGTGCTGCTCGCCCCATTCGCCGTTGTAGGTCTCGATGGCGAGACCGCGGTCGAGGTTGGCGTATTTATCTTTCAATGTGTTGACAAAGTCGGCCGATACGCCGGCATCTTTGCCGAGAATATCGATGGCTTCGAGGGTGGAGGCGAAGAGGTCGGAGATGAGCTGCTGGGCGTGGGCTGTGCCGTGCTCGCGGCCGGGTCCATGTTCGGGCGACCATTCATCGGGAGCTACCCATGTGCCGTCGGTGTCCTTGACGAGGCGTTCGAGCCAGAACTCGGTTGTGCTGAGCATCGTGGGGAATGCTTTCTCTTTGAGGAACTGCTTGTCGAGCGTGAACTGGTAGTGCTGCCATAGGTGGCTGGTGTACCAGGCGTTGGCTATGACGTAGTTTTCGGCATAGTCGGAGTGACCGAAGATGTTGTTCTGAGTGTAGCAGGTCCAACCCTTGGTAGCTCCGGCGCGGCGGGCATATTCGGGCCACTCTTCGTGCTCGAGGGCCATGCTGTGCACGTAGTTGAGGTAGGGCATGTGGGTTTCCGAGAGGTTGGTGACCTCGCAGGGCCAGTGGTTCATCTGCACGTTTATGTCTGAGTGGATGTCGGCCTGCCATGCGGGGTTGTCTGACTGGTTCCAGATGCCTTGCAGGTTGGAGGGGGTGTCCATACCACGCGATGCGGCGATGAGCAGGTAGCGACCGTAGGCGAAGTAGAGCTCTTCGAGCATCAGCGAGGTGGGCGCTGTCACGTCGTTGCCGCTGTTGTAGGCCTTGATCATATCCTCGGTGGTGAGAGCGTTGAGAGCGTTGTCTATTTTCAGTTCGGCGCGGTTGTAGAGCGCGGTGTAGTCGGCGGTGTGGCGGTCGAGAAGTTTCTTCCATCCTTTTTTAGCGGCCGAGCGTGCGCGCTTGTCAACCATGGGCACGAGGCGCGATTTGTCGGAGGTGTAGGAGGGGGAGTGCTGGTCGAAGTTGGTGGCTCCGGCGAGCACGATTGTTACCTCGTCGGCACCCTTGATTTCGATATTGTCGTTGTTGGTGGTGATGGTACCCCCTTTGGCGGTAGGCACGACGCGGGCGGCGAAGCTTACGAGGTCGAGGTCGCCGTCAAACGATATTTCGCCATCCTTGTAGAGAGGGCGCACTACCGATTTCTTGATGTCGTTGAAGAGTGAGAGACGGAGGCTCACCTGACCCGGCTTCGAGGCCTTGATGCGAACGGCTACCGACTTGTCAGGGTAGCTTGCTATGTATTCGCGGGTGTAGGTGATGTTGCCGTCGGCAGTGGTGTAGGTGACGTTGGCTTTGCCCTCGGAGAGGTCGAGGTTGCGCACGTAGTTGGTTGCGGCTTTATCGGCTGAGTAACCGAAGTTGCCGGAAAGGTCCTCGATGTAGAGATTGCCGAAGCTGAGGTAGGTGCCGCGCATTGTGGGTGAACCGCTCCAGAGCGACTTGTCGTTGAACTGAACGCGGTCGCACGCGATACCGCCGAAAATCATTGCGCCGAACTCGCCGTTGCCTATGGGGAGGGCATACTCGGTCCAGGGGTCGCTTACGGTGGTGGCAGTGACGGGGGTAGTGTACCACAGCGTGTTGCGATGGGCCGGGGTGTAGCCGGCAGCCGCTACGGTGTTGTACTCTTTGACTGCGGGAACGGGAGCCTGCTGGGCTATGTCGTCGGGATTGATGAAGATGACGGGATTGTTGCGGTCATTATTATTGTTGAGGCCGATGCTTGCGCCTGCGCCGCTCATGCCCCACTGGTTGAAGTATTTACGGTGGCCGTCGTTGTCGGTAAGCTCTATCTCCCATGCGTCGGGGAAATGGTAGGACGAGGAGTTGACCATGGCGAGCTGTGAGGCGGCTGCTTTGTCGGCGGTCGATTTCAGTTTGCCGTCGAAGCGGGCGAAGTGACCGGCTTTGCTTTGCAGGATGAAATTATCGGGAGTGCCGACAAGTTTCCACAGCTGCGCGGGATTGCTCTTCGTGGCCCACGCGGTGCGTATTTCGCCGCCGTCGGGAGCATCTTCGATTACGGCTTCACCGGCCGTGAAGGCGATGTAGTACCAATGTTCGTTACTGTTGTCGCTGAACTCAGGGCGTAGCGCTCCATATACGCCAAGCGTACTGAACCAAGCAACAAGGAATGTGATTACGGTTTTCAATTTCATGTGAAAAATGTTGGTTAGGTTTGAAAAATAATCAGGTAAAAAAGTACCGTTGGAATATGATAGATACACACATAAATCAAATCGGATTACAAATATAGGGAAAATTTGATTATAAAGCTAATATAGCGATGAATTGATTGCCGGGGGCGTGTAACATAAAGAAATGCCCCCAAGAAAGTTCTGCACAACTTTTTCGGGGGCATTCCTTTATTGAGGTAGTAATAATTGCGGGGGTATCAGTTGTTGTAGGGTTCGACTTTCAGGGTGTAGCCGGAGTCGTCGAGGAGGGAGGGGGAGAATGTGAAGGTTACCGTTTTGCTCTGGCCGGGCATCAGGGTGAAGTAGTTGTCACTCTCGATGGCGGGGAGGAGGCGTTCGCCGTCGCTGTTGCGCACGGGTTGTGCGTGCACGGCGAAGGCTGCCGAGCGGGCGCTGCGGGGATTGGTGATTGTGGTGGTAATCACGGCCTTTCCGTCAACAATCTTCATATTGTCCTTGACCTTGAGATTGGCCTTGGGCATTGAGTTTATGGCCTGGAAGTTCTTGCGGTCGTGGCCTCGCCAGTAGTTGTTCTCGCTGATGAGAGCGCCGTTGTTGTCCTTGAGCTGCAGGTTGATAAAATGAGTGTCATCGAGACCTTCCGAAGGCTTCTGCGCGCCGTAGACGTCGAAGTCCCAGAGAGAGTAGCCGTAGTCGTTGCCGAGTTCCACTCCCTGCATGCGCACGTAGCGGGCGTCGGCTTCGTTGAAGAAGTATTCGGCTATGCCCGGTTCGCCGTTTTCCTCGTTGACTACATCGCGCCACCAGTGGCCGTTCTCGCTCACCTGCACTTTGTATTTCTTGGCGTAGGCAGCTTCCCAGTTGAGGCGCACGCCGGCCACTTTCATCTTCTCGCCGAGGTCAATGGTAATCCATTCGCCGGGTCGTTTCTCGGCCGCCCAGCGGGTGTGGGAGTTGCCGTCGGCAACGTCGCCGGGCTGACCCTCTTTGGTCGACGAGGCAGTGACGGTTTTGCCGAGCGATATTGTGTCGCGGTCAGTGTTGAAATCGAGGGTAAAGGCGTCGGTGACTTTATTGGACGCGGAGTTGACTTTGGCCGATTTGGTGTAGCGTTTCACCTCCTTGCCGTCGAGGTTGTAGACGCGGGCTTCGGCTGTGAGGTCATAGCGGCCGTCGGAGGTAGTGTTGGCTACGCGCACGGCGTTGCTGACGGGGTTCCAGTAGATGTGAACCGGTTCGCAGGCCGACTTGCAACCCCAGTAGGCGCCTGTCGGGTCGAAATAGTAGTCATAGGTCTGCCATACCATCGAGGGGTAGGCCGACTGGCTCATCCATGTCATGATGCCCGAGGCGTCGTCCCACATGTGGTCAATCCATCCTTCGTACATCGCTTTGTTTGACTCGTAGTTGAGGAGCTGGCCTTTCTTGCAGAAGTCAGCGGCGTTGGTGGGTTCACCCCAGTTTTCGGTAACCATTCTGACGTAACCGTCGGGGTCGGCGTTGAAGGCGAGCTGTCCGAAGAAGTGCTTGTTCCACATGTCGTCGATGGGCCACAGGTGGTCGTCGGGCATGAACTTGACAAGGCTGGTATAGGTGGGAACAACGGCAGTACCGATTTCGGTGCGGAAACCCCAGCTGCCATAACCGTCGCTTCCGGCGTAACTGTTGGGATAGGGGGTGAAGTAGTGACGAGGGTCAAAGGCGCCCCACGAACCGCTGCCGCTCAGTCCTTCAGCGTTGGAGCGGGGCTGATACATGCGGTCGCCGCCGTCGAAAGCGGCTATGTCGGTTGCCATCCAGTCGTCGATAGGCTGCAGCGGGTGAGCCTCGTTGTCGCCACACCACACTGCGATGGCTGCGTGGTTGCGCAAGCGCTTGATTTTCTCCATCACGTTGTTGTTGAACGCGTTAAGGTCGTAGGGAACGTTGGGGTTGGAGTTAATCCAGAAGTCGTCCCACACCATGATGCCGTTGCGGTCGCATGCGTCGTAGAACTCTTCGTCGGTGACTGAGCCGAGCCAGTTGCGTATCATGTTGAAGTTCATCTCCTTGTGGAGCGCTATGCGGGTGTCGTAGTCCTCCTGACCGCGGGCACGCAGCATATACTCGCTCATGCCCCAGTTGCCACCCTTGACGAATACGGGGGTGTCGTTGATTTTGATGTGGAGCACTCCGTCATTCTTGTCGTAGGAGTATTTGCGTATGCCGAATGTCACGTCCTGTTCCTGACTTGTCTTGCCGTCGGCGAGAACTTCGATATGGCAGTTGTAGAGATTGGGGTCACCGTAGCCGTTGGGCCACCACAGGTCAGGATTCTTTATCGAGAGTTGCGGGAAATAGCGTTTGTCAAACTCAACTGTTGCGGTGTAGCCCGGTTCGACCTCGACTTCTTTTTCAAACGTGATGTCGCCGGGGGTGATTGTACCTTTGACGGTAAATCTCTTTTTCTCCTTGCCGGAGTTCTTCACGCCGGTCTCCACGATCAGTTCGGCGCGGTCGTGCGACGGGGTGAGTCTGGCAGTGCGTATCCAGGGGTCAACGATGGTAGCGTCGCCCGAATCGGAAATCCACACCTTGTCGGTCAATCCGCTGTTGAGACCGGGCACGTAGGGCATCCAGTCCCATCCGGCCGACGAGAGGTAGTTGGGGCTGCCCTGATTGGCGAGCGGTTGCTGAGGCAGGTCCACGATGACCACGAGAGTATTGTCGCCGTCGCGGCGGGCTATATCCGTTACGTCGAAGCGTCCGCGGTGCATGAAGCCGTCGAGTACGCCGAGTTTGCGGCCGTTGAGGTAAACAGTGCCGCGGCGGTTGATACCGTCAAAGTTGAGCCAAAGACGATTGCCGCTCAGCTGCTGAGGCACGCGGAAGTTGGTGCGGTAGGCCATCGAGCGGTCATATTTTTTTCGGTCAACATTATATATATTGTCGCCGAAGTTCGGGTCCTGTTCTTTACCGGCTACGACATAGGAGGTGAAGGCGGTGCCTGGCACTATGGCATCGACCCACGCTGAGGCGTCATATCCGTTGTCAACTATTTCATCGAGAGAGACCTCGTCGGCCGGGCAGAGTTTCCACTGCGCGTCGGGCGTGTGGAGATATTGCGAGGCAGAGTAGGCCGTGAAGCCGCCGGGGAGCAGCATGAGGGAGAAAGCGATTTTCAAGGCTTTGTTCATGGCAGATACTTTTTTGTTAATAGGTTGGTTTGCCTGTTTCAGTAATTATCCATACAAACGGTGTCAGTGATAATAACGATATTGGCTTTATGACAAAATTAGTTCAAAAAGGCCATAAAACATTCAACAAAAAAGCAAATTGTGGAAAGAAATGCCTATACCCGACGATGCTGACGAAAATGTTTCAAAAACTGCCTCATAAAGGCAATCGTGATGGAGATGCAGCGGTAGTAATGATTAGTGCCGTTTCGTGTTTATTAATTGGAGGGGTGGGGTCAGCGGTCGATGCCGTCGGGGTATTCCTTGAGGTAGGCTTCGCAGGCTTCGCAGAGTTCGGCGTACCATGCTTCGCCGAAGCGGGCGGTAAGCGGGCCTTTGAGGAACTGGTAGAGGCGCAGTCCGAGTTTACGGCCGAGGGCTTCGGCAGGGCGGCATATTTTCCAGCGGTGGTAATTGACGGCGGTGAAGTCGGGGTATTCGGTGAGTCGGAGCGGGTAGAGGTGGCAGGAAGCCGGTTTGAGGAAGTCGATACGCCCTTCGCGACATGCTTTCTCTATGGCGCACAGGCATTTTCCTCCGGGGCCGTAGCAGGTAAAGGCGCAGTTGCGGCCATCGACAATGGTGGTGACGAGGTCGCCCTCTTCGTCGACGTAGGCCACGCCGTTCTCTTCAACTTCGCGGCGGCCTGCGGGAATCATATCCTCCTTGATGATGGGGAGCACCTCCTCGATGCGTTTCACTTCGTCGGGCGTGACGGGCGCGCCTGCGTCACCCTCAATACAGCATTGACCAAGACATGCGTCGAGGTCGCAGCAAAAAAATTGCTCTGCAAGGTCGAGCGATACCAATACGTTCTGTATCTGTAGCATAATTTCTTCTTCTTCGTCCATGTATGACAGTAGCTGTGTGACAGCTGATTGATATTGTTACTTGAATTTTACTGAGGTGACACCGATGAGCCTGTCGTAGCGCTCGCCGCGGCGGCGGGTGTACACTTTGACGAGGTATTCGTTGCCGGTGGGGTAGTAGTCACCCTCGATGGTGGCGGTCGATGCGCCGGGAGTTTTGGCTCCGGCATCGACGGTGAGATACTGGTAGTTGTAGGCTCCCTGCTTGAGCAGGAGAGTTTTCTCATATAGTCCGGTGGCCCGGTTGTAGGTCATGAGTGACTGCGGGTCGAAGCGGCGGCAGGTGAAATCGCCGTCGAGGAATATGTATTTGCCGGGGAGTTCGGGCGCGTCGAGAGTGAAGTGGGTGACCACGTAGTCGGCTTCAATCTCGGAGTCGTTGGAGTTGTACTCGCGCACGAAGAAACGGCCGTTCTGTGTCTGATCGTAGCTGTAGCTCTCCTGCGAGCGGGGATAGTCGGTGGCTACGGTTGCGTGGTAGAACGGGTCGTGGTACTCCAGGGCGTCGATGTGCATGCCGGGGTAGGTGGTCGACACGGTTTCCATGCGGCGGTACTCGTTGCCGGCGGGGAAAATGAGCGGGCGCAGGTGCTCGTAGTAGGCAGTCTTGCCCGATACGCGCAGCGGCTGACGCACCATCACCTCGTTATCGAGGCGTCCGTTCTGGCTCACGTACACCATCATATCGTTGAACACGTCCTCCACTCCGGCGTTGGTGGCATCGACGGTGACCGAAACCTGCTGATGCTTGTCCTTGTAGTCTATATCGGTGACACTCAGCACGTCGGCACCCACGAGAGCTGTCGATTCCGATACCATGAAGCGCACCTGCAGCAGGGTGGTCTCCGGGTCGTCGTCGCGATATACGCGCAGCAGGTAGTTGCCCGAGATGCGGAAGCTGAAGCGGTCGTTGGGGAGGGTGATGTGATAGTTGACGTAGTGGGTGGCGGTCATGCGGGAGTATTCGTAGTCGTCGACGTTGCCGAAGTTGAAGCCGTCGAGAAACTCCGACTCCACGAGCGATGACTCGGTCCAGTTGGCGTTGCAGTGGACGAGGGAGTAGCGCAGGTATGAGTTGCTCTCGGCGAGTTCGTCAAACGATACGGTCAGGCGGTCGTCAGAGCCGAGGAGCAGCACCGGGGGCGCCATGTAGTCGCCGTTGATGTCGGTGCGCAGGGTATAGAAATTTTCATCGAAAATTCCTGTCATAGTGTCGGCGGCGGCTGATGTGAGCGCGGCCGAGAGGGTCAGTATGAGCGCGGCCTCCTTTACCATTGCACGGGAGTAAGGTTGTGGGCCTGCAGGTAGGCGTTGGCCTGCGAGAAATGTCGGTTGCCGAAGAAGCCGCGGTGGGCCGAGAGTGGTGAAGGGTGTACCGAGGTGAGCAGGAGGTGCTTGCTGCGGTCAATGAGGCGCCCCTTGTTGATGGCGTAGCTGCCCCAAAGCAGGAACACGAGGTTCTCGCGCTGCGATGAGAGGGCTTCGATGGCGGCGTCGGTAAGTGTCTCCCAGCCGTGGGAGGCGTGGGATGCGGCGCGGCCCTGCTCCACTGTCAGCACCGAGTTGAGCATGAACACGCCCTGACGTGCCCAGCGCGACAGGTCGCCGTCGGCGGGTGCGGGTGCGCCGGTGTCGGCCGTCACCTCTTTGAATATGTTGACCAGCGAGGGCGGGTAGGCAACGCCGGGATTGACCGAGAAACAGAGTCCGTTGGCCTGCCCCGGTCCGTGATAGGGGTCCTGGCCGAGTATCACTACCTTTACTTTGTCGAAGGGGCATGCGTCAAAAGCCGCGAATATCTTCGATGCTGGGGGATACACAGTTGTGGCGGCATATTGCGCTCTTACAAAGTCGGTAAGCGCTTTGAAATAGGGCATATCCCACTGAGCGGCAAGTGCCTGATGCCAACTTTCCTCTATTCTGACGTTCATCTTCAATTAAAAAATTAGGCTATAAATATGGCCTGAAGGGCTTATTTACGGTGATTGATTTGCAAAAATACAAATAAAGGATTAATTTTGCATAACTAAACGCGGAAAATTAGGCCTTGCAGCGCCGTTGTTCCGCTTACTGCAGGATGTCTCCGTAGTTCAATGGATAGAATATTGGATTCCGGTTCCAACGATTGGGGTTCGACTCCCCACGGGGATACCATCAAGAAATCCGCAAGCAATTGTCGCCCGACAGTTCTTGCGGATTTCTTGCTTTTTTAACAGGAGTACTGTGTGGGTTGGTTTTTAAACAGGAGCACCGGGGGGCTTAGAAGTTGTTGCGCTTATGGGCGCGGGTGTAGTGGGAGAAGAAGCCGCGGGTAAGGTGGTAGAGGCCGTGTAGCAGGGGGAGGCGTCCGCTGCGGTAGGCGCGCCAGGCGAAGAGGGGAATGCGGGGGTAGCCGGTCAGGCCGTAGGCGAGACGTATGTAGGCGCCTTCGGCCATAGTGGTGCGCGGGTCGGTGATGGGACGCAGTCCCGTTGACAGTCCGCGGTGCTCTACTATCGTAATAGGGAAGAAACGGCAACGCAGCCCGGCGCGGCGGCAGTCGAGAATGAAGAGCGGGTCCTCGCAGCAGGCGAGCGGTGCGCCGATGCCGAAGTTGGTGTCGAAGCGGATGTTGCCGATTGATTGGCGACGGAATGCAATATCAATAGATGAGACGTTATAGCCGCGCGGCATGCGCTCGGTGAAGTCGGTCTCCTCGGCCGGGTAGTTGATGAAGTCACCATCGTGACGGAAGGTGGCGATGTCGACGTCGGGGTGAGAGTCGAGGGCATCAATTACCGCTTGTAGTCCGTTGGCCTTGTATGTCAGGTCGTTGTCGGCGATGAGGCAGTAGAGGGCGCGGGCAAGCGCTATGCCGGCGTTGCGGTTGTTGCTGAGTCCGATAGATGGAATTTCGTGTATCTCAATGTCGTTGCGGAGCAGCGAGGCGGGCGCAGGGCCGGGGCCTGAGGCTTGCCACGTGATGATATAATGCACGCCGTCAACTGCGGGCAGCTGCATGTCGGCCACGCGTTGCAGTCCTTCAGGGCCGTGGGTGGCGATGAGGATATCGAGCCGGCGCGCTGTGTCAATTGCGTTGCTGCTCATAGCTTGCTCCTCCAAAAGTCAATGAAACGACGGGCCACAACCTCGGTATCGTTGTGCTTGATTGCAAACTCGCGGCTCTTCGCTCCGCGTTCGGCAAGGGCCGACGGGTGTATCACGGCATCCTCGATGGCGCGGAAGAGAGCGTCGTCATCATCGGGCACGGCGTTGATAATCGGGCGATTCTCGTGCTCGTTGATGAAGTCGTAGTATTCAGGTTCGCCGCCGCTAACTACGGTTTTGCCCATAGTCATGGCCAGCAGGGCGTTGGTGGCCGGAGTGTAGGAGTAGAGTTGGTCGAGCACGATGTCGGCGCTGTGCAGTCGGTCGAGGTACTCGGCGTAGGGCACATTCTCCACTATGTCGAGGGTGCAAGCGTCGGGGTGTGCGGCGACAATGCGTTTCGATATTTCGAGTAATCGGTCGGTGCCTTTTTCGATGGTGCGGTCGGCATGCCGGCCAAGGAAAAGGCGCACTTTGCCGTCGGTGCTTCCCGGGCCGAAGTATTCGATGGACTTGGTGTCGATAGGGATGCCGCCGTAGGCCACGCGGTCGGCGGGAAGGAAGGTGCGGCACACTTCATCATATTCGTAGAGGGCTGTCACGGTTCCGGCTGATTGGGCGTAGACCTTGTTGCAGAGGGCGGAGAGCTCGGGGGCGAGCCATTGCTCTATTTCATCGCGGTTGGCCGTGGCGTGGGGTGACGGGAATCCGTTGACCTGCCACTCGTCGTAGCGCAGCGGCGGGTTGTCGCCGGTGCAGGCTGCTACGTAGCGGGAGTCGGTGCCGAGTGCCGATATGAACACACGGCGGTTGTTGCGCAGCAGGGAGTCAAACATGGCGCTCAGTCGGGCGGGGCGCAGCGAGGCGAAGCATGTGCCGTTGACCGACACAATATCGTAGCCGGCCAACTTGTTGCCGAGCAATCGCTTAATCTTCAGCCACAGCATCAATCCGCCTGCTTTGCTTGGGAGGGGGCGTGACAGGTCGATGTCGCGACCGGTGTTCATCCACCGCGACCCGTCGGAGGCAACTGTCACTTCGTGGCCGAGCCGCTGCAATCCTATAGCAAGACAACGGTGATAGTTGCTCGCGTCGCCCAGCAGCAGTATCTTCAAGCGGGTGTCCCCGTCGGTATTCGTAATATTATGCTCATCCTGCATCATATTGCAAAAATAACAGTTTTTTTTGGATTTCAGCATACGAATGAAAGGGCGCGATAAATCGCGTCCGCATAAGTGGTTGGTATTTAATGTTATACCATCCGGATGCGGATGCGATTTATCGCGTCCCTACAAACGTATGTTGTAAGATTACTGTTATTTTTTGATGTTGAAGCCGCGGTCGGCGAGGGCTTTGAGCATGTCGTAGCTGAGGGCTTCGGTGTAGTATGAGAGGATGTGGCGCAGCCAGTCGTTGTTGGAGGTTGTGCCTGAGCGGCTGGCGTTGTATTCCTTGATTTCGGCGTCGTAGGCTTTCAGTTCGGGGAGCATGTCGTCGGTGCGGTAGGCGTTGTGGTGGATAAGGAGCGACGCGGGCATCTTGGGTTTTAGGTCGGGCATTTCACGGGGAACACCGAGCGAGAGACCGCACACCACGAATACACCCTGGGGCAGACCAAGCACCTTGGCGACAGCCTCAGGATTGGCCGTGCGCGCGTAGCCGATGCAGCAACCGCCAAGCCCTACGGAGTCGGCGGCTGTAAGGGCGCTCATCATGGCGAGGGTAGCGTCGACCACGCCTACGATAGTGCCGTCCATGGTGTCGTAGAAGGGTGGCATGTCGACACCTTCACTCTTTGCAAAACCGGCTATGCGGTTGTAGTCGATACAGAAGGCCAGGAAGTGGTTGCAGGTCTTGATTTGCTTCTGTCCGATTATTTCGTAAAGCTGTTCCTTGATGGCCTGGTCGTCGATGTCGATGACCGTGAACTGCTGGCCGTTGTAGCTCGTGGGGGTGTTGCGTATCGCTTCGTAGATGAAATCGAGTTGTTCCTTGGTGATGGGTTCGCGCTCGAAGCGGCGTATTGAACGTCGTGAGAGCAATGTTTCTTTTACTGATTTGCTTTCCATATTGTATTATACGTTGTATTGAGTTTTTATATTTAACAATAAAAATGTTACCTTTGTTGCTATGAACAATGTAGATTTACATCAATGGGAAAGCCGCACGGCGCTGTTGCTCGGCGAGAATGCGGTTGCGCGGTTGCGCAATGCGCGGGTTATAATATTCGGCATGGGGGGAGTAGGCAGTTGGGTGGCCGAAACGCTCGTGCGGACCGGTGTGTACCATCTTGATATAGTTGACTTTGATAATGTGGCACCATCCAATATCAATCGTCAGTTGCCCGCGTTGTCGACCACGGTGGGGCAGCCCAAAGTGGAGGTGATGCGGCAGCGGTTGCTTTCAATCAACCCCGAGGCCGAGATACGTGCCATGAATATGCTTTATACACCCGATACGGCCGACGATTTCGATTTCAACAGTTACGACTACGTGGTCGACGCTATCGACTCGCTGCGCGACAAGGTGTTGCTGATACAGCGTGCTACGGCTTCGCGATGCAAATTTTTCTCCTCGATGGGGGCGGCCCTCAAGACCGACCCTACGCGCATACGTGTCGACGAGTTCTGGAAAGCGAAAGGCTGTCGCCTTGCGGCGGCATTGCGGTCGCGGTTCAAACGTTCGGGCGAGTTGCCGCGCAAGAAATTTAAAGTTGTGTATTCCGACGAGATAGTGGAGAATCGCGGCGCCAATATTGATGAATATTCAACCGATAAAATCAACAAGCCAACGACCAACGGTTCGCTCATGCAGGTAACGGCGCCCTTCGGCATAGTGCTGGCGTCGCTGGTAATCAATCATTGCGCTTCTCAGCAGTGATGATATCCTGTTTCGGTTTGTTCTCTTTTATGGGGCTAAGTCCGTTTCCTCCGGGACATAGTGAGCATGTGTCTTATGGCGACCAGAGGGTGTCGGAATATCATGCGTTTGCCACTCCAGCGCATCACCTTTGAAATTCTGACCCTCATCGATGGTGAGTAGCAATGTATCGTGCAGTTGCGACATGTCGGTTTGCCGTCGCCGTGAGGGCAACGGGAGAGCCTATTTATGGCGTAATCAAGGAGTTCGCTGCATTCCCGGCACAAACCGGGGTCGGACGGGTGGTGATGTCCGTGGCAATACATTCTTATCATTGTCGCCACTGTCGTTTGCTCGCGAATAATACGTCTACTCATATATTTTAATAAATACAGCTATTATTATAATAAATACAGCGCCACATATCGGAGTATGGGGCGCTGCATTATGATGCGTTTGTTGGAGATTACTTGCCGAAGTAGCGTTTGTAAAGACCTTCAAAACCTTTGCCGTGACGAGCTTCGTCCTTAGCCATTTCGTGAACGGTGTCGTGGATAGCGTCGAGACCCTGCTCTTTAGCGTTGCGTGCGATGCGCATCTTGTCGGCGTTGGCACCGGCTTCAGCCTGCATACGTTTTTCGAGGTTGGTCTTGGTATCCCATACGCAGTCACCGAGGAGTTCGGCGAACTTGGCAGCGTGTTCAGCTTCTTCGAGAGCATAGCGACGGAAAGCCTCAGCGATTTCGGGATAGCCTTCGCGGTCAGCCTGACGTGACATGGCGAGGTACATGCCTACTTCGCCACACTCGCCGTTGAAGTGAGCGTTGAGGTCCTTGATCATTTCTTCACTTGTGCCTTTGGCAACACCTATTTCGTGCTCGGTAACGAAGGTGAGTTCAGCTTCGGTGTCGAGTTCTTTGAATTTGCTTTTGGGAGCGCCGCATACGGGGCATTTTTCGGGAGCTTCATCTCCTTCGTGTACGTAGCCACAAACTACGCAGATAAATTTCTTGTGCATAATACTTAGTTTTTAGATAATTATACTTCTTAAATAAATAGTTATCGTGATTTACGCGTTGTCATTGCCCGTGTCGTCATAATGACAGCCTTTGCTGAGAAGGTGGGTTAAGACTACACAAAGTTATTAAAAGGTGAAGTATTTTGCAAATTTATTTTTAAAATTCAGGACCGTCGTTCCCCCAATATTTGTTTAAGCTACGTTCTCCAATGTTTGTTAATGCCGGGGGCCAAGCGTTAACAAATATTGGAGAACGGGGTCTAAAAAGAGCAGCATCGCAAAGATGGTTTTTGCGATGCTGCTCTCTGTATTAAGAATGAGTTCGTTATCAGGGGATGAGGTTGTGGGCGCGGAACACTTTTTGGATTTTCTCCAACGCTGTGGTGACCTGCTCGCGGGTGTGAGTGGCCATGAGGGAGAAGCGGATAAGAGTGTCGTGGGGCGCTACGGCGGGCGAAACTACGGGGTTGACGAAGATGCCTTCCTCGAGGAGGTCGCGGGTGATGGCAAATGTCTTGAAGTTGTCGCGGATGTAGAGGGGGATAATCGGAGTTGAGGTGTGACCGATTTCGCAGCCCATGTTGCGGAAACCTTCGAGGGCATAGTTGGTGTTTTCCCAAAGTTTTTCCTGACGCTCGGGCTCAGCCTGCATGATTTCGAGGGCTTTCAACGCGGCGGCTGTAGAGGCCGGAGTGATTGAAGCGGTGAAGATGTAGGAGCGTGAGTGGTGGCGGAGGAAGTTAGTGATTTCCTTGTCGGTGGCGATGAAGCCGCCGAGCGATGCGAACGATTTGGAGAATGTACCCATGACGAGGTCAACGTCGTCGGTAACGCCGAAGTGGTTGCAGGTGCCGCGGCCGCCTTCGCCGAACACGCCGATACCGTGGGCTTCGTCAACCATTACCGAAGCGTTGTACTTCTTGGCGAGACGAACGATTTCGGGGAGGTTGGCAACGTCGCCTTCCATTGAGAACACGCCGTCGGTGACGATGAGTTTCACTTTGTCAGGGTCGCATTTCTGGAGCTGCTTTTCGAGCGACTCCATGTCGTTGTGCTTGTATTTGAGCGACTGGGAGAATGACAGACGACGGCCTTCGATAATCGATGCGTGGTCCTGTTCGTCCCAGATGATGTAGTCTTCGCGGCCTGTGAGGCATGATACCACACCGAGGTTCACTTCAAAACCGGTGGAGTAGATCATTACATCTTCTTTGCCGATGTACTTGGCGATGGCTGCTTCGAGTTCTTTGTGCAGGTCGAGGGTACCGTTGAGGAAGGGTGAACCGGCGCATCCTGTGCCGTATTTCTTTGTTGCCTCGATGGCAGCTTCCTTGATGCGGGGGTCGTTGACGAGACCGGTGTAGCAGTTGGAACCGAACATCAATACTTTCTTGCCGTTGATGATAACTTCGGGGTCCTGCTCCGAAGAGATGGCGCGGAAATATGGATAGATGCCTGCCGCTTTGGCTTTCTGCGGTTCCTGATACTGTGCTAATTTAGCCTGTAATAGCTTCATAGTTTATGTGATAATGATATAATGTTTTTATAAACTATCTGATTGACGAAATTTGGTGATTCAATCTTTTTGTTGTCAATTCAGGCTGCAAAGATAACAATTTTATGCGAATATTCAGCTAATTATAGCGAAAAAAATGATAATCAGGGAGATTTTTTTACCTGACGGGGAGGGGTGACGCGCCGCGGGCGCGTGCCGTGCTGCGGTTTTACGGCTAAGCCGGGACTGAGTTCCCGCCCCTGATTTTACATTTCTTGTTGGATAGTTTTACAATTCTTGTGAGATAGCCCCGGCGTCGTAAACTTTTTCGGGCCGACGGGTGTTTAATTATTGAGTAGCGCGGCGAAGAAGGCCGCGGTGCGCAACTGATAATCAATAATTAAATACTAATTTTATATATACCCGACTATGGAAAAGAAAAGCATCAAAGGCACCCGGACTGAAAAGAATCTTTTAGCAGCATTTGCAGGCGAAAGCCAGGCAAGAGGCCGATATACACTGTTCGCACAGAAAGCGGTAGAGGAAGGCTATGAACAGATTGCCGCCATCTTCCTTGAAACAGCCAACCAGGAACTGAGCCACGCGCAGCAGTTCTTCTCGAAACTTGAGGGTGGCGTAGTGGAAATCACCGCCGGTTATCCCGCAGGCGTTGTGGCCGATACCAAGACTAACCTTGCCGAAGCTGCCGCCGGCGAACGTGAAGAGTGGAGCGACCTCTATTCCAACTTCGCGCAGACCGCTGCCGACGAAGGTTTCCCCGAAATCGCCGTTCTCTTCAAGAATGTGGCCAAGGTGGAGGTTGAGCATGAAAAGCGCTACAACCGACTTCTCGAACGCCTTACCAGCGGCACCGAGTTTACTCAGGAAGAACCCACCGAATGGATGTGCCGTAACTGCGGTTACGTATTCACCGGCAAGTCAGCCCCCAAGAAATGCCCCGTATGCGGCAAAGACCAAGGCTGGTTCGAACGTCACGCCCAGAACTACTAATCCCCTGCGATACTAATATAAACAAAGAGGATGCGTCAGAGTGAACTGGCGCATCCTCTTTGTTTCGTTCTTCAAGCAGCTACGGGCTTAGGCGGAGAACCGCAGTAAATACTGCCGATGTCGGGGGAACGGGGGTTACTTCTTTTTTGACTTGGGCTCTTTTTTGGTGTCGGGCTCTTCGTCGGGGAAGCGGTTGGGAAATGCGAGCCGGAGTCGCGGACGTCGCATTGCTCTGATTATCAGTATCGCTCCGAACAGTATGAAAGGGATACTCAGCAACTGGCCCATGTTGAGGGTCATGTTGGCCTCGAAGGCTACCTGATCGTTCTTGACGAACTCGATGAGGAAGCGGCACGAGAACAGTATCACGAGGAATACACCGAATATCAGTCCGGGGCGCTCCTCGGCGTTGCGTTTCCAGTACATCCACATCAGCAGTCCGAACAGGGCGAGGTAGCAAAGCGCCTCATATATCTGCGTGGGGTGGCAGGGAAGCCCGTGGTACTCACCGCCGCGCAGGAATCTCACACCCCAGGGGAGGTCGGTGGGATGACCGTAAATCTCGGAGTTGAAGAGGTTGCCGAGACGTATCAGTGCGCCCACGAGAGCTACCGGTATCACAATGCGGTCAAAGGTCCATAGCGGGCTCTTCTTCGTGGTGAAGATGGAGAAGAGTATCACGCAGATGATGATGCCGATTGCGCCGCCGTGGCTGGCAAGACCACCCTCCCATATATATAATATGTGGAGCGGGTGTTGCGAGTAGGAGTTCCATTCGTAGAAGAATACGTGTCCCAGACGGGCGCCGATGATGGTGCCGGCTCCGAGCCACAGCAGGAGCACGCCGAGCCAACGCTCGGGCGCTCCTTCGTGGCGGAACATTCGTTCCACTATCTTGTAGCCAATCAGAAAACCGATGGCAAACATCAGTCCGTACCATCTGACCTGCACACTGCCGAGATGGAAGAGCACAGGGTCGGCATTCCAGGTAATGGCTGCTGTCAGTGCGCTCATACGAGGTGTTTTACCAATTCGTTACGGTCGCCGTAGAGAAGGTCGATGACGGGGATTTCAATCATGGTGTAGGCGCCTGGAGCCTGACGCATGGCTGCGCGGGCGGTGCCTACGAGTATCTGTGCAGTCAGGGCCGGGTTGTTGATGGTCATGTTGAACTCGAAACGCTGGTTCTGAGTGCAGCCCGACACACCTTTGCGCACCATGTGGACGCCGTGGCCCATATCCTTGACCTCGTCGACCGATGCAACCTGCATCACGTGGGTTTCGTCAGATGCGAAGTAGGGGTCAGCCTTGACGGCGGCAGCTACGTCCTCAAGACGGGCGCCATCCTCAAGCTCTACATATACCATGCGGCGGTGAATGCCTGTGCCGAGAGGAATTGTCATTGACAACGCGTTCTTGACACCCGGTTTTGACTTGACACACACGGTGTGGCCCATCGACATACCGGGGCCGAAGTTGGTGTAGGTGATACCCTTGGGGGCAGCGGCTTGCATCAGAGTGCGCACCACGGAGTCGCTTCCGGGGTCCCATCCGGCCGAGATGATAGCCACGGTGCCGTTGGCTTTGGCGATGGCGTCGAGATTGCTGCGGAGGTCGCAAATCGAGGTGTGTATATCGTAGGAGTCAACGGTGTTGATGCCTTTGGCGAGATATTCGGCGGCATATTTCTCCACTTCGCGGGTGGGAGTGCAGAGGATAGCCACGTCTACGCGGTCGAGTTCGTCGATATTGGTAACCACCTTGTAGGGTGCGAGTTCGGCGGGGATGTCGGCTACCGAGCGGCGTACCACGCCGGCTATCTCGAAGTCGGGAGCTTCCTTGAGGGCATCGAGTACGAAGCGGCCTATGTTGCCGTATCCTACTATGGCTGCTTTGATTTTTGTCATAGTTGAAGTGTGTTTGAATTATATGTTAATATTAAGCACAATAGTTAATTATGCTGTGACTTGACACAACAGTAGATTATGCTTTGACGATGCTTTCGGTGTCGCGGGCAATCATCAGTTCCTCGTCGGTGGGAACAACGACTACCTTGACGCGCGATGCGGGGGTTGAGATTACGGTCTCAGTGCCGCGGGTGCGGTCGTTGAGCTCGGTGTCGATTTCCACGCCCATGAATTTGAGGGGACGGCACACGTTCTCGCGCACGCCTGTCTGGTTCTCACCTACACCGCCGGTGAACACGATGATGTCGAGACCGCCCATCTCTGCAGCGTAAGCACCGATGTATTTGACGATGCGTTTCTCGTACATGTCGAGGGCGAGGTGAGCGCGTTCGTTGCCGGCCTTGTCGGCGTTCTCGATGTCACGCATGTCTGACGACATTTCGGTGATACCGAATACACCGCTCTGCTTGTTGATGATGGTCTGTACGTCGTCGGGGGTGAGGTTGTGGCGTTTCATAAGGAAGGTAAGCGCGCCCGGGTCGATGTCGCCGACGCGTGTACCCATCATGAGGCCCTCGGTGGGGGTGAGACCCATAGAGGTGTCGACGCTCTTGCCGCCGTCGACAGCTGTGATAGAGCCGCCGTTGCCTACGTGGCAGGTCACAATCTTCTGAGTGGCGGGGTCAACGCCGAGGATTTCACACACGCGGGCCGACACGTAGCGGTGAGAGGTGCCGTGGAAGCCGTAGCGGCGCACGCCATCCTCCTTGTAGTATTTGTAGGGAAGGGCATACATGAAGGAGCTTGCGGGCATAGTCTGGTGGAACGCGGTGTCAAATACCGCTACCTGCTTGACGTCGGGCAGGATTGACGAGATGGCCTCGATACCGGTGACGTTGGCGGGATTGTGGAGCGGAGCAAGGTCGTAGCAGTCCTTGATCTGCTGCATCACTTCGTCGGTGATGAGCACGCTCTTGTTGAACTTCTCGCCGCCGTGTACCACGCGGTGACCTACGGCATCAATTTCGTCGAAGCTCTTGATGCAGCCTTCCTTGGCGTCGGTGAGCAGGTTGAGGATGGCGAGCACCGAGCCTTTGTGGTCAGCGTTGCCGAGTTCGATGATTTCCTTTGAGCCGTCGGGACGCTTGTATTTGAGGAAAGTGCCGTCCATGCCCACTTTCTCTACGCCGCCTTCGGCGAGGGTGGTATCGTTGTCAGTATCAATGAGTTTATATTTCACAGAGCTGCTGCCGCAGTTGAGCACGAGTATTTTCATCTTGTGATATGTTTATGGGGTTGATATATCGGGGAGTATGTGGGATTATTTGCTGTTCTTGAGACCGATGGCCTGGTTGCAGGTGATGATGATGGTCTTGTAGATATCCTCGGGGAAGCAGCCGCGCGAGAGGTCGTTGACGGGAGCGGCGAGACCCTGGAGCACGGGACCTACGGCCTCGACGTTGCCGAGACGCTGCACGAGTTTGTAGGCGATGTTACCCACTTCGAGCGAGGGGAATACGAGTACGTTGGCACGGCCGTTGAGGGGCGAGTCGGGAGCTTTCTTGTTGCTTACGCTGGGCACGATGGCTGCGTCGGCCTGCAGTTCGCCGTCGAGAATGAGGTCGGGGTCCATGGTGTGGGCTATGCGGGTAGCTTCGATGACCTTGTTGACGCGCTCATGACGTGCGCTGCCTTTGGTTGAGAAGCTCAGGAGAGCAACGCGGGGCTCGATGCCGGCGATGAAGCGTGCCGACTGGGCGGTGGAGATTGCAATCTGGGCGAGCTCTTCGGCGTTGGGGTCGGGCACTACGGCGCAGTCGGCGAAGATAAGGATGCCGTCAGTACCGAAGTTGAGACCTTCGGGCAGAAGCATGATGAAAGCGCCTGAGACGACGTTGATGCCGGGCTGGGTCTTGATTACCTGGAATGCTGCACGGAGCACATTGCCTGTGGTGTTCATCGCGCCGGCTACCTGTCCGTCGGCATCTCCGGCCTTGACCATGAGGCAGCCGAGGTATAGGGGGTTGGCGGCAGTCAGGCGTGCTTCCTCTTCGGTGATACCCTTTGATTTGCGGAGCTCGAAAAGGAGGGGTGCGTATTTGTCGATGACTTTCTCGTCGCAGGGATTGATGATGGTAGCGTCCTTGATATGGTAGAGGTTCATATCGACAGCGAGGTGATGTATCTCTTCGGGGTCACCGATAAGTATGATTTCGGCTATGCCGTCGGCCAGAATGCGGTTGGCGGCTGTAAGGGTGCGGGGCTCGTTTCCCTCGGGCAGGACGATGCGTTGCGGGTTCTCTATCGCGCAGCGTGTCAGACGGTCAAATAGTTTCATTTGCAGTATTTTTATTAGGTTTTATTGGCGACGCTCGTGTGGCGTGTCCCTTGGGGACGATTATGGCGTCGTATCAATTGCAAATTTACAATCTTTTGGGTAAAAATGAGCGAAAATATTGCATTTTTTGTGGCACATTCCGGACAAAAAAAACGGGTAAAAAACAGCGGACATCGCAAACCCGCTTAATGGGGTGCGATGTCCGTTGATTCTTTTCAGCATGCAGTGCCGTGATTACTTGGCGATGTTTACGCGGCGCTCTTTGATACGAGCTTTTTTGCCGGTAAGATTGCGCAGGTAATAAAGTTTTGCACGACGCACTTTACCATACTTGTTGACTACGATAGAGTCGATGAACGGCGACTCGATGGGGAAGATACGCTCAACGCCGATGTTATCGGAAATCTTACGAACGGTGAAGCGTTTTTTGTTGCCTTCGCCTGAGATACGGATTACAACACCGCGATACTGCTGGATACGCTCTTTGTTACCCTCTTTGATGCGGTATGCAACTGTGATAGTGTCGCCCGGGCCGAATTCGGGAAATTGCTTTGCGGTTGCAAAAGCTTCTTCGGCTACTTTGATTAAGTCCATTTTATTGATTTACTTTAAAATGTTAGCAATGACGCAATATTCGCGAGCAACCTGTCTCGCCAGAGATTACGCTTAACGGGCACAAAATTACAACATTCCTGCGGTTTCGCCAAATTTTCAAGTCGCTTTTTTTGTTGAAAGTCGCATGAATGTCAGGCATCTTGGCCGCGAAACGCCGGACAACGGTTAGCTACGGCATGGCCGGGAGCGGGTTGCCGGGGTGACCGGCGGGCGTCAGCACAGTATCGCCACGACCATGCCGGCGAGTATCAGCGTTACGCTGCCCACGGCGTAGGTGACGGTGTAGCCCATGACCGGAAGGGTGCTGTCGAGATTATCCTGGATGGCACCGAGCGCGGCCACGGCGTTGCGGCTTCCGGCTACGCAGCCGAGGGTGACGGCGGCGGGGAATTTAAACAGTTTGTTGCCTATAAGTATCGATATAATCAGCGGCAGGGTGGTGCAGGCGACGCCGACGAAGAAGAGTCCGACGCCTACCTCTTTCAGTCCGCTGATGAACGACGGCCCGGCTGATAGTCCTACGACGGCTATGAAGAGATTGAGTCCGGCATTGTCCATAAACCATGTGACGGAGCGGGGTATGTAGCCGATTGAGGGTTTCTTGGAGCGCAACCATCCCAGCACGAGGCCTGAGAGGATAGCGCCGCCGCTGGTGCTGAGTGACACGGGGATGCCTCCCATATTGATGACGATAGCGCCGATAAGGCAACCGATAGCTATACCGAGACCGATGAACACCATGTCGCTCTGATAGCCGGGACGGTCGCTGTAGCCTATCTCGGGAACGGCCTGCGCAACATCTTCGGGCAGACCCATGAGGGTGATGACGTCGCCCTTTTCGATTTTGAGACCGCGGCGCAGAGGCATGAGCATGTCGTTGCGCACCAGTTTGTTTATCATTACGCCGTGCATGTAGGGTTGCATGCGAAGTTGGCCGATAGTCATTCCGTCAGCTCCCGATTTCGATACCACGACGGGGAGGTTCTCGGTGCTGAAGGTGAGAAGTTCGTGGTCGGCAACCTCCGGGCCTATCAGCGAACCGTGCTCTACGATGCTTTCGCGACGGCCACTCAGTACGACGGTGTCTCCCTTGCGCACCTTCACGTCGGGATCGGGGTCGGTGATTTCGCCGTTGATGCGCAGTCTGACTATGAAGTGGCGGTGGTTGTTCTCCTTCATGCAGCGTTCTATCTCCTTGACAGTGCGTGGCTTGTTGAAGTAGTCCGATTCCGCTTTGTAGGCGCGGAACGATATGGGGCGGTTGGCTACAATCTGGCCCGGCTCGGGAATGAGTTCGCCCGAATCCATTTCCTCTTCAAGTCTTGCGGTCTCCGCTTTCACTTTCTTAAGGCCTCCGAGGAGCATCGGGCCGAGGTTGGCGATAATCCAAGCCGAACCGATGGTGCCGAATACGTAGCACACTGCGTAGCAGGCAGGTATCATAGCTATCAGTTTCTGCGCTTCGTCGGGGGTGAAGCCCAGCGAGCGAATCGTATCGGAACCTACACCAATGACGGCCGACACGGTCTGTGCGCCGGCAAACACGCCTACGCCGATGCCCTTGTTGTAGCCGCAAAGTTTGCATATCCCTATCGTGACACCGATTACGACTACGGCCTCCACGAGCGCGAAACATATCTGTTTCAGTCCGTCACCTTTGAGCGAACGAAAGAACTGCGGGCCAACGCTGTAGCCGATAGAGAAGAGGAAGAGCATGAAGGCTACTGACTTGACTGTCTCGGGAATGTCAATACCCATCTGTCCGATGATAACGCCCACTATAAGTGTAGCGGTGACAGGACCGAGCGAAAATGATTTGAATCTGAATCCTCCCAGCCAGAATCCGAGGCCGAGAGTAAGGAAAATAGGAATAACCTGATTTTGTTGAAACGTATGTATAAGCCAATCCATAACGTGAATGATTTTTTAAGTTACAGGTGATGAATATGTATTTTAACATCATGGCCGGCGTGATTGTTTAGAGCGCGGCCGCGGTAGGGAGGGGAATGTTGGGTCGCTAAGGCCACCAAGGAGGAAAGTAGTGGCGGAGCAACGTGGTGGGGCCGTCCTCGGCCGCACACCTGAGAGGCTGCGCTATGTGGCGGGGGTCTCCTGACCCGCGCTTTAGTAAGTTAGACGCTTAAGCAAGTTAGAGCAGTTATCGTGCGGCCGGGGACGGCCCCACCACGTTGCTCCGCCACAATGTGGAGCGCGGGTCAGGAGACCCCCGCCACGATGCGTAGCCTCTCGGAGTGCGACCGGGGATGGCGCCACCACGAGGTAAAAAAAGAGAGGCTGCGGGGCAGTCTCTCTTTTTTTTCATTATGGGATGTATGTATCACTGTTTCTTTGCCTTACTTTACTTTGAGGCGTTGGCCTATTTTGAGCTTGGTCTTGGTGTTGATGCCGTTGAGCTGGCAGAGTTTACGCACTGTTACGTGGTGCTTTGCAGCGATGGCGCCGAGAGTATCGCCCTTCTTGACCTTGTAGGTTGTGGTGCCTGACGACTTCGAGCTGCTTGATTTTGAGCTGCTTGATGAAGCTGAGGCTGCGGGGCGGGGATTGTTCTGGTTGTAGACCTTGGCATACTCGGTGTTGGCTGCGGGGTCGTAGTTGCGTGCATCCTGATAGGTTGACTTCGTGAAGGTGTAGGTGTCGGTGTGGACAGTCTGGTTGGCGAAGTCGAAGATGGCCGCGGGGTTGATGGCATAGCCCATGTAGCGGGTTTCAAAGTGGAGGTGAGGACCGGTGGAGCGGCCGGTGTTGCCACCGAGCGCGATGGGATCGCCGGCCTTAACGTATTGGTCGGGCTCAACGAGGAATTTCGAGAGGTGGCCGTAGACGGTCTCGAGACCGTTGGTGTGGCGGAGTATCACGTAGTTGCCGTAGCCGCGACGCTCGAAGTTGGTGAGTCGCACGCGACCATCGAATGCGGCGCGGATGGTGTCGCCGATGTAGAGTTTGAGGTCAACGCCTTTGTGCATGCGGCGGAAACGCTTGCGGTAGCCGTAGGGCGATGTCACATAACCGGGGTGGGGCATGCAGAATTTCGACACGTCGATAGTCTGACGGTCGGGCACATCCATGCCGGAGTAGGGGTTTACGAGTTTTGAGTCCCAGCCTTCGGTGTAGATGTCCATTTCGGGCTCATCTTCGTTCTCGAAGAGGTTGTCAATAAAGTGCTGGGTTGCGTCTACTTTAATCTGGTTGTTGATGTTTACCTGGCCTGCGATGAGGTCGCGGTGTTGTTCGGTGTGTTCTCCGGGGAGGCGGTAGTTCTGAGCGTCGGCATTTACAGCGATGCCCAGCACTGCAGCTATGGAGGCTAATGATTTGAAAATTGTATTAAAATGCATTATTCCTATATAGAGAAGTTTGAAGTTAGGTTCGTTTTAAATCTCGTCGGGGGCGTAGAGGAACTGCTTTTGGGCGAGGGGATAATCGAAAATCTCGTCGGCCTTGAAAAAGCGTTCTATCTCCAGCGCTGCGCTCTCGGGGGAGTCGGAAGCGTGGATGATGTTTTCCTGTCCGCTCAAGCTGTAGTCGCCGCGGATGGTGCCGGGAAGCGCCTTGCGGCCGTTGGTAGCTCCTACCATTTGTCGTACCACTTCGATTGCATCGCGGCCCGACACAACCATTACAATGACGGGCGATGCCATCATTGAGTCAAGAATCCAGGGGAAGAAGGGGCGGTCAACGAGATGAGCGTAGTGACGGCGCAGAATTTCTTCGTCGAGTTGCATCATTTTGATGCCGTTGATCTGTAGCCCTTTTTGCTGAAAGCGATTGATTACGGGACCTACGAGGCCGCGCTGCACGCCTGAGGGCTTGATGATAATAAGCGATTTTTCCATTAGTTCAGGTCTTGATTTTGGAGCCGCTCTGTAAAGAGGAATTGACCTTTATGGTGTGACTCTTGGTAGTAGTTTCCCCAAAATTACAATTTTTTTCCCAATTATCCGAAAAATCAGGCACTTAAAAAATGTAAATAAAGTTCAAATCCCGTGAATTTGATTTTTAAACGTCAGTGTATCAGTGTGGTATGCGGAAAATATGTTTGACAACATAAAACCGAACTTTTCTAACTGATAAGGCTGAAGTCTATCTTTCTGTCAAAGACCTGATTAATAAGTCGGGCAAGGCGGGCGTGGGCCGGAGATGACAGTTCGGGGTCGGCGTCGAGGATGGCGTCGGCGGCATCGCGTGCCATCTGCACTATCTGTCCGTCGGCCGCGAGAGAGGCTATGTTGAGGTTGAGCATCATGCCGCTCTGCATGGTGCCCTCGATGTCGCCGGGGCCGCGCATCTTGAGGTCGGCTTCGGCTATGAGGAAGCCGTCGGTGGTGGTCGTCATCAGCTCGAGGCGCTTGCGGGTGTCGGCGGCGATTTTATGCTTTGACATAAGCACGCAGTAGCTCTGCCCCTCGCCTCGGCCCACGCGGCCGCGCAACTGGTGGAGCTGCGACAGACCGAACCGCTCGGCATTTTCAATCACCATAGTGGTTGCGTTGGGCACGTTGACGCCCACCTCTATCACCGTGGTAGCCACGAGGATATCAGCCTGGTGGGTGGCAAAGAGATTCATCTGCCGGTCCTTCTCGGCAGGCTTCATCTGCCCGTGAACGAAGGCCACGCGATATGACGGAAACACTTCGCGTATCGTCTCGTAGCCCTCTTCGAGGCTCTTGAGGTCGAGCTTTTCGTTCTCCTTGATAAGGGGATACACGATATAGGCCTGACGTCCGGCGCGCAGCTGTGCGCCGATTGATTTATACACGTCGTAGCGGCGGTCCTCATATCGTAGCAGGGTGACAATAGGTTTGCGGCCCGGGGGAAGTTCGTCGATGACTGACACGTCGAGGTCGCCGTAGATAGTCATCGCGAGGGTGCGGGGTATAGGTGTGGCGGTCATGACGAGCACATGAGGAGGCACGGCGCTTTTCTTCCACAGCCGCGCGCGCTGCACCACTCCGAAGCGGTGCTGCTCGTCGATGACAACGAAGCCCAACTGTTTGAACTGCACGCGGTCCTCGATGACGGCGTGAGTGCCGACGAGGATGTGCAGCGAGCCGTCGCGCAACTGCTCGTCAATCAGGTCGCGCTGCTTCTTGCGGGTGGAGCCGGTGAGCAGCTTCACGTTGACACCAATCGGTGCTACAAGTTTTGAGAGCGTCTCATAGTGCTGGGTGGCAAGGATTTCGGTCGGGGCCATGAGGCATGCCTGAGTGCCGTTGTCGAGGGCTATGAGCATGCAGAGCAGGGCCACGAGGGTCTTGCCCGAACCGACATCGCCCTGCAGCAGGCGGTTCATCTGCCGTCCTGAGCCCATGTCGGCGCGTATCTCCTTGATGACTCGCTTCTGTGCTCCGGTCAGTTCGAATGGCAGCTGGTTGAAATAGAACGAGTTGAAATACTCCCCGATGCGGGCAAAGCGGTGGCCTGCGAGGGCCAGTTTGCGGCGTCGGGCGTAGCGCTGTATGTTGAGTTGCAGCAGGAACAGTTCCTCAAATTTCAATCGCAGGCGTGCCTGCTGAAGCTGCTGCGACGACTGCGGGTTGTGGATGAATCGCAGCGCGTCGGCAGCATTAATAAGCCGGTATTGCGCAATGATTTCGGGCGGAATGGGGTCCTGCAGATTCTTTATTGTGGCAAGGGCGGTCTGTATCCAGGTGTGGAAAGTGCGTGACGAGATGCCTCGGTTGCGCAGTTTCTCGGTCAGGGGGTACACGCCGCGCATGCCCGTGGTGGCGGAGATGGAGGCGGTGGTGTCGACTTCGGGGTGTACGATGCTCCAGCGGTTGTTGAACTGATTGGGCTTGCCGAAGAGAATGTATTCGTTGCCGGGGGTGTAGGCCTCCTCAATCTGTCGCATGCGGTTGAACCATACTATCTCTATCACCCCTGTGCCGTCGGAGAAGAGGGCCACGAGGCGACGCTTGGCGCCTTCGCCCTGCTGCGCGAACGACACGAAGCGGCCTTTCAGCTGCACGTAGGGCATCTCGCCGCTGATGTCGGCTATGCGGAATATGCGCGAGCGGTCGATGTAGTGGGAGGGGAAGTGGTGTATGAGGTCATAATAGTTCTTTATGCCCAGCTCCTTGTCGAGAAGCTGCGCACGCGCCGGACCTACGCCCTTGAGATACTTTATGTCGGTGTTGAACAGTGAATTCACTTCCTCTACTGCGCTTTTGTTAAGTTCCTGTTTATGTTTTCCTCTTGTGGCTGAGGGCCGGATGTTGCCGGTATCACTCGCCGTCAGGCCCGCCATGCTGAAGCCGGTACAGGGATTCGGCTACGGCCATATCGGTGGGGTTGGTTACCTTTATATTACTGTATTCACCCTCTACGATTGCAATCTTGCCGCCGGTCACGCGCTGCACGAGCGTGGCATCGTCGGTGACGGAATGCTCGCGGTAACGGGCGAACGACTTGCGCAGGTCGCCGAGAGAGAATGTCTGCGGTGTCTGCACGGCAACGTAGCGGCTGCGGTCAACGGTCTCGCTCTCCGCGCCGTCGACAAGGCGCAGCGTGTCGGTAACGGCAACGGCCGGTACCGCTCCGGCATACCCCTCGGGTATCGTCATCATGCGGCGCACGAGTTGAGACGTGGCGAGAGGTCGCGCTCCGTCGTGTATCATCACTACGGTATCGTCGGGGAGTGAGTCAAGGGCGGCGAGAGCGTTGGCCAGTGACTCGGTACGCGATTGTCCGCCGTAGGCTATGCGTGGCGAAGCGAAACCGTAGTCGGCGCAGAGCTGCTTCCACATCTCGTCCATGGTGCGGTCAATGACAATCATCACATCATCGGCCGGCATTACGCGGGTGAAACATTCCACGGTGTGCATCAGCAACGGTCGTCCCGCAAAATTGCAGAACTGCTTGGGCATCGCGGCGCCAAAACGGCTTCCGCTTCCCGATGCAAGTATTATGACTATGTTGTTATTCATAAGGATGATTCTTACAGTTGGCACTGTTGCAGAAATCAATTCAGCAACGTTGCCCGGTTCGCATATTACGTCATGCTCCTTACAAAGATACTTATTAATCGCGAAACTGTGAAATCGCGGCGCTATAAAATGGGGTGGGGATAAAAATAAAAAGGAGCTTCATCGCGAAGCTCCCTTCTATGGTTTCCAATAGGTACAATTTCTAAGGTAAAAAAGATTGTTTTAGGTTTGTGATGCAAATGTCGCTGAAATTATTTGGTCGAGCAAACATTTTTATATGTTATCCAACATGTTTTTCTAACATGTATTTCTGCCGTTTGTTGCTTGTTGGGGTGTAATCGGTTGATTTAAAGTGGATAATAAGAAAGTTAGATAAAATTTAGTTAATTGTAAAATAATGTTAAAAGGGCTACCTTGCGGTGATTTTTATGGCAATTTACTACAAAATCGCTCCAGTAGGAAGTTTTTTCCATCGAAAACTCCGTAGCTGAAATAGCGCAACCAGTCACCGAGGATTACCAATTTTGCTCCGTCAGGGAGCGTTTCGTTGACCATGATATGCTTGTGGCCGAACACGAAGAAGTCGACCGGAGTATCGCTGTGGGCCGTCTGCCACTCCTGCGCGAACACCGCCAGCGAGTCGGTGGCGATGTCAAACGGCGGCAACGGTTTCTCGTTGCAGCGGCTGTGGCTCGACCATCGGTGGGCAAAGGGGATAGTCCACCTGGGATGTATCGAGGCATAGAGTTTCTGGCACACGCGGTTGCGAAAGATGCTGCGGATGCAACGGAACCCGAAGGGAAGTTGCCCCACGCCGTCGCCGTGGGAGATGAGAAATCGCCGGCCAAGCAGATTGGTGACGAGCATGCCGTCGACTATCTCCACGCCTATTTCGTCACGAACGTAATCAAAAAGCCATATATCATGATTGCCGATAAACCATGTGATTTTCACCCCACGGTCGGCCAGACGGGCCAATGCGCCGAAAAATCTCACGTAGCCGCGCGGCACCACGGTGCGGTATTCATACCAGTAATCGAGAATGTCACCGACCATGTAGAGCGCACCGGCCTTGTCGGCGATGCTGTCGAGAAACTCCACGACGAGCTGCTCCCGGCGGCGTGACGACGAGTCGTAGGTGGTGCCCAGATGCAGGTCGGAGATGAAATATATAGGTTTTGGTTGCTCCATGAGGTTGCGGCTTGGGGTGAAAGGGGAGATGGTAAGTAACTGTTTAAAATAATTTTGAACAGTTATTTATCAGAGCATGCCGAGTTCGAGCTTGGCTTCCTCGGTCATCATGTCCTTGGTCCATTCCGGCTCGAAAACCACATTGATGGTTACTGACTTCACACCCTCGATTGATTCCAGTTTGTAGCGCGCATCGTCGACTATGAAGTCGGCCATGGGGCAGTTGGGGGCGGTCATGGTCATGTCAATCACCAGGTTGCCCTCGTCGTCGAGGTCAATCTTATAAACGAGTCCGAGGCTGTAGATGTCGACGGGAATCTCAGGGTCATAGACCATCTTGAGCATCGCCACCACTTTTTCCTCTATTTTCAAGCGTTCTTCTGCAGTCATAAGTAACTGTTTAAAAAATTATTTTATACTTGGTAAAAAACATTTTCTACTACAAAGATACAATTAAGAATTATTATATTTGCATTATCGATATATAATATGTGATAAAACGGGTAAAAACATTGCGCTTTTGCTCTACAGGCTTTGCAATGATTGAACTTTTTTTAGCAGGGATAGAACTTTTTTAACAGTAATTACATTATATTTATAGTTTCAACCAAATAATTATTTTTTATGAAAAATTTTCGTCACTTATTCATCGCTCTTATGCTGGCAATGGTGTGCACGGCAGGTGCGCAGGCTCAGTTACGTTTCGGATTGAAAGCCGGTGTTGCCGTCAACAAATTGAGTTTGAACAAATCGACCTTTGATTCCGACAATCGCGCGGGATTTACTGGCGGTGCTATGGTAGAGTTCACAGTGCCCATTGTGAACCTTGGCTTCGACGCATCGGTGCTCTATGCGCAGCGTTCGGTCGATGCCTACAGCGCTGACGGCAAAATCGGTACCGACCACCGCAGTTATATCGATATCCCCATCAACTTCAAGTGGAAAATGTCAATCCTCGGCACAGGCAAAATCATATCACCCTTCCTCACTACCGGTCCTGACTTCTCATTCCTCTGCTCGAAGCAGAACTTCAAGGACGCATGGGACAGCCGCAAATTTGACTTTGCATGGAATATCGGTGCCGGCGTGCAGCTGCTCAACAAGATACAGGTTGCAGCCAGCTACGGTTTCGGTATCACCAACTCGGCCAATGCTCTTCAGGGCTCAAGCGTAGTCAACGATGCCAAGCACTTCGATTTCAAGGGTAAAAACCGCTCATGGACTATCACTCTGGCTTATCTCTTCTGATAGTCAACCTGATTTAATAAATAACGAGAGGGTATGCCAATTTGCGGCATACCCTCTCGCTTTATGTTGTACCATTTGAATGCGGATGCAAAATCACGCGTCTATACAGTCTTGTTTACCGGGCTATTTCCTGCGGATGGGGGGATTGGGGTCGTCGACCACGGTCGATGCGTTGCCGTCGCGGGTGGCGATATAGGTGGGTGACATTATTTCCACGCCGGCCTCATTGAAGCAGTCCTGTATGTTCTGGTAAAGCTCGGAGTAAATCTGACTCATGCGGTAAGGCTCACGAGTGTAGGCGTTAATCTGGTACACGGGATACCAGTCATTGAGCCCTGTCTCAAGCACGAACGGGTGAGGGTCGTCGAGCAGGCCTGAAGTGCGCTGTGCGGCATCGATGAGAAGCTGATGCACCACGCGCCAGGGCACATCATAGCCGATAGTCACCTCGGCGTGAAGTATAAGTCCGAACTGTCGTGACGAAGTGGTGTAGTTGATGCTCTTGGTTGACATGATGAATGAGTTGGGCACGGTGACTATCTCGTTCTTGGCCGTGCGTATTCGGGTCACGAGGGGAGTCTTTTCGATGATGTCACCCACGGTGTCGTCGAGTTTTATTCGGTCACCTTTGCTGAACGGACGCATGTAGGTGATGACAAGTCCGGCAATGATATTGCCTATTACCGTGCTTGAACCTAACGAAATGATAAGACCTACGAATACCGAAATACCCTGGAACACACCCTTGTCAGACCCCGGCAGGTAGGGGTAAATCATGGCAATCATGAACGCGTAGAGCAGGAATCGTATGATATTGAAAGTGGGAAGCGCCCAGTCGGGGTAGAATCCCGGAATCTTCAGCCGCTCGTTCTGTACCTCCGATGTGAGATAACGCAGCAGTTTGATAAGGTAGCGTATGCAGAGCCAGATGATGAAGATGGTAAACAGATTGGGTATATAATCGATAATGCCCGAAAGAATACTCTTCACCGGCGCCCAGAGGTAGCCGAGAATGGTGTTGGCCAAAGTCTCGGTCTGCGGGAAGATGGCGAAAATGAGCGGCACGGTGATGAGCAGCTGCAGAGCCATCACTACCCAACGGAACATCTTAGACAGGAACAGCAGCAGGTTGACCTGACGCTGAGTGTCGAGAAGCTCATAATTATGTACCATGAACGGTTTGAGCTTAGTATCCTTCATTGCTTCAATCCTGCGGTTGAGTTTGCGGAAGAGCCATCGTGTCAGCTTGAACAGCAGCACCTGACCCACTATTATCAGCACAACCAGCAGAATGCGTTTCACCATGACCCAGAAACCGTGCTCCGCTTTGAGACGGGCAAGCTCGTTGACGATTATACCGCGGTTGACCACGGCCAGAGAGTCCTGCGACATGCCGGCCCAGATGGCATCGAGTTCGGAGATTGTGGCAATCACCTCCCCTTTGTACAGGATGGTGGAAAGGGTCTCGGATTTATCTATGCTGACCGAGTCGGGTTGCAGAGTAATTTTACTGCCGAGCTTCTCGATAATCTCCTGCGTCATCTTGGCGCGCTGCTGAGGAGTGTAACTCTCATACCCGGCATAGAGGTAGTAGAGCGTGTCGCTCTCCACAACGACGGGCACACCCTTGGTAGTGGCGCGCAGTGATTCAACCCTTTGGCGCATCTCCTCTCTCTTTATAGAGTCGGCCGATTCGATTTTGAATTTGAGGAGTTCAAGCTCCATGCGGGTGTTGGCCTCGCTCAGGCGCGCTACCTCGAGCGAATCCTTCAGATTGGCAATGGTAAGAGAGTCGGCAACCGACAACTCTCTCTCCGCCGACAGGTCAGTGTCAGGAACATTTTCATGGTCCTGAGCTTTTGCCTGAATTACTGACAGTATCAGCACTATGGCTGCATAGATAAACGTTCTAAAATATTTCATTGCAACTGAGATGCTTATTGTCCGCGCGCGGGCGGCTTGTCGGGTTATATTGCAGAATTGGAGGGATGCAGGCGGGCGGGTCAGGTCAATCGGTTTTGAGGATTGAGAGGGCTTTGGCACGACCGAGCAGGTCGGGGAGAATGGCGGAGAGGTCGGTGGCGGCGACTTCGGTGTCGTTGACACGCACGTCGGGCTGCTGGATGGCACCGATGGCCTCCATCTGTTCGAGCAGGGTGTAGGCATCCTCAAGCATCGGGGAGTCGGGGCGCGAAGTGCCTACCTCGTTGTAGAATGCGTAGAGCATCGAGGCGATGTAGGTGATGATATGCGCGAAGTGGTCAACGTCGGCCGGGTCGGCCTCGGGCGATGTGAAGCCTTGACGGTCACCGACTTCGAGAGCCGATGAGAGCAGACGGCAAAGTATATCGAGTTGCGACTGTGCGAGCGACGGGGACTTCTCGCGGGCAAACGTACTGCGATACAGCAGCATGGCGGCGGTAGAAAAAGCCTCGGCAACCGCATCACCCTGCATGAGGGCGTCGAGATGACGGGCGGCCACGAAGTTGCCGGCGATGAGGGCCGAGTCGCTTTCGCGGGCACGGGCATTGTAGAGTCGTGTCCACTCGGCGTCAAGCGCCGCGGTGGCCTCGCCCGACAGGCGTATCGCTTCCGCGATGTTACCTGAGGCGAGAGCCGCGTCGGTATGCTGGGCCGCTGAGAGAGCGTATTGTTTGATATCCATATTGAAGTTGCCGTGCCATGTGAGGCGTGGCTGTCATGCAGTCGTTACGGACTGTTATTTGTCGAGAACTGTTATCTTGCAATCGGCGGGTTGCTTTATATTTTCGTCGATTATGATTTCGCCTATGGAGTCGGCGGTGAGGTGACCCGTGGTGGGGTTCTTCACACTTGTGAGGTGACCTTTGACGTTGCCTTCAACCTTTGAATACTCGAAGAGCAGGTTGGCATCGTCGCCAAATGTGCAGTCCTCCAGTATCAGACCGTCTACATAGCAGAGCAACTGCTCGCCGGTGAGATGGCAGCGCACGAATTTCAGGTTCTTGCCGTACCAGCCGAGGTACTCGCCATTGATTTCGGAGTCGTAGACGGTGACATTCTCGGCCTCCCAGAAGGCATCCTTGGAGTTGATGACGGCGTTGCGTATCTCCACATTCTTTGCGTACTGGAAACTGTAGTTGCCATTCTGGCGGTAACGCTCTATCTTTACGTTTTCGCAGTGCATGAACGCATAGTCGCAGTTATCGATGGAGACATCGCGCAGCTCTATGTCGGAGCAGTCCCAGAGGTATTGCTCGCCGTTGGGGAATGCGGTGCGTTCCACGTAGATACCTTTCATGCGGCGGAACAGTTTGGGCGCATCGACCTTGCAGTCAATCATGCGGCAGTTGCGCGAGTACCAGAGGCTTGAGCGGGCGCTCTCGGCGAAGTAACAGTTCTTGACGGTGAAGTTGGTAACTTCCCAGAACACATATTTACCCTCGAAAGTGCAGTTTTCGGCCTCGATATCCGAGCCCTCCTTGATACTTGATTCACCGACGTGGATAGTGACGTTCTCAAGGCGTGCGTCGTGAAGTGCGTAGAGGGGACGTTCGCCTCCGTATTCCTTATCCTTAATGATTTTCATATCGTGTAGTTTTTTAAGTAAATCATAAATTATATACAGGTGTTCCGTAAGAAATTATTTACGGTCGGTCCATGAGTTGTAGCGGATATATTCGGGATGCCATTTATCCTTGGGTGTTGACTCTGCGGCGGGGTAACCGATGCAGACGCATGCCATAGGAATGATATTGTCGGGCAGCGAGAGCAGAGCGCTGAAGTCGGCCACGCGCGATGACACTGGGTAGATGCCGCACCACACTGCGCCGAGACCCATGGCGTGGGCTGCGAGGAGCAGATTCTCCGTGGCGGCCGATACGTCCTGAATCCAGTAGTCGCGGCCTTCACCCTCCATGGCGGCGCTCAGGTCACCGCATGTCACAATGGCGAGAGAAGCGTTTTTGGCCATCGTCATTGAGCCGAAATTGGCACTGATAGTGTCGAGCAAAGCACGGTCATTGATTACAACAAAGCGCCAGGGCTGAAGGTTTCGGGCAGTGGGGGCTGCCATAGCGGCACGAAGAAGGGTGTCGATTTTCTCCGGTTCAACCTCTTTGTCGGAGTAGGCGCGCACGCTGCTGCGGGTCATGATGTCGTCGATGGTCGATTTTTCCACTACCGCATCGGCAGCGGTTTCAGTCTGCGAAGTAGAGCAGGCAACCCATTTGTAAGCAACGGTGACGAGCCCGATAGCAAGCAGTATAGTAAGAAACTTATAATTTTTCATCTTAATTATGAATTATGAATTACGAATTATGAATTGTGATTAGGAATTGCCTGCCCGTTCAGCAGTTTTAAACAGCGAGCCGGTAGGGCATACGAAGCGGCAGTAGGGACGCGACACCACCACCGACAGCGCTATGAATGCGCAGGCTGCCACGATGATACCGATGGAAGCAGAGCGGAATTGGAACGCCTGAAAGAGTTCGAGATCCACCCAACCCGTCAGGCAGTCGGCCCAGAGGAGCAGCATCAGAGCGCCCCACAGCAATTTGCGGAACATGTCAAGCCCTTTGAGGGTGCGGGCCGATATGCGTATCTTGTAGCCGCATATCTTTCCGGCAAGCTCCTGCGCCGAACCGAGGGGGCATACGTGGGAGCAGTAGTGCTGCGGACGGCCGAACAGAGGATATATGAAGGCCGCAACGAGCATTACTATGCCCACGATTGCGGCGGGGAGCGCTACCCCCGATGATATATATTTGAGTATAAGGGCATAGTCGAGAAACTGGCCGCACCAGAATCCGAGCACAATCACGTTGGCGACGAGTTGCACGGTGCGGTAAACCTTGTTCCTGACAAACAGCGGCACTATGCAGGCGGCGAGCGTCACGGCGAGGGCCACCCATATTTTCCATGGTGTGGCGGCAGCGGGGTCGACACTCTGCGCCTTGGCAGCCTGACCTTCGTAGTAGTTAAGACCCACATTTACGTTGCTTATAATGGCCATCGAGGTGTACGTGGCACCTGTGACGGCGTCGACTTTGAGCAACAGTGCATCCTCCGGAGTCTCACCGTTCCAGCTGTCGAGGAGTACCGAAGCGCGCTTGAAGAACGATGGTGTCTCGGTGTTGGGAAGCGCCTCAACCGAGGTGATGCGGCCGTCGGTAATATGAATGTCGAGGTCGACGTTGCCGGCATATCCGCCGATAGTGCCGGGTAGTCCGGCGGTGTGGATTACCTCCGACCCGTCGGCGAGTGTGGTGATGGTGTCACACGTCTCTGCCTCAGCGGTTTCGACGGCAGCGGTCTGCCCGATTTTGTGATTGAACAGTGACTTGTGTACGGTGATGGCAGCGGCCGCAAGCAGCATAAGCACAACTGCCAGACTTATAAATCGGTTTATCTTCTTCATATGAGCAAAGATACAAAAAAATTAGGAATCGGCCCAAGCCCCGGCATCAACAAATATTGGTGTACGGGGAACTAAAAGTTTTTAGCCGAGAATAAGGGTATCGGAAGCGGCGGTGAGAAGGTCGAAGGTGTGGAGCCGGTCATAGAGCATCGTCCCCGCCGAAGTGAGAAACTTGATGGCTTCAGAGGCCTGATAGGAGGCCACGACTCCTGCCGCAGGACCGGCGACGCCGGCGATGGAGCAGGGGAGCAGTTCGGAGCAGGCGGCTATCTCGCCAAACAGTTCTTTGTAGCCTGTGTGGCCCGGACTCCAGCTCATTACCTGACCCGAAAAACTTTCCACGCCCCCTATGCAGTAGGGCACGCCGAGGCTTTCACACACACGTGAGGTCATCAGTTTGGTCGACGGGTTGTCGCTGCCGTCGATAATGAAATCATAGTCGGGGAATATCCTTTCGGCCTTGGCCGGAGTTATCATCTCTTTGTGGAGGCGGACCGTAGTTTCGGAGTTGAGACTAAGCAAACGTTCGGCCAGTTGCTCTATCTTTGAAGTGCCCACGGAGTCCTCGGTGTAGAAGAGCTGGCGCTGCAGATTGGTGGCATCGATGGTGTCGAAGTCGGCCAACCCGATTGTTCCCACCCCCGAAGCGGCGAGATACATGGCGCAGAGCGAACCGAGCGCGCCGCAGCCTATGATAAATACTTTTCCATTGCGCAGTTTCTCAACTCCCTCGCGGCCGATAGCTTCAATAGCTTCAAGGCGTGCATATCTGCGCGGATATTTCACATTCTTTTCCATAAATTATAGTGTAAACGCAGGGGATATATCACCCCGCACCACAAAATTAATATGTTTTTCAGTCTTAAAAAAGTATCTTACAATAATAAAGGCAACGAGGCTGTCTAACTTTGGTTGTTAGACAGTCTCTTCTCTCCCGAAAGTCTAACCTCAAATATCCTTATAACCGATTCAACCTGCGAAGTTCATAACTCCGACGATAACCTTAACTCTGTCAAATTCACATGGCGATATGCCGACAACCGCCCATGCGTCCGCTTGTCAGCCTCGCCCGGCATCTTTACGGAGGTTGGCGCAACGTCAAGTTGCTTGCCTCCGGCGAATGTCGCATAATCGCTTTAGCGCTTTGCTTGCAAAGAAATCCGCGACTGCTGCATCTTCCGCGTAAACGATTGTGAGGTATTCCTTAAATATGTAGCTGAAAATACGTACCTTTGCACAAACTATAAGACAAAACATATATGTTACGAAGAATCCTTTTATATGCTTTTCTCAGCATTATATCTTTTAGCGGTTTCTCGCAGTCTGTCGATGAAAAAATTGGCAATGCGATGAATCGTTCTGATTGGTTCGCTCTTGATTCTATCTACAATTCCGTACCTAAGGACTCAATTCATCCTTTTCTCGAAATATACTCTCGCTGTCTGATTGGAAACCGACTAAATCGCCCCAATGTATCAATACCTGCTTTTCAAGAACTATTCAACACTCAATCAGAATATCTTGATTTAGGCAATTTGATTTCCTCCACCTTTATGTTCGGCATGGACTTAAGCAGAGTCGGACAAAATGAAGCCGCTGCATCAATGACAAATTCGGTTTTAGATGCAACCCGACAATATCTTGATTCTGCAATTGTTTCTAACCTTACTTCACAAGCCAACCGTTATTCTGCTCTTGCTGCTTATAATCCTTATCAAATTCAATTTAACGGAGATGGTACAGGGAAGGTGCCTTTTGCTATCGTTCCCGTTGGTCCAACTGAAAAAGGATCTGTTTTGATGCATCTGAAAGAATGTACTATTAACGGATTATCAGCGGATATTACTTTTGACACAGGAGCAGGTATAAATTTGATTTCCCCGGAAATGGCAGAGAAATATAATCTTATTCCTCTGAAGGGTACGAGAATAACAGTTGATGGTGTAGCCAAAAAGGATGGATATATGGCTATCGCCAGTGAACTTCGGTTAGGTAATATTACAATTAAAGATGTACCTTTCTCAGTAGTCTCAATCTTATCTGAGAATAGCGAAGCCGACCAATATACTGATGCATTCAGTATTATATTAGGGAGCGATTTGATGCTTCAACTTAAAGAGGTTAACATTAACTTCATGACAAACACAATAACAGTACCGTCAAAAGCACCATTCATTCCGGTTAAAACCGATGCCAAACCCAATCTCTGCTTCTCGTCGTCAATGAATTTGCTTTGCACAGGAACTATTCACAACGAACCTATGCTGATGTGCATTGATTCAGGAGATGCTTCTTATGGAAGTATCGGTAATGCTTTCTTTGAAAGCAATAAGCAGTATGTATTAGACAATGGAATCAAAGACACAGTTAGAATGGCTGGTATAGGGGGCGTTAATTATATTGACTGCTACAAGCTATCAAATATGAAAATAGCGTTAGGAAACCATACTGTTGAGATTCCTGAATTTGTAGTTGCAACCGAAAAGGAAGCCGGCATCGGTGGTCAATATGAGTGCATCATCGGACTGCGAACTCTTATGTTATACACTTTTGTCCGTTTCAATCTTGTTGATTTTGTCTTGACAACCGGTATCTCTAAAGACTTTCACATCAGGTAATTCTACGTCTTTTCGCAACCGTCATAAGGTCCATAACTTCGCTGCATAAATCAGCAAGTTATGGACTTCTCTTTTTCCGACCTTAATTTCAACTCCGTTGAAAACCTGCCCGGCTTCGAGGCACGAGCCGCGTTTACCGTCAATTCCGCGTCAGTATTCCGCGAAGACGTGGATATTGTGCCTACCGTCGTGGACGATAGCCTCTCTTATATCCCGTGGGGTAGCGACAATCAACCTTTAGCTCATCGACCGTACGGGAGATAAATGCCGTTCGACTTGCTCGCGCTCGTCGAGAAAGACGAAGAGACTGCCTAACTTTGGTTGTTAGACAGTCTCGTTGCCTTTATAAGTTTATGCTTTAGAATTTATATTTGAAACCGAACTGGAAAAGACCCTGAGCACCGAAACCTGCTTCGGCATACATGGCCCATGAACGGCTGAGGTCGACCTGCGCGCCGATAGGCACAATCTGGAATGCGCAGTATGTCTTGTTGTAGCTGTCAAATCCGCGGGGCTGCATGTGGCTGATTTCCACACCGAGACCTACCTTACCGTAGAGTTGAACGATGGAGTTTTTGTAGTAGCCATATCGGCCGTTCATCATAATTGCGTGATAGGCGATGTTGCTGTGTTTGGGACCGCCTTCGGTTGTAGTCGATGAGAAGGTGTAGGAGGGACCGACCCAAATGTTGGGAGCTACCTTGAAGTTGACGCCTACGTTGAGGGCACCCCAGGCATTGTTCACGTCGCCCCACCCGTCATGCATGTTGGTGGCGTCCATCTGTGTGTAAGCACCGTAACTGGCTGTGATTTCAGCTTTTTGTGCACTAACCATTGTAGCTGAAGCGGCTGCTATAGCGCAGCAAAGGAGTAATTTTCGGCTCATAGTCATTAGTAATTTTTAAATTTCAATATTTTATATTCAATTCTCAATTCTTAGTTGATGTAAATTGCTATCATGTTTTAAAAACAATTAAAGTAGTATAATAGTTGAGGCGTGCTTATATTAAGCATATAAAAAAGCGTCCGGGAGTCACGGGGCAGTGACTTGCGGACGCTTTCATATTATAGCATTGCGGCGGCGTTATTTAGTAGTGGCCGGCTGGAGCGATGTCGCAGGTGCGACGGCCTGTGTGGGCGCTACCGGTTGGGTAGGTGTTGTCGTTTCCCCGGGGTCATCGGGCTCTTCGAGTTTCACCGGTTTCTGAGTCTTCCAGTATATCACGGGAATGATGGTGACGATGAAGAAGAAGGAGATAATCGTGCCCCAGAAGATAACGATTGCCATAGGCATCCAGAGCGGGCTCTTGCCGAGCATCATCGGTATCACACCGGTGGAGGCTGCGGTGGAGGTCAGGAAGATGGGTCGCATTCTTCGTTTGGCCGATTCGAGGATTGACTCTTTCAGGTCGAGATTCTCCGACCGCTGGAGGTCCTCGGCGAAGTCAAACATGATAATCACGTTGCGCACAAGGATACCCATGAGGCTGATGATACCGAGCGTACAGGTGATGGAGAATGCCTGGTCGCCAATCCACAATCCGAAGCCTACGCCGGGGATACAGAATATGATGCAACCGAGGAACACGAGCACCACTCTGACATTCTTGTAGTGGAACAGGAGAATAACGAATATGATTACTACCGCAAGGGCGAGCGCTGCAATAATCTGCGGCACAAGGGTGTCGGTGTTTTCAATCTCACCGCCGTAGGCAATATGTACGCCTTCGGGCAGGTCGAGCGCTTCGATTTTCTTGGCGAGATTCTTTGTCACGTCAATCGTGTTGTCCTGATAGGGCACGCCGGCCATGAGGTAGATGGTCTTGACACCGTTGAGGTGGGTTATCTGTCCCACTCCCGGGTCGGGGACTACGGTGGCCATCTGGCTGAGAGGCGCATTTTCCACTGCCATGATGGGTATGAGGCCGTTCTCCAGTTCGGGTGCCGTGGCTTTGTCAGCTTCGGGGGTGCGTACCACAATATCCTTGGCGTAGCTACCGTCCCAGATTGTGGCAACGGGTACACCCTTGCCGTAGCGCATGGCCAGACTGAGTTCAAGTCCGCTCGTGCTCATGCCGAGGCGCGACATCGTGGCGGGGTCGGGTTTGACCAGAGTGGCCATCATGGGCAGGTCGATCGATGAGCGCAGTATGGTGACACGCGGATCGCGTTGCATAAGCGCCTGTATGGTGTCGGCAGCGCGACGTATATCGGAGAGATTCTCGCCGCTTACCTCAACCTCGATAGGATATTTGGCATTGCTGTAGCTGAGTTGCTTGAAGCGGATGACGGCATCGGGGAAATATTCCTCATACTTAGGGCCGTACTCATGAAGCAGTGCCTCGGTATCCTCGTTGGAAGCGGTGTTGACGATAAACTGTGCGAAGTTGGGACCGCCTACCTGCGGAGCGTAGGTCGACTGGAAGCGCGGTGAGGAGCAGCCGTGGAAATTGGCTATGGAAACCACACGCGGGTCCTTGGCGAGGATAGCTTCGAGAGAGTCGGCGACCTCGCTCGTGCGTTCGAGCGCCGTGCCGGTAGGCAGGTTTATCTCGACGGCAAACTGATTTCGCTCGGCGATAGGCATCATCTGCATGGGACGGTCAAGAAGCATCAGGATACCTATTATCATAAAGGCGGCGCATATCACGGTAAGCCATCCGGGACGGCGGAAACACCAGTCGGCCACTTTGTTGTAGAAGTTCTGCAGACGATTGAGCAGCGACACGTGTTTCTTCTTGCCCGATGTGTTGTAGACCGCGGCGGCCTTTTCCGGCTTGATGAAGACATACTGCATGAAAGGCACGTGGAGCGTGGCTATGACGAATGAGCTTACGAGGATAATCGTGATGGCCCACGGGAAGTCAAGCAGGAAGTCGTGCATGGTGCCGGTGGTGGTGAGCAGGAAGGGGAAGAAGGTGCAGGTGATAGCCAGTGTGGCCGAGAAGATGGCTTTGAGGAATATCGAAGCACTGTTGAGCGCTGCCCTCTTGGGGGGAGTGCCCTCGGCGAGCTGTTCCACATAGTTGTCGATAATCACCACCGAGTCGTCGACAATAAGACCGAGCGACACGATAAGACATGCGAGCGTAACGGTGTTGAGCTCGAAATCAAACGCGTAGAACAGGCCGATTGACACGAAGATGGTAAGCGGGATGGTTGACGCAGCCACCAGTGCTACGCGCAGCGGCAACAGCACCATGACCGATATGACCACGGCTACGATGGCTATAAGCAACTCCTTCATGAAGTCCCACACGCTGTCGTTGACCACCTCAGGCTGGTTGGTGATTTTAAAGAGGGTGACATCCTCGGGAAGGGTTTCTTTAAAAGGTTCGAGTTTCTCGTCGACGAGACGGCCCATCTCAACCACGTTGTTGCCCTTCTTCATCTCGATGCTGAGCAGGAGGCATTTCTCGCCGTTGTTGGTGATGTAGCTGTCGGGTTCGGGATATTCGGTGCGTATGTCGGCGACGTCGCGCAGTCTGACTGACTGGCCCGAGGGGAGCGACATGATGAAAAGGTCCTCAAGTTCCTTTACCGAGGTGACGGGTTTCTGCACGTAGATGGGCGACGTGTAGGTGTCGGAGCGGAGCGAGCCGCCGGTGGTCTTGAATCCCTGGGCCGCGAGAGTGGCCGATATTACCTTGTCGTCGATGGCATACCGGCTCAGGCGCTCGGGATTGATGATGACGGCAATCTGCTCGTTCTGCATGCCGCTCACGGTCATGGTGCCTACACTCGGTATCACACGCAGGCGTTCGGTCAGGCGGTCCATATAATCCTTCAGTTCGCGATATGTCTTGGTCTTGCTCTGCATGGTGAGCAGTATGGCCGACGTCTCGCCGAAGTTGGATATGAGTTTCATGCCGAGCACGCCGGGGGGGAGAGTCTGTTTGAGTCCGTCGAGACCCATATTGAACTTGGCCCAAAACTGGTCGGAGTCGTAAACGTTGTCGTCGAGCTCGATAAATGTCATCACCATTCCGTTGGTAGCATTGGAGCGGGTCTTGGTCTTGTTCACCTCTTTGAATGAGAATATGTAATCCTCCATAGGTTTCATGACCTGGTCCTCCATCTCCTTGGCATCAGCACCGGGGTAGACGGCTACGAGCACACCTTCACGTATGGTGATTTCGGGAAATTCGTTCTTGTTCATCTTGTCAAGAGCGAACACTCCGAAGAGAGCCATGAGGCACACTACGAGCAATACGACGCTATGGTAGCGGTAACCCCATCTCACGATAGGGGAGATGGTCACCGGCGGGGCTTTGATTTCATCATGCTGCGTCGCTTCAGTCCCGCTTGTTTCAGGAAGTTTTTTCGCTTCCTTGTTTTCAGTATCTTCGGCCATGGCTTAGTCGTTAATCGATTCAACTGACATTCCTTCGCTCACTTTCTGCATACCTTTGACGATGACCTGCTCGCCGGCCGAAAGGCCGCTCGCGATAATCACACCGTTGTTGGTGTAGCCGCCAAGGTTGACAAGGCGTTTCACGCTTTTGCCATCTTTCACCTCCCACACGAAACTGTTATTGTCGGAGTCGAGCAGCACGGCGTCGACGGGCACCACCATCTCGTGGCGGGTCTGATTGTTGGAGAGGGTGACATTACAGAGCATGCCGGGAAGCATTTTCTTGTCGGCGTTGTCGCAGGCGAACTTCACGGTGTAGGTTCGCGACAGCGGGTCGGCCACCATACCTTTGTCCGAGAGTCGGGCGGTAGCGGTGAAGTCGTTGAGTGCGTTGACAGTTACGAAAGCCTCGGTGGAGTCGTTGATGGCTGAGATTTCGTCCTCCGATACTGATATGTTGATTTTTACGGGGTTAATTTCCACAAGTTTCACGATAGGCAGGCCGGGGGCTACGGTGCTTCCTTCGTCGGCGAGTTTCTGCGAAATGTAGCCGCTTGAGGGCGCGTAAAGCCGGGCATCGCCAACGGCGTTGCGGGCTATCTGCGTGGCCGATTTGGCCGATGCGAGAGTGTTCTGCACCTCGACCCATTTCATGTCGGGCACGGCGCCGGCATCGTGGAGCGTCTTGGTGCGGTTATAGGCATCCTGAGCCGTGGCCTCGGTGGCTTCGGCGATGTGAAGATTGCTCTGGAGCGAGGAGGCGTCAATCTCGCCGATGAGCTGGCCTTTGTTGACAAACTGTCCCTCGGTCACGTAGAGACGGGTGAGCGTGCCGGGAATTTTGAAACTCAGCATTGTGCCGGTAGATTCCTCTATGACACCGCTGTAACTGCGGCCCGAAGTTACGGGCGACTCGCTGAGGGTAAGTGTCTGTACTCTCACGGGAGCAACCTCTTTGGCCTGCTGTTCCCGGCTGCATGAGCAGAGTAATATTGTACTAAAAGCAGCACAAGTGATGACTCTCTTGATGTTAGATTTCATACTTATCTGATTTTAAAGTTTTATCCCAATAAATAAATAGTTTTTAATAGTCTATGCCTATATAAATAAGCTTTTATATGTATATAATATGCTTATATAAATATATGTGCAAAATTAGCGAAAAGCATTCATTGCCCCTTGGGTAATAAGCGACATTTAATGGTGTAATTGTCGGAATTATTGGCGTCAGGATTATCGACACGGGTGTTGCGGCCGATATGTATGATACAATTATCGGTCGGTGCAAGGGATTTGAAGTATAAGGATGACATAAAAGTAAGCATGTGGCTATTCGTTAAAAATCTAATTGTTATATAAATTTTTAACAAATAACCACAAAAAAAGTTTTACCGACGTCCCCGGGACGTTATCCTGTTGTTACTTGGGAAGTTCGCGGTTCTTTAGGTTGGGGAGGAGACAGGCCACGATACCGAGCAGGGGCATGTAGGCACACACGTTGTAGATGGTTTCAATGCCGTAGGTGTCGGCGAAGTTACCGAGCACGGCTGATGCTATGCCGCCTACTCCGAATGCGAATCCGAAAAACAGGCCCGATATCATGCCGAGCTTTGTAGGCAGGAGTTCCTGTGCGTAGAGCAGAATGGCAGGGAAGGCTGACGAGAGCATGAATCCGGCGCAGAAACTGAGTATGGCAGTGAGCGGGAGCGACACGTGGGGGAGGAGCAGCGAGAATGGCGCAGTGCCGAGGATTGAAACCCAGATGACGAGTTTGCGGCCATACTTGTCGCCGATAGGGCCGCCAACAAGTGTTCCGGCAGCGGTCGATACCACGAAGATGAAGAGGAATATCTGCGACATCTTTACCGAGATGCCGAATTTCTGTATCAGATAAAATGTGTAGTAGCTCGAAAGTGAAGCCATGTAGACGTACTTCGAGAAGATGAGTATCATAATGACGCATATCACGAAGATAGTCTTACGTCGGGATAGGGGGAGTGCCATGCTCTTGGTGTGGGATTCGGGATTTTGCCTGACATCGTTGAGGTAGCCCTTATACCACTTTACGATAGGGCGCATGACGGCAAAAGCGAGAGTTGAGAACACGAGGAACCATAACACGTAGTGACGGCCGTGAGGCGCTACAATCAGAGCTACGAGCAACGGTCCTATGGAGCCGCCGAAGTTGCCGCCTACCTGGAAGATGGACTGAGCGAAGCCTCGGCGAGCGCGTCCGGCAAGCGATGTGATGCGCGATGCTTCGGGATGCAACGTTGCCGACCCGATGCCCACCAGAAACACGGCCACCAATATCCCCGTCATGGTATTACAGAAGGAGAACATGGTGATACCCAGCGAAGTGGATACCATACCCATCGGTAAAGAGTTGACAAACGGACGCTTGTCAAACACGTAACCTACTACCGGCTGAAATATCGAAGCTGAAATCTGATAGACGAGGGTGATGAGGCCTATCTGCGCGAAATCAAGGTCAAGATCCTGTTTCAGCATCGGATACACGGCTGTGATTACTGACTGCAGCAAGTCGTTGAGCGAATGAGCGGCGCACAAGGCCAACAGTACCGGAAAGGCCGGCATCGCCATCATGCTTTTAAGTTTGTGTCGGAATGTTTCAATTTTACCTGTCAGACCCATATTTTAAGTATAAGTTGAAAAAACAGAATTGCAAAATTACAAAAAATTCCGTTACCCCCAACCATTATCCACCCACCCGACGGTGGAGGTCAACACCCGCGACGGCAGTAGATAATGACGCTCCCCATTGTTTTAGGCCAAAAACATTTTAGCTTAAAATTGGAGTAATAAAGTTGCTTAGTGTTAAAGATAAGGTCTTTGAAATGGCATTTTGGCATATTTATGCATTATTTCTTTGGCAAGATGTAAAATAAATTGTAATTTTACGCGAAATTTAAGATGTCACCAAAATCAGAAAATTCTATAATTCTTTAATATAATAAACCAATTATGACCCAAAAACAATTTATGTTTATGTTGATGTCCGGAATGTGTGCGCTTGCTGCGCAGGCAAAGGATGTCACCATTTACAGCGACGACTTTGATGATGCCTCTACATATGGCAATTATGTAGTCGTCGACGCTAATGGCGATGGAAAGACGTGGAAACTCGAAGTTGACCCGTTCAGCGGTGGAGGTAAGGCTACTGCCAACTATAGTTACAGCGATCCTTCCGACGACTGGCTTTTCCTCCCATCCTTGTCACTCAAAGGCGGGGTAGAGTACACTCTCTCATTTGATATGTATGGCGGAATGGGCTTCTGCACCGAGACCGCTGAAGTGATGATAGGCTCTGCTCCCTCGGCCGACGCAATGAGCAAGACGCTTCTCGAACCCGTAAGTTTCAATACTACTTCATCCAACTTCACTCGCACTCAGATTAAATTTCAGGTAGCTGAGGACGGCGACTATTCTATCGGTATCCATTCGATATCAGAGAAGGACCAGTTTGGCGTGATTATCGACAATCTCGAACTCACAGGCCCCGCTGAGGATACAGGCGAACCGGTGATTGTCGACCTGCCTTATACGCAGACTTTCGACAACGCTGCCTCGCTTGATGACTTTACTATTATCAATGCCAATGATGACAACCGCACCTGGGAGTATCAGGACGGCAAGGCTTGCCTGCCCTATAACTCTTATGAAAGCTCCGACGACTGGTTGATTCTTCCCGGCATGAATATGTCGGAAGGCATGGGCTACACTATTCAGTTTGACGCCTGGGCTCATATCGGTAATCAGTACCCCGAGCGTATTGAAGTGAAATACGGTGCGGCTCCTACCGTTGAGGGTATGACCGACGTGGTGATGACTCCCACTATCCTCGAGAACAAGGAGAACGAGCCCGTTCACTTCGAGTACACCGTGAAGCCCTCGGCAACCGGAGTATATTATATCGGTTTCCACGGCATTTCGGATGCTGATATGTCGCGTCTGTTCCTCGACAATGTCATTGTGACCGAGAAACAGCTCGCCGTGCCCGTAGCTCCGGCCAACTTTACCGTGACTACCGACCCGATGGGTTCCAACAAAGCCACCATCTCTCTTACAGCACCTGCTGTTGACCTCGCCGGCAATGCTGTCACTGCCCTTGAGAAGATTGAGATTATGCGCGGCGAAGTTGTCATCAAGACTATCGAGAACCCCACCCCCGGTGCTGAAATTACATATGAGGACAACACCGCGAGCCGTGGCCTCACCAATTACAGCGCCGTGGCCTACACTGCTGCCGGCCGTGGCGAGGAAGCTTTCGTCACCGTATTTGTCGGTATCAACACCCCCGCTCCCGTGCCCTCGGTTACTGTTGTTGAAAGCGAGTCAAAACCGGGTCAGGTCACTCTGACATGGGAAGCTCCCACTGTCGATGTCGAAGGTAATCCCATCAACACTGACCTTATCACATATGAGGTGGTTGAGCGCAACGGTATCTATTCACAGACTGTGATTAAATCAGGCATCAAGGGTACTTCATACACTTATCAGGCAATCCCGAGCACCGAGAACCAGAAGTTCATGCAGTGGGGCGTCTACTCCTACACCGACAATGGTACCAAGCACGATACCCGCACCGATATGAAAGCCATCGGTAAGCCTTACAGCGCTCCCTATCAGGAGTCGTTTGCCAACGGCGAGTCATCGTCAATTCTTGATAACAAGTTTGACGGCGTGGACACTGACTGGATTCTTTATACCGACGAAGATAAGCTCGGCGCAAAGGCTCAGGATGGCGACAACGGTTTCTCAGGCTTCGTAAGCGAGAACCCCGGCACCTTCGCGCAGTTTACCTTGGGTAAAGTATCGCTCCAGGGTATCAACAATCCTGCGCTGACTTACTATCTCTACAATCCCACCGGTTCGCTCGGCGTGATTGACGACCTCTTTGAAATTGACATTTTTACTAACAATGAGTGGAAACCCATCTACGAGACTACCCTCGCTTCTCTCGCCAAGCAGAACCAGTGGAACCGCCTTGTAGTTCCCTTGCAGGAATATGTCGGCAAGACTATTCAGATTCGTTTCCTCACCGGTATCGTCAACGGCGGTCTGATTCTCGTCGACAACGTGTATATCGGCGAACTCTACAAGCAGAATGCAACCGCTACAGCTATTGCAGCGCCCTCGCAGGTTAAGGCCAATAAGGAGTTCAATGTTGATGTCACAGTCGAAAATCTTGGAAGTGAAGCATTCGACAACTACACCGTTACGCTCTTCAGAAACGATGTTGAGGTATCTACACTTCCCGGTAAGAAAATCGAACCCTCGGCTGAGACCGTGGTATCATTCACCGACAAACTTGGTGTTGCCGACGATGACAGTGCAATCTACAGCGCCGTGCTCAACGCCGATCATGACGAGTATGCAGCCGACAATATGAGCCGCACTGCCACCGTGACCCTCGTGCGCTCTTCGCTCCCCGCTCCCGAGCAGCTGACTACTTCAGTTGAGAAAAACACCGTTACCCTCACTTGGAACGAGCCCGACATGTCGTCGCTTGATAAGATGGAGGTGACAGAAAGCTTCGAGGACGCTACTTCATGGGCTATCAATGACTTCGCAGGCTGGACATTCTACGATGTTGACGGCGGCGAGACTTACTCAATCTCAGGCTACGACTTCCCCGGTAAAAATGCGGCTATGGCCTATCAGGTATTTGACAGCGCTTCCGATCCGTTTGCAACCGAAACAGGCTTTGAGGCCGCTTCCGGTGACAAATATCTCGTAAGCTTCTGCTCTAAGACCGGCCAGAATGACGACTGGGCCGTTTCGCCCGAACTCAGCGGCAAAGCCCAGACCATCACTCTCATGGCGTCATCGTTCAACGTAGGCAGCTACTACCACTATCTCGAAAGCTTCGAGGTACTTTACTCTACCACAGGCAAGGAAATCAGTGACTTCGTTCTCGCCGGTTCGCCCGTAGACGAAGTTCCCGAACAGTGGACCGAATACTCGTTCAATCTCCCCGAAGGCGCACGATACTTCGCTATCCGCTGCACCTCAAAGGATAAGTACGTATTCATGATTGACGACATTACTTACTGTCCCAAGGCAAACGTTTCTTCTGAAACATTCGCCGGTTACAACGTCTATCGCGACGGCGTTTGTCTCAACGAATCGCCCGTTAAGGCTACCACCTACGTTGACGACCGCGTAGATAAGGGTGACTACACCTACGTTGTCACCGCAGTATTCGGCGATGAAGAGTCCAACATCTCCAACCTTTCGACAGCAATCGTGACCGAATCGCTCTCAGGCATCGACAACATCTACACCGACGACGAAGAGCTCGTAATCTACGACCTTATGGGCCGTCGCCTTGACCAACCCGTAAAAGGTATCAACATAATCAACGGCAAAAAGGTCATCATCAAGTAACCGCCACTAAATCAACGATTCTCCAAACACTAACCCCTCCAACGGGGCAATCCTAACCTAAAAAAGACTGTGCAACCATCACGCAAAGTGATGGCCCGCACAGTCTCTTTCATTTACAAGCAACATCTATCCCCGCGCTATAAACAAAGTTTATTCCCTCGCCCAATACCGAGAACACATTTAACTATTTCTCGGTCAAGTGTTAACTATTCCAAGTTTAGCCGACATTCTCTCTATCTGCTCACGATATAACTCTTGTTGTTCCTCCGGCAGGAAAGATTGGGCAATCATTTCTATCCATTTAGGGTATGCCCTTTCAAATTTTTTGAACAGGTTGGCGATTGACTTTTCATCCATTCCGCTATCAGACATCGCTTTTTCAAAGTCATCTCTTTTTATCTTTTTCTTCTTACCGTTTAACGTTAAAGCCAGTTCTTCATCGTCTTCGGGTATGACAATTGAAGTTGATAACAGGTCGTATGCCGGTGTAAGCATATAATTTTCTGTCGGCTTGAAGAGTGAGAAGTTCTTCAGGTGCATATCCGCGTTGCCGGTAAGCCATGAGAAGACAACTATCTCCCAGAAGTTGATGACATCCAGCATTGGAGCTGATGAATGCTTCTTTATCAACTTTGCAATACGCTCGTATGAGCCTTTG